>JAOQAK010000055.1 GCA_025963635.1 Ferruginibacter sp.
GAAGCGATCCGTCATATTGCAGAGCACAGCAGCAAGCATAGTGAAACGATCATATCTGAAAATAAAGAATCAGTCGAACAGTTTATCAACGAGGTAGATGCTGCTGTAGTGTATGCAAATGTTTCCACTGCGTTTACCGATGGAGCACAATTTGGCCTCGGCGCCGAAATAGGCATCAGTACTCAAAAGCTCCACGCCCGTGGCCCGATGGCATTGAATGAGCTGTGTAGTTATAAGTGGATTGTAAGAGGTGATGGACAGGTTAGGGAGTGAGTTTTGTAGAAAACCTACCTGTAAATACTTACAAAGTCAGTCCCCTCACTGCTCTTGGCTCCACGGTACATTCCTGCACTGTTAAACAGCAGGGAAATATTGCCGGCTGCATCTACTCCTATCATGCCGCCCTCTCCTTGCAGTTTCGGAAGTTTATTATTCACTACTTCGTTCATGGCTTCCTGTAAGCTCATGCCCTTGTATTCTACCAGGCAACTTACATCATATGCTGCAACTGCTTTTATAAAGGGTTCCCCATGGCCGGTACAACTGATGGCACAGGTTTTATTATTGGCGTAAGTACCAATACCAATCAAAGGACTGTCACCAATGCGCCCATAATTTTTGTTCGTCATTCCGCCTGTACTGGTAGCTGCCGCCATATCCCCGTTCACATCACAGGCAACAGCCCCTACTGTTCCAAATTTCTTTTCACTTGCGATATTTGCAGGTGACGAATTGTGATCAAGCGAATATCTATCTCCGTCTTTCATTTGTTGCCATTGATCGTAACGAAACTGTGAAAAGAAATATTCATCTTGTTCTATCGCAAACCCCTCTTTCACTGCGAAATCATTGGCGCCTTTTCCGCTTAATAAAACATGTTCGCTGTGCTGCATCACCGCAAATGCCAGGTTGATAGGGTTTCTAATATTCCTAACACCGGCTACAGCGCCGGCACCAAGATTTTTGCCTTCCATAATTGCAGCATCCATTTCGTGCATACCTTCTTTTGTGAAAACCGAGCCACGCCCTGCATTGAACAAAATATTGTCTTCCAAAACAGCGACGGCGGTTTTTACGGCTTCAACTGCGGACCCACCATTTTCCAATACCGCGTATCCCTGTGCAATCGCCTCTCTTAGACCTTGCAGGTAAGCTTGTTCCACCGCTGGTGTTATTTCTTCTTTGAGAATGGTACCTGCCCCGCCATGTATCGCTATTGAAATTTTCTGCATTGTTGTTGATTAAAATTAAAAAAACTAAATGATCCTTTTACAAATGTCCTGAACGCACAAACCTCACAGGTTTCAAAAACCTGTGAGGTTTTATTCCAACTACAGCAATTTCCATCCTGCAAAGGGCTTTACGGTTGCACAATTTGGGCCGCCATCTTTGCCTGTGCCGGGAACTGTAGTTACAAGCATCAATTTTGTATCCGAAAGCATTTGATGGATCATTTCCGATGTAATACCAATTAATGGGATTTTCAAGCGGCGCCCGCAGGGAGAATCCTTTTGGCCGGCATAAGTGCCAATATCAATATAAATAAACCGATCCTGAGATGTGCCCTGCGCAAAGAGACCTAAAAAGACCGGCAATTCATTATCCGCCATTTTCACTTTCAGAACCAATTCAAATGACAAACGTTCTCCTGCCGATCTTTGTTTTTGAATCGTTTCATAATTATTCCCCTTGCCTTTTTGCAAACCGAAGTCTACGCCCGCGGTGGGGCATTCTAAAATAATCCTAAGTTTTATTCCCTTTTCCATTTGATAAACGTTAAAAAAATGTTTCTGATATCAGCGTTCTTTAAACCGACTTCGAACTAGCTATCACTAGGCCACTAGTTTTTTGATTAAAATACCCACAAATTTCTTTACGAAGAAGTACGAACAATCTTTTCTATAATCATCTCTTCACTAATCCAATTCATACAGGCATGATCGCCGCGGTAGCAAGGCTTATTACCAAAAACAGAACAGGGACGGCAGTATAGATCAATCTCAACAATATTATCCGGATCCTGCGCCCATCCATAAAAGCCTGCAAAAGGATGCGTGGCACCCCAGGTACTTATCACCCTTACACCAAACAAAGAGGCAAGGTGCATATTGGCGGAGTCCATACTGACCATTGTATCCAGGTTGCTGATAATGGCTAGCTCATCCTCAAAAGAATATCTTCCTGCAATATTGAATACCGAAAAAATATCCTGTTCCCACTGCTGCAAAACTGCCGATTCATTTGCGCCACCGCCAAAAAGCAATACGCTATTATTTGACCCGGCCAGCTGCTCAACTACGGTTTTCATTTTTGCCATGGGATACATCTTTTCCTTGTATTGAGCAAAGGGCGCTACGCCGATGACTTTTTTACCCTGGGAAAAGACTGCCTGTAGCGCAAGGGGAATGGGCTTTTTATCATAAATGACTGAGCTCCGATCTAATTGAAGGGCAAGGCCTATTTTTCTAAAGACCTCTGCATACCGCTCATGCATGGGAGTAAGCTGCCTGCAAATCTTACCCGTTTTCCTTGTAAGTGCTTTCTTTTCAGAACGGCCTTTATCAAGTTTGGCAATTTTTGTTCCGGCTAATGTAAATAAGCTGGTAAGTAAGTGAGACCGCAATACGCTGTGAAGATCCGCCACCGCATCAAAATGCTTGTTCCTGTTCAATTCTTTAAATAACTGAAATATACCGGCAGGTCCCTTGTGTTGAGCTTTTAAAAAAGCCGGGTAGAAGCTACATCTTTCCATACCTTCAAACAAGGGTTGGAAGAAAGCGTTTGACAGCACCGTTACCTGCAGCAAGGGATGCTGCTGCAACACATTTTTTATCACCGGCACAATCATCGCCACATCTCCCATGGACGAAAAACGAATCACCAATATATGCTTTGGAGTTGGCAATTATTTGGCTTGCTGTTGATATAAAACGGGGTTGAGACCGGGATCATTGTACATTTTCATTTGCTTGTACACTTTCATGTATTTATCGCCGCTGGCAATATCCTCCAGTAATTCATCAATGGCTTTTGACAGGTCAGTCCTTTGTTCAATCAATATCGCCAGCTTATCAATACAGGCGATGATATGATCGGCACTTGCATCTACCCGGTTCACTTCCGCATCCATGTGATAGATTTTGAGTGCAAGAATAGATAAGCGATCGATTGCCCAGGCAGGACTTTCTGTATTTACCTTTGCCGTAGCTTTGGGTTGAACACCAGCATACTGCTGCAAAAAATAACTGTCAATATATTCCACCATATCTGTTCTTACCTGGTTGGAAATATCAATCCTCCTTTTCAAGGCGAGTCCTTCTGAAGGTTCAATCTGCGGATTGCGTACAATATCCTCAAGATGCCACTGAACCGTATCCACCCAGTTTTTGGCATACAGCAAATGCGCTATATCCCCCGCGGGATGCGGGTTCGTCATCACAGCATCAACATCATCCGCCAGGTGATAATCCCTGATGCATTGATCAAAAATTTCGTTACAAACTTTGCTTATCATACTTATTAAAAATATTATCCTGTTGTCTTTTTCTTACCGACTGCAAGATAATACAAAGGAATCCCAATAAGTGTAATGATCAGGCCGGGCCATGTAAACTGTGGTTTATACAATATCAGTAAGGTGCAAAAACTGATGCCCATTAAGATATAAATCACCGGTAAAACCGGGTAGCCAAAGGCTTTGTAGGGCCTGTCTGCATCGGGATATTTTCTTCTTAAAATAAAAACGCCCGCGATAGTAAGTACATAGAAAATCACAACGATAAAGGAAACCATATCCAGCAAATCACCGTAGCGTCCGCTGAGGCATAAGGCGCTGGCCATTGCACATTGGATCCACAATGCCCATTCCGGCACAATGTTTTTATTTAATTTCCCCGCGGGTTTAAAAAATAATTTATCGTTAGCCATGGTATAATAAACTCTTGCACCAGCGAGTATCAATCCGTTGTTGCAACCAAAAGTAGATACCATGATCATTACGGCAATGATGATGGTGCCACTGCTCCCGAAGATTGCCTCTGAGGCGCTTAAAGCCACCCGGTTATCCTTTGCAAATGCAAGTTCGTGCAACGGAACAGTGGCGAGGTATACCACGTTCGTAAGGATGTAAATAACTGTTACGATCAGCGTACCAAAAAATAAACTCAGCCCGATATTTCGTTTTGGGTTTTTTATTTCGCCTGCTATAAAAGTTACATTGTTCCAGGCATCGCTACTAAATATGCTTCCTACCATGGCGCTTGCCATTGCACCCAGCGCTGCCCCGGTTAAAAGTGGTTCAAAATTAACGGCGCCCGCGGTCTTAGTAAGATGCCCCATATTCCAGGGATTTTGCCAGTTGGCCGTCCACACATCCCACTTAAAAGCTATGAACCCTGCTATGATCAAACCAAAGAGCGACAAGAGCTTTGTAGAAGTGAAAATGGTTTGGATGATTTTGCCGGCCTGTATTCCTTTTGTGTTGATGAAAGTTAGGAAGATGATCAGGCCAATCGCTACCAGTTGGGCATAGTGCACTCTCAACCCCAGGAAGCCAAAAGTATTTACATCTTCCCACGCCAACGCCGGGAAAAAATAACCTGCAAATTTTGCAAATCCGACTGCAACCGCTGCAATCGTGCCGGTTTGAATGACCGCAAAGAAACTCCATCCGTACAAAAATCCGATCAAAGGATTATAAGCTTCTTTTAGGTAAACATATTGTCCTCCTGCTTTCGGATACATCCCACTCAGCTCGCCGTAGCTCAATGCGGCCGTGAGCGTCATAAAGCCGGTGATGAGCCAGGCAACGAGTAACCAGCCAGCACTTCCGACATCCTTTAGCATATCTGCGCTTACAATAAAAATTCCCGACCCGATCATTGAGCCCGCGACAATCATCGTGGCGTCCAGCAAGCTTAATGAGGGTTTAAAAGACAAGTTCTGTTCAGTCATTAGTGGTATTTTAGTCAGTATATGTAGTTAAGGTAATCCCGGGCACAAAAAATCCCGCCATTGAAACGGGATTGAAGATATATAAATTGATTGAATTACGGTGTAATGGATGGTGGGTAGTGGATACTGGATGCTGGATACTGGATACTGGATGCTGGATTCTGGATACTGGATGCTAGATGCTGGATACCGATACCTATGAACGATGCTATTTCATTTTATTATTCAGGCCTTTAACAATTTCAGAAGTTATATTCAGCGTGGAATCTTTATAAAGAAAATAATCGAGGCCGGTGCCCGTTGTAAAGATCAGTGTATACTTTTTTTCCTTATTGTAATCATTCATAAAATTTTTTAATTTCCCCTGCATATCCTCCATGATCCTTGCACCTTTTTCCGCCAGCCTTTGACTTTTTTGTTGCTTTAACTGTTCTATTTCCTGCTGCCGCAAGCCTAGTTTCTCCTGGAACGCTTCCGCCTCCTGTTGGGTAATGGATTTGCCTTTTTTTAGAAAATCATCCCGCAGGGACGTCAGTTCGCGGTAAGAATTTTCATATTCGTTGGATATCACTCTTTGTTCCGCCTCAAGTTCTTTTTTCCGTTGCCTTATAAAATCTACATTGTTATTTAATGAATCGAGCTCTACATATGCCACCACAATTTTTTTATGCGAGGGGGTGTCACAGGTGCTATGATTTGCGGCCGTCTCTTTTGAAGGTGCCCGGCTGACTCCCGCGAAATGCAGGTAGTATAGAATTCCAACGGCTACTACCAATACCAAATTCAATCCTAAGGAAAGTTGCTTCATGCTGGTCTATTTGTTTGGAGCAAGATAATCAGAAAGGAAGATTTTGCAATAAAGAAGCGGGAAGATTTAGGAAAGGGTTAACAGCGACAGGAACGCTATCTAATTAGCAAAACATTCAACCCGATTGGTAATAAATTTACTGCCGGACAAAATTAGTCCATTATTTGATATTAAAAACATAGATTATATTAGTACTAAAAACAGCTTATATGAAGAAGATAAAATGGCCGGTCATCTTAGTTACCGCGTACGCATTTTTTTACCGGCTCGCTCCTCACCTGGGCTTTCCGGATAGCGTTGTACTGAGTATGTTTGTTATGTCTCCAGTGGTTGTATGTTGGTTGGCGTACAAGATACTAAAGGATGGCGCTCGTTGCGAAAAAACCTTCGATGAATATTTTTATGAAGATGTGGAGTACAGAAGGAATATCGGGTAGCAACAATAAGAAGTATACCAATACCATAGAAATTAAGCCGATGGCACTCAAACCCGAATGAGTTAATCAACGCATGTAATTTATTGAAACAAGACAAGCATAAAAAAGCCGCAACATTTACTGCTGCGGCTTTTTATTTATTTCCTATATACTATTTCACTTCTTCAAACTCAGCATCGGTAACATTTTCAGCATGATCACCCTGGTTTTGTTGTGCACCGTTAGCGCCATCATTTGGTTGTTGCTGGCCTCCCGGTTCTCCACCGCCCTGGGTTGCTTTATACATTTCCTCACTGGCTGCTGTCCACGCTGCGTTCATTTCTGCTACCGCCGGATCAATGGCCGCAACATCCTGTAATTTGTGCGCTTCCTTCAGTTTGTTCAATGCTGCTTCAATCGGTGCCTTTTTATCTGCACTGATCTTGTCGCCGTATTCCTTCAATTGCTTTTCTGTCTGGAATATTAAGCTATCGGCCTGGTTGATTTTTTCAATCTTTTCCTTTTCCAACTTGTCGGTTGCTTCGTTGGCCTTGGCTTCATTCTTCATTTTTTCGATCTCTTCCTTGCTTAAGCCGCTACCTGCTTCAATACGAATATTATGACTTTTGCCGGTGCCCTTATCCTTTGCAGTTACGTGCAGGATACCATTGGCATCAATATCAAAAGTAACTTCTACCTGTGGCACGCCACGAGGTGCAGGTGGAATATCGGTAAGATTAAATTTACCCAGGCTCTTATTTTGATTGGCTAACGGCCTTTCTCCCTGTAAAACATGAATTTCAACACCGGGCTGGTTATCGCTGGCGGTACTGAATACTTCTGATTTTTTAGTTGGGATGGTGGTGTTGCTTTCGATCAACCTTGTCATAACGCCACCCATTGTTTCAATACCCAGACTTAATGGCGTTACATCGAGTAACAACACATCCTTTACATCTCCGGATAATACGCCACCCTGGATGGACGCCCCAATAGCTACCACTTCATCAGGGTTAACACTGCGGTTGGCTTTTCTGCCAAAGAATTTCTCTACAATTTCCTGCACTTTTGGAATACGGGTACTACCCCCTACCAAAATAACTTCGTTGATATCGTTGATCGTAAGATTTGCATCTTTCAAGGCCAACTCACAAGGTTTCAAACATCTTGCAAATAAGTTATCAGATAATTTTTCAAATTGCGCACGGCTCAATTTCTTCACCAAATGCTTTGGAACACCATCTACGGCGGTTACATAAGGAAGGTTGATTTCTGTTTCAGAAGAAGAAGACAATTCTACCTTAGCCTTTTCAGCAGCTTCTTTCAAACGTTGCCATGCCATCGGATCTTTGCGCAAATCGATTGCTTCATCCTTTTTAAATTCGTCTGCCAGCCAATCCATCAGCACTTTATCAAAATCATCACCACCTAAATGGGTATCACCATTGGTGCTTTTTACTTCAAAAACGCCTTCGCCCAATTCAAGAATAGAAATATCAAAAGTACCCCCACCCAAATCGAACACAGCAATTTTCTGATCCTGGTGTTTTTTATCCAGGCCGTATGCAAGGGCTGCAGCGGTTGGCTCGTTAATAATACGGCGAACATTCAGTCCTGCAATTTCGCCGGCTTCTTTAGTAGCCTGGCGCTGAGAGTCGTTAAAATAAGCCGGCACGGTAATTACCGCTTCAGTTACTTCTGTACCCAGGTAATCTTCTGCAGTTTTCTTCATTTTCTGAAGAATCATTGCACTGATTTCCTGTGGTGTATATAATCTGCCATCTATGTCAATACGAACTGTATCATTGTCACCTTTTACTACTTTGTAGCTACTATGGTTAACATCTTCCGTCACTTCATTCCACTTATGGCCCATAAAGCGCTTTACACTCATAATGGTGTTATGCGGATTGGTAATGGCCTGGCGTTTGGCGGGATCACCCACTTTACGTTCACCATTTTTTAGAAAAGCCACAATGGAAGGTGTCGTACGACGACCTTCATCGTTTGCTATTACTACAGGCTCGTTGCCTTCCATAACAGAAACGCAGCTATTGGTAGTACCAAGATCAATCCCGATTATCTTTCCCATGATTAAATTTTTTGTTGTTTGTGGTAAATAGTCAATGATTGTGCCATAAGGATTTAGGGTGAAAAAATGGCAGTTGGGGGATTGCCGGATACTGGATGTTGGATACTGGAAGCTGGATGCTGGATACTGGATACTGGAGGTTGGATACTAGGCTTGATGTTGGATACTGGATGCTGGATACTGAAAGGTGGAAATTGGATACTGAAATCTGGATGCTGGACTGAAGCATTCACCTGGCATCGAAATCAAGAATCCGGTATCCAGTATCCGGTATCAAAAAAATCCATCCAACATCACGCCGCCTTCACTTTAAACGTATAATGCTTTTGAGACAGGTAACTAAAAACGATAATGATGCCTGTGGTCATTATTTTAGCAATGGTAGGAAATATATGAAAGTGCTCAACAAACAACTTGATAAAAAAGTAATTAAATAAAAGATTCATCATCACGATCAGGAAATAACGAAACAATTGCACATGGCCTCGTATGGTGGAACCAGTCCAAACTACATATTTTGACAGGAGAAATCCAACGGGAAAAGTAATCAAAAAAGAAAACAGGAATGCAGCGATATGCGGTTGAAAAGCAATCAACCCAAAATCAACGATTCGTTTTTGGAATATGAAGTTATAAGCTATAAAAAACAGGCAGATATCAAGCGCCACATTGGCTCCGCCACAAGCGGCATACCGAAAGGTTCCAAGCGGCATCAGGCGTTTAAAAGGAGGATAAAAAAACTCTATCAGCTTTGTTATGCTATTTCTCATGATATCAAAAAATAGCCGCGAAGATAATTTATTTTCAGTTTCGAATCTTTTCCAAAAAAAATCCTGCACAAGGCAGGATAGGTTTTAACAGTATTTTTGTTCAGTTTAGAAAGTGTATCTCGCAGCAATTCCACCGAAATCGCCACCAAATCCATGGTATCTTTCATTACCAAAGTCGAAAGATGGTTGCCAGTCAGCAGAAATATTAAGCGGAATCTTATTGAACTTATAATCCAGTCCAATCACTCCGTCCAACCCGGCTGAAGCATAACTTCCTCTGTTGTCGCGAATATCGTTATAATACTTGTCGTTATAAAATCCAACATGAACGCCTGGTCCTACATACCATTTCAATCCCGGTGCACCGGTAATATCCCAATGAAATTCAAGCAGGCCTGTTGCCCTGGCACCTCTTTCCCATGCATAGCCTAATGCTTCCAATGCAATTCCTTTATTCAAAAAATGTTTGAGGGTAACTGCCGCACCGCCAGATCCTGGGTAAACTTTTACACCAACAGCCGTTACATAGTCAGAAGAATGAAACGACCTGCTTTTTTGTGCCATCGCAGAACTAATCGCCAATACCGAAATAATCATTACCAAAAAAAATTGCTTTTTCATCATATATCATTTGTTTGATTCAAATACAAGGGTAAAAAAATCGTGCCAAAAGACTGAGAATAAGTTTATTACGTTTTATTCGCATAAGAAAAATGGCCCATGCAGGCCATCTTTATAAATTAGTCTTCATATTTTAAAAAGCCAACAGGCAATGAGCAGAAAAGCAATAAGCAACCACCTATCAACCTTCAACCATCAACCTTCAACTAATACAACTCCGTATGCAAAGCCTTGATCCTTGCATCCTGCAGGTATTCATCATAAGTCATCAACCGGTCGATCATTCCTTTAGGAGTAATTTCAATAATCCGGTTGGCTACAGTATTCATAAACTGGTGATCGTGGGTGGTCATTAAAACAATGCCAGGAAAATTGATCATCCCATCATTGAATGCAGTGATACTCTCAAGGTCGAGATGGTTTGTAGGCTCATCCAGTATAACCACATTGGGATTTTGCAACATCATCTTACTGATCATACAGCGCACTTTTTCACCACCGCTCAATACATTGGTCTTCTTCAAAATTTCATCGCCGCTAAACAGCATCTTGCCTAAAAATCCGCGTAAAAAATCTTCATCAACATCTTTTACATAGGGCGGCACAAACTGGCGCAGCCAATCCATCAAGTTAAGTGAGCCGGTAAAAAACTCAGTATTATCATTAGGCAAATAAGCCGGGGTGATGGTAGTTCCCCATTCGTATTTTCCATGATCAGGAGCAATTTTGCCGGTAATGATCTCAAAAAATGTAGTCAAAGCCAACGGGTTTTTGCTCAGGAAAGCAATCTTTTGCCCTTTTACAATATCAAAAGTAATATTGCTGAACAAAGGAACTCCATCGAGCGACTTAGACAATTTCTCCACATTGAGGATTTGATTGCCCACTTCACGCTCTGGTTTAAAAATAATGCCGGGGTATTTTCGGTTACTCGGTGTAATGTCTTCAAATACAAGTTTATCCAAAGCTTTTTTGCGGGAAGTAGCCTGTTTTGACTTGGAGGCGTTAGCGCTAAACCGTGCGATAAACTCCAGCAGGTCCTTCTTCTTTTCTTCGGTTTTTTTATTCTTGTCAGAAGCCTGCCTTGCTGCCAGTTGAGAACTCTCGTACCAAAAAGTATAGTTTCCTGTATAAATTTTAATTTTTTTCTTATCAACATCCGCCACATGTGTACATACGGCGTCTAAAAAGTGACGGTCATGGCTGACCACCAAAACGATATTCTCGTAGTCGGCCAAAAAGTTTTCCAGCCAGCTAATGGTTTCCACATCCAGGTTATTGGTAGGCTCATCCAGTAATAAAATATCGGGGTTGCCAAATAAAGCCTGCGCCAGCAACACCCTTACCTTCAGGTTGGCAGCCACATCTTTCATTAGCACCTGGTGCAATTCTTCCTTTACGCCCAGCTCGTTCAAAAACTGTGCAGCATCACTTTCGGCAGTATAGCCGCCCATTTCGCCAAACTGGTGCTCCAGTTCGCCGGCCTTCATTCCGTCGGCTTCTGTAAAATCTTCTTTCATGTACAGGGCATCTTTTTCAACCATGATGTCCCACATTTTCTGATGGCCCATCATCACCGCCTGCAACACGGTCACCTCGTCAAAGCCAAACTGGTCCTGTCTGAGGGTAGCGATCCGTTCACCCGGAGTAATGTCCACCGTTCCTTTATTAGGTTCAATTTCACCGCTCAATATCTTTATAAAAGTAGACTTCCCGGCACCATTGGCACCGATTACACCATAACAATTACCCTTGGTGAAACTAATATTTACTTCATCGAATAAAACCCTTTTGCCATAAGCCAGGGTTACATTATTTACACTTATCATAACTTTTAAATGGGCGCAAAGGTAAGAAATGAATAATTAAGAATTAAGAATTATACGATCCGAATGTTATATCTACTCCATAGTGAAAGTAAAATCATTGGTCCGGGCCTCGGTTTACATAGCATCATTGTTGCATCGCCCTCTTATACCGCATCACTCCGGGCAACCGGGCCCTAAACACCGCGTATCTGTTCTATTGCGTTTACTTCAACAATTGCATGTTCCTTCATTTCATTATTTTTGCTGCATGTCTATCGTAAATATTATACAAAAGAATGTAACAGAAAGTTTATCAGATTTATTTAATCAACCGTTTTCTGAAAAAGATTTCCAGATCAATCAAACCAAGCCAGAATTTGAAGGCGATTATACGGTGGTGATGTTTTCATTGGTAAAAGCGCTCAAATTATCCCCGGATGCTATTGGCAACCAATTAGGTGAAAAATTAACCAGCAGCTACCCGGATTTATTTACAAAATTCAATATCATCAAAGGATTTTTAAATCTTACTATTTCCGATGTGTACTGGACCACATTGCTGACAAAAAACTACAATAACAATTGTTATGGCCGCAAAGAAATGAATGGCAAAAAAGTGATGGTGGAATATTCATCTCCCAATACAAATAAGCCTTTGCATCTTGGTCATCTAAGAAATATTTTTTTGGGCTGGAGTGTTGCTGAAATCCTAAAGGTGAATGGTTATGAGGTGATCAAAAGTTGTATGGTAAATGACCGCGGAATTCACATATGCAAAAGCATGATCGCCTGGCGGAAATTTGCCAACGGCGCCACGCCGCAATCCACCGGTATCAAAGGCGATCACCTTGTAGGCGATTATTATGTTCGGTTCGAAAATGAGCTGAAAGCCCAGAGCCAAATACTGGTTAACAAAATTAAAATGGCCGATCTCTGCGACTTCAGCGGCGCCGAGCTGGAAAAGCTTGATAAATTGTTAATCGCTTTAACCAAACTTGATGAAATTAAAGACGCAGAAAAGATCACCAAACTGCATGATGAAATCCGGGAAGTAGCGAGAAACAATACCCAAATTATGGCCGAAGCGAAACAGATGTTGCTCGATTGGGAAGAGGGCAAACCTGAAGTAATTGAGCTCTGGAAGAAAATGAACAGTTGGGTGTACGACGGCTTCGATACTACTTACAAACGTATCGGCAGCGACTTTGATAAGATCTATTATGAAAGCGATACTTACCTCTTAGGAAAAGATATTGTACAGCAAGGGCTGGATAATAAAGTTTTTTTCCAAAAAGAAGATGGCAGCATATGGATCGATCTCACCGCAGAAGGACTGGATGAAAAGATTGTTCAACGCAAAGATGGCACTTCCGTTTACATCACCAATGATATTGGTTTGGCTGTTCAAAAGTATGAACAATATAAAATTGACCAGAGCATCTATGTAATCGGGAACGAGCAAAACTATCACATGAAAGTATTGCAGCTGATCTGTAAAAAAATGGGCATGCCAAATGCAGACAATATCTTCCACTTAAGTTATGGAATGGTAGAACTTACCACCGGAAAGATGAAAAGCCGGGAGGGCACCGTAGTGGATGCGGATGAACTGATAGATGAAATGGTGGCTACCACGCAAAAACTTACGGAAGAACTTGGGAAGGTAAAAGATTTTAGTCCTGCAGAATTAAAAGACCTTTACGACATCATCGGGTTGGGCGCCATGAAATTTTACCTGCTAAGAGTAGAGCCTAAAAAAACAATGGTTTTTAATCCGGAGGACAGCATCGACATCCACGGCTTTTCCGCACCGTTTGTACAATATACCTATGCAAGAATCAGGAGCATTTTGCGGAAAGAAGCAGCGAACTTTGAGGCTTTGCTGGCCAACACAAATGAGACAGAAACCACCGGCAATTTACTTCCGCTTGAGAAAGAAATGATTGTCAATTTAGAGCAGTTCCCAACGGCGCTGGAGCAGGCCTGCGCCGAATTTAATCCTTCTGTAATTACGAATTATGTTTTTGATCTCTCTAAAACATTTAACTCTTTTTACGATCAGCATTCGATTGCTAAAGCAGAGTCTGAAACCAAAAAACAGCTGCGTTTACAAATAGTCGGTATGACGGCCAATACCATTAAAAGCGGTATGCAACTGATGGGAATAATGGTTCCGGAGAGGATGTAGAATGGTTGAAGGTTGATAGTTGATGGTTAAAGGTTGCGAATTGGCTTTTTGCCTATTATCTATTGTCTATTGCTTTTTGGTTGATGGTTGATAGTTCCTTAGCCATTGGCGCCCATCGGAACCATCTTTATCAGCCCCTCCATAAAACTCAATGGTTGAAAACCCAACTCCCGCTTTGCTTTATCAATGGTAAAACCCGTTTTCATGGGGCGCCTGGCAGGTTGGCTGAATATCGTCGCATCTACTTTTTCTATCAGGGTTTTATCAAGCCTAAGATAATCCGCCGTGGCCATCGCCATATCATACGGACTCAGCATTTCTTCTCCCGAAATATGAAAAATGCCTGTTGCATTTTTTTCAATAGCCAATAAAATCCCTTTTGCGAGATCCTCCACATAAGTGGGTGTGCGCCACTGATCACTCACCACCTGGATATTCTTACCCTCGCTTAAACTTTTTTGTACCCAACTGATGATATTGCTACGGTTGCCGTTTAAAATATTACCATACACCAGCACCGTTCTTATAATGCACCATGAAATAGCTGCATCCATTACCGCTCTTTCAGCCGCTAGTTTAGTACTACCATAATAATTAATTGGCCCCGGAATATCTGTTTCTATGTAAGGGCCAGCTAACCCGTCAAAAACAAAATCAGTAGAAATATAAATAAACCTGGCTCCAACTCCTGCTGCAGCACTGATTAAAAACCTGGTAGCAGTAACATTGGTGTTATAGCATGCAACTTCATCAGCTTCACATTCATCCACCTGGGTAATGGCGGCGGCATGAACAATGATCTCAGGCCGGTGAACTTCAATAAAAGAAGCCACCGCCATACCATCTGTAATTTCAAGCGGAAAATAATTGCATCTTTCGGGCGTAGAGAAACTAACGCGGGAACCACCTCGTCCGGTCGCAACAATCTCATGATCCGTTGTGTCTGTCAACATCTTTACCAGGTGCTGGCCCAGTAATCCATTGGCTCCTGTAATTAGTATTTTCATTATATTTTTGGTACTACACCCATATTGTAAAAAATAAAAGAATAAATGTCGGCAAGGGTTTCGATGTTCTTTTTTGTATTGCTGGCACCATGACCACTATTGGTATCAATGCGGATGAGTACCGGGTTGGCGCCTTTATACTTTTCCTGCAGTGTGGCAATGTACTTAAACGAATGTGCCGGCACTACCCTGTCGTCGTGATCGGCAGTAGTTACCAGAACTGACGGGTAATTCAAACCTTCTTTGATATTCTGCAAAGGTGAATATGCATAAAGGTTTTTAAAACTGGTAACATCCTTTTCGCTGCTGCCATAGTCAGCAATCCAGTTCCATCCGATGGTGAATTTATGAAAGCGCAGCATATCCATTACTCCTACCTGCGGAATGGCCACTTTAAAAAGATCAGGTCGTTGGTTAATTACAACACCTACCAACAGTCCGCCATTGCTGCCTCCCCTGATGGCCAGCTTTTCTTTACGGGTATATTTTTGTGAAATTAAATATTCTCCTGCCGCTATAAAATCATCAAATACATTTTGTTTATTCAATAACATACCAGCCTTGTGCCATTTTTCGCCATATTCGCCCCCACCCCGTAAATTAGCCTGTGCATAAACACCACCGGCATTTAAGAAGGGTAATAGGGTTGCATTAAAGCTGGGCTCGAGGCTGATATTGAAGCCCCCGTATGCATACAATAAAGTAACATTATCCCCATCCAGTTTCATGCCCTTTTTATTAATGATAAACATCGGAACCTTTGTACCATCTTTGGAAGCGTAAAAAACCTGCCTGGTTTCATAATCTGCAGGATTGAAACTTACTTCAGGATTGCGGAAAATAGTGCTCACGCCCGTGGCAATATCATATTTGTAAATAGTAGGCGGCACAGTAAAAGATGTAAACACATAAAAAACAACCTGATCATCTTTGTGGCCACCAAGATTACCGCCGGTTCCGATGCCCGGGTATTTCACCTCCCGCAATAATTTCCCTTTCAGATCATACACATAAGTACGGGTGCTAACATCCTTTAAATAATCTATAAACAGTTTCCCTCCGGCAGTTGATGCGCTTTTGATTGTTTCAGTTTTCTCAGGAACTACCGTCAGTGCTTTTGAAAGATCGGGATAATTGATGTTCACTGCAATCACTTTACTGTTCGGAGCTCCTGCATTTGTTTGCAGCAAGAACGAGCTATTGGTATTGTCGATCACCCTGTAAATATAATTGGTAATCTCTTTTACAATGGGTGTAAAAGCAGTATCACCAGTGAGCTTCAGGTCTTTGAAATAAACAGCATTGCCATCCAGGCCTTTGCCCCGGTCACTGATATTTAAAAATAAATACCGCTCGTCTTCACTGGTTGAGGCTATGTTAAACCGCTGTGGATTTTCTTTATTCTCATAAATCAACCGGTCTTCGCTTTGCGAAGTGCCGATTTTATGAAAATACACCTGGTGGTTTTCATTCTTTGCACTCAGGTCACTCGATCCTTCTGCCGGTGATGGATAGCGACTATAATAAAATCCTTTCCCCTTCCAGGCAGCGCCGCTAATTTTAACCCACTTCAACTCATCGGGTAAATTTTGCCCGGTCTTCATGTCCCGTACATAATAAGTTTGCCAGTCACTGCCACCTTTGCTAAGTCCTACCACAGCATAATCACCTGCCTTGTCTAAAGTAAACAATTGCAGCCGTGTAGTGCCGTCTATACTCAACTTGTTTGGATCAATCACTTCTTCCACGATACCATTCAGTCCTTTTTGACGATACAGTACACTTTGATTCTGAAGTCCATCGTTTTTATAAAAATAATAATACAAACCCTTTCTGAAAGGCGCGGAATATTTGGGATAGTTATATACTTTTTCGATTGCTTTTTGAAACGGTTGCCTGTAGGGAATATTGGCGAGGTAGCTTTGTGTTACAGCATTTTCTGCAGTTACCCATTCTTTGGTTTCAGCGCTCTTGTCATCTTCGAGCCAACGGTATGGATCTTCTATTTTTGTTCCGAAATAGTCGTCTGCCTGGCTCAGTTTTTTTGTAACCGGGTATTTCAACTGTGCAAACAGGTTAGTTAATGAAAAAGCAGCGACCACAATGAGTAGGATTATTTTTTTTATTAGATACATATTTAACTTTCTTTACTTTAAGATGATCGCGTAATTTACATTAAATACCATATTAAGATTAATAAAACACAGCTTGATTAATCGATTAATATTAAAAGTGTATTTTTGACGCCAATGAGAACCTGTTGAATTCCAAAATTGACAGATAAATTAAATTTTAATATTAACCGTTTTCTTTAGGTATGAAAAAAAGAGTTACAAAGATTGGAGTACTAACGTCGGGGGGAGATGCACCAGGTATGAATGCTGCTGTTAGAGCGGTGGTTCGAACAGGAATTTATCATGGAATGGAAGTATTCGGAATTATGCGTGGTTATACAGGCATGGTTGAAAACGATATCTTCAAAATGGAAAGCCGGAGCGTTGCTAATATCATTCAACGGGGCGGCACTATTTTGAAAACCTCCCGCTGCAAAGATTTCTTTACTCCTGAAGGAAGAAAAAGAGCCTATGAAAACCTGAAAACCCATGGCATCAACGGATTGGTGATCATTGGTGGAGATGGAAGCTTCAGGGGCGCACAAACCTTTAGCAATGAATATGACATTCCCTGTGTAGGATTACCGGGAACAATAGATAAGGATATTGCCGGTACAGATTTTACCATCGGGTTTGATACAGCGGTAAATACTGCAGTAGAAGCTATCGATAAAATCAGGGATACAGCGGATGCGCACGACCGTTTGTTTATTATAGAAGTAATGGGCCGCGATGCCGGGTACATCGCTTTACATAGCGGGATTTCGACTGGTGCCGAAAATATTTTGATCCCTGAAAGAAAAACAGACATCGAAGAAATCATCAAGCAATTGGCAGAAAAAGAAAGACGGCATAAATTAGTAAACCTGATCGTAGTGGCGGAAGGAGATGAATTTGGTGGCGCCGATTATGTTGCTAAAATCATCAAGGAGCGATTGCCGATACAGGAAGTAAGAGTCTGTATCTTAGGCCATATCCAAAGAGGCGGTTCACCGAGTTGCTTCGACAGGCTGATCGCCAGCAGGATGGGTTATTCGGCAGTGGAATGTTTATTAGAAGGAAGATTCAATGTGTTTGTAGGAATGGTAAACAACCGTATGCATTATACACCGCTGAATGAAGCTGTTAAAAAGAAGCAAAGGATCAGCGAAGAATGGATGAAAATTGTAAAAATTCTGGCCTCTTAATAGAGCAGTAATCGCTGGATAATAGAATAGCGTTTTGATAAAAGCGCCATGCAAACATTAAATAATAACGGTTGTTTGGCTTCATGCAAAAAGCACCAGGTTTTTCCCGCATCGAATCCCGCCAGGCAATATTTCTTTATCCCTATAAAAAAGTGAATTTACCTTTACACTCGCTAAACATATAAAAATCTACATCAACGAACCAAACCACATCAAGACAGTATATGAGTAAATTAACCAAATATTTGCATAAGGAAATGGATAAGGAAGCTGGGATACAGCATTCTATCAAAAGAACTAAAATTGTTGCAACAGTAGGGCCTGCCTGCTCCACTTATGAAAAATTATTAGAGCTGGTAATTGCCGGGGTAAATGTTTTTCGCTTAAATTTCTCTCACGGATCCTATGAAGCAAAGAGTGAAATTATTCAATACATCAGGACGATCAATAGTACCCAGCCTTTTAATATCGCCATACTGGGCGATCTGCAAGGACCAAAATTGCGGGTGGGCGACCTGGAGAACGGGCATGTAGAACTGAAGGATGGCCACGAATTTATATTTACAACAGAAAAGATAATCGGAACCAGTGAAAAAATTTATGTCTCCTATCCCAATCTTGCAAAAGATGTAAAAGTGGGGGAAAGAATCTTTTTGGACGATGGGAAAATGGAATTGAAGGCTGAAGCAATTTTAAATGATAAAGAGGTGTTGGTGTCGGTAACATTGGGTGGCATTCTTACTCCAAAGAAAGGGGTAAACCTTCCGGATTCTGCGCTCACCATGCCATCACTCACAGAAAAAGATATCGAAGATCTCGCCTTCATTATTGAAAATGACCTCGATTGGGTTGCTTTGTCTTTTGTAAGAAAGGCAAACGATATTATCGACCTGAAAAAACGCATCAGGGAAAAAAACAGCAAGATAAAAGTGATTTCTAAAATTGAAATGCCGGAAGCACTGAAAAATATCCGGGATATCATTGTAGAAAGTGACGGCATAATGGTCGCCAGGGGCGATTTGGGTGTTGAGGTTCCGGTAGAGCAGGTTCCGATGATTCAAAAAGAAATCATCCGCAAATGCATGCGCAGGGCAAAACCTGTAATTGTTGCCACGCAAATGATGGAGAGCATGATGGAGCGCACCAAACCCAACCGTAGTGAAGTAACTGATGTTGCCAACGCGGTGTTGGAAGGTGCTGATGCGGTAATGCTTAGCGGGGAAACTGCCATGGGCCACTATCCTACCCTGGTAGTGGAAATGATGAGCAAGATTATTTTGGAAGTAGAACGTACTGCCTACGATTATGACCGCGATGATATACTTGCACCACAGGCACATTCACCATCATTATTAAGTGATGCGCTATGTTATACAGCTTGCAAACTCGCTCAGGATATTAACGCCAACGCATTGATCGGTATGACGCAAACAGGCTATACCGGGTTTATGCTCAGCAGCTACCGGCCAAAAGCGCCGCTCTTTATTTTTAGCAAGGAAAAGACGCTCATCAACCAGTTAAGTTTAAGCTGGGGTGTAAGGGCTATCTATTATGCTGAAGAGGAAAGTCTTGATACCATTATTTTCGACCAGGTAAATATTTTGAAAGAAAGGGGCTTTATCAAAACCGCAGATGTGATCGTGAGCACCGGTAGCACACCTACCAAACTCCATCTGCCAACGAATACAATTAAGATTACTGTGGTAGATTAAAACTGGTTCATGCTAAGATCTTACCGGTAAGTTGGGGCGTCAAAGAAGTAATATTCTGTCGCGGCCGGGCTTACCGGTATTTTAATGCCTGCCCTTTTCTATGATGAGGAAATTTACGTCACTAATTAACTACGCTTTCGACTGTATGAATTTTAATAAATTTCTCTTTGCCTGGTTTTTAATTTTACGTTGGAAAAAAGAATTCCATCCAAACAATTCACCCGTTAATCCCAGTGCCTGCTTGCTCCATTTGTGCAGACTAAAACCATCGCTGTGCTCAACAATTTCACCATTGACAAAACGCATATTGGCCTTGATTTTATTCACAACTTTCCGCCCGGTTTTTGAAAAGGTATACGTGGCCACCCAATCGCAGGTAACGTATTCTTCATCCAGTTCTATAATATTTCCATAGGTTAACGAAAAGTCCTTTGCGTTCTTGCAAAGCATCTCCCACATTGCCTTTACTTCATCTCCCTTTAACAACCCAAATACCGGGTCAAAGAAAACGATATCATCGCTATAGCAATTGTTCATTCCTCTATAATCCAGCTTTTGAAAAGCTGCATAAAAACGGCTGATCAATTCTTTGTTGGTAATCATTCTCTGCGAGATTTAGTTTTATTTAATTGAGCGTCCGGTTTTCGAAAACATTAAATCCCCGCTTACTGCCGGCATTTCTTTTACCTTGTTTGCTCAAAACGAAGATAGCACCTGGATGATAAACAATTATATTAAATAGAACGGCAAATATCAATGAGGGATGTTACTTCCATTTTTGATGGCCGGCATCAAACCAAAATTTATTTTACCCATTTAAAAACATCACCTTAAACAGGTTCCCCTGCAATCACAAACATATTTCGAACAAAAATCAATGAAGTATAAAAGGATTTATAGGCGTTCATTCATTCTGCTGGTTTACCTTTGCATCCCAAAAGCATTACCGGTAATTTTGAAATTCAGTATTCAATTCATTACTAACAGGTAATAAAACGCTTAGTAATCAAATAAAAACCATCTCATGATCGACTCGTTAGAGAAAATCCCCGTAAAAATTTTTGCTGATTCCAATGCAGGATCTGAATTCGTGGCCAACATCATCTTCAAACTGATCAAAGAAAAAGAAGCCGCAGGAAAAAAATGTGTGATTGGGCTCGCTACCGGTTCTACCCCTAAAACTTTATACGCAATACTGGTGCGGATGCATAAGCAGGAAGGGTTGAGTTTTAAAAATGTGATTGCTTTCAACCTCGATCAGTATTACCCCATGGAGAAGGACGCCCTGCAAAGCTATCATTACTTTATGCGGAAGAATCTCTTTGAACAAACCGATATTGATCCAAATAATTATCATTTGCCGGATGGTATGATTGAGAAAGATAAAGTAAAGGAACACTGCCTGGAATATGAAAAACAAATTGAAGCTGCGGGCGGTTTAGACCTGCAGATATTGGGTATTGGCGTCAACGGCCATATTGGCTTCAATGAACCTGGTAGCAGCATTTATTCCAAAACGAGGCTTACCGCACTTGATAATAGTACCCGCCTGGCAAACGCTTACGAGTTCGGCAATATGAGGGAAGTTCCAAGGATGGCAATTACGATGGGCATCAGTACCATATCAAAATCTGAAAAAATAATTTTAATGGCCTGGGGACAATCAAAGTCGCCGGTTATTCAAATGGCAGTGGAGCAGGATGCCACGGAAGAGATTCCTGCTTCGCTTCTACAAAATCATGATGACTGTACTTTTGTGATAGACGAACAGGCGGCAAGTAATCTCACGCGGTTTAAAATGCCCTGGCTTACGGGCGAGTGCGAATGGACCGATACAATGGTGAAAAAAGCTGTTGTAAACCTCGCGTTGAAATACCAGAAACCGGTGCTAAGTTTAACCAATAATGATTACAACGATAATGGCCTCAGCGACCTGCTTGTTGAAAAAGGGGATGCATACGAAATCAACCTGCAGGTGTTTTATTTATTAAGAGATAGTATTACCGGGTGGCCGGGCGGCAAGCCCACGGAGCAAAGAACATCCCATCCCGAGCGTGGCGAGCCGTTTCCAAAAAAAGCATTGATTTTTTCACCCCACCCAGATGATGATATTATTAGTATGGGTGGCACTTTTATGCGCCTGCACGACCAGGGGCACAATGTACACGTGGCTTACCAGACCAGTGGCAATATAGCTGTAACGGATGAGGTGGTTACCCGGTTTATCGACTTCACAGTGGCATTCGAAAACATGTTTGATATCGATAAAACGAAGAGTAAACAAATATTCGATGACGCTACTGCCTTTTTGAAAATAAAAAAATCAAGTGAAAAGGATACGGATATTGTAAGAACCGTAAAGGGTTTGATAAGGAGAAGCGAAGCAAAAGCTACCTGTAAATATGTGGGATTGCAGGAGGATGCAATCCATTTCCAGGATCTGCCTTTTTATGAAACCGGCACCATTGAAAAAAATCCAATGGGAGAGGTGGATATTACCCAAACAGTAGCATTGCTGAACGAGGTACAACCTCAGCAAATCTATTGTGCCGGAGACTTTGCCGATCCACATGGCACACACAAGATTTGTTTTGACATTGTTATCGAGGCACTCAAAAGAATAAAGGATGGCCATGCAAAGGATGGATTAAATGAGTGGATCAATAACTGCTGGCTTTGGATGTACAAGGGCGCCTGGCAGGAATGGGATATCAACGATATTGAAATGGCTGTTCCGATGAGTCCGGACCAGGTGGTAAAAAAAAGGAATGGAATTTTCATTCACCAGTCGCAAAAAGACAGTGTTCCCTTCCAGGGAAGCGATAGCAGGGAATTCTGGCAGCGTGCCGAAGAAAGAAATGCCAACACCGCAAGGTTGTATGCTCAGTTGGGCCTAACCCAATATGCAGCCATGGAAGCTTTTGTGCGATATCATTTTTAACCAGGCGATAGTAATGCTTTAATAAAACAATCACCCGTTTTTCATGAGAGGACAAAAAAAAGGGCCCGAATAGAAATTCAGCCCGTTTTAAATCCAATATCCTATGAAAAACCAAGCTATTAACGCTGATTCTTTTATTAAATTGTGTAACGAAGTAAAAAACACAACTTTCCTATATAGAATACGTATAAATACATGGGATGTGCCCTATATAGTCACCCTGTGAAAATACTTTTTAATAAGTAATTGTTCGTTTACCGGTAGCTATTTACTCCATCCGCTATATCGATCTTAGTAATCCACCATCGATCGGGATATTTGTTCCGGTGATATAGGATGAAAGATCCGACGCAAGAAAAGCAACCAGCCATCCGAATTCCTTTGGATCGCCAAGTCTGCCTGCAGGCACTTCCATGGTCATTTTATGCTTATAAGCATCGAGGGAAATACCCAGCTTCTCCGACTGAGCCCTGTTGATTTCATCTAATCTTTCTGTATCAAAATAACCGGTGAGTATGTTATTTACGGTAATACCCATGGGCGCCGTTTCTCTTGCCAGCGTCTTTGCCCAAGCCAACACAGCGCTGCGGACCGTATTAGAAAGTACCAGGTTTTGCAAGGGTTCCTTTACAGATATCGACGAAAGGTTGATGATGCGGCCGAATTTCTTTTCCTGCATTCCCTTCAACGCCAGCATGGTGGTATGGCAAACCGTTTTAAAAAGAAGGTCGAACGATTGCTGGTAATCTTCCGCCGTTTTTACCAATACTCCACCCGCTGACGGGCCGTTGGTATTGTTAATCAATATGTCTACCTGCCGGTTTTGAAACCATTGTGTAAGCGTATTTTCAAACTGACCGATGAGTGCAAAATCAACTACCAGATAATTGTGCTGCTGACCAAAATTGGCCGGGAGCTCCGACAGGGCTGCTTTTAACTTCTCTTCATTTCTTGCCATAATAGTAACTTCTGCGCCGGAACTGGCCAACTGAATAGCAATGGCCTTACCCAATCCCCTGCTTCCGCCGCCTACAAGCGCTTTGCGTCCTTTAAGTGATATCTCCATGATCTTTTTTTTATATTTTACTTGTAATCTTCTCTTGGTGGTGAAAACACATCCATCAGTTTGCAACGGGTAATAGCCATTCCGCTATGGGGAATATTGGAGGGTATAATGGCTATCGACCCTGGTTCATACAGTTTAGCTTCACCATCAATCACCAGTTCAAATTTCCCCTCCAGCACCTGGCTGGTCTGTTCATGAACATGATGGTGCAGCGGCATTACAGCCCCCTGCTCTACTTCCCAGAAAGCAATCGTCATATTTTCGGTATGAATAAAACGTGCGATATATCCTTTAACAATTTCTTTCGGCTCAATTTGTTCAATGTCTTTGTACATAGCTGTATATTTTCGCGTCGCTAAATTAAGGACTATATTAATATTTTAGGCTGACTTATTATTGTTGCTATTTATTTCCGTAAGAGCATTGCCAGCACGAGTTCCTTCAAATGCGAGGCTGTTTTATATACAGAAATTGGAGCAACCTCCTAACTTGCACCAAATCATTGTATAATATGGAAACCTATGTTTTGCTATTTATAGCGGGCCTTGCTGTCGGCCTTATAATCGCTTTTGCAATAAGGGCGACTAGCCGGCAACAATTGCTTTCAATAAATGAACGGCTGCAATACGAACAGCAATCGGTACTACAATTACAGCAGGAGAAATCTATACAGCAAAAAGACCGGGAAGCACTGCTCAGTCGTGCCGTACTTGCTGAAGGCGCCAACCTGTTTTTACAACAGGAGTCTGAGCAATTTCGTCAGCTGCAAACGGAACACCAGCTGATTCAGCAGCAGTTTGCCATTTTACAAGTACAACTGGAATCAGCTTATGAAAAACTGGCAGGTCAAAAGCAGGAATTGGAAGCTATCGGAGAAAAATTCCGTTTTGAATTCCGTAATCTCGCCCAGGGAATTCTTGATGAAAAAACGGCGAAATTTACCCAGGTGAATGAAGAAAAAATGAAGGCCATCCTTGATCCCTTGAAAACTGAATTGGTAGATTTTAAAAAGAAAGTGGATGATACCTATGATAAAGAAAGCAAAGAGCGGTTCACATTAGGGAAAGAAGTGCAAAGGCTCATCGAAATGAGCCAGCAGGTGAGCCAGGAAGCCAATAATCTTACCACCGCATTAAAAGGCAATAACAAACAGCAGGGCAATTGGGGAGAGATGATATTGGAAAGCATTCTTTCGTATAGTGGCCTCACAAAAGGGCGGGAATTTTTTACACAGGAATTTATAAGGGACAATGCAGGCAATATCATCAAAGATGAAAATGGCAAAGGACTTCAACCAGATGTAACCGTAGTGTATCCCGATCAGAGAAAGATTATCATTGACTCCAAAGTTTCGCTCATCGCCTGGGACCAGTATGTATCGGAAGAGAATGTGATTTCGCAAAAACAGTTCCTCAAAGAACATGTACAGTCTATCCGAAACCACATCGATTCGCTGGCAAAAAAGAATTACCCGCAGTACGCCCGGGCATTGGATTATGTTTTGCTTTTCATTCCCATTGAACCGGCATTTCTTGAAGCTGTGAAAACCGACCTGCATTTGTGGAAATATGCTTACGACAAGCGAATCATGCTGGTGAGCGCCACCAACCTGCTGGCGGTTTTGAAGATCATTGCCGACTTGTGGAAGGTAGAGCAACAAAATTTGAATGCCATCGAAATTGCCGATAAAGCCGGCGCCCTGTACGATAAGTTTGTGAGCTTCATCGAAAATTTTGAACTGGTGGGCAAAAAGCTGCAGGATGCACAGCAATCTTATGAAAATGCTTTCCGCCAACTGAGCACAGGCCGGGGAAATATCACCGGAAAAATTGAGGAATTGAAAAAAATGGGCGCCAATGCCAATAAACAATTGCCGGATAAGATCATTCCGCAATTAAACGAGGAAGAATAATTTTTTAGGACTAAGTGACACCTTCACAAACGATTGCTGGTGTGGCTGCCTTGATTTTTTTTGTTTCTTTTTCGTTATCAAGAAAAAAAGAAAAATAAACTGTAACCTATTATCAGTTTAGGTTTACGAATGTTATACCCAATCCGAAATGTTTTTTATATTGGTTAGTATTATTTTTGCTCATCGATTATCATAACTTCCATTCAATGAGTAATGTCAGCATAGCCAAACCGCAGGTGGAAATTGACGAAGACTTAAAAGAACTGCTCACTCAGCAAACAGAAGAATGCACCATCGTTCACTGCCGTTATTATACCGACCAGCCCACGGGTATACGTATCTGGCCCAGTACTTTTTTAATACAGGATAATGGCAGGCGCTGTAAGCTCATCAAAAATTTTAACATCTCTCTTGTACCGGACTGGACCTATCATTTTATACCCAACGAATTCATCCGGTTCACACTGGTTTTTGAGGCACTTGGCAAGGAATGCATGTTTTTTCAGCTACTGGAAGAAATTCCACAACCATTTGGATTTTATAGTAATAAAGTGCAAAAGAACAACAGCGGCGTATACACGGTGGAAGTCTTTTGCGCCTGAGCATAATAATCGGGTGGCGCCGGCACCAGCTTCCATTAATTGTAGTCGGCAGCCGGGCATATGCCTTAAACTAACTTCATCCATTCAAAAAAATTTAATTAATTTCCATCTTAAACCAGGCAACACCCGCCTGGAAACCAGGTTGTTTGCACGCTAAAAATCTATTATCTTTATACAATACTTTACTTATGAATACAGTCATTGTTCCCGTCGATTTTTCAACTACCTCATTACATACCGCCAGGTACGCAGCCCAGTTACTTGTGGGACATCATGGCGTAAATATGCTACTTTATCACGGCTACACGAAAATGTCGGAAGAAGAGGAATCGATGGAAAGCCTGCTGAAGCTGAAAGCAGAGCTGATGGCTGATTTCGTCGTTTCTATTGAGGTACTGCTTTATAAATCAGACGATTTTGTAGAGGGACTGGAAAGAGTGGCCCGCCACAGAAAGGCCGACCTGGTGATTATGGGTATTACCGGTAAATCTGCAATTGCGCAGGTTTTCTTTGGCAGCAATACTTTAAAAATGGTGGAAAACAAGGTTTGCCCGCTATTGATTGTTCCCGAAAAAGTGGCCTACCGGGAGTTAAAAAATGTAATGCTCACCTCCGATTTTAAAGATACGGTCAAGACAACTCCCTCAGCTCCTATTAAAGATTTTTTGAGCGTTTTCAATCCAAAACTTCATATCGTAAATGTTGATAAAAATCATTACATATCGCTTACAACTGCCTACGAAAAGGAAAAGCAGCACCTTGCAGAGATGTTTAAAGATTATGATCCCGAATTTTATTTTATGCGCTTGTATGATGTAAATGAAGCACTCACATTGTTTGCCCATGATAAGGATATTGACATGATCATTCTAATCCGCAGAAATGAAAATTTTGCAGAAAGAATATTCAGGGCCAGCCGCACCAAAGCGATGACTTACCATAGCAAAGTGCCGATACTTGTTATGCATGAATAATTCTTTTCAGTCCTTATCTTAAAAACGGCTTTTTAGATTTTTTGTCCGGGCAAAATGATTTCATAGCAGCATCCTTGCATCGCCCTCTTATACCACATACCGCTGTGGAACTTTTATTGAAGCGGTTACCGCAAAAAACAAATTCCCGCAGGAAAAGCGTGCACATCCTTCTGTTTAATTCTCCTGCCAGGCAACCGGCAGCCAAAACATATGAAATCGGGCCTCATCATTTTTATACGAAACCCAGTCAGCGGCAAAGTTAAAACGAGGCTTGCCAAAACCATCGGCAACGAAAAAGCCCTCACCGTTTATAACCGGTTATTAACGCATACACGCCAGGTAACACAGTATCTTAGCTGCGATAAATTTTTATACTATTCAGATACGATCGATGAAAATGACAACTGGCAAAATGAATTGTATCAAAAAAAACTCCAGCCCGACGGCGACCTGGGACAGCGAATGTCAGGTGCATTTACACAG
This sequence comes from Ferruginibacter sp., assembly GCA_025963635.1. Taxonomy (GTDB): domain Bacteria; phylum Bacteroidota; class Bacteroidia; order Chitinophagales; family Chitinophagaceae; genus Ferruginibacter. The sequence continues at coordinate 27,655 of JAOQAK010000055.1, forward strand.
CTTTTTGAAAAGGGATACGACAAACTGATCATTATTGGAAGCGACTGTCTCGAATTAGATAAATCGATCATTAACAAAGCATTTGAAATGCTATCCGATAACGAAGTAGTAATTGGCCCGTCATCAGACGGAGGCTATTATTTGCTCGGAATGAAGTCTTACTTCCCCGACGTCTTTTTAAACAAGCAATGGAGCACTTCCACTGTTTTAAAAGATACGTTACAGGATTTAACAGTTGCCCAAATTTCTGTCGCCAAACTGGAGATATTAAATGATGTTGATGAGGAAAAAGATCTGCCTGCCTCATTTCTGATATGATCTATCCCGACGAAGTTTGTATCATGCTCTTTCATTGTCTAAACACTCACGTTATAACCTCGTTTTCGCAATTTTTTGCAAGTTTTAAAATCCGGTGTTCAAATTTTAAAGTATATAGCTCGTGCAGCTGAGCTATCAAATTTAGCAGGCTATCAAATGTTATGAAGCAAAAGTTATTATTTATATTGTACGGCTCAATCCTTCTAAGCGCCTGCACAAATGGCCAGAAGACCAACACACCCGTAGTTACACATGAAAAGTGGTCGGCCCTTTTACAGAAAAATGTGAACAGCAAAGGCATAGTAAACTATAAAGGCATGCTGGCAGACAAAGGCAAACTCGATGAATACCTGGCCATCCTCAGCAAACAAAAACCGAGCAAAAACTGGAGCAGGAACGACGAACTCGCGTTCTGGATCAATGCCTACAATGCTTTTACCGTTAAACTCATCACCGACAATTATCCGGTTAAAAGTATTAAAGATCTTAACCCATCTGTATCTGTTATTTTTGTGAATACCGTTTGGGATAAAAAATTCTTTTCGATAGGCGGTGATAAGATGAGCCTCAACAATATCGAGCACGGCATTCTCAGAAAAATGAACGAACCCAGAGTTCATTTTACAATAGTTTGTGCTTCCATAAGTTGCCCGAAGCTGTTGAATACTGCTTACAACGCTGCTGTGCTGGATGATCAGCTAAATAAAGCGGCAAGAGATTTCCTGGCAGACAATGCAAAGAACCAGGTAAATGCAACCCATCCAAAACTGTCCAAAATTTTTGATTGGTTCAGTGGCGATTTCAAAGTAAACGGTCAATCGAAAGTTGATTTTATCAACCGGTTTACCTCCGTAAAAATTGATAAAACAGCGGAGATAAGTTATCTTGACTACAATTGGAACCTGAATGAATAAATCGCACGAACATATCGTCATTATCGGCAATGGCATTTCCGGAATTACCACTGCAAGAGAAGTGAGGAAAAAGAGCAGTCAGCCCATCACCGTAATATCCGCCGAATCGGATTACTTTTTTTCAAGAACCGCCCTGATGTATGTGTACATGGGCCATATGAAATTTGAACATATACAACCCTACGAACAATTCTTCTGGCAAAAAAACAATATCGGACTGGTAAAAGCACTCGTAACAAAGGTGGATACCAGCGTGAAAGAAGTACAATTAGACAATGGCGAGCCCATTCCGTATGATAAACTGGTAATTGCCAGTGGTTCAAAGCCCAATACATTTGGATGGCCGGGGCAGCAGTTGAAAGGAGTAATGGGAATGTATTCAAAACAGGATCTTGAATACCTGGAAGCCTGTTCACCAGGGTGTAAACATGCGGTGATCGTTGGTGGCGGATTAATCGGTATCGAAATGGCAGAGATGCTGCATTCAAGAAAGATCGGTGTAACTTTTTTAGTTAGGGAAGCGGGATTCTGGGGAAGTGTTTTGCCCAGCGCCGAATCTGAGATGATCAACCGCCACATAAGAGAACATCATATCAACCTAAAAGTAAATACAAAACTTGTTGAAATACTTGCCGACAGCAACAATAATGCAAGAGCCGTGGTTACGGATAAAGGTGAAACAATCGAATGCCAGGTGGTAGCACTTACGGCGGGTGTTACTCCTAACATTGCGTTTCTACAAGGATCCGGCATCGAGTTAGGAAAGGGAGTAAAGGTGAACCCGTTTCTTGAAACCAATATCCGGGATGTATTTGCCATTGGGGACTGTGCAGAGCAACATGAAGCGATCGATCTCCGCAAACAGGTTGAAGCGGTTTGGTACACCGGTAAAATAATGGGTGAAACACTGGCCCAAACCCTTTGCGGCAACAGAACCGCCTATGATCCGGGGCCGTGGTTCAACTCTGCTAAATTCTTTGATATCGAATATCAAACATATGGCTGGGTGTGGCCAACGCCGCGGGAAAATGAAGTACAGTTTTATTGGGAACATCCGGGTGGAAAAAAGGCGATCCGGATCGCTTACAATAAGAACACGCGGACTTTCTTAGGCATCAATTGTTTCGGCATCCGGATGCGCCACCAGTTTTTTGATAAAGTATTAAGAGAGCAGCTTACCGTAGATACGGTTCTCCAAAATTTTGAAAAGGCGAACTTTGATCCCGAATTGTTTACTACTTATGAAAATGATATCCGTGCTGCTTTTCAAAAAAATCACTCCAAATTAATGACTGCAAATGGATACTAAAACTCATAGCCTTTCGTTGGCCAACCCGGCTCCCCAAAATATGAATGCAATGCAGAAACTTTCTGTTGCGATAGGGTTAACGGGTCTTTTTATTTTTGCGCTGGCATTATTCAATGTGCAGCTCCTTTTTAAAACTGCCTGGCTGTATGTTGCAATTATTTTTATTCTTGCCGGCATCCTTATCTATTCTTTAAGCACTTACAAAAAGCTGCCTCCAGGCATTCAAAACAACGGTGTTTATTTCAAAAGTATTTCCGCCAAAGGTGTTTGGGGATGGGCAACCGGCATCGTTCTAACGCTGTTGTATGTTTTCCTTTACTGGTTTCCCCAATATCTTGGAATGGGAAAGGAGGGGAACAATAATACAGGTCTTGTTGGATTTTTTGATCCGCTGAGTTATTTCTTAAACGGTCACGCTGCCAGCCAGTGGTTTGTATATGGAGTTTTGTATACGATGGCCATTGTCGGCTTTGGTTTCAAATTTTTATTGAAATACCGGCATAATAAATACCAGCAGGTGAGAACGATTTCTGTGATGTTCTTTCAACTGGGCTTTGCTTTTTTGATTCCGGAGATACTCACTAAACTGAACCCAACCATTCCTTATTTTTCAAAGGATGTTAAAAATATGTGGCCGCTGAATTATTATTTTTTCGAGGATTGGCATTTGAAAGCAATGCTTGAAGGCGGCAATCTCGGCATGTTCATATTATTATTTGGCCTGGCCATGATCTTTATTATCTCACCCGTACTTACCTATTTTTATGGCAAGCGCTGGTATTGCAGCTGGGTGTGTGGCTGTGGAGGATTGGCTGAAACAGCCGGTGATCCATTTCGCCATCTCTCCAGTAAAAAGCTTAATGCATGGAAATTCGAACGCTGGAGCATCCATACGGTATTGGTACTGATCGTACTCACTACGATTGCTGTGTTGTACACTTTCCTGGGTGATCCCGCCAACAAAACCTGGATTACAAAAGACGAGTTTACTATTGGCGTAGTAATTTTTCTTTCCGTAGTAATTGCGGTCATTTTTATTTTCAAAAGAAAGCAGCTGGATAAGGATGTTAAGTATACCCTGGCGGCATTGGGCATTATAGTTGTTGGAAGTATATTGATTAACTTTTTATCGGGGCAGAAAAATATCCTTTTCATAGACAGTAACCAGCTACGCTCCTGGTATGGTTTTGCGATTGGCGCAGCCTTTAGCGGCGTAATCGGGGTTGGTTTTTACCCGTTGATGGGAAGCAGGGTTTGGTGCCGCTTTGGTTGCCCCATGGCAGCGATCCTTGGATTGCAGCAAAAGTTATTCTCCCGTTTTCGGATCACCACCAATGGCGGGCAATGCATCTCCTGCGGCAATTGCTCTACTTATTGTGAAATGGGGATCGATGTAAGGGCTTATGCGCAAAAGGGAGAAAATATTGTAAGATCATCTTGTGTAGGTTGTGGTATTTGTGCAGCAGTTTGCCCGAGAGGCGTATTAAAGCTCGAAAATGGTGATGAAAAAGATAGGTTCAATCCTCAAGCCATTCTTATTGAAAAAGATAAGATCACCCTGGCAGGGTAATAAATGATGAGTACAATTTTACAAATATTGGTAGTACTTATTATTGTACTGTATATAGCAGCATTATTTTTTATAGTGTGCTACAGTGTTACCCAGTGTAACCTGATGCTACGATACCTGCTTTACAAAAAAAAATACGTGGCTGCACAACAGCCGGTTAAACAATTCCTTGATCTTCCCATGGTAACCGTTCAGTTGCCTGTTTATAATGAAAAATATGTGGCCGGAAGATTGATCGATTGCATCGCTCAACTCGATTATCCAAAAGATAAACTTGAGATCCAGGTACTGGATGATTCCACAGATGAGACGACCAGTTTAGTTGCAGAAAAGATAGTGCAGTTAAAGAGTAATCTTACCATCAAACATATTCGCAGAACCAACAGGAGCGGCTATAAAGCCGGTGCCTTAAAGGAAGGCCTCGCTCTGTCAAGTGGAGAATTGATCGCCATTTTCGATGCCGATTTTCTACCGGCAAAAGATTTCCTCTTAAAGGCCGTCCCCTATTTTGCCGATTCAAATGTAGGGATGGTACAAACCAAATGGGCATGGATTAATAAAAACTCCTCGTTCATTACAAAGGTGCAGGCATTTGCACTGGATGCTCATTTTTCTATTGAGCAGGTTGGTCGGAATATTGGCAACGGCTTTATCAATTTTAATGGTACCGCCGGAATTTGGCGCAAGGCATGTATCATTGATGCGGGTAACTGGCAGGCCGATACGCTTACGGAAGATCTCGACCTTAGCTACCGGGCCCAATTAAAAGACTGGAAATTTGTTTACCTGGAAGATGTAAATGCTCCTTCGGAATTACCACCGGTGATGAGCGCTGTTAAAACGCAGCAATACCGGTGGAACAAAGGCGGCGCTGAAACTGCCAGGAAACATTTGCGCAGCGTAATCTTTTCCCACAAATCATTTTCCGTGAAATGGCATGCTGCCATGCATTTGTTGACAAGCGGCGTTTTTTTATCCGCATTTAGCTGTGCGATTTTAAGTGTGCCGGTGCTGGTGATCAGTCATTATTACCCCTACTATGGCAGCTTTTTAAATTTGGCAAATTATGGTTTTATTAGCTTTCTGCTATTAGGATTAATGTACCTCGTAGCCACGATGACCCAATATAAAAGTAAGTGGGAAAGTATTGGCGTATTTTTAAAAACCATGCCGGTATTTCTTGCACTTTCGATGGGACTATCGCTCCACAATGCACTGGCAGTTTTACAAGGATACCGCGGTAAAAAATCACCTTTTGTGCGAACACCGAAATTCAATATCACAGGGCAACATAACAGATGGTCCTCCAATCAATACCTTAAAAAAGATTTCAATAAGCTTACCGTAGCTGAGAGCGGGATGATGCTATATTTCGCCGCCGGTATCTTCCTTGCTTTTCAATTCCATGATTTTTCATTGTTTATATTTCATATGTTCCTTGCGATGGGATATGGGATAGTAGTTTGGTTAACATTGTTTGAAAATGGTCATCAAGCTGTTAAAAAAATTTTAACAGTCGAAAGTTGTAAAGAGTTGCTTAGTTTGGAAGGTTAAGTAAAGAGTACTGTCTTGTAAATCTCTATCTGTAATTGTTCATGTCACCGCTTGCGAAAACCAACATATGCTTCGTAAAGCGTTAGATTTCATCGTAATGGTATACAGAAAAAATTGTCAGTCCACTAAACATTCTTTACCTCATTGCCCTTCCGAATCTCCGCATAAATTACTAAACCCAACACCAGGTACTCCAAAAAAACCACCCACAATATTTCATGGTAAGGGGTTTGCAGGTAGGTGCTGTAAGTAAGCATGATCAATGCAGACCATACAAATGCAAAGCGGTAAGTTGTACATACGGATACCGCTACCAGTAAAGTGATGTACCATGGATGAACGATCAAACTTAGCAGGTAATAGGTCAGCAGCGTAAATAATATTCTTTCAAAAAAGACTTCTTTCGTTTTAATCTTTTTATAAAATGCAAGCCACATAATGAGAACAAAGGCAATCAACGGTAATAATTTCCCTGTAATATAAATAAGATTAAAGCCTGTGAGGTCATAGCCCATCCAGCGCAGCAAATAGTAAATGCTGGCATTGAATTCAAACTTTTGATAATAATATCCAACGCTCTCAAGCATATGCGGAATAAACAGTGCATTGGCAAAAGGCAGGAAACTCGCCATAACGGTTGCCAATACAATTACCGTATACAGCAGGCCCTTTTTAATACCGATAAAGGAAAGGATAGCAGGCAGAAAAATCAACGGAAGCAATTTGGTAGATACCGCCAGTGCTAAGAAGATTGCAGATGAAACGGTTCGGTTAGTGACGAGTAAATAAAATGAAAGCAACATAAAAAAAATCATGAATACTTCTCCATGGAGGTTACCTGTAAGCTCAATGATTACCAGGGGATTTAGAGCATAGAGCAAAACCTTTTCCACGGGCAAATGAAATTGCTCCAACAACTTTTTTAGGATAAAAAAAGAACCCGCCTCAGCTAGCAAAATCAATATCTTAAAAACAACTATGTCGGCCACAAGATGGTATCCGCCGATTTTTACGGCTATATAAAAAACGAGCTGCAACAAGGGCGGATAGGGAGAATAGTATGGAAGAGAATTCATGCCCTCCTTTAGTTTCATCATGAAAGCGGGTAATGCGTTTCCATTGATTGAGTTAACGGAAGCCGGCACATGCATATAAGGATTTATGCCATTGCCGGTTAAAATACCATCCCACATAAATCGAAAATAATCATCGGACAAAGAAGGAATGGAAAATAGAAAAACGCACCTTGAAAGTAAAGCCAGCAGCAGCAATTCTTTATAATAGTCTTTTGCAAAATCCCTGGCGGTCATTAGCATATACAATACAAAAAGCACGGTTAATGACACGATCAGAAAGCAGAAATTTGTACGCGGAATCCACCAGGCAATCATCCCATAGCAAACCATCACCATTGCCGAAATAAAACTCAGTAACCGGTAATCTTTTTTTAACGGTTCACTCATCATCTATGCTTAAAGATGGTGTACAAAATTTTATACCCGGCCAAAACCGTTCCTTTAACAGTGCCACTTATTTTAGATACCCCTACCCGTTTGCGATAGTTGACCGGCACTTCTACACAACGCAATTTCTGTTGGGCCGCTTTTAACTGCATTTCCACCGTCCAGCCATAAGTGGTATCCTTCATATTCAAACCTATCAATTTGTTCATCTTTATTGCACGAAATGGCCCAAGATCTGTAAACCTCGCTTTATAAATGGTACGCAACAATGTGGTGGCAAGCCAGGTACCAAATATTTGCGGTATTGTCATAGAGCCCTTTTCTTTATTGCCCAGAGCCCTTGAACCGATTACAAGATCTGCATCCCCATTAATAATCGGGCTCAATACGGCAACAGCCTCTTCCGGGTAATCTGAAAAATCCGCATCGATAAACAATACAATTTCCGGTGGATTCGATTTTGCACGCAAGTATTCAATTCCTTTCAAACAGGCAAAACCATAACCCTGCCTTGCTTCCTGTAACACTGTTGCTCCTGCGGCTTGCGCATGTGCCGTAGTTGCATCGTTGGAATTATTATTAACAACAACGATCTCTCTCAATAATTTCATCGGCAGAGCCTGTATTACTTTTGCGATGGCATCTTCCTCATTGTACGCCGGGATAATTACATCAGTGATCATATGCTCAGTTAACATGTTCGATGTGCCTTTTAGCTAAAATAAGAGTTCTGTAACCTGGCGGAAAACCGGGCAACAATTTCGTCTTTGCTCCTTTGCGTCTTTGCGTGAAAACCTACTCTAAACCCGATCATCTCAACCTGACCAATTCTTTGTAACGCTCCACCAATCTCTCCTGTGGCAATCCACTTTTATACATCTTAACAATGGCATAGTTTGCCCGTTGAACTCTCCACCATGAATTCTGATCATATTTTCTCGTTGAAATCAAAGCTGACTTTGGGAGAATCTTATACCGGCCAAGCTTTTTCGCCCGTGCGGTGAGGTCATATTCTTCCATAATCGCCAAATCTTCATTATAACCCTTCAAGAAATGAAAAATATTCTTTTTGATAAACAAAGTCTGGTCTCCGCCATAACATACAAATAAGTCGAACCTTGTGAAAAAAGCATTCATTTTTAGCAACCATCCACTTCTATCAAATCTTGTTCTGTACCTGCCGAAATCAAACCCGCTGTTTACCGCGTGTAAAATATCAGCAGCATAGGACGGGGGAGGAATTGTATCGGCATGAATAAAGTATAAAACATCGCCGGATGCGATCGAAGCGCCATAATTCATTTGAACGGATCTTCCCTTTCGGGGTGAAATAACCACTCTTGCCCCGGTGTTATTAGCTTCCTTTATGGTATTATCTGTACTGCCCCCGTCTGCCACGATTATTTCTATCACATTGTTCATGTTATCCTGATCAAGGTAACTTACCAGCTTACCGATATTCTCTTCTTCATTCAAAGTGGGGATAATAATACTGATTGTCATTGAGAGCATTTGCAACAGCAAGTTTGGTAATAAAACTCATACACCAAAATTAAAATAGGCCGCCAAAAGCTCACGGCGCCTTGATAACAATAAACAGTAAACGGAAAACCGAATTCAGCACCCCATAAAAAAACAGGGTTGACAACTTGAAGCAGCGTCAACCCTGAAGCGTAGCAAGATCAATTCTAATGAGCTACTGTCAGATGCCCACCCGTAGCCACGGTAACTGAGGCCCCTGGGTTTAAAGTAATGCTTAGGCAATTCGCATTAACGCCATTTGCCACTACCGGGTTAAATGGCCTGTTGGCAGGTATCACCACATCCTTGGTGGCGGTAGGCACCTGGCCAGAAGACCAGTTAGCAGGATTGGTCCATGAAGTGCTGGCATTTCCTACCCATGTATAAAGATTTCCAATAAAAGTTCCGCCGGTAAAATCTACCCTATTGTCGATACTCCAACCGCCATTTTCATCCTTGGTTCTGATACCCAATTTGTGTGCGCCATTGGGCACTACAGAGATGTCAGCATCAAAAATAAGATTGCTGATGTTGGTAGCTGCAGTAATGGTTACCGGAGTAGCATTACCATAGCCCGGATCTGAATCAATAAAATATTCCACCTTCACTATTTTCGGCTGTGAAGTGGCACCGCCGTTATCATAAGGCTTTAAGAAAATCCATTTATTGTCGAGGCTCCAGGCGCCATTGGCATCCTGGCTTCTTACGCCCACCATATGCACGCCTTGGGATATTGGAAGCAGATCAATATTAATTGCAAGGCCTGGCAGGTTTTGTCCCGGAACGATTGTTATCGGGGTCGCCTTCCCATAGCCCGGATCGGTATCTAAAAACCACTCAACACGGCTTATTGCAGGCTGGGGTGTTGCACCTGAGTTGGGATAAGGTTTTATAAAGATCCATTTGCTGTCAATGCTCCAGGCGCTGTTGGCATCACGGCTCCTGACACCCACCACATGAACTCCCTGGCTTAGTGAAAGCAGGTCGATATTGATTGCAAGACCGCTTAGATTTTGTCCTGAAACAATGCTTATCGGGGTAGCATTGCCATAGCCCGGATCGTCATCTAAAAACCATTCTACCCGGTTGATAGCGGGCTGCGGCGTTGCCCCGGAATTGGAATAAGGCTTCAAAAAAATCCATTTGTTATCAAGGCTCCAGGCACCGTTCGCATCACGGCTTCTGACACCAACAATATGCACACCTTGTTCTAATGCAAGCAAGTCGATATTAATTGCAAGACCGGCAAGGTTTTGTCCCTGAACGATGCTGATTGCCGCTGCATTACCATAACCGGGGTCATCATCTAAAAACCACTCCACCCTGTTAATGGCAGGTTGCGGGGTAGCGCCGGAATTTGGATAAGGCTTTAAAAATATCCATTTATTATCAAGGCTCCAGGCACCCTTGCTATCACGGCTTCGTATTCCCACCAAATGCACGCCGGCGTCCAATGGCATTAGATCGAGGCTGATAGTGGCAGTAGCATTGGTGGTGCCACTAAAACTAAGGTTGACTGCATTTCCATATCCTGGGTCATCATCCAAATAATATTCTACCTTGTTAATTGAAGGCACCTGGGCATTGAGCCCCAACCATTGCATTCCACAGATCATCAAAAAAAAACATTTCACCCTGTGATGCTTACTGTATATAAAGTGTATCATCTTTTATTAGTTTTTCACCGGCAAAATTTTGGCGGCAAATGAGTCTTCTTTCCAATGCAGGTTAATTGTTACCCTTTGTACTTACATTGATTTGTATGGTTGAGCCGGCAGGATTATTTCCTTGCGGAGAAGACAATAAATAGACAGACGGTATGCTGGGGAGGGTTGATAATTTGTAAGGATAATTTCCAGCATACATCCCAACGGCAGTGCCTCCCAAGCCAGCTGTAAGCGCAGGACTGCCGGCTTTTAACTGGTACCTGGCATCTGCACTGGAAGAGCCAATTAAGGGAAATGCGTTGAAAATATTCGCAGCGTTGGCGATTACCGTTATGCTATTACCGGTTCCGGAGATGCCAAAGGTCTGCGGTTGTCCACTACCAGCCTGCAATGCGAGATTATAATTAAAAATGCTATTGCCGGTATTCAGGAAATAAAAATAATTATTGCTACTTGCAGCAACAGCATTGGAATAGCCCGCAAAAATGTTATACTGTAACAGGTATGCCCCCGCGCCCAATTCGATAGAGTTAGTACCAGACATGGTGGAAGTACCGCCATTAGCTGCATTGGCTGTTTGGGTTGCATCATATGCCCATACATTGTTAGAGATTGTACCGCTATATGTATTACCCATTGCAGTAGAAAAATAATCAATCAGGTTATTGCTGATATTCATATTGGTGGCACTGGAAGCGTTGGTATAATAGTTTGCGATAGCCACTTTGTAATTTTGAAGCACTTGCAGATTGCTAACAGTTGCAGCAGGATTCGTATAACTTATATACACGGTGATATCACGGTTTCGCATGATCGTAATATCACTTGCCGCAATATATATTATGCCATTGTGAAAACCTTGTATTACCGTTCCCTCGCAGCCAAGCGCTAATATTAAGCTGGATATATTGGCTTCTCCCGGGAATGCCTGCTGGTTGGCATTTCCTTTTGGTGTGCTGTTTGGATCGAGCCAATTGCCCGCACCAATGATGATCAATTTTTTTGAAAGCGTACCACTTACGGTAGTGTTGGGAAACATCAAAACGGTATCCCCTGCACCGGCGGCGGTATAAGCAAGCGCAAATGTGCTGTAGTCAGTACCCGCAATAGGACTGGCGAAAAATCCTACCCTGCGAATTTTAGCTTCACTACTGAAAGCCATTAACAATACCGGCAGCAACAAAAAGGCAAATTTTTTCATCTTTCTTTTTTTAGATTTTTAAATATTTTAGTAAATCGATTGTGATTGCTCAACAACAGTTTAAATATGACTACGGTCGTAATCTTTCATACGAGCAGTAACATAATCACGTAAATAAACCAGCAATTGTAAAGAGCAGTAAAATTGGAATATCCCGGGCTGGCAAACAATACGCTAAACAGCCTGTTTTTTATTTTGGAGATTTGCAAGGATTGGCAGGTAGGCAAAAAAACGCTAACTGATTTACACAACAAACTTACTTATTGGCCTCAAATTATTACGCTTTACCTATTACCCGGTAACTCTGATCTATCAAATGGATTATTTCCTGATATAGCTGACAAAAGCTGTGCGTAATTCTCAATGCCATCGTTTACATCCATCAATTGCTATCCGGTTCATCGCTGATTGTTCAACCCTTCTTTCGCAGGCTCCAAAATTTTATTCTCATTTTTATTGCTCTGGCTTGTCCGGTGTCAGACAGCCTGTCCGATATCGGACGCTTTCTATGCGCAGATATCCACAGGATCCTTGCTGGTATTGCGTTTCAGTTTGGCATTGCGCTTGAATACCATCCGTCTAAAATAAATGCATGGACAAGGCTATTGAAGATGAAGTACTCGCCGGCAAAAGAAAGAAAACCATTTGGATTTTATTGATCATCGTGTTGGCTCTTACCGGTGCAATATTCTTCCTTCGGTCTTCTTTTGCTTCTTCTATAAGAAAGTCGGCGATTACCACAGCAGTAGTTGAAAAAGGCAATATCGAAAATACCATTAATGCTTCGGGTGAGATATTACCAGAGTTCGAAGAAATCCTGACAAGTCCGATCAATGCCTCTATACAAAACGTGCTGCTGGATGCCGGCACTTCGGTTAAGGCGGGCCAGTCTGTACTCACGCTCGATAAATCTGCGACTCAAACTGAATACGAAAAATTAAAATTCGGACTTGCGTCAAAACGCAACGACATCCAAAAGCTGAAGCTGGAACTTGATAAAAGCTTTTACGATATCAAATCCAATAACAACATCAAACAACTCAGGATAAATAGCCTGGAGGCAGATGTTGAAAATGCAAAACGTTTATACAAAGCAGGTGGTGGAACAAGGGAAGATGTGGAAAAGGCAGAATTGAACCTGAAAGTGGCAAGGCTGGAAAAGCAGCAACTGGAAAACGAAATCAAAAGCAAACAACAAACCATGCAGGTTGAAGTGAATGAAGCCGGCATCGCAGCTTCCATACAACAAAATGACCTGAACGAACTTGAACGTAAACTCCGGCTCGCCAATATTGTCGCCACCCGAAATGGAGTGGTTACCTGGATAAATAAAAACATTGGAGCTAACATACAACAGGGCGAATCCCTGGCCAGGATTGCCGATCTCAGCAGTTTCAAAGTGCAAGGAAGCATTTCTGACAATTACCTCGATCAGTTACACAATGGAATGACGGCCATCATCCGAATCAATGAAACACAGTCGAGGGGAACAGTTACTAATATCCAGCCGGCGGTACAGAACGGACTTGTAACTTTTAATATCCAACTGGACGAAAGAAATAATAAACTACTTCGCCCCAATCTGAAAGTGGATGTATTTCTCGTAACATCCTCCAAACAAGCCGTATTGAGGGTAGCCAACGGGCCCGCTTTTAAGGGTCCTTCCTCACAGGATATTTTTGTACTCGTCAATGGAAAGGCAATAAGAAGATCTGTGCATATCGGCATGACAAATTTTGATTATGTTGAATTAAAGGACAATGTAAAACCAGGCGATGTGATCATCACTTCCGACATGAGCGAATATAAAAACGCAAAAGAGATCACGATCAAAAATTGACTGAAATGAATCTGAAAATAATCTATCTTTTTTGGCTGATCACCTTTGCAGGCAGGGCTTTTGGCCAGGCTGCAGATGACACTTTAAGACTCACGCTACAGCAGGTAGTAGCAATGGCAAAGGAACGTTCAATTGCAGCGAAGCAGGCGTCCACCACTAAAGAAACCAGGTATTGGGAGTACCGCACTTTTAAATCCAATTACCAACCCCAGCTTTCATTGGATGGCAGGTTGCCCGCTTACAATAAAACATTTATCGAAGTACAGCAACCTGATGGAAGCATTTTGTTTCAATCAATTCATAACAACAATTCGGCGCTCAACCTTTCCTTTAGTCAAAGCATTGCCGCAACCGGCGGTACCATTTTCGGCACCACGCAACTACAACGCTTTGATGACTTTGACCGGAAGAATACTTTGTACAACGGCGTCCCTTTCGGCATTGGCTATTCGCAGCCGTTGTTCCAGTTCAATAATTTAAAATGGGAGAAAACGATTCAGCCACTTAAATACAACGAAAGCAAACAAGCCTATATTGAATCGATGGAAGCGATTTCCATAAAAGCAAACGGGTATTTTTTTGATCTTCTACTTGCGCAGGTAAACCTGCAGATCGCTGAAACCAACTCAGATAATACAAAGAACATTCTGCGCATTGCCAACGAAAAATTTGATTTAGGTAAGATATCAAAAAATGAAATCCTGCAACTGCAACTTGAACAATTAAAGGCGAGGAAAGCTGCGGGTATCGCTAAACGTGATGTAGAGATCGCCACACTTAATTTAAGGGCTTATACCGGAATACAGGATACACAAAAGATAGCGCTTCTACTGCCCGGCGCTATCATCGACATGAAGGTCTCCACTGGCAAAGTACTATCGGAAGCCTATGCAAACCGTAGCGATGCCATTGCATTTGCCCGCCGTATGGCAGAAGCAAAACGGGATGTGGCCAAAGCGAAGGGCGATAACGGGTTGAATGCTTCGCTGAATGCACAACTAGGCTTTTCAAAAAGCGCTGTTTCCATTCCAAAAGTTTACCAGTCGCCCAAGGATCAGCAGCAGGTACAATTGGCTTTTGTAATCCCGATATTGGATTGGGGCAGATCAAAATCAAGGGAAAAAACGGCGAAAGCCAACCTGCAATTTACATCTTATGCGGTGGAGCAGGACAAGCAAATTTTTACACAGGAAATCGTTACACAGGTTACCTTGTTCGACATGATGAAGGACCAATTGATATTGACAGCTGATGCAGACAGCATCGCCAGCGAAAAATACCTGATTGCAAGGGAACGCTATGTATTGGGCAACCTTAGTATTACAGATCTCAGCATTGCTTTCCAGGAAAAAGACCAGGCAAAACGTGATTACATCGCAGCATTGAGAGATTTTTGGGGAGCCTATTACCAACTTCGGTATTTATCCTTGTACGACTTTGAGAAGAATGAAAAAATCAGGGGATGATCTGATGAGTAGTGAGTAATGAATAATGAGTAGAGGACCATTAACCTTCAATCTTTAACCTTCAACTATCCACCATCAACCATCAACAATTAAAAACGCTAAACAAATGATAAGATTACAAAACATTGAAAAAGTCTACCGCACGGATACGGTGGAAACGCTGGCCCTGAACAGAATTAATCTTGATATCGCCAAAGGTGAATTCCTTTCAATCATGGGACCTTCCGGTTGCGGCAAGAGTACCCTGCTGAATATTATGGGTCTGTTGGATGCGCCTTCAAAAGGAGAAATAAAAATTGATGCCCAAAAAACGGATCATTTCTCCGACAAACAACTTGCCCAGTTCCGGAACAAAAAGATCGGGTTTATTTTCCAGAGCTATCACTTGATCAGCGACCTGAAAGTGCTTGACAATGTGGAACTGCCGCTGTTGTATCGAACCAGTACAGCAAAAGAAAGAAAGCAACTGGCATCCGCGGCATTGGAAAAAGTTGGGTTAAGCAACCGCGTGAAACATTTTCCGACACAATTATCAGGCGGACAAAAGCAGAGAGTCGCTATTGCAAGAGCAATTGTTGGCCGACCCGAAATCATCCTTGCTGATGAACCCACCGGAAACCTGGACAGCGCCATGGGCAACGAGATCATGGAAATACTGATCAACCTAAACCGAACAGAAGGCACTACCATTGTAATGGTTACCCATGATGAAAATATGGCAAAGAGAACACATCGGCTGGTGAGGCTGTTTGATGGATCGCAGGTGCAGTAAGGATGGTGAATGGTCAATGGTGAATGGTTTTAATCCGGCATCCAGCACCAAGTATCACCATCCAATATCCAGCATCAAGCATCCAGTATCCAGCATCAAGTATCAAATCTTTAACTATCAGTCATGCTTAAAAATTATTTCAAAATAGCCATCGCGGTTTTAAAAAGAAGAAAGTTCTTCACTTTTATCAGCTTATTTGGCATCAGTTTCTCACTGACAATCTTAATAGTGATTACTGCTTTCATAGACAATTCAATCAGTGCAGGTTATCCGGATACCAACCGCGATCGCTCGTTGTACATCAATTATGTTGGATTAAGAAAACAAATGAAGGATGGAAGCAGCAACTGGAATGGCTCGGGAACTTTCTATTTTATGAATCATTACACGGCGATGCTGAAAACCCCTGCGAAAGTGGCGGTCTCTTCAGGCGCTTCTCCCGTTAATACTTACGTGAATAATAAAAAATTGGTGATCGCTGTAAAGTATACAAACGATGCTTATTGGGATGTATTGAATTATACTTTCCTGGAAGGCAAACCCTACAACCGACAGCAAATTGAAAACGGCGAACAGGTTGCAGTAATTTCTGAGGAGTTGAAAAAATCATATTTCGGTGATATCACTTCCGTAGCAGGAAAATATATCGAAGCCGATAACGTGCAATACCGCATTGCAGGTGTTGTAAAAAACGTGCCCGTAACCAATTTCTATGCGTTTGCCGATTTGTATTTGCCTTATACCGTTAGCAAGGCAGACTATAAAAACCAATCCTTTATCGGCAACTACAATGCCATACTGCTTGCCAATTCTAAGGCAGATATTCCAAAGATAAAAGAAGAATACGACCAGGTAGTTTCGCGTATTCCGCTTGGTAAAGATTGGGACCAGTTAATAGCGCATGCTGATAGCTACCTCGAAACTTTTACAAGGCAAACTTTTGGCGGAGAGAAAAAAACAGACTCCGGATTTACAAGCTTTTTGCTGGTATCCATACTATTTACTTTGTTATTTCTTTTATTGCCTACACTCAATCTTGTAAACATCAATACCAGTCGCATTATGGAAAGATCTTCTGAAATAGGCGTACGCAAGGCGTTTGGCGCTTCCTCATCAACGATTGTACTACAATTCATTGTTGAAAATGTGCTGCTTACTTTGCTTGGCGGCTTCATTGCTATTGTACTATCAACAGTAATTCTTAAAATTATAAATGCCAGTGATATCATACAAAACGTGGACTTGAGCATTAACGCAACCGTAGTGTTTTATGCAATTATCATCTGCCTGGTATTTGGGTTTATTTCGGGTGTTTACCCTGCATGGCGGATGTCGCGTTTGCATGCTGTAGATGCACTAAAGCAGGTGTAGTGTAGGTTAAGCGTGAATTGGCAATGGTGAATGGTCAATATTCAAGATTGACGGCTGCTCCTCACAAATCCATCCGTCCGTTTTATCCTTCATCTAACAATAGTATTACAATTCAACTTCAAAAATAATTTCTATGGTGAAGCATTTATTTAAACTTATCTGGAATAAAAAGAAACAAAATTTTCTTTTAATCACGGAAATGCTGGTTTCATTTATTGTAATTTTTTCGGTCTTTTCATTGCTGGTTTATTTTTACCAGAATTATAAAAAACCGATAGGATTTCAATATGAAAATGTTTGGGCCATCAGGTTTAATCAGCCCGATAATATCAAAAGCAAAGATTCCCTTACGCTCTTTTATGCAGGCATAAGCAACCTGCTGCATTCAATGCCGCAAATTAAACACACAAGTTTTACAGGTGCCAATTATCCCTTTGCAACAAGCACCCATAATAATAATGTGACCTATCATAAAAACAGTATCATTTCTAATTTCTATACTGTACAGGACGATTATGCAAATGCGTTAAATCTAAAGCTGATCGAAGGAAGATGGTTCAACAAAAGCGATGAAGTCAATAAAGATAAACCCGTAGTGATCAATGAAAAATTAAAAGAAAAATTATTTAAAAATGAAAGTCCTGTCGGGAAAATTTTAGGCGAAGCACCCAATACGATGAGGATAACTGGTGTCGCGACTAATTTCAAAGATAAAGGAGACTATCATGCACTTTCTGAAGGAATCTTCGTGAGAATGGATACTACTACCTATAACTTCATTTCCACCATACTGATCAATGTACAACCCACTGCTGATGCTGCTTTCGAGAGCAGGCTGTTTAAGTCACTTTCAAACGCTATTGGATCAAGCATTGAAGTCAGGCACTTAACCGGCGAAAGAAAGTCGATCAACAAAATTACGCTTGTTCCTATGATGATACTTTTCATTGTTGCAGGCTTTCTGATCATCAATGTAGCGCTGGGCCTGTTTGGCGTTTTGTGGTACAACATCAGTAAACGCAAAAGCGAAATTGGTTTACGCAGGGCGGTTGGGGCAAGCGGAAATTCCATATCGAAACAACTCGTTGGTGAAGCATTGGTGCTGGCAACCATCTCGCTGGTCGTCGGTTCCTTTTTTGCCGTTCAGTTTCCGTTGATGAATGTATTCGACCTAGCTGCCAGTACTTATCTTATTGCGCTTGCACTTGCCATCTTCTTTATTTATCTGCTGGTAATTGTTTGCGCACTTTATCCTGCAAAGCAGGCGGCGGCCATATTTCCCGCAAATGCATTGCATGAAGATTAAAAGCGGATGTCTACCTATGATTTTTAAATTTCTGATTTTGGTGTAGCCTGGGTTTGAATACAAATATTTTTGTCCGGGCAAAGCAGCAGCTATGTGCAACATCCTTGCATCGCCCTCTTGTACTTTTGCAGCCATTGGCAACTTAAATACACCGCTGTTCCAGTTATATGCGGCCATCAAAAAAGCAAGTGCCCAAAAAATATTAATTTGCCAAACAATTATGATACTGATCATTGATGATGACATTGCTGTAAGAACTTCACTGTTACTTCTTTTCCAAAATGAAGGCTATAAAGCTGTTGCCGCTGCATCGCAACCCGAATCGCTGGAATTGCTTGCAAAAAACAACATTTCACTCATCATACTCGATCTCAATTTTTCAATTGAAACATCGGGCAAAGAAGGTATGGCCCTGTTGCAAAACATAAAAAGCATCAATGCAGCCGTACCGGTTATTCTACTCACAGGCTGGGGCACCATCGAACTCGCTGTACAGGGAATGAAACTGGGCGCCAACGATTTCATCAATAAACCGTGGAGCAATGAACACCTGTTGCAGTCTGTAAAAACCCTGCTACAATTGCAGCAAAAAAAACCGGAACATCATACCCGCAAACAACTCGACAGCCGCTACCGATTTAAAAACATCATCGGTGAAGACCTTCGCCTGCTTGAACTGCTTGAAACCATTGGCCGCGTAGCCACAACAGATGCTGCGGTATTAATTACCGGCGAAAGTGGCACGGGCAAAGAACTCATCGCCGAAGCCATTCATCAAAACAGCCTGCGTGCCAACAAAGCCTTTGTAAAAGTAAACCTGGGCGGCATATCCACTTCTTTATTTGAAAGCGAAATGTTTGGGCATGTACGCGGCGCATTTACAGATGCGAGAACCGATAGGGTTGGCCGTTTTGAAATGGCTAACAAAGGAACCATCTTCCTGGATGAGATTGGCGATCTTGATGCCGGCAGCCAGGTAAAATTGCTAAGAGTATTACAAGACCGCACTTACGAAGTGTTAGGCAGCAGTCGCACAAAAACAGTAGACCTGAGAGTAATTTGTGCCACCAACAAAAAGCTGGATGAAATGGTGGAAAAAGGAAGTTTCAGGGAAGATCTTTTATACAGGATTAACCTCATCACCATTCATTTGCCTGCATTAAGAGAAAGATCAAAAGACATTCCGCTCCTGGTGAATTTCCTGATCGGCAACATGAAAGAAATCTATAACCGGCCGGAGCTGTCAGTAACCCCGGCAGGGATGAAATGGCTACAGCAACTTCCCCTGCCCGGCAATATCCGCCAACTAAAAAACCTGGTGGAACGCACCGTACTGGTGAGCAGGAAAGACATCCTGGATACAGAAGAATTCCGTTCGCAATTGGAATTATCGCCAGGCAAAAAAGGCAATATCCAATTACCGGAAGTAGGCAGCTTAACGCTTGATGAAATTGAAGTGCTCATGATCAAAAGATCGCTGGAGTTTCATAAAAATAAGATAGCCAAAGCCGCCGCTTCACTCGGTATTACGAGAAGCTCACTATACCGCCGGTTAGACAAATACAATATTCCTTATGATGAAACTTCGGACTAAGTACATCTTGTTTGTCGTGATCCTTCACCTGGTAACGCTTGTGCTGACCTATTTTATTTTTAAGCAAGACAAAGTCCTGTTTATTGCCAGTGAAGTGCTGATCATCATTTCTTTACTGATTGCAATGCAATTGTACAAGCAGTTGATACAGCCATTGCAATTATTGATGCAGGGCGCAGAAGCCATCCGCGACAGGGATTTCAATGTAAAATTTGTTCCCACCGGAAAATTGGAAATGGACGAGCTCATCAATATTTACAACCGGATGATCGATGAACTGCGAACCGAAAGAACCAAACAGGAACAGCAACATTTGTTTCTCGAAAAGCTGATCTATACCTCTCCTACCGGCATACTGATTTTAGATTATGATGATCACCTGCACGAAGTAAATCCGAAAGCCTTAAAGCTATTGAACCTGGAAGAAAAAGATATCCGGAACAAATCTATCGATGAAATTATGCACCCCATTTTACAGGAAATAAAGCAATTGCGATCCGGTGAATCCAGGACCGTTACGTTCAATGGCGTGAGTACCTATAAATTGCAAAAGTCGCATTTCATTGACCGTGGATTTGCAAGGCATTTTGTAATGATTGAAGAATTGACGGCAGAAATCCTTGCGGCGGAAAAGAAAGCCTACGGCAAAGTGATCCGCATGATGGCACACGAAGTAAATAATACTATTGGGCCCGTCAATTCCATTTTAAAATCTACGCTCAGTGCCGGCACCATATGGCAGAATAAAGAAAACGATTCATTCCAGAATGCCCTGCAGGTGGCATTTGACCGTAATAACAACCTGAACATTTTTATGCGCAATTTTGCGGACGTGGTGAGATTGCCGGAGCCAGTCAAAAAAAATACAGACCTCAATAAGCTCATCTATTCTGTTGCAAAGCTGATGGAAATGAAAGCGGGTGAAAAGCACATCGAATTTGAATACAATCTTTCGGAAGCCCCGTTCTCTATATGGGCAGATGAACAACAGGTTGAACAGGCGCTGATCAATATCGTTAAAAATGCAATCGAAGCGATTGATGAAGATGGAAAGATCAGTTTCACAACAACACCTGCATTAAAACAACTGTGCATTACAGATAGTGGCGCAGGAATCGCTGAGAATACCTCCGCCCAGTTGTTCAGCCCATTCTTCAGCACTAAAAAAGACGGGCAGGGAATTGGCCTCACCATGGTAAAGGAAATTCTATTAACCCATGGTTGTGAGTTCTCGTTACAAACGGTTCAACCGGGTGAAACAAGTTTTGTGATTAAGTTTGGGGAATAGAAAGCGAAGTATCCGATTGTACCGGCTAATCAAAATGGAAATGGTAAGATTTTGGCGAGCATTCGAAAGTGGCAGTATTCATTTACGAACTTTAAATCCTATCGGCTCCCGGGGTGGGTTTGGCGGGGTCAATAACTTCTTTAATGCAGCAAATATCATAGCTATATTTTCCTCATTTTTTGCTGTTCTGGTACCCTGTTGAATCAATTCATTTTCTACTTTTGCCAACTTTAGCAAGATATCTTTATGAGTAAGCAGCATTTCGCGAAGCTTTGTAAATACCCTGATGATGCGAATATTTACTGTTATAGCGCTTTCACTATTCAGCACACAGGATAGCATCGTTACGCCAGGTTCGGTAAAACAAAAAGGCGCATATCTCAAACCCTGCTTGTCCGCATTGGAGGTCACATTTTGTGATCTCCAGTTAGCAAATTCAATTTTACTCATTTCAAACATAAAATCTTCCGGGAAACGACTTACATTTCGGCGTACTGCCTGTTTCAATACCCTGGTTTCAACTCCATACAATATCGCAAGGTCCCGATCTATCATTACTTTCTGTTCACGAACAAGATAAATTTTGTTAATAATTACTTCGTCTGCTATCGCTCTCTCTTTTGTTGATTTTGTCATTTTAAGTTCTTTAGGGTAGATGTAAATATAAAGAGTACCCGGCATAATTCCCCTAAACATGCGATGATACGCTTACCTCTTTGTTTCAAGGGTTAGTCCTGCTTCACTTCACTTACTCTTCAAAAATTGCAGACTCTCCTCCACCACCGCCTCCATGGCAGCAGGCAAATCTTTTTCCATCCATGGATGTTTCCGTCCAAATACGTGATCGCTTTCTACTGTAAATAATTTAGCCGAAGGCTGCCATTGCTTTAAATCATATGCCTTTTGCACCGGAACCGCGGTATCCTTTGTGCCATGACAAATTAAAATGGGAATGGGAAGACTTTGAATTGCTTTTTTGATATTGAGCCTTTCCTTATTTTGTAAATAATCTTCGTACAACTGGTAATACAAGGGCATCTGCTGTTTTGTGCGGCTATTGGTATAATACTGTACACCCGACTTCTTCCATTCCTCCATTTTATCTGCAGGCCAATCGCCCCAGGGCGTTGTGCATTCACTGATACCGGCCCAGGTGATTAACCTTTTTACCCGCCTGTCTTCAGCAGCTTTAATGGTACAGATCCCCCCGCCCATGCTATGACCTATCAAAATAATTTCATCACTGTTGATCGCCTGGCAATATGGATTCAACCGATCGCAGACCCAATCGATTACTCTGCCGAGGTCATCCAATCCTTTTGTATAATTGTTGTTACCAAACGCTTCCAGGTCCGCAAAATCTTCCGGTTGTTTGGGAGTAGTGCCATTGTGCGAAAAATTAAACTTCACCAAAACATATTCTGCAACTGCAAATTTTGTTGCGATTAGGTCAAAATTGGCCCAGTCTTTAAATCCGTTGAACCCATGCGCATAGATTACTACCGGCCTCTGTTGGTGGTCATCTTTAAAAAATATGTCCAATGCTATTGGCCGGTCATGTGTTCCCGGAATAAGTATATTCTTTGTAAACTGCATTTCGTGTAATTTATAGTTAGGATGATGAATGATTATGCTGTACTCGTAAAAAAGTTCAAGACAGGAATTAGCCTGTATTGGATTGAATAATTTTCCGAACGACCTTATGGATGTCTACCGCGATTTTAAAAATAAAATCCACGTGTTCTTTCATTTGCGGATCGGTGGGTTTACTTGCCGGCGATATGGAGGCGATGTTTGTTTCAGTTGATGGATGGTAAGATGTATCCATCAGTTCCAGGCTTTCATTCAGGATTTTTATCGAGCGATTTAATGGCTGCAAAATTTCCTTGTTAGCAACAGGCGGCTCGGTTGAAATATTTACAGCAAACAAGCTGGCGGTGTTGGAGGAAAGCAGGTTGTTCAGCACTACGAATTCATTGATCTCATTAGCATGCTGCTGTTTGTTTTTAGGTTCAGACAACATACGCGTTAATGCCGCAGAAAGATTGGCGGCACTTACATAAAGCTCTTTTCTTGCCAGCTTATACTCCAATGTAGAAATCATTTGCCCCGAAAAATAACATTTCAACTTTTGGAGATAATTTATATTGGCTTTTAAAACACCTGCCATATGCACATCCAATTGATTGGATTCCCAATGTGGAAATAAAAAATAGCTGGCAAAAAAAGCCAGCACTGAAGCTATAGCTGTATCGAGTATGCGCTCTTCCACAATATTCAAAAAACCCAGCCCAAGAAAACTAAAAAGTATCAATATATACGGTGTCATAAAGATGACCATCACGATATAATTTACCCTTTGAAAGGTGTAAGTGCCAATCATGAAAATTACAATCAAAGAAAATAGAATGCTGCGGTCATGTATGGTTGCAATCAAAACAATCCCAATTATTCCGCCCGCAACGGTGCCCGCTATACGTTCAATATTTCTTTGTTTGGTGATGCTGTATCCGGGTTTCAGGATAATAACGATGGTGAGCAAAATCCAGTAACTGTGGTGGCCATACGATAAAAGCTTTACGATAATAAATCCGAGTATACAGGTGATCATCATCCGTAAAGAATGGCGAAATACCGAAGAATTAAGACTAAGGTTATCCCGAAATAGTGCAAAGCTGATTTCCTGGTGAGATACGAATTTTGAATATTCACTCCTGTCGCGGCGACGGGTTTTCAAATCGATGTCAGCAGCAAAATAATTGGAGATCGCATTCACATGCTCTCCCAGGTTACGAAGGTTGATCAGTATCTTTTTTAACACCAGATTGCTGGTGTTTTCAATCTTTGCAGCATCGATCTTCGTCTTCAAGGCATTCAGTGCCGGTATTAATTCAAATTGCTTTCTATAAGGAATATTTGATTGAATGGCAAGGCCGATCTCATCCAGTTCATGTGCCATTTGCTTTATTAAAAGAGATATATCGGGCAGGATGCCGGAGGGCGAAAATTTCTCCCTCAGCATGGAATAATCGTACCAGGTAGCGGTAATCTGTTCATATAAGTCGACGGTATCTGTAAATGTAATTAGCAGTACCTGCCCGGTACGTGTGGAATCTTTCGCTACCTCTTTTCCTTTAAACAGCAACTCCCTCACTTCATCTTGTTTTTCGCTTACAACCACCTGTTGTGCAAGCATTTTTTTGTATTCTTCCGCTACATTACTTGCGGGATCATACAATGCGGCTTTAATCAATAATAAGCGGGATGTTTCGTGAATGCAATTTCCCAACGAACGCTGAGCCTGCCGAAAAGGCCGCACGAGGTAAATCAACAAGGCTGATAACATGTACCAGGTGCCACCACACAATATCAGCAACGCTTCTTTTACAACATTCCATGGTGTTAATACCTTATCAATGCTGAGTATCATTACCAATAGCGCAGCTATACCCACCGACGACGCCCTTGTACCAAAAACAGCGAACATTGAGAAAAAGAAGGAGGCGAGCAATATCAATAGTCCGAGGACAATGGCATTATGATTTGCGAAACCCGTTAACAGGGCCATTAGAAATACAAATGCGTTACAATACCACATGGCATTCCGCTTATGTTCCAATGGACCAGGTGCATCGCTAATGCTTACGCATAGGGCACCCAGCGAGAGAAGTAGCCCGGTATCGAGCCTGCCAAAGTATGAACAGATCATGGCGGGCAGTATAATTGCCAACGTGATCCTTATACCATCGGACAAATACTGGCTGAATAAGAAATACCGGATATGTTGTGTTTTCTCCATATTATTGCTGCTAGCATAATGGGCTAAAATGTACTTAAAAAATAGTTCCCGGCCTACAAAATGCTGACACAGATCGCCTGCAAAATGCATCTTCCCCCGACTCTTATATGCTTTATTATAAAATTAGTCAAACCAGTAATTTACAGGATACTTAGTAAATGATATCAACGCGTCTCAATCAAGTGCTATCAAAATGTTTCAATTTGGTTGGATGTCCGTTGTGCGCTATCGTGGAAAACCGGCACGGTTCATCAAACAAAGGCCTTCCACTTTATTTTTTTTAGCTAATCTTCCATTTGACGGGATAAGAACTTGTCAATGCAAAAAACGGCACAAATTTTTCTATAAAACTAAACCAGCGGCACAGATATTACTATCAAAATATCTTTACGCTGGTGATGCGAACCAATATTAAATTCTAATAACCTCAAAAACAAATAAATGGAAAAAAATCTAAATAGTTCGGAAGCCATTTCTAAATTACAAAAGCTGGTCAATGATATTGGTACCTGCATGTTCTTTACCGATACGCAAACGGGCATCCATAACTCGCGGCCTATGGCTGTTATCGACGTAGATATAAATGGGAATCTATGGTTTTTTACAAACCTCCAATCTGCAAAAGTTAAAGATATCGGCAAAGACAGCCATGTCCATTTGGTATTTGCCAGTCCTGCAAAAGATAGTTATGTCGATTTACGTGGTAGAGCGAGTATAGAAACAGATGCTAAATCAATTGAAGAAAAATGGAACCCGATTATTAAAGCCTGGTTTCCCGAAGGAAAAAATGACCCTAACATATGTTTAATTAAGGTAAAAACCGATGAAGCTCATTATTGGGATACGGACTCAACCAAAATGGTTGAAATGTTGAAAATAGTTGCCTCCGTTGTTACAGGAAAACAACTGGCCGAAGGTGTTCATGGAGATTTATTGGTTTAAACCATATATCAGCCTTTACACCTATGCTTACCTGGTGGATCATCGGAAAATGTAATGCCTGCGGAATTTCTGCAGGCATTTTAGTGAATGACTATATAAGTACAAAAAATAGTTCTAAACGACAATACTTAGATCTCGTGCTGTAATATTACTCCCATGATTATCGGCCTACTAAAAATAATCGGTTGATAATACCACCTGTGAACCCGGGTATCGAATCTCAGGATCATCCTCTGCAGTAATAAATATTTTCGTTGGCTTGAAAGTCGAAACTGTTTCAAAAGAACCCTTCAGCGTACTTGAAAAAAGACCCGATGAACTATTGATCTGCCCGATATTTTTAATCGGCTGTCCACTGGATTCCATCCAGACCACGTAAGTTGCTTTAGAAGGCTGTAATCTTTTTGGTTCAGCTAAATTCACAAGTTGTATCCGGATAGCATAATTTTTATTATCGTCTTTTTTTACTTTCACCGTTCCCCTCGCAGCTGGCACAACAGAGGAAGTCAAAAAAGAGATCTTCCGGGCACAGGATACAACGGAGAGTAGCAGGAACATAATCATTATAGTATACAGACTATTTCTTGCCAATGGCAGTATTTTTTTTGATTTCATTTTTGTAAGTTTTATGGAGTAAGGTGGATCTGAAGAGTTGCCTGGCAGGTTGAAAGTATTTGCCGATGAGAAAAGGCTTTTAAGATTAGAGGAACTGCTCAATATCCTTTAGGGAAATTGGCTTTTCCAGAATATTAATGGGTGATCCAATTTTATTGTGATTTTGGAAATCTTTGGCAGAGTGGTATGCACTGATAAGCGTTATATGCATTTCAGGATATTTTTCATGTATATTTTCAGCGACTTTCCAGCCCATTCCGTCGGGTAAATTATTATCGAGTAATAATGCATCGGGTAAAATAGAGTTCATTTTTTTAAATCCCTCCGTCAGCGTGTGTGCAGTATGTACTTCGTAATTTTTTTTCGTAAGGAAAAGCTTAATCATTGAACACATATCGATCTCATCATCTACAATCAAAACTCTTTTCATAATCCAAATGATTCTAAAACTATGCCAGTTGTACTCATATGAAATTCAAGCCCTTTGTAGATAATATTCCGCACGTGGGATAAAAACCAAACCTGCTGAATATGGCACAATTATTACCTATTAGTTTAAATATTTATCAATCAAAAATTAAAAGTCATGTCAAATCCGAACAAAATCATTTTAGGACTGCTGGGAGCTGCAGCCGTTGGAGTAGCTTTAGGGATATTGTTGTCACCCGAGAAAGGCGGAGAAGTGAGAAAAAAAATCGCTGACAAGGCTGGTGATATTGCTTCCCGTATCGGGGAATTTATTAGTACCAGTAAGGGAAAGATGGACGATGCAGCTGACACAGTAGCTAATAATTCAAAAAGTTTTGCAGAAGGGGTTGCATCCAGCTAGTGTTGGAATATGACAGGTGCAAAATAAAGTGCGAGCCGGCTAACGGCTCGCACTTTATATAAGGTTTAATATATTCAGTTTATCTCGATAAGTGTGGCGGTGTTTAGCCAATACGTGCATATTTCCCGAATAGTTGCTACCAATGTGTCATAACTAACAGGTTTCACCACGTAAGTATTCGCTCCCAGATCATAACACCGTTTTACTTCCAGTTGATTTTTCGTAGTACTAAATATGATCACGGGTATTTTGCGGTAGGCATCTGTTGACTTTATCTTTTTCAATACTTCCCTCCCATCCATCTTGGGCATATTTAAATCCAGTAAAATGAATTTGGGATAATTGAGCTGGCCGGCTTGCGCTGAAATGGAATCGAGGAAATTAATTACCTCCACTCCATTTTCCACATATTTCACTTCGCCCGCCATACCTGTCTCTTCAAGGGCCGTTTTCATCAGGTACCTGTCATCTGCATCATCCTCCGCAATTAAAATCAAGTGCTTGCTCATCTAACTTTCGTTTTTTCTATTTTCAACCTGTTCGGGCTGTCTTCTAATAAGTTCAATGTCTTGAAGGTGCTGCCAGGCCTCACAAATATAAAATAAAATAAATCTGGCATTGTAGTAAAAGTTCTATCAGGCAACACCTCCATAAGTTTACAATAATAAGGTAAAAAATACAATGAATAGGGAAAATTATGCCCCACCCATTCACCATAGCCCGCTTCCATGATAGAGTCATTATCATCTTATGCTAAAAATTCATTGGTAGGCGTGTCTGGCATATTTTTTTGCACTTACTCACGTTAAAAAAAGCACATGAAAAAAAGCAGCATTCCCCGGCAGCCTGGTACCACCAAAAAAACACCGGCACCCGTGGATAAGGGCAAAAACGATAGTGCGGTGAAAGAAGCACTCAAAAAAGAAAAGCAACCTTCTACTGAAGAGGATCTCTCGCCTTTACATAATAACAAGTCCATCGGAACAACCGGCGGCGATCAGCGGGCCAGTGAAAACGAACAGGATCAGTCTTACTAAAAAAGGCCTATCGGTCTTTTCCTGCGATCGAACTTAAAAGATGGCGGGGAATAACAGGATAAAATTTGCTCCCTGCCTGTTTTCGCTGAAGGCGGAGATGGTTCCTTTATGGTTCGCCATTACCCTTCTTGCGATAGACAGCCCGATCCCCTTGCCTGGATATTCTGTTTTGCCGTGGAGGCGCTGAAACAGTCCAAAGATTTTCTCATTGTAATCATTATCAAATCCAATCCCATTATCGGTAATGGTCACCTTATGATATTGCTGAGAAACCTGCCCTGAAAATCCTTTCAAACTGTTTGTACCCGTAAGTTCGTATGTCACCTCAATGCTTAATTCGCGGTCAGGCGATTTAAATTTACAGGAGTTGTCGAGCAATTGAATGAACATACTCTGCAGTTGTGTCACTGATCCTTTAATGACTGGTAGTTGGGTCGAAATACGGAAATGCACGTCTTCATTCGCAAGTACAGTATTATAGGCGAACTTGAGCACCTCGTACAAGTTTACGTCGGTATGTTTTTCCTTTGGATCGAGCAGGTTGGTATATAGTACCAGGTCGTTCATCTGCACGTGCATTTCTTCTGTTATCATATGAATACGATGCAATACTTCAAGGTCAGCTTCCGGCACTTTATCAAGTCTTTTAATCATCAGCGAACTAAGTATCCTTATCTTTCGTATGGGCTCCTGCAAATCATGGGATGCGGCGAAAGTGATCTCCTCTAATTCACTTTTGCTCTCGCTAAGTTCCTTGATCTTCGCCCTTAAATTTTGTTGTGTTAGTAACCTGATGCTAAGCTCGCGGAAAAAAACCAGGATGGCAATAATACAGATCAGGCAAGCTGTAATAAAAGTTGCACGAAAAAAGCTTCGGTTCAGACGCTGGTATTTATTTTTCTTTTCAAGCCTTACCTTCAAGAGACCTTCTTCCACATCCCGCATTTTTTTCATGTAGTACCTGCAATTATCCATTACAAATGCCCCTTTCCGCAAGCTGTCCACATAAACAGGATTGTCCGGTTTAAGGGTCAAATTCTCCTTCATGATTGCCTCTTTGGCTGCTACGAATTTCGTGAGTTGAAGAAAAAACGTTTTTTGGCTGCTATTATCCAGCGTAAGCCTGCCAATCTCTTTCACAGTAGAATCCACGGTTGGCAAAATAGATTCAAAAACCTCTTTAAAACTGTTGTCGGCAGTAAGCAGGTAGCCTCTTTGAGCAGCCTCCGACTCGATTAAGGCCTTTTCGCAGGAGCTGATGGTAGATAGTACTTTATAGGTGCGTTCAACGGCATCTATATACTGAACCTGGTCACGGCTTTTTTCGAGATAGAGCAGGCCAAAGATCATCAGAATGATCAAAGAAATAACGGCAGCCAGGTAAAAAAGTTTTTTATTGTTGCTATAATTCCGCATTTTCCAAAAGTACAGTCAGTGGTGATGAAATTCCCCAAAGCGGGGAAAAACTTGTTCTTCATTCCGAATTTAGACCAATTCAGGCCCTCTCTTCAGAACTAAGTATCAATCTCTTGCATATAGGAAATCTTTAAATTCAAAATTGGAGTTGTTATTGAGTTGTTGCACTGGCTGACTTTTGTTAAACCTGCGGATATGCGCCAAAATTTACAACTGCAGCAGCAAAATAGGGAAATTTTGTCACAGCAAACACGCTGGAAAGGCTACAATATGCAATACTATGGACAAAATCACAGCGGGCCCGTTTCAACAACAAGATACAATAGAATCATAGGATTTATAAAAAAACCGCTATTTACCATCGGCGGATTATCGAGTCGTTCATTGTTCTTATAAGACTTTACTTCCCTATCATGATGATTTTTTTGCATTTATGATTTTTGGCATTAAATTACCCAACAGGCTATTACATTTAATTAGTTAGATCTGTAAAAAGAGATGGCATTACCCCGCATTTAGTTACTGTAGATATTATTAATGAAAGCAAAAACCTTTTTATGAACAAAATTTTGATAATCGATGATGACATGGACATGTGTCTTTTATTAGAACGCTTTTTTACACGCAACCAGTTCCAGGTAAAAATCACCCACTCGGGTAAAAAAGGCCTGGAAGAATTAGAAAAAAACCCACCTGATGCGATTTTATGTGATTTTCGCCTGGGAGATACGGATGGAAAGGAATTGCTGATACAAATAAAACAGATTAATCCCGACGTTCCGGTAATCATCATTACCGGCTATAGTGAAATCAAAATGGCCGTGGAAGTGATGAAACACGGAGCGTTTGATTATGTAACCAAACCACTTTTTCCGGAAGAGATACTGATTACAATCAAAAGCGCCATTGCCTCGGCGGGTTCAGGAGGAACTGCAACCATGCCGGCAAATGATGGTACAGCGGCCAAAAAAATGCTCACGGCACTGCGGAAGGATAGCAAAAATCAGCAGTATATTTTTGGCGACAGCAAAGAATTTAAAGATATCCTTCGGCAGATGGACCTGGTTGCGCCTACTAACTACAGCGTAATCATTTCCGGCGAAAGCGGCAGCGGTAAGGAAGCCATTGCGCAGGAAATACACGCAAGAAGTAAAAGAAGCACAGCACCATTTATTGCCATTGATTGTGGAGCGCTGTCTAAGGAACTGGCAGCAAGCGAACTATTCGGTCATGAAAAAGGTTCATTCACCGGTGCAATGAATCAAAAAATCGGCAGTCTTGAACTGGCCAACGGGGGTACCGTTTTCCTGGATGAAATTGCTAATCTCTCTTATGATGTGCAGGTATCCTTATTAAGAGTAGTACAGGAAAGAAAACTCCGCCGTGTGGGTGGTAATAAAGACATCGACCTCGATATCCGGATCATCGTAGCAAGTAATGAACAGCTTTGGGATGCGGCCAAGATTGGCAGGTTCAGGGAAGATCTTTACTATAGATTCAATGAATTCAGCATCAATGTACCACCGTTGAGACAACGAAAAGATGACATCCTAACCTTTGCTCACTTTTTCCTGGACAAAAGCAACCAGGAGCTTGATAAACAAGTGAAAGGTTTTACCCCGGAAGTGGAACAGATCTTCCGCTATTACAAATGGCCCGGCAACCTGCGTGAATTAAAAAACGTAGTAAAACGCTCCGCATTATTGGCCGATGGAGAAATTATCGATGTAAGGGCGCTGCCTTTTGAATTGGTAAATCACAACCGTCTCGCCTTCGATTCGCTTCCCGAAGAGGAAATGAAAACGACTCTTGCTGAATCCAACAATAATGGCTGGAGCACGCCGTCTTATAACGGAATAAGTTCTTCAGATGGATCATCATCCGTAGCCTCACAGCCGGAAGAGTTTAACAAATTAAATAAATACACCTTAAAAACCGTTAGTATTGATGCGGAATATGAAATGATTTTAGAAGCTTTAAAAAAAGCTAACTTCAACAAAAGTAAAGCTGCCAAATTATTAAACGTAGACAGGAAAACCCTGTACAATAAAATGAAACAATACAACCAGTTTAACGAACAATAATTTATGGTATGCTGGATTCTTTTTTAACGGAATTTGCCGAGATACGTGATACACTCAGCAAAGATGGTGATCACAATTTCTTCGGAAAAGATTTCTCCTTTTTTTCTGCGGAACCCATTCTTTTTTACAACAATGAAAAAGATGTGATCGTGTATGCCAATAGCATGTTCAGCAACGAATTTAACTATTCGGTAAACGACCTGGCAGACTGGAAATACAGCATTTACCCCTTGTTAAACAAAGAAGACCAGGAACCCTTTAAAAATGCGATGAACGCGTTGATGAATGGGGATGAAACGGTACCGCAGGACGCCACTTACCGGCTGGTTAATAAAAACAGTAAATACAGCTATTATAGGGTTAGGGTTCGCAAATTGCATCAATCCTATTACTATATCCTGCTGGAGAATTCTGTAAAGTCAGCAATTCCCGTGTTAAAAAACAGCACGGCCGATGAGTTGATGAATAATGCAGAAGCAATTTTAAAGTTTGGATTTTGGATGTGGGACATTGCCCTTGACAAGTTGTATTGGACAAAGGGTATGTATCATCTACTGGAGTATGATACTGAGGAGGAAATGGAAACCAGTATTACGCCTGATTTTTACAAGAGCCATATTTTAAAGAACGATACGTACCAGGAGTTTGAAAAAAGATTTAGTGAAGGAAACGTAAAGGATTCTTACCGGATCAAATTCCAGCTAAAAACATATAAGGGCAACCTGCTCACTGTAAATGAACACGCAAAAATTGAATACGATGAGAAAGGAGGAATGAAACGCATTACCGGTATCACCCGCGATATAACCGTGCAGGAGGAAAGTATGAGGAGCCTGGCGGAATATAAAGCAATGATGCTTGAAAACGAAACCTTTCTAAATTATGGAACCTGGGAAAGCGACCCTGAGGGAAACAAAATGTTCTGGACAGAAGGCATGTATAATATTTTTGGATATGACCTGGCGGATAAGGACAAGCTCAAAATTAATAAAGAGTTGTATGAAAAACATATAAGGCCCGAGGATTACCAGAAGGGACTGGATAATAATCTTGACGTTATCAAAGAAAAAGACAATTATCAATGGGATTATGAAATAAAAGATAATAAGGGGATTGTTAAGATATTGTCCACTTACGGAAAGATCATCCGGAATAACGAAAGAGAAATTCAGAAAATAATCGGCACCACCCGCGATGTGACGGAGCTTCGGGGATATGAAAAAATACTGGAAAACAAGATCGATGAATTGAATCGGTCCAACCGCGAACTGGAGGAGTTTGCCTATGTGGCTTCTCACGACTTACAGGAACCGCTGCGAAAAATTTCTACGTTCAGTCAGCGCTTACAACTTAAGTTCTCAAATAAATTGGGTGATGATGGTAACCTGTATATAACAAGAGTAGTGGCTGCGTGCGAAAACATGCGGAAACTAATTGATAATCTCCTCGAATTTTCACGGATCAGCCTCAATAACCCTCCCCCCGAAATGAGCGATCTTTCAGCTGTTGTAAAAGAGGCGATGGAAGACCTTGATCTAAGTATCGCAGAAACAAATACAACTGTCAGCCTCGGTACACTGCCTTCTATTGAAGCGATCAGCAGCCAGATGCTGCAGCTTTTTATCAATCTCCTCAATAATTCCATCAAATTCAGAAGAGAAAACGTTCCGCTGAAGATTGCAATCGATGCTAAAAAATTAACCCCGGAGGAAGTTGCAAATTACCAGCTAATCCCGGAAATGGTCTATTATAACATCACTGTGGAAGATAACGGAATTGGGTTTGAACAATTGTATGCTAACAAAATATTCCAGCTTTTTCAACGTCTTGAAGGGAAATCCGAATATCCCGGGACAGGCATTGGCTTAAGCATTTGCAAAAAAATAGTTCTCAACCACAAGGGCCTGATATTTGCTAAAGGCGAACCTGCAAAAGGAGCCACTTTTTCGATCATACTTCCCCAATATCAATAATATTTATGATCAATAACCAGCAATTGCTGCGCATTTTAGTAGTAGAAGATGATGAAGATGATTTTATTCTTATCAGCGATTATTTTAAGAACATCTCAGCATGGAAATTTGAAATCAATTGGATACAGCGTTATTCTGCAGCCATCGACGAACTGTGCAGCAACCGCTATACTTTATGTTTCTGCGATTACCGCCTGGGTGCCAAAAATGGTATAGATCTCATTAAAGATGTCGTATCAAAAAATACCACTACCCCTATTATTTTACTTACCGGTAAAGGCAATTACAATATCGATATTGAGGCTACCAAGGCAGGCGCCTTTGACTACCTGATAAAAGCGGACCTCGATGAAGATAAACTGGAACGAACCATCCGTTACACCCTGGAACGCATTCATAATCTTCAAAAGATCCAGGAAAGTGAGCGTAGGTACCGCAGCATCTTTGAAAAATCTAAGGACATTGTTTTCATTGCCCGACGGGATACCACGCTCACCACCATTAATTATGCAGTGACGGATATACTCGACTTTGCTGTGGAAGACTGTGTAGGTAAAAAGCTGACCGCTTTTTTGAAAAACCCTGCAGACATGGAAGATTTCTTTACCAAAATAAGGATGGATGGGGAAATCGACAATTTTGAAATGGAATTTATTACTGCAACTGATGAGGTTAAAACCTGTCTGATATCTGCCTCCATTGAAATTGACAGCAATAATGAACACTACCTGCAGGGCATCA
Source organism: Ferruginibacter sp. (assembly GCA_025963635.1). Classification (GTDB taxonomy): domain Bacteria; phylum Bacteroidota; class Bacteroidia; order Chitinophagales; family Chitinophagaceae; genus Ferruginibacter. Next base: position 62,245 of record JAOQAK010000055.1, read on the forward strand.
TACATGACATTACGGATTTAAAAAAGGCTGAAAAAGCAAGCCTCCAGGCGGAAAAACTGGCTGCTTCGGGCCGCTTTATCCGTACGCTTGCCCACGAGGTTAGAAATCCCTTAAGCAATATCAAGCTGGCTGTTGAAAACCTGCTGCAAAAAACAGTTGATGAAGACGATCATTTCTACCTGGATATCATTCACCGCAACGGGCAGCGGATCAACGATCTTGTGACGGAGCTATTGCAAAGTTCAAGGCCGGCGGATATGAATTTCGAAGACATTTCGTTACATGGATTACTCAACCGGGTGATTGCCTCTGTGCAGGATAAAGTGGTGCTTCGTAATATAAAACTGATCACCCATTTTGATGACGATGACTGTACCATAAAAGCCGATGCCCCTAAACTGGATATGGCTATTCTGAACATCCTGGTAAATGCCATCGAAGCCGTTGCCGACCAAACAGGGCTTATTGAAGTGGCAACTATTTGCCAGGGCAAGCAGGCGCAGCTCCTGATAATTGACAATGGCTGCGGGATAAGTAAAGAAAATAAGGCCAAGCTTTTTGAGCCCTATTTTACATCCAAGCGAAACGGTATCGGGCTGGGATTAGCCACCACATTAAATATACTGCAAAGTCATAATGCCCGCATTGATGTGCAGTCGCAGGAGGAGAAAGGCACAGTGTTCACAATTTTATTTGGACAGTAAAATTGCGATTGACCGCTTAAACAACATTTTGGCTTTTATAAATTATACAATACTCATTTCCATATTTCAAAACACTTGTTGCATGCCGGGTTAGCGGTAGGTCATTTACAGCTGGTATGCACAGCCCGCCCTATGCCTAAGCAATTGGGCCGTTTTTGGACCCCGGCAAATTGGCACAATTTATATTACTGTGAGCGAAAAGGACTCAACGGCAGTCGCCAAAGAGCGGAATCAATGTAGTCAAAACTGACTGTTGATTACTTTGGCGAATTATTTTGTTACTGGTGAAAACTGTAATTTTACCCATCGAAATCAAAATATCTACCGGGTAAGAAAAACGGAGGCTCAAAAATGAAAATCGAATCAATTACAATAACCGACATTGCTAAAGCGTTAAATTTTTCCTCCTCCACCGTATCGAGGGCTCTGCGGGATAGTTACCAGATAAGTGAAGAAACAAAGCGAATCGTAAAAGAATATGCCCACAAGAACAATTATCACCCTAACCTGGTAGCCCAAAGCCTAAAGAGCAATAAGAGCAAAAGCATCGGCCTGCTGCTTTGCTCGGTTCCCAATAATTTTTTTGCGGAAGTGGTCAGTGGCATCGAGTCAATTGCATATAACAGGGGCTATCATATCATCATTACCCAAAGCCATGAGTCGCAGGAGCGTGAAGAGAGTAACCTCGAACATCTTAGCTGGCGGTCTGTAGACGGGTTGATCGTTTCCCTGGCGAGCGAAACAAAGGATATGAGCACACTTCAGCACATACATGAGCAGGGTGTGCCCATTGTGTTCTTTGATAGGGTAAGCGATTGCTTTAACACACACCAGGTAGTAGCTGATAATATCGGCGGGGCGTACAATTTAACAAAACACCTTATTGAAAGCGGCTGCAGAAACATAGCGCAGGTAACCAGTTCGCAGTCGCTCTCCATCACCCGCGAGAGAAAAGAAGGCTATCTTAAAGCACTTGCTGAATACGATATCCCGGTAAATGAAGATTACATTAAATATTGTGAGCATGGCGGAATGATGATTGAAGAAATTGAATCGGCGGTGCAGGAGTTGTTGGATATGGCTAACCCGCCCGATGCGCTGTTTACCGCCTCTGATCGTATCACCATCGGCTCTTTTGCATTGCTGCATCAAAAAAACATTCCTATACCGGATAAAATTGCCATAGCCGGGTTCTGCAATTTCAGTTCCCCTGAATTGTTTAATCCCTCTCTTACTACCATCAGGCAGCCTGCTTTTGAAATGGGGAAAACAGCAGCTGAACTATTGATCAAACTAATTGAAAGCAAAAAGCCGGAAACCAACTTTGAAAAAAGAATATTGCCGACAGAGCTGTTTGTACGGAAATCTTCTGTTAAGGTAGCGGCTGTGGTTTGATTCGATAAAAAACCAATGGCACAAAGGATTCTTCGGTTCCATTGCGCTCCCTGTCTGAACCAGCAGCACAACGATGCTGAACATCGTACATGTACCGTTCCAAACAGCTTTCTTATTCTTTTATCAGCTTTTTTTCAAGCGCTTCTAAAGATACCCCTTTCGTTTCAGGCACTTTTGTCAAAACCCATAGAAGTTGCAATGCCATCATGAATGCAAAAAAACCGAAGATCGGCCATGGATTGTCTTTGAATATCCCGTGATCTTTATCAAGAAAAGCCGGCGTAATTAAGGTGATCAATGCAGCAAATACCCAATGCACACTTGCACCAAATGACTGCCCGGTTGCCCTCACTTTGTTGGGAAAAATTTCAGAAATAAATACCCAGATTACAGCTCCCTGGCCAACCGCATGTGAGGCGATGAACAGCAGGAGGAACGCCAATAAAAACTCCGCACCGGCGCCTGAATAAAAAGCCCAGGCTACCATGGAAAGGCTTATGATATACCCGATTGAACCAATGGTCAGTAAAGTTTTTCTGCCGGCCTTATCGATCAAATACAAACCGACGAAAGTGAATAAAAGGTTGGTGCCCCCGATAGCAATGGAATTGAATAATGAGTCTTTAGCAGCGAGGCCAGCTCTTTCCAGTATTTCCGGTGCATAATATAAAATGAAATTGATGCCTGACCATTGGTTGAAAAATGCTACCATAAACGCCAGCCATAGCACGGTTTTATATTTTGAGCTAAAAAATGCTGAACTATTGCCAACCCTTGACTCATGTTCATTGCTCGCCATAATAGCAGCAATTTCTTCATCAGGATTTGGAACGCCCAGCCTCGTCATAACTGTTTTTGCGCCGGCCAAATCTTTTTTCATTGACAGTAGCCAACGCGGACTTTCCGGGATACCAAAAACCATTACTGTATAGATCACCGAAGGCAAGGCCATTACACCCAGCATCCATCGCCAGTCGTTGGTACCACCCTGCCCCTGCAAAAAATAGTTGGATAAGAATGCAATCAATATCCCGAATACAATATTAAACTGGTACATGGCCCCCAGGCGACCTCTTGTTTTTGGAGTAGAAATTTCAGAAATGTAAGTTGGCGCTGCAACCGATGAAACACCAATTCCAAGTCCGCCTATAAAACGGAAAAATGAAAACATATACGGCCCCTGCGCAAAAGCTGAACCCAGGGCGGAAATGCTAAACAATATACCGATCCACAGCAACACTTTTTTTCTTCCGTATTTCTGCGTGGGAATACCGCCGAAAACGGAACCAACAACAGTTCCCCATAACGCCATCGACATAATGAAGAAGCCATGAAACCAGGGTGAAGTGTGCCACAGTTCCTTGATGGGAAGATTTGCACCGGAGATAACAACAGTATCAAAACCGAAAATAAAGCCGGCAAGGGCCGCTATCAAAGAGATACCAAAAAGATTGGATGAAGAGGAGTTGCCAAGATCGGTTGGTGCAGCAACTTTTGTATCAAATGGAACTTGCATGTTGGTGGTTTATTATGATAAGGAGATTAAATTGTAAACGATATTCTTTTTCAAAGCTATTGGCTGCCCTATTCGTGCAGGTCTTTTCATGTAATGTGACTTTCACAATAAAAGCTTTTTTCCTGTGCATGCAACAGCTACTCAGGTTGCTTGATAAAGATTGGAAAGATATTGGAAATATGCTCAATAAATACAATCACCTACAGATAAAATGTTTAAAAAAATAATCAGCACATCAAAAAAGATTGGCTGTAACTCTGCTTTCTGAAATAGCATTATGGGAACAAGGCAATATTTTAGGAATAATTTGCCCAGGTTGGAAAGAGTTTCTACATTCTGCGTCAATACTTATTTAAATTCCTTTGGAACAGGGATTGCATATTGAACCATAAAAAAGAGGTTATGAAAAAGTTATCCTTCATTTTATTTGCATTCATTTTATCCCTGGTATTCGATTACTCCTCAATAGCACAGAATCATCCTGATTCACCGGCAACAACGCCCAATGCCAGTACCGGGGCAGCGGGAAGTACGGGTGCCGGAACACAGGGCGCACAAACTGGAAATGCTAATGGCAATACGGCTGGAGTGAATGACACGGGCGGTGTAAATACCACGGGTGCAGGCAATACATCAGATGCAAATAAAGGCAAAGAAACTGTTCCGGGTGGCAGCAGTGATTATGCAAATCATCCTAACAATAATAACAATTCAGGGAACTGGGGTTTGCTCGGTTTATTAGGCTTATTCGGATTGATCGGTTATAGAATGAGAGCGGACTTAAGAAAACCCGAGGCGTAGGAATTTGGGTGATACCTGGCGGGGGATAAACTCGTGAACTTTATTTTTATCTCACATAGCTAAGTACTTAATCCCGGGTTTCTAACATAATTATGGACTGTTCACGAGCAGTCTTCCAACCTTAGTACACGACAGTGTGCCGAATGCAAAAGATCGTAAGATCAACTGTGTTCTCCGTCACCAGGCAGCCAGTCACCCTCTGCCTACAGGTCAATATACAGGCTGATTCCCATTTCTATAGGGTGAAGACTGAAATAAGGTAGTGTTGACTTTTTTATTTTGTTGAATCCTTTGTGACGGTTCCGGCGCCACGCTTTGCCTGGTTCGAATTAGAACTGTCTTTGCCACGTGAAGTGCCGCCTGTGCTTGCTCCATTTGCTGATACTGTGACAGAGGAATCATGGTTTGCAGATGCGCTGGGACCCGGTCCCTTGTTCGGCGTTTCGATCGTATCGTTCGTTGTAGACCCGTTAGCGCTCGTGCTATTTACACCAGCTGCGTTTGAACCAGTGCTGCTATTGGTGTCAGATGAATTACTACAGGAGGCGAGCGTTAAAACGATTAAAGATGCAATAATTGTTTGCTTCATAGACTAAATTGTTTATTGCACTACTGCGAAATATTTGCCAACTGTTAGCTCAATATTTTTACACTGATAGATCCTAAAACAAAGGTCAAACAGGAAACGAATGTCCCATTTTTAGAGATCATGCAATTTGTTGTTGATTGCATTCCACAAGTGGTGAGTTTATCGAAGGTTTTTTTATCCCTATTTTATCTATCCAGGAGACGGTCACCCTCGCATAATACCAGCACACAGTTAATTCTACTGTGGTATTAAACAATCCCACCTCTTTCAATTTCAGATTTATGCTTTTCCATCGTATCAAGCACTTTCTCCGGCTGAACGTCTTTCGATAGTTCCTCCAATTCAGGGTGATATGCTTCACGAATATCCATCTTCTTTGCCATTTCCTTTACCAGGTTGAGTAACTGGGTAACCTCATGCTCAGTAAGCAGGCTCACCTGTAAATCCAGGTCCGCACGCTTATCGGCCTGCGCATTCATCCGGTTCTGACTGATTAGTACAATGGTTGATAAAAAAATTGCTTCAACCGACGCAAACATGGCCAGGGTAACAAAGGATGGATCAAATGGCCTCAACCCAATCCACCCAAGATTCCATATGATCCACAACCCAAAAAGGACCAGGTGAATATATACAAAGGGCATACTGCCAGTGAACCGGGCAATACTATCAGCTACCTTGTTTTCTAAAGATTTCCTTTGTTCTTCCTGCTCATGCCTTTTCAACAGGGCGGTAATATTTCGGTCTACAATATGTGCCATCTGTTCCATATTCCCGGGGGCTTCTGAATTATTCATAGCTGCTGTTTAAATGTACAATCTGCCATATAGCATTATAGTATATAACAAAAAACAAACCCTGATTAACCGATTATTCAAAAGCTTTCCACAATGCAACATGGAATAAAACAAAACTCATGAGCAAGCCATAGGGTGATTTGAATTCAAACTGCCGGCGTTATATACTCTCGTAAACATTTTCGCTAACAAATATGGAAATATTTCCACATAAGTATTTTAAAATCCCCTTTTGAAGTGACCGCAGTGTTGGTGACTAGCATGGCAACATTATTGCAAGAATTACTAATATCATGATTTGTTGGTAACCCAATAATTAAGAATGAATTACACTAGACTTGAAGTTCATATCGGGTTACATGGTTGGGTGATACGAACGAAAAACCCAGGTGGCCACACGTAACTTTTAACCAATGTAAGTCGATACCCTGATATATTATCTTATTTATAAATATAGGTAAACATCTGTACTGAATTTTCGAGGAGAGTTCAGGTGGTAATATCATGTCGGTGATTACCTGCAACACGATCTTAAAGGGGCGAAAAAAATTATTAATTGTAAACACTCCATTGATGAACAAAAATGTATTAATAACCGGTGGCGCTGGCTTCATCGGATCGCATTTGGCGGATGAGCTTTTAGAAAACGGGTATAATGTAAGAGTGCTCGACAATATGAGTGAACAGGTGCACGGAAAACAATGTAAAAGACCTCAATATCTCAACAGCGCCATAGAGTTGATCAAAGGCGATGTTCGTGATCCCAAAAAAGTTCAGGAAGTCCTAAAAGGAATGGATGCAGTATACCACTATGCAGCCATGGTGGGCGTAGGACAAAGTATGTACGAAATCAAAGAATACACTGAGGTAAATAATTTAGGTACCGCTGTTCTATTGGAAGCTCTTAGCAAAAACCCGGTTGAAAAACTGGTGGTAGCATCCAGTATGAGCATCTATGGAGAAGGACTTTATAGAGACAATAATAATACTATTAAAGCAGGTGTGGAAAGAAGCTTGCGACAACTCAAGGCAGGGGATTGGGAAATGCATGATGAAGCTGGCAATATTCTAAACCCCTATCCTACTCCTGAAACAAAAACGCCGTCGCTGTCTTCTGTGTATGCACTATCCAAATACGACCAGGAAAGATTGTGCCTGATGATTGGCAAGGCGTACAATATTCCGACTGTTGCACTGCGCTTTTTCAATGTATATGGCACACGGCAATCACTCTCAAATCCATATACCGGCGTGTTGGCAATTTTTGCTTCCCGCTTACTGAATGACAATCCTGTTTTAATATTTGAAGATGGTAACCAGAAGAGAGATTTCGTGAGTGTGCTCGATATAGCCCGGGCGTCTCGCCTCGCGATGGAATCACCGGGTGCAAACAATGAAGTGTTTAATATTGGCAGTGGAAATGCCTATACTATCAATGAGATTGCAGGAAAATTATCAGAAATACTTAACAAAGAAGATATCATTCCCGAGATATGTGGAAAGTACCGGGTGGGTGATATCCGCCATTGCTTTTCAGACATCTCAAAAGCAAAACAAATACTCGGATATGAGCCCGAGGTGTCTCTTGAGCAGGGCTTAATTGAACTGGCCGAATGGCTCGAAGGCCAGACAGCGGATGATAAAGTAACGATGGCCAGGCACGAATTGGCAGTAAGAGGACTTACCGTTTAAAAAACTTTAAATCGTTTATAAATTATGGTAGTAAAATCTGCAGATCAAAAAGAAGAAAATATTTTAATAACAGGCGGTGTTGGTTTTATTGGAGTAAACCTTGCCGACCGGTTATTAACGGAAGGCAAAAAGGTGATTGTATTTGATAATCTTTCAAGGGCGGGAGTTGAAAAGAATTTAACGTGGCTGAAAGAAAGGCATGGCCACAACCTGCAAGTTATGATCGCAGATATAAGGGATAAAGCTGCTGTTGCCACTGCCGTTGAAAATGCAGGACGAATATTTCATTTCGCTGCACAGGTAGCAGTTACATCGAGCCTCACAGACCCTTTTTACGATTTTGAAGTAAATGCCCAGGGAACGCTTAACCTCCTGGAAGCGATCAGGCAATCTGCACATCAGCCACCGGTAATTTTTGCCTCAACCAATAAAGTATACGGCGACCTGGATGATCTTGGTATCGTAATGAATGGTACACGGTATCATCCCGAGAACACTATCTTTCGTCAGCAAGGGATCAGTGAAAAACGCAACCTCGATTTTCATAGTCCTTATGGATGTACCAAAGGAGTAGCCGATCAGTATATGTTGGATTACGCACGAACCTTTGGTTTAAAGACGGTAGTATTTCGGATGAGTTGCATTTATGGCCTGCACCAGTTTGGAAATGAAGACCAGGGATGGGTGGCGCATTTCCTGATACAGGCTATAAAAAACAACACCATCACTTTGTATGGAGATGGCAAACAGGTACGCGATATTTTATACATTGAAGACCTCGTAAATGCTTACCTGCTGGCGATGGAAAATGTGCAGGATCTGTCGGGAAATGCATTCAATATGGGTGGTGGTATCGGCAATACCATCAGCCTACTGGAATTATGTGAGATGATCAGCAAAATTTCCGGAAAGAAACCCACGGTAAAGTTTGAAGACTGGCGGCCAAGTGATCAAAAATATTATGTTTCTGATTTTGGAAAATTCAATGCGGCCACCGGATGGGCCCCGCAGGTAGCAACCATTGAAGGAATAGAAAGATTATACAACTGGCTCCGCGAAAACCAATCCGGCCGAACTATAAAGCCTGTAAAAAAACAAAACGCAATCAATGCCGCCTGAACAATCAATTATCCAATATGCAAGCCAATCACATGATTACGCATGACACGGCCATTCATTAAACCAATGGTTGGTTGATATTTATTTCGTTAAACCCACAATAAGTTGATGATAGCAGCAGTACTGACTAAACCCGGATCCTTTTCATTAAGGGATGTACCAATCTCCACCGTAAAAGAAGATGAAGTAAAGATAAAAGTGGAAGGATGTGGCATATGCAGTTCCAGCATTCCATTATGGGAGGGCAGGGAATGGTTTACCTACCCCGCTGACCCCGGATCACCCGGTCACGAAGGCTGGGGAATTGTGGAAGAAACGGGTGAGAAGATAAGCAATGTACAGCGGGGCGATCGCGTTACCTTTCTCTCCTATCATTCCTACGCTGAATATGATATTGCACGTGAAGGTAGTTTCGTTAAACTTCCCCCGGAGCTGGAAAACATGCCTTTTCCCGGTGAGCCACTGGGATGTGCTATGAACATTTTCAACCGCAGTGATATTACAGCAAATGATGTAGTAGCTATTATTGGAATGGGCTTTTTGGGTACGCTACTTTGCCAGCTCGTAAAAAACCGTGGTGCCAAAATAATCGCTATTTCCCGGAGGCAATACTCGTTGGATATGGCGCAGCGATACGGCGCCGATGAAGTGATCCCATTAACCAGCACCTGGGAGGTAAGTAATACAGTAGCTGAGATTACCGGCAATGCATTTTGCACGAGGGTAATAGAAGCCACAGGCAAACAGGAGGCAATTGATATTGCCACGGAGATTATTGGAGAAGGTGGAAAGATCATCATTGCCGGTTATCATCAGGATGGTTTACGGCAGGTAAACTTCCAAAAATGGAATTGGAAAGGAATCGATGTCATCAATGCACATGAGCGTGATCCGGCCAAATACCTCAGCGGTATGCAACATGCAGTGGAAGCCATGACAAATGGCATTATTCATCCCGATCAATTGTACACTGATATTCTCCCGTTAAACGAAATAGAAAAGGGATTTGAAAGAACAGGGAGGCGCCCCGATGGCTTTATGAAAGTATTAATTCAACCATAAAAATTTTTTTTGGAAACACTTATCGCAACAAAACCCCGTTTAGCTTTTGCCGGTGTAGGCTGGATCGGAAGAGCCCGTATGAAAGCTGTGGCAGATAGCAACCTGGCTGAAATGTCGCTTATTGCGGACCCTTCTGAAGCATGCCTTCAGGAAGCTTTTAAAATTGCACCTGCAACAAAGATCACCGGTTCCTTTGATGAACTGTTATCCGATAAAGAGATCGATGGTGTTGTAATTGCCACCCCAAGCGCCTTACACATGCAACAGGCCGTTGCCGCCTTTAAAGAAAACAAAGCCGTTTTCTGTCAGAAGCCGTTAGGTAGAAACCGTGTGGAAGTATCGGCCGTTGTGAATACCGCAAGACGTAACAACCGGTTATTGGGTGCCGATTTTTCTTACCGGTATACTAATGCATTTCAAAAGATACTGTCCATTATACGGTCGGGTGAATTGGGGAAGATTTTTGCCGTGGATCTCAAATTTCACAATGCTTATGGACCGGATAAACCCTGGTTTTACGATTTTTCGTTGTCCGGCGGAGGTTGCGCATTAGATCTCGGCATTCACCTGGTGGATTTGATGTTATATGCACTTGATTTTCCAAAAACAATCAAGATAAACAGCAGCCTGATGGCTAAAGGCATTTCAGTGAAGGGGAAAAAAGAAGTGGAAGATTATGCCGCAGTTACGATGGACCTGGAAGATGATATTACTGCGCAACTGGCCTGTTCCTGGAACCTGCCCGCCGGATCGGATGCCATCATTGAAGCTGGCTTTTATGGTACCAAAGGTGCCGTGGCGTTGAAAAATGTGGCGGGTTCGTTTTATGATTTTGTTGCCCTCCGGTATTGGGGAACAAAAACAGAAACCATCGTTGCTTCTCCTGATGACTGGGGCGGAAAGGCATTGCTAAGATGGATTAAACAACTTTCAACCAACAATCATTTTAACAGGGAAGCAGAACAATATTTACAATCAGCAGAAGTACTGGACAAAATTTATGGAAGAATGGACTAGGGATACCCCTTTAAAAGTATTAATGACAACGGACACAATTGGAGGTGTGTGGTCGTATGCGATAGAGTTGTGCAGATCTTTGAAGGAATTCAATGTACATTTTCACGTCGTTACCACGGGTGCACCGATGCAGTTTTCACAGAAAGAGGAAATCAAAGCACTTGAAAATGTAACCGTATACGAAACCGATTTCCTGCTGGAATGGATGGATAGCCCGTGGCAAAGTATTGATAATTCGGGCGCATGGTTATTGGAACTTGCGGCAGAAGTACAACCCAACCTGGTTCATCTAAATTCCTATTCATACGGTTCATTAAACTGGAATGCGCCGGTGATAATGGTTGCTCATTCAGACGTATTTTCATGGTGGCTTGCAGTAAAGCAAGGGTATCCCCCGGTGCATTGGAATAAATATTTTAAAAAGGTACACCGCGGATTACAAAAAGCAAACTTGATTATTGCTCCATCAAAATCATCGCTGAAGGATATCCGGAAAATTTACTTCGGCACTGCCCCGGGCAGGGTCATTTATAATGGAAGAGATGGTGGGCTGTTTTATCCCGCAGAAAAGCAACCTGTTGTCTGCAGCATGGGCAGAATATGGGATGAAGCAAAAAATATCCGCCTGTTGGTGGAAGCGGCAAAAAAGATCCGTTGCCCAATCAGGTTAGCCGGCGATACCAGTTTCGGAAACGATTATTGTTCAACCGCAGGTGCAAATATTACAAACCTTGGAAAAATTGCTGTCACCCAAATAGCTGCGGAGTTATCGGTTGCTTCCATTTATGTACTCCCGGCAAAGTACGAACCATTCGGACTGTCTGTTCTGGAAGCTGCCTTGTCAGGTTGTGCGCTTGTGTTGGGTAATATTCCTTCGCTGAAAGAGATTTGGGGCGATAGCGCTTTGTATATAAATACAAATGATGCAGCCGGTTTGGCTGACACTGTAAACCATTTATTAGAAAGTGATGAGCTACGTCAACACTATGCAGCAATGGCGATCGAAAGGGCAAAAAGATACAGTACCGAAGCGATGGCCGGCAACTACATAAACGTTTACCACGAATTATTAAACACCGGCGAACCCGTTACCTCTACTTAAACTTATCCACATGAAAATTATCCTTTTCTATCATTCATTACTGTCCGACTGGAATCATGGAAATGCACACTTTTTACGCGGCATCGCCACCGAGTTGATTCTTAGAGGCAATGAGGTTGAGATTTACGAATCGGAAAACGCGTGGAGTTTATCAAACCTTGTTAAAGAACACGGTGTGGGTGCACTGCAAGATTTTTATAATTACTATCCACTGCTGAAATCCATTCAATACAATTTGAATTCGATTGACTTGGAGAAGGTTTTAAAAGGCGCAGATTTGGTAATCGTTCATGAATGGAACGAGCATCGGCTGGTGAAATGTGTTGGGGAGAAAAGGAGTACAATGAAATTTAAATTATTATTTCACGATACACATCACCGGTCCGTTACAGAAAGTGAAAGTATGAAATCCTATGATTTATCGGCATATGATGGCGTGCTGGCCTATGGCGATGTTATCAGGGATATTTACTTAAAGGAAGGCTGGGCCAAACATGCATGGACCTGGCACGAAGCTGCAGACACAAGGGTTTTTAAACCCATGTCGGCCGGTAATTATGAAGGCGACCTAGTTTGGATTGGTAACTGGGGCGATGAAGAAAGAACCAAAGAACTTTTAGAGTTTATCATCAAGCCGGTAAAAGAATTAAAGCTGAAAGCAAAAATATATGGAGTGCGTTATCCGCCGCATGCCCTCAAGGCACTGGCGGATGCAGGCATCGAATACGGCGGTTGGCTTCCAAATTTTAAAGCTCCTGAAGTTTTTGCAAAATATCGTTTTACGGTTCATGTGCCCCGTGGCCCATACGTCCGTTTTCTGCCCGGCATCCCTACTATTCGCCCTTTTGAAGCACTTGCCTGTGCCATCCCATTGCTGTCTTCTCCCTGGAAAGACCAGGAACATCTTTTTACACCCGGCAAAGATTTTATCATGGCTCAGAACGGGGAAGAAATGAAAATGTGGATGCAGAAGATTATTTCCGATGATGCGCTTGCAGCCGATATGATGGCAAACGGGTTAAAAACTATCTGGCGCAATCATACCTGTTCACACCGGGTCGACGAATTGTATACGATCTGTGAACAACTGGGTATCAAAAAACGCTCTAAACAAATACAATTATGAAATTTGCTTTTTTTGGATCCAGTCTCGTTTCTGCATACTGGAATGGCGCAGCGACTTATTACCGCGGAATCATACGGGCCATGTATGAGAGAGGACATGAAATTACTTTTTATGAACCCGATGCATACGAACGGCAACAGCACCGCGACATCCCGGATCCCGGTTGGGCTGTCATAAAAGTATACCAGCCCACCATCACAGAAGTGCGTAATGTATTGGAAGATGCGCTGCATGCGGATGTGATCATAAAAACCAGCGGCGTTGGCGTATTTGATCAATTGCTGGAGGAAGAAGTGGCGCAACTCAGGCTACGGAATAAATACGTGATATTCTGGGATGTAGATGCCCCGGCGACGCTGGACCGTGTGAACAGCAGTGAAGATGATTACTTCAGCAAATTGATTCCGCAATATGATCTCATTCTCACCTACGGTGGCGGCGAACCAGTTGTAAATGCTTATAAAAAATTAGGTGCTAAAAATTGCCATCCTATCTACAACGCACTGGATCCCTTCACACATCATCCTGTAGAAAAACAAACCCATTTTGAAGCCGACCTTGTTTTCCTGGGAAATCGTTTACCCGACAGGGAAAAACGGGTGGAAGAATTCTTTTTACAGGTCGCAGAACAGATGCCGGGGTGCAACTTTATTTTAGGTGGAAACGGCTGGCAGGATAAACCGATGCCATCAAATATCAAGTATATCGGGCATGTATTTACGAAGGATCACAATGCTTTAAACTGTTCACCGAAAGCTGTTTTAAACATCAGTCGCGATAGTATGGCGAAGTATGGCTTTTCGCCGGCGACCCGTGTTTTCGAGGCAGCGGGTGCTGGCGCCTGTATCATTACAGATTATTGGGAAGGCATCGATTCTTTTTTTGAACCCGGAAAAGAGATCCTGGTTGCAAACAGTGGCGATGCGGTAAAAGAAATTCTTGTCTCTCTCACAAAAGAAAAGGCAGCGGAAATTGGGAAAGCTGCGCTGCAAAAAGTTTTAACCAAACACACTTACACACATCGTGCAGCAGAACTGGATAAAATCCTCTTACGTGAATTCAGCGGATCAAAATTAATCGTATGAAACAACCGCCATTAAATATAGTTATCCTGGGCTTATCTATAACTTCTTCCTGGGGTAACGGGCATGCGACCACCTTCAGGGGACTTGTGCGTAAATTGTGTAAGAACGGCCACCATGTTACTTTTCTTGAGAGAGACAAGCCCTGGTATGCGACAAACCGTGACCTTCCGAATCCATCTTTTTGTAAAACTATTTTATACAATAGCGTGGATGAACTTAAAAACCAATATGCCGACCTGATCCGCGAAGCCAACCTCGTTATTGTGGGTTCCTATGTGCCTGAAGGGGTTGCTGTGGGTGAATTGGTAACAGCCACTGCACAAGGGATTACTGCCTTTTATGACATCGATACACCGGTTACACTTGCCAAGATAAAAAAGGGAGATTTTGAATATCTCCATCCGGCGCTGATACCGCAGTATAATCTATATTTGTCTTTCACGGGCGGCCCAACCCTGCAAAAACTGGAAGAGGAATATGGGTCTCCAATGGCAATGCCGTTCTATTGTTCCTTTGATCCTGAACTCTATTATCCACACGAAGAAACAATTAAATGGGACCTTGGTTACCTTGGAACTTATAGTGATGACCGGCAGCCCCCGTTACAAAAGCTGGCAGTTGATGCTGCACGATTATTACCGGGGGCGAAGTTTGTAGTAGCCGGCCCCCAGTACCCAATTAATTTGGATTGGCCCGGTAACGTCGAACGGATTGAACACTTACCGCCATCGGAGCACAGTGCCTTTTATAACAGCCAGCGCTTTACAATGAACATAACAAGATCTGACATGATCGAAGCGGGCTTCTCCCCCAGTGTGCGCCTGTTTGAGGCGGCTGCCTGCGGCACACCCATCATCAGCGATTATTGGGAAGGCATTGATCATTTTTTTGAGATAAACAGGGAAATTTTAATCTCCTCTTCTGCAGCAGACACGGCTTTTTATATTAAATCCATTAGTGAAGAAGAAAGAAAAGCAATCGGTGAATGGGCCCGTCAGAAAGTGCTCCAACATCATACGGCTGCGCATCGGGCAATCGAACTAGAGATGTACTACAAGGAAGCAATTACCAGGAAAGCTTCAACCAAATTGGTTATGAAAGAATAGTTGCCTGCATTGAATTACTTTTAGGGACAGGTTATTCCAAAGTAATATTAAATGAATTGATAAGCACCCCAATACATGGATACTTATCAATTCATCAGAACTGCCTTAGTTATTATTCACCAGTTTAAAAAACCGGCTTTCTTTTCCATCCGCCGTTTTTTCCTGGTACAGAAACGCAAGATTATTTTCCTGGAAGATCTTATACCATTCTTCCCAGGAGATTTCTTCTAATGAATCTGCGCCGCTATATCCCGGAAAATCAATCCTGATCAAACCATCCCCCTCACCTTTTCCGACACCCTTCACCTTGGCCGGCTTGCCATCACGCTTTTCTGCCCATTTCTTAATTTCTTTTAAGTCTGTTGCTGTTTTTGCTTCATGAGATGCCATACAAATTCTTTAAGGTTAACAATCGTTTTACATACTATTTCCTGTAGCAAAGCGGGTAAAATGAGGCGCATTATATATCCTCGTCGTCATCTTCCTCTTCTTCGGCTGGTGTATCTGCATCTTCCCATTCGATATCTTCCGCTTCCTCTACGGTTAGGTTGTTTTCTTCCAGATCGGCTTCATCCAAAACAGGAGAGCCATCATCCTCCAGGTCATTGTTGTCCAAAGACATATTCTTTACCTGGTCTTGTTGTTTAGAGTCATTCGACTGTTGACTTTTTTTTGGAGTATTCATATAGTTTTTTCTTACTACTAATAAAAAATTCATGCCAATCCACACCTTATATCGCAATATCCCCGGTGTTGTTAACAACAAGAATGCGGGCCGTTTCATCGTACAATTCAATGACGCTTATGGACGCCGGGCTAATTTCAATCCGGTGAAACATATCGAGGTGAATGCCGGCATACCAGGCGATGGCTGCTTTAATTAAATCAGCATGACTCACAATTGCAACGGTTTGCTGTTGATGTTGCAAACGAAGATTTTCGATGCCTGAAATAATGCGGCACTGGGCTTCACTCATCAACTCGCCACCGGGGATTCGGGTGCAACTTCTGAAAGAATTAAATTGCTGAAAAAGGGGCTGGTCTTTGATATCTTCGACAATACGGTTGGTCCATTCGCCAAAATCAATCTCGTTAAAATCATTGCATGGCACGTTTTGCAGATGTAAACTTTCTGCAATTGGAATAGCGGTTTCAACGGCCCTTTCCAATGGGCTGCTATAAATAGCTGCAACAGGTAAAGCAGTAAGTCGTTGCGCCAGGTTGTGGGCCTGTTCAAATCCTTCGGGATTCAAATGTATGCCCGGCGTTCGCCCGGAAAGACGTTTTCCAACAGCATCGGTGAGCGCATGCCGAATCAAAATAAACTTTGTCATTAACCTGTTTTGATGAGATAAAACAACTTTACTGCAAATACCTTTTGAAAATTGAGTGCCACAAATCTTACTGCCACGAAAAACACGAATGAGCACGAATGGATTGCACTCACCAGTTTTATTCGTGCATTCGTGGCAATAATAAATCAGTCAAGCACTTTAAATACTTACTGCCACGAAAAACACAAATGACACGAATGATTAAACCATGAGTTTTATTCGTGCATTCGTGGCAATAATAAAATGCTTTCTAAAATCCAGGATTTTGCATGGATATCCCGCAATAAGAAATGGTACAATTTTTATACATATTCACAATGATGTTGCTCGGTAAATGCACCGCGTGTTAATCACTATTCATTTAGCTTAAGGCGTTGCGATATACAACAGAACATATGCCATTAAAACTGTGAAGCGGCCGGCACAAATTTAAAATGAGCAATATGCCAGTACCCGTTTGAATTTCGCATCAGCAACCCGTATCAACTTCCTGGTTGCCTTTAATAAAAAAAATGAAAGCATTAAAAATTGGTGTTTTAACATTTCATCGTTGTATCAATTACGGCAGTTACTGGCAGGCCCGTTGCCTGGTGGAAGGGTTGATTGCCCGCGGGCACAACGCAGCTATTCTTGATCATGAATCACCGCAGGTAAATGTTGCCGAATGGAAATGCGCCTACCGGCCGGTATTGCCCACAGCAGTTCCTGAATCTGATTATCCACTTTACCGAAAAAAAATAAAAAACTTCTTTCGCTCCTTTGATTCGCTGCCGCTATCACCCAGGTTTGGATTAAATGATCCGGAACAAATGGAAGACTATGATATGATCGTAGTGGGTAGTGATGAAGTGTGGAATTTATTTCATCCATGGTATGGCGGATGTCCCCTGTTTTTTGGTGAAGGTCTTCGTGGGAAGCGCCTGGTTTCTTATGCAGCAAGCTTTGGAAATTATGATGCATCCTGGCAACTGCAACCAAGTTGGAGCGAAAAGCTTCGCAACTTTTCGAGCATTTCAGTGCGGGACGAAAACTCACAGCGCATCGTAAAAAACGCGATAGGGATTGAACCTGCATTGGTGTTGGATCCGTGCCTGCAGTTTCCGGTTCATCTGGAGGAACGCGCTATCGCGGAGCAGCCTTACATCGCCTTATATGGACATAATTTTTCTCCATTTTTCGTAAATCAAATCCTTAGTTGGGCAACCCATAGAAATCTACCACTAGTCAGCATTGGCTATCGCAACGACTGGGCACATGAACAATGGATTACTGCTGATCCACATGACTTCGCACACTTTATGGCCGGTGCTGAAGCGGTAGTAACCAATTTCTTTCACGGCTGCGTATTTGCACTGCGGAACGGGAAATCATTTGTTTGTGAAACCACCCCTTATCGCGGTAACAAACTGCAGGGGCTTTTGTCGAAAACCGGTAGCAACAAACATCTTGTAAATGAAACTACGCCCACTGCCACCTATCATCATTGCCTGAATGATCCTTTGGAAGAGCAGATTTTTCGAAACATCCGGCAGCTTCAACAGAACTCCAATGAATACCTTGATCAGTCATTGAGCCTAAACCACATTCATCAATATGGATAAATTGCTAAGTCCAAAGGATATTGTACGTTCGGGCCTATGCATTGGTTGCGGAAGCTGTGTTGCCCGGTCGCATTCACCTGGTGCGCAAATGCAATTTGATCCTTACGGGCAATTGAAACCGGCACCTGCCCGGAGATGGTACCAATTACGCTCTGAAGAGTTTACCAACACCTGTCCCTTCTCCCCGGCGGCAAAAAATGAAGACCAGTTGGCATCGCAACTTTTTGCAGCGGTGCAACATGAAACGACTGTAGGGTATTTGCAGGCAGCTTATGTAGGGCATGTGGAGGAAGATACATATCGTGCGCAGGGAAGTTCAGGTGGAATGGTAACCTGGGTGGCAACAGAACTACTTCGAAAAGGATTAATTGATGGGGTGGCACATGTGGTGGCATCAGAAAACCCACAAGCCAACGGAAGATTTTTTCATTATCGTATCGCCCGGACCGAAGCTGAAATCCGTGAAGGTGCCAAATCGAGGTATTACCCGGTTGAACTTTCTGAAATCATCAGAACAATACAGGCGATCCCCGGCCGCTATGCAGTGGTTGGCATTCCGTGTTTTATCAAGGCGGTGCAATTGCTCCGAATGGAAGACTGGGTTTTGAAGGAACGCATCGTTTTCACACTCGGCCTTTTTTGTGGCCATATGAAAAGTGCCCGCTTTGTAGAAAGTTTTGCCTGGCAGATGAAGGTTCCCTTTAGGCAAATTCAGCAGGTTGATTTTCGTTATAAAGACGCGGGCCGGCCCGCAAACTGGTACAATGCAATGCTTCAATTAAACAATGGTGAAACGGTAAATAAAGATTGGTGGCATCTTGCTGATGGTGACTGGGGTGCAGGTTTTTTTATGAACAATGCCTGCAATTTTTGTGATGATGTTGTGGCAGAAACGGCCGACATATCTTTTGGTGATGCATGGGTGGAGCCTTACGCTTCGGATGGAAAAGGCACGAACGTGGTGGTGGTACGATCACCGGTAATTCACCAGGTATTGCTGGATGGCATTGCAGGAGCCCGGCTGCAGCTCAAAGAAGTTGATGCATCATTTGTAGCACAAACGCAGGCCGCGGGCTTAAGGCAACGGCGCGAAGGATTGGCTTACCGGCTTACCTGGAATCACCGGGGAGTTAAACCTCTTAAACGGGTAGCGCCGGATTCAACAACGCCAGCTAAACAACGCAAATGGATTTACACGATGAGATATTATATTTCAGCCTGGAGCCATCGTATTTTCCGGCTTGCCCGGAGCATTCAACAACCGCGACTATACATTGCCTGGAGCCGCCTTGCAGGAGCCGTGTATCATGGCCTTGCATATCACAAAGGAAAAATTGGCGAAATGAGTAAACGATTCAGCCAATTGAAAACCAGATAGGTCCGGTTTATAAAACTTCTCAATACATGCTGTGTAAGTTTTTTAACATGATCTAAAATGTACCGACTTGCTTCGCAGCAGTAAGGTTTTGTTAAGGGCCCTATGGGGAAAATTTATTCGAGGTTGATTTTTTTGATAAGAGAAGTATTTCCAGTGATGTATCTTAGAGAATGAATCAGCAGGAAATAAATGATCGACTTTCCGAAAACCATAAAAGCTTTGTTGGTTTTGTGACCTCGCTAAATGAGCAACAATTTGAGTATAGCTTTGATAATAAATGGACAGCGGGGCAGCAGCTTGATCATATCTATCGTGCTCTCCGACCCTTAACACAAGGCTTAGCATTGCCGAAATTTTTACTACGATTGATATTCCCCAAAAGCAACCGGGCCTCAATAACTTACGAAAGCTTAGTGCAAAAATACACAGCTAAATTGGCGGCCGGAGGAAAAGCTACCCGAAGGTTCATACCAGCGCCTGTATCCTTTAACGAAAAAAATGAGCTGTGTAAAAAGATTCTAAAATTAGTAGCAAGGCTATCCACACAAATTGACAATTTCACAGAGGAAGAACTCGACATCTACATTTTGCCTCATCCACTTTTAGGAAAGTTAACGATAAGGGAAATGATGTATTTCACGATCTATCATGCAGCACATCATCATGAACAAACAAAAAGAAACTTGATTTAGAAAGAACAATAGATAGAAATTAAGGTTGCTGCCAATTGTGCTGATACTTACAAATTTATCCCATATAGTTGCCTCAACTCCCCTGCGATCCGGCCGATCACCGGTTCCCATTCATCACGGTACTGTTGCCTGAAGAGCCGCATTGTCGGATACCAGGGACTATATTCCAGTTTATCCATCCATCGCCAATCTGCTTCG
Source organism: Ferruginibacter sp. (assembly GCA_025963635.1). GTDB lineage: Bacteria > Bacteroidota > Bacteroidia > Chitinophagales > Chitinophagaceae > Ferruginibacter. Next base: position 82,559 of record JAOQAK010000055.1, read on the forward strand.
GCCTGCAACAGGGTCCAAACCGGCACACCTAATGCGCCGGCAAGATGCACGGGCATGGAATCAATAGAGATCAGGAGATCGAGACCGGCAATATAATGTGCTAATTCATGAACGGGTAGTTGGCCCGGGTATACTCCAAATTCTCCATCCCAACCTGCATCGGGTGCATCGTGCTGAAGTATATAAAAGTCGAGCCCGGGTATGCTGGCCAAAGGTGAAAGCAGTGAAAAAGGGACAGAACGGTGTTGGTTCCATTCTCCCGATTTCCAAACCAATCCAACAGCAGGTCGGCCCGTTTGCAATGAATGCGGCTTTGAATCAATATGCAGATAAGGAATTTTGATTGGTATGGTTTCCAACTCACTGCGAAAAATATGCGCCAGTTCCATCACTTCCACGTCCACATCAAATGCTATTTCGGGCACTCCGTCATGCAGTGGCAATATTTTGTCAATACCTTCAACTGTTTTTAAAAGAGGAATCAATTTTGGCTGCGCCCAAACGATCACTTCACTTGCAACGGCTTTGATCAACGCTACGTACCGGATGAATTGGATGGTATCTCCCAGGCCATGATAACAGCGCACCAACACCCGTTTTTCATTAAGCGGTTCGCCGTTCCAGATGTATTGTAAGTGGCGCGGCAAATGCCAGCAAGGCTTTCCGGCCCTGGATTTCAGTACCTCGTCACAATGTTGCCATGCAGCGCTGAATTGGCCGCGGCGCATAGAATGCATCCAAATATCTTCTATATCCTGTTTAACTTGCTGCCACATAATTTTTGAGCTAATCATTCCGCAGACCAATATTGAAAAAGGTGATCAGGCATAGCGCCGCATCATTTGCGCACAAAAATCAGCAAACTCTTCGGGGTGAATGGGCGGACTGGTATGATGTGGTTGAATGCCCTTTGATTCGGGGGTGAAACAAAAAGTTACCGTTAGATCAAATTCCTGCAAGGCATTCATCATTTTATCAAACCATTGTTCCGCATTGGGCCTAAGGTAATCTGCCCAACTCAGGCCCGTACGCAGGTATTTTACTCCCAGCCGCCTGAGCCAGTCAACTGCAGCCTCCAGCCGCTGATCTTCAAAATGAAACCACTGGCAAATTCCAAGCTCGGGCGTATAGTCTGCAAAATGCTTTAGCGCCAGTTTAGGGGTACCATCCTGTTGCAGCAGCCCCATATCAAAATGACGGTAGTAAGAGGAGCCTTCAGCCTCGCGGTGACGTGTGGTGGCCTCCCACTCCCGCGGCAGGTCGTAAAGGCTGTACCAATGAACCCGGTCTACACGGCCCATTAACAACTCGGCAGTGCGGCGTAACCCAAACTCCTGAACTTCTTCTGCGCCGAAAGTAGAGATGCCTACTTCTGTAACCCATACGGGCAAATGGGTCACCGCTTCAATCTCCGCTATTTTAGCCGGCCATTCGTGGATCTTCCATAAATTCCAATCGAGTGGAAAACCGTGAACCGCTACCGCGTTCATATCCTCCAGTGCTCCATATTCTTCCATTTTCCTAATGAAAAAAGGATCGATGGGCGAAATACCTCCGAGAACACGCAAAATACCCGGCTTTTCAGCCTTAGCTGCCTGTGCTGCCAGTGTAACCATATTTCCGAAAAGTTTCCAATCGGTGTCAATCTCAAAAGCCCAATGTGATTTATTATTGGGCTCGTTCCAGAATTTTACTGCTTCAATCATAATTCAATCTGCTGTTTCCGGGATGGATAAACTGCGTAGCATTCATTATCGGGCAACTCAGCCTTACGGCAGAGGTATACCTCTTTTTCAGGATGCATGATGATCTCAAAACCTGCGCTGCGAAGCATGGCTTCCATACAGGCCTGGTTTGGAATCCACCAATTGGTGGGATCATTCGCATATCGATATTCTATAAAATACATGTGGGGAAACTGGGGACGATCAAAGATGTCGGTATTCCAAAAATCGTAGTCGGGTTGAGTTGGTTCAACTTCCGCGCTGCCGCGTTGCATGGATTGAAATATCAGCAAATCCTTTACAACATTTTCGTACAGGAGATCAAGCGCTAACAAGGGATGGCGTAGATGGTATAAGACTCCCATGAAGATCACCACATCAAACTTTTCACCTAGCCCTGCAACATCGTACACAGACCTGTTCTGAAAATCAATTTCATAACCTAACACTTTTGCAGCGTAGCGAGCCTGCTCGAGGTATCTTTCATCCGAATCGATTCCCACCACCTTGTCGGCTCCACGCCTTTTCATTTCAATTGAATAAAAGCCCCCGTTACAACCAATATCCAAGACCGTTTTTCCATGCAAATCAGCAGGAATGGCATGGGCAAATCTTTGAAATTTTATATTGGGGTAATCGCCTAAGAAATGATCCGGTGCAGTTTTTATTCCACCTAAATCAATATTGTGAAACCATTTACCCAGTTTATGAACCTCCCCCTGTATATCATTCATATGATAAGCATTTTAATGAATCGCCCTTTAAAAATATTGTAAAAAAGGTTTATATAAAAACTAATTCAAGTTCAGTGCCGCAAATGAGGCGACCGCAAAATTGATTGGCTCCGGTACCTGGCACCTGGCGAGTTTTTATTTAGTCTGTCTTAGAAGGTGTTCAGTTAAAACGGAGCACACACATTCCTCTCCAAGCCAGGTATACCTGCAAATTTATTTACCTACAAAGCGTCCGTGTGATGGAATGGCCAATGTATCAAATTCATCTACCAGTTTCTTCAAACCCTGGCGCAGTTCCTCTCCTCCCATTGGAGTACCATGACCCGTAATAGCAATGCCCGGTTTTAATGCGTCTAGTTTTTTTACCGACTCCCATGCCAATTGCCAGTCTGTAGTCAGGTACCTTGGAGGGCCATTTACTTCTTCTTTTTGCATAAGAACCTTGTACAACGAATCTGCCCGTACTGTAATGAAAGCATCGCCGGCAATTAATACCTTGTCACTTTCCCTGAAAAAAGACACATGCCCGGGTGAATGGCCGGGTGTGTGAAGCCATTTCCAACCCGGCATAAAGGGCACGGAACCATCTGCCGGTAACGGCGACAATGCGGTTGAAATATTAATTGACTTATGGGGGTAAACAGAAGAAATTTTAGCAAGGAGACCGCCTTCAACAGAGGTATCCGGTTCCGGATAATCCCTTTCACCAGTTAAATACGGAACCTCGAGTGGGTGGGCAAATACAGGCACATCCCATTCTTCGAGTAGTTTCGTGATTCCACCCACATGATCAAAATGCCCATGAGTTAAAAGAATCGCCCGTGGCCTGGTAACTGTGAAACGTTTTGCAGCTTCTTCCAGTATTTTGGGTCCCGAATGAGGCATCCCTGCGTCAATCAAAACCCAGTCTTCGTTTGTTGTATTTCCAACAAAAACAATATTTACAATCTGGTTGGTATAACAATATAGATCAGGCCATATTTCCTGCCCCTTCCCCGCAGATACAGAGCTTATCGGAATGAATTTATTATCGTCGCTTTGGCGTAATGGTTCTTCCATACTTATTTTTTTCAGATTGAACACAGATTTTTTTTAGATTGAACACAGATGTGGTGACAAAGGATATGCCGTCCCCATGCGACCTGTTCCAATTTCAAAAAATTGGCTGCAAAAAAGTGAATATTTGGAAAACCGTTAAAAGGATCGCCGACTCTCTTAGTTGAGAATGCAATGGCTTAACAAATGACTACAACCCTTAACCAGCAAGGTACTTATGGCTATTTATGTTTTAATAGGTTAGGTATTATTATTTAATTTTTTTATTATTTATTGTAACTTAGTAGAATGAAACCCACTTCTATAGCGATGTCTCATTTTATTGAGGATTTCAATTTAATGAATGCACAGGGTATTGTAAATTTTATGGCAGATGTAGAAATAAAATTCCAAAACACCATTTCCAAAATCAAAAGCGAAGTCTTTATTTTAAGTGTAAATCCCAAAAGCGTCGATTCAGTCAATTTGCTTAACACAGAAATTTCTGATTTGGATTTCCCTGTGATGTTTCAAAGCGGGAGAGAAGTTTTCTCCTATATCGACAATGTATGCCTGATGATCATTGGGAATAATGCGGAGAACGGAAGATATGTCGTTTCTCTGTTTCCTGAAAAATGAGGGCGCCCATTCCGGGATTTAAACGGTGTTTTAATCTGCTATTGAATTTAAAACTGTCCATACAGGCAGGATAATGTCACCTGCTCATTTTAGCTATCGGCTGTCTTTTCAATCACGTAGTTTCACGGTTTGCTCCGGGTGCCTGTTCATAGGCTGAGGTACGCACAAACTGCTGTACTGTAGTTTTGAAGGGTATGGCCTTCCTCCCGCAGACCACTTTAAAAACGTAAGTGAAATATTACTACTCTTTCTCTACTCATTTTGGCTAAATAATTCTACAATCCTTTTCTAAATTGGGGTGAATAATCAGTATTATCAGAACACTGATAAAAACTTTCAATAATGAATTCGGAAAACTGTTGGCATGGATTTTTTATAATATATGTTTACGGGCCCTTCTAAGCGACAACCGTTATATGTATGTTGTACGTTATTTGTAAGGTGGTCTGTACTAATAATATACAGTAGTGAACATCCGTACATTAACAATATTTGTCATTCTTCCATTGCAGGTATATGAGTTCAATAATGGCTATCGTACTAAAAACTACAGGTTGGATATCTGTATCAATTCTTACGGCGACCGTAATCTTAATGTGCATTCGGCGGTACAGGAAAAAGAGAGGTTCCGACCTTGACACCGTGCGGAAAATCAGGAAAGACCGAATTTATTACGCCCGGATACACAAGTATAAAAAGCGTGGTAAGTACAAGTATGTTCCTTGAATAGCAATACGGGACACCGCATGTTGATTGCAGTGCGGGTGGGCATTTATGAATTGTATGGGTGCAATATTTGCACCACGTGGCCAAACAATTATTTGCCAGCGGCCATGGTGATAATTCAATGGCACTGTTTTAATATATGAATGGATATGATAAGATCAACAAACACCATTGTGTATCCTGCTATCTGGGGTGGAGTGGAATGTACCATCAACAGGCGGCACAATGTATTTAAGGATCAGTTGCACCTTTCAAATCATTATGAAAGAAAGGACGATCTTGAAGCTTTTGCTCAACTGGGCATAAAAGCAATCCGGTACCCGGTTTTATGGGAAAAACACTGCGCAGATCAAAATGGTGTAATTGACTGGACCTGGGCTGATCAACAGCTAACCACCTTACGTGAGTTGCAGGTTGAGCCAATCGTGGGACTGATTCACCATGGAAGCGGTCCTGCTTTTACTTCCCTGTTAGATGACAAATTCCCCATCAAATTGGCCGCCTACGCAAAGGAAGTTGCTACCAGGTTTCCGTGGGTAGAGTATTATACACCTGTGAACGAACCACTAACAACCGCACGTTTTTCAGGCCTCTATGGATTTTGGTACCCACATAGCAAAAATGAACATGACTTTTTAACGATGTTGCTCAACCAGGTGGAGGCAATCGTGCTCTCGATGAGGGCGATCAGGGAAATCAACCCGGCGGCAAAACTGGTGCAGACGGAGGACATCGGTAAAACACATAGCACGCCTCTTTTAGCTTACCAGGCGGATTTTGAGAATAGCCGCCGTTGGCTCACCTATGATTTGCTATGTGGCAAAGTGACTCCTGATCATCCGTTGTGGAACTACTTTATAGTAAATGGAATTGAGAAGGCCCGACTTGATTTTTTTTCTGAAAACCTTTGCTTGCCCGACATTGCCGGATTTAATTATTATGTAACTTCTGAACGTTACCTTGATGAAAAAGTGGAGAACTTTCCCACCTGTGTGAGAGGAAGCAACCACTTCCACGAGTATGCGGATATTGATGCAGCCAGGGCGATACGGCCGGCGGGAATTGGTAAGATATTAACTGAAGCCTGGAACAGGTACCATCTTCCAATGGCCATCACTGAAGCCCACCTGCATTGCAGCCGTGAAGACCAGCTTCGATGGTTTAAAGAGATATGGGACAACTGCTGCAATCTTGTAAAAAAAGGCATCAATATCAAAGCGGTAACTGCATGGTCACTATTGGGGGCATACGATTGGAATAGCCTGCTCGTTCAGGATGCAGGGATGTATGAAACCGGGGTATTTGATTTAACTACCCATTCCAGGCGGCCCACCGCCATGGTTAAACTTATCCGCTCGTTAAGTACAGAAGGTGAATTTAATCATCCGCTTTTAACTAATAAAGGATGGTGGTATCGGCACAACCCCGCAATTAAGCGTGAAATGAATGTTCTAAGTGCTCTCAATACTCCACCCCTTCTCATTATCGGGAGCGGCACACTTGGCAGTGCTTTTACCAAAGTTTGTGAAGACAGGGGAATATCTTATAAAATATTGGCAAGGCCTGATATCGATATCACCGACCAGGCGTCGGTTGAATACGTGATGAACATTTACAAGCCCTGGGCGGTGATCAACGCCGCGGGGTATGTTAAAGTGGATGATGCTGAATCAGCCATTGCCGAATGCTTTGCCGTTAATGCAAAAGCACCGGCTTTGCTGGCAGCGGAATGCAAAAGATATGGCATACCGTTTATGACTTTTTCTTCCGACATGGTTTTTAATGGCATCAAGCGCTCTCCCTACATGGAGAGCGATAAGATGGTTCCGATAAACATTTACGGGAAAAGTAAGGCTGAGGGCGAGGCCGGAGTTGTAGCTGCCTACCCGGAAGCGCTGATTATAAGAACGAGTGCTTTCTTCGGGCCATGGGATAAAAACAATTTTGTATACAACGTAATTAATTCGCTACAACAAAAAAATTCTTATAAAGCGGTGAACGATGTGATTGTATCCCCCACGTATGTGCCTGACCTGGTAAACGCCTCACTTGATCTCTTAATTGATGAAGCAAATGGCATATGGCACTTATCGAATACCGGAAGTGTAACCTGGGCAGATTTCGCCCAGGAAATCGCTCAACGAAGCGGCTATTCTAAAAATAAAATTGTCTCTAAGATGGCTGCAGAGATGAGTTGGAAAGCACAGCGCCCTTTCTATAGCGTACTGGAGAGTGAAAAGGGCATAAAGCTACCCTGTCTTGACAACGCCATGGACCGCTTTTTTTTAAGTAAATCCAATTAGAACCATAAGTTTAAAAATTTCCTGGCATTATAAAAATACCAGGTGCTACAAAAACGTTCCTGAAATAAAAAAGTTTGTATTCTATGACAAACAATAGCTTCATGTTTTGCACCGGCATTGAAAACAGTTATCCAACGATAAGGTGGGGAAAAGGCAGAAAGAGGGTGGATGAAATGGAAAAGACCTGCCACTATAAAGTGTGGAAAACAGACTTTAACCTGGTGAAAGAAATGGGCATTCAATATTTGCGCTATGGCCCTCCCTATTATCGCACCCATACTGCCCCCGGAAAATACGACTGGTCCTTCACTGATGATACCTTTAATACACTCAGGGAGCTGGACATTATTCCAATTGTAGATTTATGCCATTTTGGTGTACCGGATTGGATGGGGAATTTCCAAAACCCGGATTTTCCCCGGTATTTTGCCGAATATGCCACTGAATTCGCGAAAAGATTCCCTTACTTAAAGCTTTATACACCGATCAATGAAATATTCATAACGGCAATGTTTTCTGCCCAATATGGATGGTGGAATGAATGTCTGCAATCTGACCGTGCTTTTGTGAATGCATTAAAAAATATTTGTAAAGCAAATACCCTTGCAATGCAGGCCATTCTAAAAGTACAAGGCGAAGCAACTTTCATTCAGAGTGAATCTTCGGAATACTTTCATGCTATCGAACCGCTGGCGGTACCGCTCGCAAGATTCCTGAACCAAAAACGATTTCTCTCATTGGATCTTACCTATGGCTATCCCTTAAATGTGGATATGTACGAATACCTGATGGCCAATGGCATGTCCAAAAAAGAATATCACTGGTTTAGGGTTAGCCAGGTAAAAACCCGTTGCATTATGGGCAATGATTATTATGTTACGAACGAACACATTGTGCACCCGGATGGCTCAACCCAGGCTTCAGGAGAAATATTTGGCTATTATGTGATTACCAATCAATATTATAAGAGGTATAAATTACCTATCATGCATACCGAAACCAATATTAAGATGCCTGCGTGTAAGGAGTGGTTGCTAAAGCAATGGGCCAATGTGCACCGGCTGAAACATGATGGCGTACCCATTGTGGGCTTTACCTGGTATAGCCTCTGCCACCAGGTGGATTGGGATTCTGCATTGAGAAATGATGCTGGTAATGTGAATGAATTAGGACTGTTCGATTTGGACAGAAATATTATGCCTGTTGGCGAGGCCTATAAACAATTGATCACTGGATGGAAAGATATTGTTGAAGAAGAGAACTATGGCTTTTTATATCATACCTGATAAATCATGGCGGGTTAATACCTCTTTTGATCTGTGCTATACTGATAAATTACTCTTTGATGGTATTTCCTGGCTACCTTGTAAAAACAGCATCCTCCTTAATGATGTCTGCTGTAAAACTATTAAAAAGATCGTGGGCATTCATGTGCTTTTCATCCCTATTTCTTGGCGACCTGGTGCGACCTGAAAACTTTTCGCGGTACGGCAAAATAAAATGATCCGTCAGCGAATCAATTTTATTCTTTGTTCCCCTTTTCAGCATCCGTTTCAGTAATCTGTATTTTGAATACATTGTAAACATATGAGTGTCTTAAGATATGGCAAATATTTTGTTTCTCCAACAAATCCAGTGAATAATTTCCTCTCAGGCAGCACTCGAACAACATTATTTTAGTGTATAGGCCGAAAGGTCAATGTTTTAAATAGGCGTTAAAAATAATGCCATACCCATAAGCCTTGTAACACAACAGGTTGTATTCAAAGGCGGTAAAAAGGTGTGGAACGAAAGCCACAATTGAGTTTTACCCATTGTAGATTATCCCGCGAATTGCTGCGTTTTCGAATCGCAATACATGTAATTGGTTGGAACAAGATTTGGTGGATTATCCCGGGCAATATACCCCAATAATAACCGGCATACGCCGGAACATCAAACAATAAATATGAATGCACCAACACCCCCTTATCTCAAATCCCTTGTAGAGTGTCACAAAAAAATGATGGAGGACGGATATACAGAAAACTTTAAAGTTGAAGGCGGCCGGTTGAAATGTTTAAGCTGCGATAAATGGTATTCCCCTGATGAAATTACCATTTGCAATTTCTTCCGGTTTGAAGGAATTTCTGATCCTGAGGATAACAGCATCATGTATGTAATAGAAACCGTGGACGGTAAAAAAGGAACGATTGTAGATGCTTATGGCGCCTACGCAGATCCTGATGTGAGCGCTTTTATCACAGAAGTTGAGAACATTCATAAGAAAATTCCGGGAGCTAAATAAATTGAATTCTGGAGTGGGTAATCTTTAAGAGATATTCTTCTGCAATTATTCCGGCAGATAAATATTGAAAGTGGCACCCACCCCGGGTTCTCCTGTGGCATCAATATAGCCGTTATAGCTTTCCACAATCTTCTTGCAAATAGCGAGGCCCATCCCCGTGCCCTTGTACTCCGTTTTAGCATGTAGCCGTTGAAACATTTCAAAAATCCTTTGTCCATAAATTTGCTCAAAACCAATTCCGTTATCCGCAACACTTATTTTCCAATAATTTTTATCTTTTTTATTTTCTGCCATTGCAATTTCGGAAGATGATACAATCGCCGCGTTAATCTTTACACGCGGATTTACCCCTTGCCTGCTATACTTCAGGGCATTTACAACCAGGTTGGTAAACAGTTGGATGAACTGGATTTGAATCACCTTTAGAGTGGGCAGGGCGCCTACTTCGATAATAGCATTCTTTTCTTCCAACATATTATTCAGGCCCGAAATAACATTATCCATGATCGTATTTAAACTGACTAATTCGGCCTTATTGGGAGCGTAGCTTACCTTGGAGTAATTAAGAATATCATCCATAAGCTGCTGCATTTCTTTGGCTGCATTATTCATCCTGGTAAAATAATCTCTCGACACCGCTGATAGGTTGTCCTTCTCATTTCCCAATATCCGCTGCGAAAAGGTTTGTATTTTTCTAAGTGGCTCCTGCAGGTCGTGGCTCGCCACATAACTAAAGGAAGCAAGCTCACTGTTACTTCGCTCCAGTTCTTTGTTTTTTTCTTTTAATAATTCATGGGATTGCTGCAACTCCTTTGTACGCTGTTGAACCTGGTTAGACAGTGTGATAGCAAAATTTTTCTGATCAGTGATATCCACCCCACCACCTATATACCCCTCAAACACCTGGCCCGCAGAAAGCCTGGGAATGCCATGCATCGAAATCCAACGGTATTTGCCATCCTGCCGCTTTAAACGGAATTCCATGAAAAACTCTTTCCGGTTTTGAAAAGAATAATCAATATTTTCTGTAATGGCCTCTCTGTCTTCCTCATGAACGCCTCTCATCCATCCATTACCAGATTCCTGGCCAATCGTTTTCCCGGTAAAGTCGAGCCACCCCTTGTTAAAGAAATAAAATCTTTTGTCACTACCCGCCAGCCAGATTAATACGGGCGCTGCATCGGCAATGGCTTTAAACAACCGCTCGCTTTCCTGCAGTTCGGTGAGATATTTCTTTTGATCAGTAATATCCATCACTGTTCCCAACAACCTTGAAGAATAATTTCGCTGCTCCGGTAAAAGATTTCCATTTACCCTGATCCATCGCTGCGTGCCGTTATTTCCTATAATCCTCACTTCAAAAAAAAGATGCCGTTTTGCCACGGCGCTGTCAAATGCCTCCCGCGCCCTGTCGATATCCTGCGGATGCACTGCCTGCAAGAATTCATCCATCGTGCATTCGCTACTTTCTACTCCCATGATTTCGTTGATCTTTATCGAATTCACCATACGTTTTGTCGATAAATTCAGTTCCCAGGTTCCCAAGCCCGTCAATTCAGACGCAAGCCGGAAACGTTCTTCACTTTCTCTTAACTGCGCTGCCATTCTTGTGTCGGTTATATCCCGGAAGATCAGTAAGATCAATAATTCGCCGGAAGGTTCGTTGATAAGCTGGCGGCCGCTCAATAACAAAACCCTTTGTTCATGGGAAGAAATAGGAACAGTCATTTCATAATTTTTCAGTTCCTTTTTTTCGGCGATAACGTTTTCGAGCAGTGCTCGCAATTCAGGATTATTCCATTCCCCGAAAGCAAGGTCGAAAAAGGATTTACCTTCTACGGAAGTTTCATTTGTTTGGAAAAAAGAATAAAAAAAAGCATTTGCATTTTTTATAAAAAAATACCTATCAAGAATTATAATGGGTTCATTAATTGAACTTACAATAGCCTGTGCATACGTACGGGCACTCAGCAGTTGTTCATGCTGCTCACTCAGTTCCCGGTTCAATACCAATAGCTCTTCATTACCGGCCTCTAATTCTTCTTTGGAGGTTTCCAACTCTTCATTGATACTCTGCAATTCTTCACTACTGCTTAAAAGTTCTTCATTAGCGCTTTTGAGCTCTTCGCTGAAAATTTCCTGGTCGTCACTAATGGCACGAAAATCTTCCCTCATTTGGTTCAGCTCATTTTCCAGCTTTTGAATTCTCAGCTGTGCCGTAGTTTCTGAGGTTGTTTTATTAGTTTTTGGGGGGATTTTTCTTTCGGCCGGCGCATCTATACCCGCCCGGTTAAAGATCACCAGGTAATGAACGTCCGCTGTGTTTTGCAAAGGAATGATTTCAACGGAGAATGCATATTGCTCCTCATTGAGCATGTACATTATTTTTTCACTGCGTACAATTGATGTTTCTTTTTTAGCACACTGTAAAATTTTACGGAGTTCAAACACAAATTCTGGTCTTACCATTTTCAAAATGTGCAGGCTCGGCTTCCCTTGCTGGGGCATCAAAATGAGGCTTAGATTACCCAAAAAATGGATAATTTCCATTTGCGCATTCACAATTACGGCCGGCGGAGTATATTTTGGAAATAGCACCTTTTCCGCCATCTTCAAAGGTTCATCCTTTGTATCGGGCTTTACAATAAGATCATTTGACGGTACAATCTCCTTTTCTTCTCTTGTTGCACTTATCCCCAAAAGGCCGGTCGACACATTCTTGCGGGTATATATTTTATGCTCCCGCGACATAACGGTAAACAAATCAGGAGCCGCGCCTGTGGACTCTGCTTTTCCCAGCAATAAAATGCCATCGGCGTTGAGTGCGTAATGAAAAACCGATAAAGCTTTTTTCTGAAACACTGTATCCATATAAATAAATACATTGCGGCAACTAACCATATCCATTCTTGAAAAAGGCGGATTTCTCAAAAAATTATGCACGGCAAACACGCACATCTCCCGGATAGTTTTTCCCACCTGGTAATCGTTTCCGTTCTTTACAAAGTAACGGCTTAGCCTTGAATGCGAGATTTCCTTTACTGCCTGTTTGGAATAGATCCCGTTTCTTGCCTTTTCAATAACATGTTCAGAAATATCAGAAGCAAAAATTTGGATTTTTGATCCCGGCAACCTGCTCTCAAAAAATTCATGCAGGCAGATGGCCACCGAGTACGCTTCCTCGCCCGTAGCGCAACCGGCTACCCATACACGGATAGGGTCCAGTGGATTTTTATTTTTCAAAATCAGGGGGAATATGCCTGCAATCAATTCCCTGTAAGTTTTTGGATCCCGGAAAAAGTGAGTAACAGGGATAAGCAAGTCATTAAACAAGGCATGCTGTTCGTCTTTATTATGTTTTATAAAATTCAGGTATTCAGCCAGTTCATTTTTTTCAGTTGCCGCCATTCTCCGGGCAATGCGTCGCCGCATTGTTGGCTGTTTGTAATTAGAAAAATCATGACCCGTTCTTTTGAGCAGCAGCGATAAAATGTTTTTATAAATCGCCTCGTCTTCCCGTGGTACAATCTCTTTCTCCCCTGCATGGTTAACCATATAGGACTCCTTTATTTTAACCAGTTGGCCTGGTATCTTTTCTGCTGGTAAAATGAAATCCACCACTTCGGCATTGATGGCACTCAACGGCATATTGGTAAATTCTGCGGTACCCGGATTTTGTGCAACGGTCACTCCGCCGTTTTCAATGATGGCCTTCAAACCATCTGTGCCATCAAGTGCATTACCTGACAGCACCACACCTACTGCAAAACTTTGATGTACATCCGCAAGAGACTTAAAAAACCGGTCGATCGGTAAATTGGAGCCATTCATCTCCTGGGAAGGAGTAAGTACCAGTGTACCACTGCCAGTGGCAGTTACTTCTTTATTTTCCGGTGTGATATAAATATTATCAGGGGCGAGGGTTATTTTATCGGTAATGGTGTGGATAGGAATCTTGCTCTCTTTTGAAAGTAATTCGGGTAAGACACTCTCCCCCGTATCACCCACATGTTGAACAAATACGTAGGCCATACCCGAATTTTCAGGAATTGCACTGACCAACTGCTTAAAAGCATTGAGACCTCCGGCAGATGCCCCTATCCCAACCACGGGGAAGTTTTGAATATGGACAGGTAACTCCATTCTATCTAAAAGCGTTGTCACGATACGATTCTTTAATAAGAAATTAGATCCGGCATGCTAACTAAGACTTTATTCCTCTTGTTTAATAAAACACCTTATTGCCGACAATTTTCCCCAACAAATATTTAAGCTGATTCTTTATATCGGCAGATTCGAAGCAGAAAAGCCAGCCAATAAACATGTAGTTAGATATGCCTCAAAATAATGCCAATTCTACATGTTGCCGTATTATCGACCCGTGAAATATTAACCACTCCTTAGGTTGATTTGCCGGCTCTCCGGGTGGGTACTTTATTTTTATTCATTTAAAACTGAAATTTTGATCGCACAAACAGCAATATCATTTTGATCATTGCCGGTGTGATCAAGATACCATGAAAGAAAATCAATAGCAGGTAAGTTGTTTGGGAATCTTCCAGAAAACTGCTAATTGAAGCTGTATGACCTGAGAGGAAGTGTGACTAAGGGACGGTCTCTTTTTTTATATGCAGGATTTAAAGATGTATACCTTTTTTTATTTTGCGAAATCCTATGCATATTATTAAATATATTTGGGGGCCACCGATCAAGTGGAGCAACCAAAACACCGGCACGATGAAAGTTTTTAAACAATAAATATGGTACCTGCAGAGAAGAAACTGACCTGGCAAATTGATGCCAAAAGCAGTTATTTTGATTTTAATCTACCCGAAATAATATCTTACCGTCACCTGCTTTTCAGATTAGTAAGAAAAGAATTTCTTGTCAATTACCAGCAAACACTTTTGGGCCCGTTATGGATTTTATTTCAGCCCCTACTTACAATGGTCACATATGTTTTTGTGTTTAACAAAATAATAGGCGTTCCTATTGGGGGCAAAACACCTCCTGTTTTGTTTTATTTTACGGGCATCGTTCTTTGGAATTTTTTTAATGACAGTTTTTCCGCTACTTCTAAAACTTTCCGCGACAATATTCACATTTTTAGTAAAGTCTATTTCCCGAGGCTCATTGTTCCCTTTGCGTCCATCATCACTCAATTTCTGCGCTTTCTCATTCAAGTTGCTTTTTTAATCGTAATCCTGGCCTATTTCATGGTTTTCAAAAACCTGAAGTTTACGGTCAATGCGTACATTTTTGCAATGCCCCTGGTAATTCTTGTTGTTGCGATGATAAGTCTTAGCGTAGGACTTATTTTTTCTGTGATTACCGCAAAATACCGGGACCTGGGAAACTTCATAGACATATTAGTACGTGTGTTATTGTTTGTTACGCCGGTGATTTACCCTTTATCAGCAGTAAAGGAGCACATTCGTTGGATTGTGCAATTAAACCCTTTAGCTCCTTTATTTGAGTTGTTTCGACTTGGGTTATTAGGAGAAGGTACGGTTTCCCCGTTTTACCTTTTATACAGTATTATTTTTATGATTTTTTCTTTATTTACTGCTTTACTATTATTTAATAAGCAAAGCAGTAAATTGATAGATGTAATTTAAACAAGCCTATGTCAGAAACAGTTATTGAGGTGGAAAATATTTCGAAGTTGTATAAACTTGGAAAAATTGGTTCCGGATCTCTTAGAAAAGATTTGCAATATTGGTGGAAAAGCTCGGTTTTAAAAAAGGAAGATCCTTACTTTACCGCAAAAGAAATCCAACCGACCGATAACGAATATTTATGGGCATTAAAAGATGTTTCATTCGAGGTAAAGGAGGGGGAAGCCCTGGGTATTATTGGAAGTAACGGCTCAGGAAAATCTACCCTGCTCAAAATAATTTCAAGAATTGTGCAGCCGACACAAGGGCAGGTAAGAGGCCGGGGCAAAATCAGCAGTATCCTGGAAGTGGGTACCGGCTTTCATTTCGAGCTTACCGGCAGGGAAAATATATATATAAGCGGTTATACCCTGGGAATGAATAAAGCCGAAATACTCAGAAAATTTGATGAGATCGTTGCATTTTCGGGCATTGAAAAATTTTTGGATACTCCCGTAAAAAGATATTCTTCCGGGATGTATGTAAGATTGGCTTTTGCCGTTGCCGCACATCTTGAGCCTGACATTTTAATCGTTGATGAAGTACTGGCTGTTGGTGATGCCGATTTTCAAAGAAAGTGTATGGGTAAAATGCAGGATATATCGGGTAAAAATGGTCGTACCATTCTTTTTGTAAGTCATAATATGCAGGCCATTACCAACCTGTGCCACAACGCCATTTGGCTGCAGGAAGGAGTAATAAAGGGACAGGGCCTTGCTTCAGATGTGGTTGAAAGTTATTTATCTAGCGTTAAGCAGGATAAAAACGAAATCCGCTGGGATTCTGAAGCAGATGCCCCGGGGAATGAATGGGTCAGGATGAAAAGCTTCCTGGTACAGCCTTTATCTGATAAAAACAACGCCTTTATTACAGTGCGTACACCCATCCAGATAGAGGTTGAATTCTGGTGTTATATCGATGATTGTGACATCAATGTGAATGTGATCCTTTTAACCGATACCGGCGAGTGTGTCTTTAATATGGGCTCCCCTTCAGTCGAAGCAGAAAAGGGGGTATTGTCCTTAAAAAGCATTATCCCGGGTAACCTGCTGAATAACGGCATCTATACGCTTTCCCTTGACGTTATAAGGAATGTTTCTACCGCTATTTACGAATTTTCTAAGTTCACTACCATTGAGGTCGAAGATGTTCGTGAAAACATGTCTTATTTTGGGAAATGGCCCGGTATCATCCGGCCAGAGGTTAAAAGCTATTTAAATTTTAAATAATCACGAATGCTTTACCCTATTAAGGTAACAGATATAGAATTAGCCCATCCAATTACAACAATTACGGGATTAGAAAAGTACATGAGGCTTCAAGGGTTGGTTCGTCTTCACGGCCTGCCAATTGGCTATATCCATATGCCGGTGATCTCCGGGCAGGTACATGCGCAACCACTGGTTGAAGCGATCGTTGAAAAATACAACGCTGAAATCATTCACCGGCTTTTACAAAATTGGCTGGCATCATCCAATAAGGCAAAAGAGCCTGAGCTGAAAGATTTATTTAAAGCTGCGCCCCCACCACCGGTAAGTGCATTGCCACTCGTAACTGTTGCTGTATGTACACGAGACCGCACAAACGATCTTAGCTTATGCCTGGCAGCGCTTTGCAGAATTGATTATCCTTATCTCGAACTGTTGGTGATAGACAATGCACCCACTAATAATGCAACGGAGCAGTTGGTAAAGACTGATTTTCCAGGGGTTCGTTATATAATGGAACCCCGGCCAGGACTGGATTGGGCAAGGAACAGGGCCATAACGGAAGCTAAAGGTGAGATTATCGCTTATACAGATGATGATGTAATCGTTGATCCGAAATGGGTGCAAGCGCTGGCTACCTTATTCTCAGAGAATGTTGAAGTGATGGCGGTAACTGGTCTCGTGATGCCGTTCGAACTGGAAACAGAAGCACAGGTATTATTTGAACAATATGGCGGATTTGGGAGAGGATTTGAAAGGAGATTTCACAATTACAGAGGAGGTAAATTGCCTTGGGGAACCTTGGGAACAGGACAATTTGGAACAGGGGCAAACATGGCATTCCGCCTCAGCATATTTGACAGAATCGGTTATTTTGATCCTGCACTGGATGTAGGAACCCTCACCAATGGTGGGGGTGATCTTGAAATGTTTTTCCGGGTATTGAGAGAAGGATATACACTTGTTTACGAGCCTGCCGCAATCGTACGCCACCGTCACCGGCGCGAATATGAACGGTTAAAGGTCCAGATGGCTTATAATAGTAAAGGTTTGTGGGCATATTTTCTCCGGAGTATTGCTGCATATCCCGATCAACGGGGTTCCTTTAGGCGCCTTTGGTTTTGGTGGCTGACCAATTGGAATTTGAATCGCCTGGTGGAGAGTTATTTACGGCCAACGAGTCTGCCGCGTGAATTAATTCTTTCAGAACTCCAGGGATGTTTTAACGGATTCAACTTATATAAAAAAGCCCGCAACCGTGCCATTGAAATAGCAAAACAATTCGGAGATGCGGGTGATGTATTGGTAGATCAGCCTAAGCCAAAAACAGTTGAAGAGAAATTGGCTAAAAAAGAAGGAATCGGCATATGTTCCATTGATCTGAGTGAGCGATTAAAACCGTTGACAGAAATAATGGAGTATGCAAAAGTGAGGTATTTCCTGAACTGGAATGGATTGCACCTTGAATCCCTTGACCTATCGGGTAATAAGCCCGTCAGTGTCAGCCGTTTTATTGAACTGATTACAAAAATTCAAAGTATCAAACTGTTGCGGCCTTTTGGTATAATCGATGAACCACTCCGCGAAAGCAAACTGATCGCATCACTTTATGAATGGTATTATCCGGACGGTGATAAGAAAATTTTCCCTGCACAACTCCCCAATGAAATAGGTGTTTCCGTTGTAATTGCCACTTATGACCGGCCTGCCGACCTGGATCAATGTTTACAATCTGTACTTAAGCAAAAGTCGGAACGACTTATCGAAGTTGTTGTTGTAGATAATAATCCTGAATCCGGGCTCACAGCACCTGTTGTTGAACGGTTCCCGGGTGTTATATTGATCAATGAAACAAAAAAGGGATTATCTTATGCACGCAATACGGGGATATCTGCAAGCACAGGGGAAATCATTTTAAGTACGGACGATGATGTGATTGTACCACCTGACTGGGTAGAAAACCTCGTGGCGCCATTTACAAGACAGGATGTAATGGTAGTAACCGGGAATGTGTTGCCCGTGGAATTGAGCACCCCTTCGCAGCAACTCTTTGAACAATATGGAGGACTGGGACGAGGTTATGAAGGAAAGATAGTGGATGAAGAGTGGTTCCAAACTTATAAGCGTGCCGCTGTGCCCACCTGGAAACTGGGAGCCTGCGCCAATGCAGCTTTCCGAACCAGTATTTTCTCCAATCCTTTAATAGGCATGATCAATGAAAAATTAGGGGCAGGAACGCCTACAGGATGCAGCGAAGATACCTACCTGTTTTATAAAGTGCTTAAACTCGGCTATACCCTTATTTATGAACCAAGGGCCTTTGTGTGGCACAACCACCGAAAAACGATGGAGTCTTTCAACAAACAATTATATAATTACAGCAAAGGCCATGTGGCATATCATTTGGAAACATGGCTGGCAGACAACGACTGGCGCGCCATATCCAGGATATGCATTCAAGTTCCTGAAAGCCTGGCCAGGAAACTTTGGAAAAGCCTTACCAGGCGTAGTCATTTTCCACCAGGTATGATTCTAAAAGAGATTGCCGGCACATTGGCTGGACCATGGGCCTTATTTCAATCTTCGCGGCGCGTTAAAAAGCTTGGCAAAAGCGCACCTCATTCCCCTTTCAATGCTGACACTCCCAAAGAAGCAGGTGCAGATCTATTTATCACTAAAGCCGCCACCGGAAAAACACTTTAGAGATCAGCTATGTGCTGGATTTCCTTCTATTGCAATTATTCTAAATTCTCTCTTACAAAAAAGAATTTCTCTTTAAATATATTAAATCATAATACCTATATTAGCTTTTTAAACCATAAAATCGCTCAGAGTAGCGCATTTGTTTAAGAAATCAACCACGCAACCTTGCATTTAATTTTTATTCATATAAAACAAAAATTATGCTCTACAAATGGAAGATTCAATTTCTTAAAACCCATTATGGAATTTCATTATGGCGTAAATGGAAACATTGGCAAAAAAAGGAAGAAGTTGGCAACTATGGCCACCTGTCTAAATACATAAAACAATACGTATCGCCGGGAGACAGCTTCACAGACATCGGTTGTATGTGGGGCGTTAATGGTGACTTTTCCTTTTTGGCGGAGCAATGTGGCGCTTCTGTGGTTAAAGGCGTGGATGTATTTGGGCCCACACCTGAATTTAAGGCCAAAAAAAATGAATTGAATTCATCTGTAGAATTCATCCTGGGAGATGTGGGCGATGCCAGAACAATTGCACGGATAGGAGTAATGGATGTAGTTTTCTGCGCCGGCGTATTATATCATCACCCTTCTCCATTTGACCTCATAGTTGCTCTACGTCAACTATGTAAAAAGACATTGATTCTACGGACATCCGCTATACCGGAAGTTGAAGGACTGCCCAATGCAGCGGTATTTTATCCTATGCTAAAGCCAAAAGACAGGCAGTTGTGGAACTTAAAATCTTTAGGCTTAATGAAACAGGTGGGTATAACAGAAGGCTTTGAATCCGACCAGGGATATGGGAACTGGTTTTGGGGGTTAACGCCCAGTTGTATTACATCTCTTTTAGAGACAGCAGGATTCGAAGTTGAAAAGCGTTTTACCGAGCCATTTGCTCAAACTTTTATCTGCAAACCAGTTGCAGTAACCTTTGCCCACAAGCTTCCTAACGAAACCGAGGCGAGGGAAATGGCGAGGGGAATTTCCTCAGCTGGAATTGCCCGCCCTGCTTAAGGTATTTGACATAATTTATTTAATATCAGTGGAAACTGGTAAAGAAGGGAGGCTACTAATAACAGTGTCTGATTTCATATTTTTAAACGGCCCCATTCGAGCCTCTTTAAGTTGCTGCATGCCTTTGGCTAGCATATTCTTATCCCAATGCAACAAAAAATTCACATGCCGCTCAACAAGAGCGGAACGGGGAACTCCATAATTTATATCATGGATAACACTATCAGCGCCTTGAACACAATAGTCTCGCCAATTGAACCCTTTTCGGGTGTTGGGAACTATTAATATTAGCATTGTAATGAATAGGCCCCATTGAATCATTTTCCGGGAAAGCGGTAATCCGTAAAATTGCCAGGTGCTGTAACAAATTATAAGGAGAGGCATTGAAAGAAACACATACCGAATCGGTAGACCAACTGACGCAACCTGGGCAGCGCGTCCATATCCCATCGCGAGTGCAAACAGTACATTTCCGCCTAAAAAAAGAAATAGTCCGCCAGCTCTGCGAAACTCCGGGCCACGGTATCTGGATTTTATTATCGTACTTATAAGCAGGATGGCTGTAGCAAGGGTTAAAGCAAAGGCAAACAATCCAGAGACGCCCCATGCCCTGCTAACAGCGGGCCCAAAGCTAAGGGCCATGAATTTCACAGCTGTTTTTAAAGTTGCGAATATTCCCGGGCTGGGAGGATACCAGGTTGGATGTTGGTATCCGACGAAATAAACGATCACAAGTAAAAGGGTCAATGCCAACGAAATTATTAAACTGATACCAATCCGCCGGCTCGCTGCTGCTTCTTTTGAACTAACGTGAAAGTACGCTTGCAGCGCTAACCACGGCATTACAGGTAATAGATACAGTAAGCCGTTTGCTCCGGATAATGGCAGAAGCATCATGCAAAAAGAACTTACTATCGCGTGAGGCATCGATATCAGGTTTTTTAATTGTAGCACGGTAGATATCAGGATACAAGTCAATATGGTTGCAGTCACAAAGGTCAATTCCCACGCCCAGAAAAAGTTCTCCCAATTACCCAGATGAAGCAATAGAAGAGGAAAGAATGCATCCGTATAATACAATTTGGAGCCGCGGAGATTATAAAAAACTTTGATAAAGTAAGCAGCAAGCAGGGATACACATATGATAGTAAATGCCATGCCTACACGAAAATCGCCGTTGGATATCTTTAATAAAAATAAAAGCATCAGCTTTGGAAAGGGGATACGGTGCTCATTGTTTTGAAGCCACAGCCAGTTTGAAATTTTTGGTTCATTTCCGGTTACGGCGCTCACCAGGTGCCAATCTTCAGCGAGAGGAATATTTCTGCCATATATAAAAACACATAACAGTGCAACGAGGACCATGATTGCCCATATGGTCCATACAAAAACGGTTGGGCGCTTATTATCTAATAATGGGAGATGTTGCATCGGTACTATTTAATGAAAGCATTTATATTTCAATATATTTGGTTACTGATAATCGAATGCATGATAGTCAAAAATAATTAGAATAAAATTAATAACCCGATATGACGAAGGCAGTAAAAGAAAAGAATGAATATATGCAGATCCTTTCACGGCGGGAGCAGTTTAGAGATAAATACTGGCATGAAAGAGACCCAATCATAAAAGAGAGATTACTTTGGAGAGCACAAACATTTCGCCACCTGGTTCATCTGTTACCACAACAAACTATATTGGAATTAGGCTGTGGCACAGGGCTTTTCACAGAACAACTCCACCGGGTTACCCGTGGAGAAAACCCAATCACTTCCATAACATTCCAGGAAGATATTAAAGTTTTGGAAAAGGAAAACTTATCGGTAAGTTTTTCAAACCTTTCGGCATTACCAGGCCCGTTGGAAGGAAAGTCGTTCGATTTCATAATCGCCATGGATTTATTAGATAAGTCAAATCATTCATGGTTTTTGAAGAAGGTTTTTGATTTGCTTAAGCCGGGAGGCCAGATCATTTTTTATGAAAGCAACCCATGGAATGTAATGCTGCAGCTGAACCGGTTCTTCCGCAAAATGTTTGGACAAGTTGATCAAAGAAAGCTTGATAACCGGTCAGAATTGTATGAGCACATTTCACAGCTGGGATTCACCAGAATATTCGCTTTATACAATGATTTCGTTTACGCACCACTGACTTACAAAGGTGTTTGGGTGCTTAGAAATCTTTCCATCCTTCTTGAAAACTTACCATTTATCCGAACATTGGCAGGATCCATTCTTATTCATGCTCAAAAGCCATCGCAGCATTTCAATTCCCCCGAAGTTTCTCTCTGCTATCATGAGGAATTGAAAGGAAAAATATCAGTCGTGGTTCCCTGCCACAATGAGGAAATGAATGTTATTCCACTTGTAACACAACTGATGAAGTTATATGGAGAATATATTTATGAAATTATACTTGTAGACGATAACAGTACAGACGATACCAAAGCCGTAATCACAAATTTGGCAACAGAGTTTCCTGTAATACGCCCTTTTTTCAGGACCCCTCCTAATGGCGTTGGCAGGGCTATCATTGATGGCTACAAATTCGCAAAAGGTGAATATATATTATCAATGGATTGTGATTTCCAACATCTCCTTCCTGAATTCAGAGACTTATTTGATGCCGCGGTAAAAGGCTATGATGTAGTTGTTGGAAGCCGTTTTTCACGGTTTAGCGTATTACTTAATTATCCCTTTCAGAAAATCGTTGCTAACCGTGCATTTCATTTTATTGCAAGGGTAATTTTCTTCAGAAGAATCAGGGATTTAACCAATAACCTTAAACTGATTCGCCGCGAGATTGTGGAAAGCCTTGAACTATCGCAACCAGGTTTTGCCATAAATGCTGAAACAGGCCTTATACCGCTATTGATGGGTTATAAAGTGTTGGAAGTGCCCATTTCGTGGATTAACCGCACACCCGAAATGGGCGTATCCTCTTTCAAACTCATTAAGGTTGGTGGAGGATACTGGCAGGTATTACGAAGAGCGTGGGTAAAATTTGTATTCAAAAGAAAGGCAACCCAAAAGTTGAGTGCTGATAAATTATTGAAGGATGTGTAGTAGCTTTATTAAAAAATCCTCGGTGAAATAAGAATTAAAGCACGCAGAAACTACTTCACGGTGCACGGTCCGGATCGGTATGTTCAACGCAATTACATCTGAAAACAAAACGTGCACAAATGCAAAATTACCCTCCGTAGTGCCATAAAATAAACTGGAGTACTGCCAAACCAGCGCAAAATTAAACCGACGGCGTAAATGGGTATAAAAACGGATGGCTCGTTTTAACGTGCGTGGGTACTGTACCTAATCTGAGTTTTTTTATTGCTCACTGATGACGGGTCCTGATATGAATCTATCACAGCTATATGTCCCTACTTTAAAAAAGGTTTTACATATTGAACCTGGTACTGTATCCAGGTATTCAGATGTTTTTTCAATTCCTCAACGTATTTCGGGTTTTTGTCAGCAATATTGTGGGATTCGTAGGGATCGGTCTTGAGGTCATATAAATAGGATAAATTGGCATTGGCATCGTAAATTAATTTATAATCTCCTTCCCTGCAGCCAAATCGCCAGCAGAATGGAGAAAAGAAATATACTTTATTCCTTCTGTGAATGCTAAATAAGTCCTCACCCTGCCATTGATTGGGGATGGGCTTATTTAAGATGGAAAAGATAGTAGGCGCAATATCGCTCATGCCCGCTACTTCAGTATTGTGCCCGCCGTTAAAAAGCAGGGGATTAATAAGGATCAAAGGAATATGAAGATTCTCCTCATACGCTCCGTCGGCATGGCCGTTTTGTCCATGCCGGCCAAAAGCCTCGCCATGATCACCAAAAACAACAATAAGGGTTGAATTTAGAAGGTCTCTTGCTTTCAAGCCTTCCACTAATTGCCTCAGCGCTTTGTCTGCGTCGTGCAAACCATTCAGGTATCTTTCTAATGATTCATTATTTGAATGAAAATCTATCGGCTTACCGGTTGTATAATAAGGGTAGTGGGTTTGGTAGGTCCACATCATTGAAAAAAAGGGCGTGGAGCGGTCATTCTTTATCCAGTTAAAAAACTTCACTGGCAGGCATGCATCATTGATACCTTCCATATTTTCGTATGGATATCGGGGATCTCCTGTAAAAACAGGCGCTCTACAGGTATTTTCTTTGAAATCCGCTATTTCATCAAATCCCCTTTGTTGCAAAAACAAATCTGCGCCCATGTAACGGTTATCTCCCGAATTAAAAAAAGACGTTCTGTATCCATTTTTCTTTAGTTCGGAAGATATTGACGGCCACCTGATATCCGGTCTTTCTTTAGTAATAAATTTATAGGAAAGGTAAGGGTAACTGCCGCACAGAAAAGACACCATCGACATATTAGTGGTAGGGGCATGCGCATAAGCAGCATCAAAATATAGCGAGGAAGACTTGAGTGAATCAAGGAATGGCGTAGCTTGATATTTGGAATTATAGGGCGTAATATATTCTGCAGACGTTGATTCCAACACAAAAATGATTACATTTTTTATATTAGCGGCCCCAAACTTTGCAGCGTCTTGTGGTTGTAAAACGTTTTTATTTTTCTTTGTGAATTCATTTATATCAACGCCGTTTTTTTCAGCTAATATGGACAGGCCGTTTCGCTGCAGCAAAGAAGATACAAAATAAATAACCGGGTTCTCTGTTTTTCCCTTATCAACAGACGCGTCATTCTTTGCAAAAAAACCGAAACCGAAACATACAGCCAAAATTGCTGATGTTATACCAGGACTTTTAAAAAACGACTGATACATGAGCCATCCTAAGGGTACAACAGTCAGAATCATTATCAAGTAAGCTAACAGCGAACGTTTATCGATATTATTGCCAATTGCGTTTGAAGCATCCGAACTCATTAAAAAATCAGAATAGTACAGCCATTGGTAATTAAATGGCCTCCCAAGCATTGAGGTTACTTTAATATTGATGATGCAAATTGCTATCGATAAAATGGCGGATAAGGCAAATACGGAGAGTATTAAAGTCCGGTTGTTCTTTCTTATAAAAAACAACAAGCCAAACAGGGATGCCAGGATGCCCGTATATAAAAAGTCCTGGAAAGAAGTTTTAAATATTAAAGGCAGGGCACGCAAGGGATCAATTAAAAACTGTACCGATTCGTTAGTAATGACGGCACGGACTATAACCAGGGTAATCAGGAGCGTGACAGCAACCGAAAAAAATAAAACCGTCGGTTTAAAAGGTGCGAAAGGTGTTTTAAAAATAAACTTTTTACCTAAATATAATAATATTGCCAGCGCAGTAAATATAAAAAAGAATACTGCAGCATATTTTAAAACCGAGATTGTTTTGGTAGTTCCTAATTTCTTCAGATCAGGGTTTATCCTGATTACCGCATTTCCCTTTACTTTAAAGTAGTAATATTTTTTATCAGGTTGTTCATTAACATCCAAATAATTAAATCTTTCTTTAAATGGCCCGGTTATTTTTGTAAAAAAAAACATGCAATCAATCGTACTGCTGTCCGGCACTGCGATCTTTATTACGTAATCTTCGCCTTCCCTTACCATAGGCGAGTTCATTACACCATCCTTTATTGTAGTTCCGGCTGGCCCGTTCGTTGTAGTGGCCCAATCATTTATCCCCCATATCATTGTTACCTCGGTGGCACCCGGGGCATGGTACCTGATCTCAGTGATACTCCCGCGAGCCGAAAGAGCGCCTAATAATAATCCAACGAATACTAAATATTTCAAAGGATTTTTCAACGCAATGTTAATTTAATGTTACTTTAATGTTAAATCTAACGCAATTGCTAAACAATCGCAAATCAAATTACTGCGCCGGCAGGTATTGAAAAAAATAAAGAGGTTTTGTGCAAAGCACCCTATGAAGGGGTACCATCAGCTGTATTTACGGCATTCTTTACACGGGAGATCTGTGAATGTTAATGGGCTTTACAAAACGACGCATTGGCGCTTCTACGGAGCCCCGGACTTGCTTAAGGCAGATCCAATTTTCGCCACCTAATACTTTGATAAAAGTTTAGAGCATTCCTTTTCAGAATCCAAAATCTGGCAGGAAATTCAAAATCACAGATAGCTCAGCCACCACTGGTTGTGGTTTTTTTTATAGCTGCTAAACCAGCGGCAGGGAAAATACAATATGAAGATAACAAACAGCCATACCCCGTAAACGCCGCCTAAATTAAAACCAAAATCCGGCGTGCTAAACCAGAAGGAATGATTGGGACTGTTGATCTGGCGGATACTATATCCTTGCGCAAAGAAAAGAATCACATTGATTGCCCGCAAAATATAAAAGTGCAGTATATAAAAAAAGAAAGGAACATTGCCATAAATTATAAGTATGCCGGTAACCCTGGTTTTAATATTTTCTGTTAGGGCAAGCACAATTAACCCTGTTCCTAACGTCAGACAAGCAAACAGTAGGGATGGCCGGGGTTTACTAACGTTCAAAAACGACATAAAGGTGTATGTCCCATTATGCTGTATTACCCATGGCGAAGGGTTGCCATAAATATTGAAGTACCTTAAGACCACGAAAAGTGCCAGTAGGGAGACTCCAGTATAAAGCAATATCTTCCTTCTTTTTTGCGGATTATACTCCTTTGTATAAATTGAGCCGAAAACATAACCAAGCAGCATTATGCTTGTCCATGGTATGAGGGCATACATATTAAATATAACATGGGTTTTGCTGAGGGGTGTAATAGAAAGGCGACCAGTACCGCCGGTAAATAACTGGTGTAATATTCTCGCTGGAATGCCGTGGTCAGGAATATTAATGTAGTCAAATATATCATGACCAAAGAAGATCAATGCTCCAATGACGGCAATTACTTTCAGCGGGGCCCATACCAGCAGGCCAAGGATAACCATACTCCAGCCTATCAGCCATAAAACCTGCAGGGTGATAAAATTGTAAAACGGGTTTAATGAAAAAGCAAACGAAAGAACTACCACTTCAATGAAAACAAGCCACAGCCCCCTTTTGATGAGAAAGGTGCTTAACTCGCTTTTGGTTCGCCGGGTTCCGGCAAGATAAGCTGACACGCCAGTGAGGAAAACAAAATTCGGTGCACAGAAATGGGTGATCCAGCGGGTAAAAAATAGTAACGGAGTGGTGTGGGCCATATCGGTAGGATCAATGAACGCAGGGTCATAATGAAAAAAATGCCTCGCATGATCGAGCACCATTATTAGCATAATGATACCACGCAAAATATCAATCGACCGGATGCGTTGCTTTGCCGAAGGTTCGTAAAGATTTGGCATATTGCAAAAGGTAATTTTTTCTATTGCGTAAACTACTCAAACATCAGCCCCCTGTTTCGACGGTTTTGGAGGGCAATAAACATAATTACCCGTTGAAACCGGATTTGTGATTAAAACACGATGTCTTTATAATAAGCTAAATGACAGCGGATCGTTTAGTAAAAGCTGAAAACATTTCCTTTAGCGTATCTTCTATATTATAAGTATACTCCCATGCAGGAAAATGCGCTTTAAATTTTGAAACATCGCTTATATACCAAATGTGATCCCCGATACGACTATCATCGGAATAAGAAAAGTTCAACTTATTACCGGTAATAGTTTCGCAATACCGTATGCCTTCCAGCATTGAGCAGTTTGCAAAACGGCCTCCCCCGGCGTTGTATACTTCACCGCTTTTCGGATTATTATAGAAGTGCCAGAACATGTTTACAAGGTCAAAACTGTGGATGTTATCCCTTACCTGCTTTCCCTTGTAACCAAATATTGTATAATGCTGATGATTAATGGTACATTTCATCAGGTATGCAAGAAACCCATGCAGTTGTGCGCCCGAATGGTTTGGGCCTGTTAAACAACCGCCGCGAAACACAGCCGTCTTCATACCAAAATAACGCCCATATTCCTGAACCATTACATCAGCTGCTACCTTTGATGCTCCAAAAACAGAATGTTTGCAATTGTCTATGCTCATGGATTCATCGATGCCGTGTGCATGATACGGGTGAGTTTCGTCGATTTCCCAACGGAATTCTTTTTCAATAAGCGGTAAGAAATTGGGATTGTCACCATACACTTTATTGGTTGATGTAAAGATGAACACCGCATCCGGGCTATGGAGACGCGTAAGTTCAAGCATATTCATTGTGCCATTGGCATTAATCGTAAAATCAGTCAATGGTTCTTTGGCCGCCCAGTCGTGGCTAGGCTGAGCAGCAGTATGTATGATCAGGGAAATATCATTGTTATATTCCTTAAAAATATTACCTAATTGTTCATAATCCCTGATGTCAACGTTATAATGCCTGTAGTTCGGAAATTGTTCCTGTAACCGGGAAACGTTCCAGTTGGTGGAAGCACCGTCGCCAAAAAAATAGGCCCGCAGATTATTGTCGATTCCAATGATCACATCAAATTTATCATGAAGAAAAGATACGGACTCACTCCCGATCAAACCACCAGATCCTGTAATAAGCGCTGTTTTCATATTGTTAGTTGAATCGTCTTTTAAATGCTAAGATTATCTTAGATGAATGTAAGCTTTATTTAAATGCATTTCCAAATGACTATGAAAGTTGATCATCTCTCTTGTTTTAATCTTTCAATTTGAGCCTACACCTCTCATAACCAGTCACAAAGTGCTACGCTGCGGAAGTACATGCATCAAAAGAACTGTACACAACGGCCTAATCGAGTTAAGCACTTACTGTTTTGAAGTTGCACTATCAAACCGTCGCTATAGATTCAAATTTCTTCTTTCTCTTTTCTTTCAATTTTAAAAACGGGTTTTCGACAAGGTGCCAACTGCAAAATGCCACGACTAAGGTAACGCACAATGTAATAATAAAAAGGTTGAATGGCCCCACGACATGGTCTCTAAAAAAATACATTATCATTTGCTGTACGGGCCATCCATACAGGTACATGCCGTAAGAAAAGTCACCAAACTTTGCAAAACCACCACATTTTACAGCAGGGTGAAAAGCGACGTAAAATAACAGGTAAGTTCCGGCAACCGGCAATATGAGTTCGAAATACCTGATCCATAGAAAAGATGACACGAGTGCAATCATTGCCAAAACGGCAAGCACTCTGCTGCGTACAACAATATTCCTGTAATAATAAAAACAGGCACCTGCCAAAAAGTACGTGATAAATCTTGGGTGGTGGTAAGGGTTACCGAAAAGCAAATTGGGGAATTCTCTATATCGAATGTACCCGTTGTACTGAACGAAAAAAACGATGTACATCAAAAAAAAACCGGCAATGAACCGCCATTTCTTCGAAAAAAAACCGATACCTGCAAAAAAAAGCACCAACAGGTAGCAAACAAATTCAAACTGTATAGTCCACAATGATTCATTGATGCCTTGTTGCGGCAAGCCTTTGAAAATATTATAATGATAAGGGGCCTGGAGACCAACAAGATGAAGCATTTCTCTTCGTAAATTCAGCATTTGAAGGTATTGCGTATAACCGTTCCAATTGCTAATTAGTCCACTGCCGAGGAAACCAGCTAACAGCAAACTCACCAGGTAGGCGACTATAAAACCAGGGTAAATCCTCAAAACCCGCTTGCTAAGGTACTCGAATGTACCGCTGGACGATTGAAAGCTTTTTACCACCAGGAAGCCACTGATTACAAAAAACAGGTTAACCGCCACACTGCCAATACTTATTTGCCGCCCACTCCATACCATGAATGGCTCAGTTACAGAAAATTTAGCGTTGCCATTAAAAACGGCATAACTATGACATAACAAAACAGACGCAGCCAATACAAACCGGATAACGTCAAAGTTATTCGGGAAGCTTTTGGAATTGATTAATAGCGATCGGTTCATTAGCTTTTTTGGATAACAACGCGGATAAAACGCATTCAATCTCTACAGCACAACAAAAAACTTTTGGGCTTCTGATTAATCATAAACAGTGCGGGCCATGAGGAGGAAAACCACTTTTGTAATACAAGGCGTAATTAGCACTTCCGTACTTAATTAGCACCTTTATACCTGATAAGTACTTTGATGTACAGCTTTAATAACGACATAAGCGTTGTTTGATTAAAATGCAACCGCAATGCCCCATGGGCTTGTTTTAGGGCAACTTGCCCATTACGTTCCTTTTTATAAATGCCCTGAGCTTTTTTTGTAAAATAGATAGAAAAGTATCTTTTTGAGATTCGTTTAATTTCTCTTCTTTTCTCCGCTGGTAAATAGCTTTGTATAATTTCGATCACGCTTCTGATATCTTTTATATTTTGACCAGAAGCTAAAAACCTTGAACTTATATTGCTACTATGGTGCCTGTATAAAGCAAGATTTTCCGGGGAGTAAGCAACCGGAAAGTGAGCTGCAATCCTTACCCACATTTCCCAATCTTCTCCATAATGTACACCAAAAAAACCACCCAATTGTTCATACACGCTTCTTTTAACCACCATTGCACAAGCCTGTAGTGATTGCTGTTTCGATATTTTTAATAACCAATCTTCGATTATTCCGGGATACCCCTGTATATAATTGCTGTGGTATATCAAATTACCATTTTCATCTATTCCTGATAACCCTGTAAAAGCAGCGCCGGCAGAAGGATATTGGTTGAACAAGTTTTCAACTTCTTTATAAAAGCCTGGCTTCACTTTATCGTCGCCATGCAATATATGGATCCATTTTCCCCGGGATCTTTGTATACAGGTCTCGAAATTTCTTAGACTGCCTACATTTCTTTCCTGGCCAAAGAATTCAATTCGGCCCTTCCCAATTTCGGTTACGATCGCTTTAACATCGTTATCTGTACTGCAATCATCAATTACCTCTATTTGCATATTACTTTCTCCAACCTGCTGTATTAGAACGCTTTCGAGGGTCTCGTTGAGATAATCGCTACAGTTATAGGTGGGGATCATTACAGACCACAAAGGGCGGTTCAGTTCATCAGTTACCGGTGCAATCCGGGGAGGAGAGGAAGGAATTCTATGGGACTTCATGCTTGAAAGAATGGTTTAACCTATGAACCTGCCCAACACAGATGCACTAAGCAAATCGATTTTTTTCATCTTGTATGTGAAAGGGGAAAAGATGTTTATGGGCGATTTACAAAAATAAAAAAAAGTTTGTTCGGCTTTATTGGGTTTGTGGCCTGACTTAATTAGTTGATTAAAGAATCTTGTATTCCACGGTTTATTATCTCCAATGGCATGCATCATGATAGTTGCGGGTTGTGTAAATCCCATTCCTTCTTTGCCGACGATGCTTATTTCAATACCATTAGAAGTTGTAATTGCGGCATTTAACAGGTCTTGGTCGCCTTTAAAAGAACTGTATGCGTCCTTAACGAAAACATTTATATTTCCCCCCATCTGTATGTATATCTCGGTAAAGTATATCCATTTGTCTATCAGGGAAATACTTTCTCTTTCCAGGCCTATAAAGCCACTGTTGAAATAATAATTTGTGTCATTGAACTGTTTCTCGGGGGACTTGTCCAAACTTCTCCAATCCTTCCTCCAGGGATGGTTGTAGTGAAGAAAATGAAAGGCATTGTCAAGGCAAAGACAGACACCTTTCTCCAGCCACTTCGAATACAAAGTCCATGGTGCATATACAATGATGTCAGCATCAAAAAAATAAAATTTTTGAGTAGCTGTGTATTCGTCCATTGTTTGCTTGATGAAATATGGCTTATAGTAACCGAGGTGCATTTCTGTATACACCTTTTCAAATTTTATCACAATTTCTTTTGCGAGCAAGAAACTATCATTTTCTATAGACTCCAACTGCTCTACCCAGAACGGAAGATCGCCCCTGTAACCAACATTAATCAAACCTTTAAACTGGGATTTTACTAATGAATTCGCTAGCGCGGCTACACCTAACTTATAATCGCCGTCAAAAAGGCAAATTACGATTTCAGCGTAAGATATTTCATGGGCCATATATAGCTTCTAAATTTTTATTTGTGCAATGCTTATATCAGGTTATCGTACATATTGGAAGAAGCACCGCAACAAATGTTGTCATGAGAACAGGTGATTCCTACGAATTCGGACTAAATATAAGCTGGCTGTTAAATTGATCTTTGAACCTGTTTTTAGTCAGTATAAATGTTCTAAGTATACCAATATCATTATACAAGTGATGAAGTTCATCAAGACATTTATACTGGTCAAAGCCAAAATAATATCCTTTTACCAGAAGCTTAATCCTGGTGAACATAATATTTTTTAGCGACCTAAGACAGATATACCTGTAATCATTTTTTAAAGAATGCAAATTATCCCTATTCACCCGATATGCATGCAATAAAGCATAGGAAATTCCAAAACCAAGGAATAATTGCTTGTAATATTGAATGGTAGTACGATGTTTGGGTATAAAATGTTGAAACTTCATTTTTTTTGAATAATATATTCTGTATCCGGCTTTCTTTAACGCCAAACAGAGTTCGTGATCACCGCTGCTTGCAAGGCTGGTCCCGATTCTATCGGTTAGTTGGAACTTAAATCG
Organism: Ferruginibacter sp.; assembly: GCA_025963635.1. Classification (GTDB taxonomy): domain Bacteria; phylum Bacteroidota; class Bacteroidia; order Chitinophagales; family Chitinophagaceae; genus Ferruginibacter. The sequence goes on from JAOQAK010000055.1 coordinate 115,128, forward strand.
AAACTTCTCCTTTAATACGTTAAATGCTGATTTATTCAAAAGCATTCCGGCACCATACAGCACTCCCCTTCCATTGGTAATGTCGCCTTCAACTTCTGATTGCATGCCTACGGCCAGTACATGAAACTGGTTAGCCCAAAAATATGGCGGCTCTTTATCTTCAAAAACGGGCCTCCCAGTGCCGCCCAGCGCACCGATACCGGGGAAGGTTTGCATAATACCCAAACCAATGCTTAAGTAATTATCGTCAAGCCAATTATCATCATCACAAAATAAAATGTAATCAAAGAATGCTTTCTCTATTCCCTTTCTTCTTGCAGCGGACAGGCCCGGTTCCAATTCCGTCACTATCTTAAATGGCGGTTTTTTTTCATTGAATGAATTCCAGATTTGTAATGCCGTTTCAGCAGTATTGTCTTTAGATCCGTTATCTACAAGAATCACTTCCCAGGAAGATGACAAAATATTCTTTTGAGCCACAAGGTGTTGAAGAGTGGGGGCTATTCTCAAGGAACTATTAAAACAACAAATAATTACGCTAATTCCCGAAGGCATATTATTGATTTTTATACTAGCAATCCCCGGCTTGTCTCTAAAACGTTCCGAGATAGCTGGCGGCAAATGCCACAAAATTAGGGTACGACTTACAAAAAATGAGGCAGAATGAAACTCATTTTAGCCGACGACAAGATAAGGTTATATTTTAATATAATAAATAATTTATGTTCATTCAATTAAAAATAGCCTGCACTGTATCTTAATAAAGCGACTGACCGATTCCTATAATGAAATCTGCGCATGGGTAACAGAGGTAATCTGCATCTACCCGGTATGCCCTTTACTTGTTATTATTTCCAGAAAAATAAACGGCTGCCTTTACTACGGCAGTCGTTTATTTAAAAACTATTTGTTCATTTCACAATCACTTTTATCCTTGTTTCTTTTTTGTCCGGGGCAGTTATTATCAATTGGTAAGTGCCGGAAGCTAATCTGTATCCCGGCTGAATTCTTTCAGTTGAAGTGCCCGGTGCGTGATTGATAGATTGATTCCATATTACCTGGCCCACACCGTTGATCAATCGTGCTTTGTAAATGCCCGCTGCCATGTTTTTGAACTCGGTAACTATTAGGCCGTCCTCTACCGGGTTAGGATATATTCTGATCCCAGCAGTAATATTTCCCATTTTCACCACTACAATATCGCTGTATTTGAAACTACCATCGGCACTGATAACTTTAATACGATAGAAATTATTATTTTTTTGCGGGTTTACATCCAACCAATTATACTGGATAATACCGCTGCTGCCGGTCCCATTGGACGCCGTGCTACTTATTTTTGCAAAGTTTACCCCGTCCGTACTCCTCTCTACTTCATAGCTGCTGATGTTTATTTCATTTTCTACGGTCCATTCTACGGTGATATTGCCGGTTTGCTGATAGGCCCTAACGCTTTTAATGGTTACCGGCAATGGCCCTGAACCACCCTGTTTGAACACAACCCTGAACCTGTCTGAAGCTACACTCGCTACATCGCCATTGATGTCAAAATCATAGAATGTACTGGCGGCGATATTCAAGGGGGTTCTTAAACCGGTATAGCTGTCTTCAAGGAACGCTGTAAGCAAAGGATCAAAGTCGGACGATGCAAATTCAAAACGATACCTGCGCTGGGTTGTTTTCGTGAGTTGTAGGAACAATGTATCGTCAGAGATGATAGTGGGTCTTCTCTCAATGGCTAATGAAATTTTATTTCTTAGAAAGGAAACTGTTTCATTTATATTAGTAAACTTCAATGCGTCTTCCAAGCCAACTCCTGCATCTGCCTTGTCATAAAATTCAGCAAGCGTTCCGTCTAGTAAACCTACATTAGGTGCAACAAGGGTAATCCTGAAAGATGACGTTGCCTGGTTTCCAGGCAATGGACGGAAAACACCAAGATTGTTTTTAGCATCCTTGTCACTTTCGTCAAATCTGACAGAAGAAGGCACGGTAAGGACATCAGTCTCTACAAAGATTGCCTGGCTCGACTGTATGATACTATCCTGGCCACCAGGAGGATTTAATACCGAATATGAGTAGGTACCTGTGTTGTTATAATCATCTAACAAAACATAAGCTCCTGCGCCGTTTATCCCTCCGATATGTGGATCCCAGGCGTAAAATCTTTTTGAAACATTGTTCCTCGTTATTTTGGAGAAGTTTACAGGAGAAGCATATGGATTTCCGATCAAAGAAAAAGTACGGGGAATTGCCGGAACCGGGAACGTTTGTGGACCTGTTTGTAAGTCCCCCTTGCTGCTAATGGTAGTGATATTGGTGTTGGGAAAAATCGTATTGTTCGGATCTCTGTCTCCCCTGACAAAAAGAAAATAGCCGATGTTTGCAGCGTTGCTGGTATTGTTGGATAAATTCATTGCCCTTGTGTCTATAACAGGGTCACTATTACTACCGTATTTTAACGAGTAATTATTTTGAAAGCTCGGATCTAATCCATTCCCTGTTGGTCCTGTCGGATTCAACCCGGTAACCAACACGCCTCTACCAGCGGTGTAAGTGCCCCCATTTTGCCAGTTGCTGAGAATACTGCCTGTGTTGGAAACCGGGGCAGTAACCAGGCGCCACGACCGAAGGGCCGGATAAAAGCGTTCTACCGTAACCTTCCCGTTAAAACGGTTGCCCAAATTGGCACCACCATTTGTTATGTCAGCCACCCTCGCAGTGCTGTTTACAGTAGACAACAGCACGATATTATTACCGGTGGTAAGGGTGGCATTGTTTACATTTCCAAAAGCAAGCTCACCCTTTATATTTAAAGGAACTCCCGCACTGGATACTGAAAGGCCATTAGGATTACTTAATATTAGGTCCTTCATGGTATTGCCAAGAAAGTAACTACCAGCAATGGATTGCGCAGAGGTTCCATTAAAATCAAGGCTACCATTACCAACATCAAAAGTGCCGTTGTTTGTGATGGTGCCCGCAATTCTCATGGTTGCGTTGGTTACAGTTAGTACTGCGTTTGTATAAATTAGTAAATCTGTAATAACCGGTATCGTTGCCTGTGTCGTTGCACTCAAAGTAGGCTGATTTGTCCTTGAGGGTATATGAACTACCTGGCAGGCTGTGGACGGAAGATTTCCGTCTGACCAGTTTGAGGCGGTATTCCAGTTGTTATCAGTAGTTCCCATCCACACATTGCTGTATTTTAAGGCAATAGGATTTGAATTTTTAGCTCCACAACTGGTTGCACCGGTTAGCACTACCTTATAATAATTAGAACTTAAAGCTATTGCTGGCGTGTTCAAATTTAATGTAGTCGAAGTAGTCGTTGAAGTCACCGAGTAAGGAGCAGCGATTGTGAAAGGTGCATATGTGCCGTTAATTCCGGTTGTGCTTAACTGCCACTGATAAGTCAGCGAACTTCCTGTTGCGTTAACTGTGATAGAAGCGTTGCTGCCAACACAAAACGGTAAAGTCGAGGGTTGAGCTGTAATCTTTACGGAGTCGTTAACATTTACAATTACCGTGGTATTTGTAAGACTACAACCACCTGTTGTAGTTTGAATTGAATATGAAATAGAACCAGCTGATGGCGGGGTAACAGTCACTGATGATCCAGTTCCTGAAAAGCCTGGACCACTTACGGAATAAGTAACAGGCTGGTAGGGTCCAACGACGTTTACCTCATCTATTGCCCATGCGCTGCCCACGCTGCCGCTGGCGTAATTAAATCTTACCTTCACTGTCGGCTGACCTAAATATGAATTAAGATCAATTTGCTGTTTTGGATTATTCGTAAAGGGGTTAGTAAGTGCAGTTGAACCAGTAGTATACGACCTTAAAACAGTCCAACTAGTTCCTCCATTTATCGAAATCTCCACAGTGCCTATCGTACTATTCAAAAAATTATAACCCTGGTACCATTCAAGTAATAAAGAAGTGCGGCCCACAGTGCTAAAAGAAGGAGTGGTAAGTATGCTTCCACTTGTTCCGCTAACAATAAAATATGCGTTGATAGCCGAGCTATACGTTTTGCCACCGATATTGTTGCCATTTGACTTGCCCCAAATAAACTGACCAGAATTGTTATTATTAGAAGCATCACCATTTCCTCCTGTCCAATTCAGCGGCTTAGGATTGCTGAAATCACCGTCTATTAATGTATCAGCAGTACTAAATCCTAAGGTCGATAGAGTTGTGGATTGCCCTAAACATATCGTTGCAGGCGTAGCAGTAAAAATTGGTGTAAATGGGGGGTTAACTGCTACATATGCAACACTTGAAAAAACACTAACACAAGCCCCACTTTGAATTAATGCCCTGTAGTAGGTGGTTGTTGCCAATGAAGAGCCAGTTAAAATTGTTGTTATATTAGGTATGTGAGTTATAGTAGTGGTAAAATTAGGATCTGCTGCACTTTGCCATTCCAAAACATTTCCAGTATTTCCGCCTAAGGTAAGATCCGAGAATGTAGCATTCTTACATATCACTTGACTTGAAGAAATAGTGCCGCCCACTGGCGCTGGACTTATTGTGATAGTTCCTGAAACGTTCGTTTGTGCACAAGTACCGGTAGAAGTAACTGTATAAGTAAAAGGTCCTGAAACGTTTGGTGTTCCGCTTATTGTTACGGTTGTTCCGCTAAGGCTACCGGTAACACCTCCAGGTAATCCTGAATAAATGACAGCCGTTGCGCCGCCGCCAAGTGTATAAGTGATTGCCGTGATGGGTGTATTTATGCAAGGCGTTTGTGAAGTAGTGGCTGCTGCAGAGGTTAAAGTAATTGTTGCATCCGGTTTCACATTAATGGTCCCGCCTAAAGATGTATTTACACAAGGCCCGGTAGTTGTAACTGTATACGCAAAGTTTCCTAAAACCGTTGGTGTACCGCTTATTGTAACAGTATTTCCACTAACAGTACCGGAAACACCAGTTGGAAAAGCTGAGAAAGTTGCGCCGGTTGCACCACCGCCCAGCGTGTAAGTTATCGCCGTCATAGCTGTATTGATACAAGGCGCCTGGGAAGTAGTAACTGCCGCAGAAGATAATGTGATTGTCGAGTTCGCATTCACATTCATTGTACCGCTGAGAGAATTATTTGTGCAGGGGCCTGCGGTTGTTATCGTGTAACTGAAGTTACCGGAAACAGATGGACTTCCTGAGATAGTAAACACCTTTGTGCCTGCATTATATGAGCCGTTGACACCAGCTGGTAACAACCCCGCTGTTATGGATGCACCCGTAGCATTACCGCCAACTGCATAAGTAATATTTAATATAGGAGTACTTATACAATTAATTTGAGCGTCCGTTCCTGCTGCTGACGTTAACGTAATGGTTCCGTTAGGTGTAACATTAACAGTTCTGGTCACTGTTATAGGGCTACAATTACCAGTGGCATTAGAAGTTAATGCCAAAGACACACTTCCACTGAAATTTACATCAGGCGTAAAGGTTACTGCTGCCGGATTATTTGTTTGATCCGTTGAGCTTAAAGTGCCTAGGCCAGAAACTATTGACCATGCTCCCGTTGTAGCACCACCGCCTATGCTTGCTCCAGTTAAAGCAAATGCCACAGGTGTTGCAGATTGACATACATTATCTGGCCCACCTGCTATCACAGTTGATGCAAGCGTTACATCTATAACTCTTTCAGAGGTTACCGCACCACATCCGCCTGAAGCATCGGAAGTAAGCGTCAACTTTACTGTACCAAAAAAATTGTTATCTGGTTTGAAAGTGACTGCCGATGGATTAGCTGTTGGTGCAGTACTGCTAAGTGTTCCTGTACCATCAGTAATGGACCATGCTGCTGTACCTGCACCACCGCTAATACTGGCTCCGGTTAATGGAAATGCAGTAGCTGCTGCAGATTGGCAAATTGAATTTTGACTACCTGCATTTACTACAGGAGTTGCCGTAACAGTGATTGTTCTATCTGCAGTAGTAACACCACAGATACCAAACGCATTGGTGGTAAGGCGCAAGGTGACTGTACCGCTAAAATTTGCCGCAGGCGTATAAGTAACGCTAGCTGGATCTGAAACCTGAGTATCGTCGCTCAGCAATCCTCCACCAGTTATAATTGACCATGCGCCTGTTGATGCACTGCCACCAACAGAAGCGCCGACTAATGTGATAGGAGAAGGAGACGCATTTTGACACACCGGAATTGTGCTACCGGGAATTGCAATTGGCTTTTCGGTAATATTTATAGTTCTGAATGCAGTTGCTGCACCACAAGTACCAAGTGAGTTTGTGGCTAGTTTCAAAGTAATAATTCCATAAAAATTTGCGGCCGGAGTATACTTAACATTCTGTGGATTATTGCCAGCCCCCTGTGAACTAAGAGATCCACTTCCTCCATTTTCAATAGACCATAATGCAGAAGTTGCTCCACCGCTGTAAGACGCTCCACTTAATGTTATATCAATAGGAGATGAAGATTGACAGGCTTCCAAATCGGTACCCGCTGTAACTGCCGGATCTGCATTAACACTTACTGTCACTGCAGTTGCATTAGTGCATCCCGCTGCATTAGCCTGTGTTGTAAAGGTTATTACTGTTGAACCAATTGACAAAGCCGAAACTTCACCTGTAATATTATCTATTGTTGCAACCGCAGTATTGCTGCTGCTCCATGTTCCATTAGCGGTGGGATCGTCGAGGTCCGAAATAGTTCCAACACAAAGCGCTGTTTGTCCTGTGATTGCCTCTACAATCGGAAGGACTTTTACTGTTATAGTCTTTGTAGAATTATTAGTACAGCCATTACTTAGGGCAGTTGTATAAGTAATTATGGTAGATCCGTTCATTAAACCAGTTACTATGCCGTTATTATCTACAGAGGCAACAGACGGTTCAGAAGATGTCCAAATTCCACCAGTTGTATTTACATCCAGGTCAATGGTGGCATCAACGCAAACTTCGTCCGGGCCAGAAAAAATCGCTGCTGCTGGCAATGCATTTATTGTGAAAGATGCAGTATTGCCTGAATTAATAGGTGTTGGACAGCCACCGCTGAGAGAGACTTCCGTAATGGTAATATTTGTTATACCAGCATTAAAAGCCTCTGCTGTAAAAGTGCCGCTATTACCGTTGAACACCAAGGTCGAAGTAGTAGCTGTCGAGGTATTAGCACCGCTTAAATCATATTTAATCACATAGGTGCCATCACCTATAGAGGTAGAATTAACTGTAATTACAGCGCCTAACCCTGCGCAACCATTAGCAGCCGCAATACTGAAATTGGTTACATTAGGTGATAAGGTTACACGTACTATAAACGGTTTAGAAGAACTCTGGCAACCATTTGCATTTTTTACAGTAAGCGTTCCTCCATAAGTATTGGTCGGAGCGTTTGCGGGTACTGTAAGAGTGATGGGGGTTGACGGTAAATTCACATCTGCGACGTTTATAAATCCTGCAGTTATTGCCGCAGCACTCCAGGTAACAGTGTAAGTAATAGGAGAATTATTTGTATTGGTATATTCAAGTTCACTCACTTGTGAAGATGTGCTAGAACATAGACTTGAAGCTTCCGGGGCGATAGTGATATCAGGCAATGGATTATTTGTTACAACTTTGGCCAAAGACGTAGCCGTACAACCTGATGCATTAGTAATACGCACTACATAAGATCCACTTGAACTGGCAGTGAAATTTCGTCCCGTAGCGCCGGTTATAATTCCGTTATCGTCATACCACTGATAAGTTGTGGCAAGGTCAGAAGTAAGTGTAACACTGCCACCCAAACAAAATGTTGTAGGGCCACTAGTAGTGATGACCGGACTAGGTGGTAAAGGATTTACAATTACCGCGGTGCCTAGGGAAGCCGCCGATGAACAACCTGATGCATTTTTAACGATTACCGTATAAGTACCACTTGTTGTTGGTAAATATGTTTGGCTAATTTCACCCGTTATAATAACCCCACCTTTATACCACTGGTAAGATGCTGCTGGAGAAGATGTAAGTGTTAAACTTCCGTCAGCGCAAAAAGTTGTTGGACCGCTTGCTGAAATTGATGGTGTGGCTGGTAAGGCATTTACAACTACGGTTCTTACTGAAGACGAAGTTGACACACAAGATCCTGATTTTCCTTCTACGGTATAATCTCCACTTGCATTAGCTGTATATGTTTGGTTTGTTGCGCCGCCGATAACAGCTCCATCTTTATACCATTGATATGAAATAGCACCGGAAGCTGTAGCTGTAAGAATAACACTACCACCACTACAAAAAACCGTTGGACCGCCGGCTGAAATCGTAGGCTGAGTCACGCTACTAACAGTAAAAGTTGACGTGTTAGAAGCCCCTATTGAACTGCTATAAAAGCCAGCAGCCAAATTTGTAATTGTAATAGTTGTCGCTCCCCCGTTGGGAAGAACTGCTGTTGTGAAAGTACCTGTTCCTTGAGTTGAAACAGTCATAGCAGCAGTATTTCCTGTGGCAGTATTCGCCCCACTTAGATTATAAGTAACCGTGTAACTGCCTGTTGGTAACAGCGAAGTCGTTGAATTACTGATAGTAACCGACGTTGCTGAACCTGAACACACAGGGCTTATTGAAGTAGTACTTGTTAAAGAATAGTAAGAAATTTTTACCTGACCAGCTGCGCCAGCTCCCAAAGCTCCACCAACACCTTGTCTCGAGCCTCCACTTCCGCCACCACCTGGAGTATTTCCTGTTCCACCATTGTTGCCACTTGATACACCATTTGCACCTGCCCCCCCTCCTACAGGAGCTACTCCCCCGGTACTTCCAGATGCATTATTGCCATTAGCCGAATTTCCTGCAGAAGATCCGCCTCCGCCTGAATTCGTTGCTATAGTACCACCGTTACCACCACTATAAGTTTGATCACCAACGCTTGAAGCTGCTGATCCTCCTGCTGCTCCGGTTGTTGCAGCTCCTACTACACTAAGTCCTCCCTTTGCCGAAACTGTTGCAGTCGAGCCAAACCAAGAATCTCCGGCGGCTCCACCAACGGTGAAATTATAAGCGGTACTTGGTGTAACTGTCACAACTTTCCTTGCATATGCGCCGCCGCCGCCGCCCCCAGTTTTTGTACCATTATTTCCTGTTGAACCTCCGTTGCCACCGCCACCCCAACATTCTACAGTAATTTTAGTTACTCCGGGTGGTACGGTATAAGTGGAAGCACCAGCAGTACTAAATGTTGTTTGTGTTTGCCCGAAGATTTCATTGCTTATTAATAAGCTATAGAAAAAGCTTAATGTAAGAAGCAGAGATTTGCAATTTAAATCGGCCAAGTAAATTTTGATCATAAAAATGTTTTAAAACGTGGGGTAATAGCACGGTTTTTATTTATTATGATTTAGAGGAATAGGGGTTAAGAAATGAAGAAGCTGTCATTTAACCTTTGCTGCAAGAAAAAGAAAACAACATCCTTTCAAAACTTAAAAATGATTTTTTGTGGGATATTAAACAACCGTAAATCTTTATGGCACAGCGCAATCAATTAAAAATTACGCATGTCAATAAACGTGCAATGGTTGGATTAATTATAAGAAATTGAAGTTGAGAGGTAACTAAATCTTACACTAATTAAAGAAGGATCGTTCTTTCGAGTGGTTAAAAAATAGCCCGGGAAGGTCATCGGTAGTATTGGAGTCTTTGGATGGATCAAAAACAAAAATATAGCAAATAACCTCGTCTACAAATTATTTTGATTGATTTCTTTTCAGATAAAGATGTGGCCCGGATAATTAAATCGCAAGCTATTTGATGGCTATGATTCTGCGCCCTGCACTCCTCGCAATTCCTCATTTATAAAGATCTTGTTCAAATAAAATCAGCGATTTTCCTTTGAATGGAGGTAATAAAAGTCTCTACAGCATTTAACGGTTAAAGAGCATTGCAGATATCCCTGCAAATTAATTTAAACTAAAAAAAGAGTAGCAACAAACTTAATGACTGATTTGGAACATCTGTTCTTTATCGTATGAACAACTGCTATCTCACTATTACTTTAGTCACAATGATCTCTTTACCGGGTGTGGTAACTTTTAATTTGGTAAGTCCCGGGCGCCATCTTATTGGCCGGCTCAATGTATTCCCTTGAAGCACCCGGAGCGTGGAGGAGTGTTTTACTAAGCATGGTTTGACCTGCACTATTGACCAGGTTTATATTGTAAACCCCTGCCAGCATGTTTTTAAATTCTGCACCGACGATACCGTTTTCAACGGGGTTCGGAAATATCCTGATGCCGGAAGCCATCTCCCCCATTTTTAGCACTACAAAACTGCTATACTCAACACTTCCATCTAAACTTACATTGCGAATGCCGTAAAAATTATTTCCGCCTACGGGGTTTGCATCCACCCACCTGTAGACAGTACTATTTCGGTTTGCACAAATTGCAGCAGCAGTATTCGCCTTCATGAAATTTATGCCGTCTGTATTTTTTTCTACCTCTTAACGATTGATATTTATTTCGTTTTCAACCGTCCATTCTACTGCTACATTTTCTGACTACTTGTACGCTTTTACGTTTTTATAGGTTACTGGCAAGGGGCCGGACCCTTGCTTAAATACAATCCTGAACCTGCCTGCTGCGGCACTGCGGGCATCTCCATTGATCACAAAATCAAAAACAGAGGTTGCATTTACATTCACGGGGCTTTTCAAATTTGTATAGCTGTCTTCAAGCCATGCTGTCAATAATGGATCTAAACCAAGTGGCTTAAAATTCCCAGCGGTAACTGCGTGGGGTTGCCCTTGAAAGCTGAACAAATAAAGTGTCGTCTATTATATTCAACAAATAATAACATTGACAAGATGTTGCATAAGGCTGCAGACTACCTGCATGTAAACGATGACAAAAGTAGAAATGGATAAAAAATATTTTTTTCAGCCCGGCTCCGCAGCCCTTTGATTGCATAGAATTTAACGATGATTTCCGGCAGATAGATGTACTGAATGAAATTCGTTTTTTGTGTATGGATCTTGAATCGTTTGGAAGGAAGGACCTGGCGGATTTATTTTCAAAAGAATATTGCAGGCATTTCCCCGCAATGATTACCCAGAATAATGAGCTTCTTTTTATCTATAAAAGTTATCGTTCAAATATCCTGGCAAAGGTGAACAGCCTAAGGGCGAGAAGCGCTGTGCGAGATACCGAAAAAGGAATTGCGCTGACTGAAGCAGGGAAATATCTTCGTTTAATGAATGACCATATTCAGCAGCTCGAACATCAAAGCGAAGGTGACTAGCCGAAGGATCCTGCCAGAACTAAAGACTAAAAAAATCTACTGTTGATCACAACATCATCTCATGCAACTGTGATTTCCTTTTCGAGGTAAACATCTTGTACCGCATGGAGCAGTGCGATCCCATCAGCAAAGGATCGCTGAAATGCTTTTCTGCCGGAGATCAGACCCATTCCACCTGCCCGTTTATTAATGATGGCAGTAATTACGGCTTCCCTGAGATCAGCCGTTCCCTCCGCAGCGCCGCCGGAATTGATCAAGCCTGCCCTTCCCATAAAACAATTCAATACCTGGTAGCGGCACAGGTCGATTGGGTGATTGGTGGATAACGCAGTGTACATGCGATCATCACTTTTTCCATAGTTGCCATTTTCTATATTTAACACTTTGTAGCCGCCATTATTTACGGGCAATTTCTGTTTGATGATATCCGCCTGTATGGTGACGCCGAGGTAATTCGCCTGCCCGGTGAGGTCGGCGGAAAGGTGGTAATCTGCATCAGCCCTTTTGAAAAACCTGTTTCTTAAGTAGCACCATAAAATGGTGGCCATGCCCAATGAATGTGCTTCTTCAAAAATACCGGCTACTTCTGTAATCTGTCTTGTTGATTCTTCTGAACCAAAATAGATGGTGGCACCTACTGCTGCCGCACCCAGGTTCCATGCGTCTTTCACAGAACCAAATTTTACCTGGTCAAACTTGTTCGGATAAGTGAGTAATTCATTGTGATTTAGCTTAGCTATAAAGGGGATTTTATGAGCATATTTCCTGGAAACAATGGCTAATCCGCCGATAGTGGTTGCTACCGCATTGCAGCCGCCTTCTAAAGCAAGGCGAACGATATTTTCCGGATCAAAATACATTGGATTTGGGGCGAAGGAAGCACCGGCACTATGTTCAACGCCCTGATCTACCGGCAAAATGGATAGGTAACCGGAATGGGCGAGTCTACCGTTGTTGAAAAGAGAAGCCAGGTTACGAAGGGTTGGTATATTCCGATTGGATAAGCTGTAAACATTATCAACAAAACCGGGAGAAGGAAGATGCAGGTTTTCTTTGCCGATGGCACTGCAGGCATGAGTAAGCAGGCTTTCATTTTCCTGGCCGATCAATTCTATTATTTCATTGGTATTCACAATTTTTTATTTTAAACATTAAAAAATTATTTCAACGCAGCAGGTGAAAACTATAAATTATTTCTCCTAAAATGATGCCAATCGGTTGTATCACATCACAACCGTTTTGACCAATTGTTTTTCAATTTGATTTTAACTGAAACTGCAATATCAAATTGTATGGAGCTAACGCCCAATTCGTTTTTTTTTATTTATGTTATTTGTTTTATTGCAGTTTTTGTTGATAAGACTACGATCCCCTTTCAACCAAAATGCTGACGGCAGTCAATAAATACTTTGATTATTTCCGACGGGTGAAATCCAAGCCCCGACTGTCTTCAAGAGTTTGCCATTGGGAATTAAAAAATAATTATATGGACAGGGAATTTTGAGGCAACTGTTATCCGAAAACAGGAAATCTAATGAATTATTAACCAGGGGGCTCAGCAGTTGATCTGCCAATATTTATAAAACTTGTGTATAAGCAACTATAAGCCTGCAGTTTCGCATGAAGTCTTGTCTGCATTTGCGTTAGGGATTGAAGTGGAAATCCTTTTTGCCCTTCTTTCGGGGCAAAAAGATTGGAACGTAAAGCCCGCAAAACGCCCAAACATTTATTGTGTTGTAAAACTAACTCCCGTAGCATAAGAAGTTCCTTCACTATTGGTTGCATAAGCTCTTACATAATAGGTGGCGCCTGATGTTAACCCGGTAAGATTGCTGGTAAATGAAGCCGCAGTTCCATTGCTGGTTTTACTGTTAGCGATTGTTGGATTAACAGTCAAACTCCAACAAACCCCGCTGGCAGTAATCGCTGCGCCGCCGTTTGATAAGATTGTACCGCCACTTATTGCAGTATTGGAATTTATAGAAGTTGCAGCCGAAGTGGCTGAAAGAACAGGTACGTTCTGTATGATTTTTCCATTGATATTAACACCGGATCCGACGGTTTGCCCATATTGACTTACCGAATTGGTTAAGTCAGTCGTTATTTTCCCATTACTATTCACCATAGAACGAAGGACAACATTCACAGTAATAGCTCTTCTGGTGGCGGAGATACAGCCGGTAAGAGTCTTCCTGGCCTGGGCATAATAAGTTGTGGTACTGGAAATAATTGGCGTTGTATAATTGGTGGAATTTAATAACAAAACATTTCCGCCAGTTGCCGCATCATACCAATCCACTGTTTCATTTGTTAAGACCGAAGCTACCAGCGTAACTGAGCCGGAATTAACTACCGACGTAATGTTGAGTGCCGGGAATGTTATTTTTTTGATGCTACTACTTCCGTCCGATACAAACAAATTTCCTGTTGCATCAAATGCAATCCACATTGGAGAACTTAATCCTGAAACAAATGTACTCACCACCCCGGCAGGCGTTATTTTCTTGATTGTGCTACTGAATTGATCTGCTACATACAAATTGCCTGATGCATCAAATGCTAGTCCCGTGGGTCCGCTTAAACCGGTGGCAAAACTGCTTACAATACCAGCCGAAGTCACTTTTTTTATAAGGTTATTAGACTGCTCAGGTACAAACAAAATTCCCGATGCATTAAATGCTAATCCTTGGGGTCTATTTAAACCAGTGGCAAAACTACTCACAACACGGAGGGGAGTTACTTTTTTGATTAAGTTACCCGACTGGTCAGATACAAACAAATCACCCGAAGTATTAAACGCGAGTCCTACAGCGCTACCTAAACCTGACGCAAACGAGCTAACTACACCGGTAGTCGTTATTTTACTGACAACGCCAGTGGATTGCTGTGCTACATACAGGTTGGCTGAAGCATCAAATGCAATTGCCATAGGAGTATTTAAACTGGTAACAAAAGAAGTAATTACCCCGGCAGGTGTTATCTTACGAATAGAGCCAGTATACTGTTCGGCCACAAATAAATTTCCTGACGCATTAAAAGCCAGACCGGTTGGGCCATTTAAGCCGGTAACAAAATTCGTTACCACCGGTAACGCCCCATCAACTGGCAAAGCAGGTAAACTATTTATCGTTACGGACTGCGTTGCAGTTCCGGTACAGCCCGCAGCATTCATTACTGTTACTGTATAATTACCGGAGCTACTAAAAGTGTTGATAGCCGTGCCCGTACTATTACCGCCGCTCCATTGATAAGTTGGGCCTCCACTTGCCGTTAGCGTCACAGTAGTATTGCAGCTGGTAGCAACACCCGTTATGCCTGCAGTGGGTGATTGGTTGACGGTTACCGGACTGGTGGAGGTGGATGTGCAACCATTCACATTTGTAACAGTTAGGGTCACTGTATTTGCACCGGCGGTATTGTAAACATGAGTGTCAGCTCCCAAAACAGAAGTTGAACCGTCTCCAAAATCCCATAAGTAGGTTCCGCCGGTTGGCGCGCCGGTGGTGATCCAACTGGTATTGCTTAAAGTTAAGGTATTATTGTTACCGCTACCATCTGCTGCAGTAGTTCCGGAGCCTTCATTAAAACTCCAGTAAGCTGTTAAACCAGCAGCGGGGGTGGCGCTGCATTCTTTCATGTCTGACAGTATTTGTACTGTGCTCCTGGGATTCGTCCAAAACTTTGCTTCATCTAATGCACCAAAAAATCTCTGCCCTCCATCCTGGGCATAACCGATAGAAGTTTGATTACCGGCGGCAGTACTTGGACTTCTAGGATTCACAGTATTTG
Source organism: Ferruginibacter sp. (assembly GCA_025963635.1). Classification (GTDB taxonomy): domain Bacteria; phylum Bacteroidota; class Bacteroidia; order Chitinophagales; family Chitinophagaceae; genus Ferruginibacter. The sequence continues at coordinate 130,158 of JAOQAK010000055.1, forward strand.
AAGACACACTAAACTGAGTGCCGTTGAGATACAGAGACCAGGTTCCCGCATTTCTGACGATAGCAACGTGCTGCCAGATACCTACGGTAAGTGTGGCAGAACTTACCAGGTAGGATAATCCTCCTACTAATATTTGCAATATCCCTGTAGGCCCCGTCAAAATTCCATATCCGCCATTTCCTGTGTGCCCGTTATAAAATAGAATCTGGTTACCACCCGCACTTCCCGCGTTCCATTTTGCCCAAATTTCCATGGTAATATTATCGGTTGCATTCGTAAGAATAGGTCTGGACCCGGCAGATGTTCCTGAAAAGTTAAGTGCAGGGTTTGATCCACAAGCAGAGGGACCATTAAAATAATTTGCAAAACCTGAGCATTGCAAACCTGGTGAAATAGTAATGCCGGAAGCAGGCAAAGTATTTACTGTTGCGATTCCGGTTGCAACGTTTTGTGTAGTAGCGCCCGTTGATGCAAAAGCTATATTGCCGGAGGCACCGTTAGCAGCGCTATTGGTTAAGCGAATATAAATGGTTGTAGAATTCAACGTTCCTGTAACGGGTGATAAAGATAAGCTAGCGGAGAATGGACCAGCGGAACTGGTAGAAAGTTCATACCCGGTGACTGCAGTAGCGATGACATCCGATATTAATCCCGTGCCCGAAACTACCAGTGTTTGTGTACCGGAAGGGGTGCCTGCACAAGTTGTAAATGAAGTTAAACTACCCGTTACCGTTATAGTTGAAATGGGTATAGGGGGTGGCGCTAAACCAACACTCGTATTTTCGCGACGTGTTAAGGTATCTAACCCACCCGGATCGTTACGACTACCCGATGCGGTGACGGAAAAGGCACTGAGCAAACTGAGGACAATAAAACAAATCAGTTTTCCCCTTCGATTTATCATGGAAATTAAGTTAAGAACCAAGGTGAATGGTATAAGTGGCAGCATTGTGTTTTAAATAAATCGATGAGTGAACGACTTCTAAAATCGATCGCAGCATACCTTAATAAAAATAATCAAATTGAATACGGTCACCGGCTAACAAAGCATACGAGCCATTAAAACTCGCGTTATATGTTAAAGCAGCTCCGGTTACACTATAAGCCGTATTGCTAATTCTGATACCATTTATGTACATTTTAACAACGCTGTTGGCTGACTTGCTTTGGGTCAATGTAAATGCTGTTTGTGAACCTGCTGCCGTAAATTCATCTGCCACTTCCCTTACGGTAGTACCGGCAACTGCAGAAATAGTGCCGCCGGCAATGGTAATGTTTGCACCCGCCGTAAGAACACTCCCATCAGCAACTAATATTTGAGAAACCAACCCCCCTGATTTTACAATAGAAGTACCGGTTATTGATGTACCAGTTAAGTCGCCCGTCAATGTACCTCCTGACAATGTTAGATAGCTGTTGGTATCCACGCTACCATCTGCTTTTAAAAATTGGGTGGCTGTGCCTCCGGATTTTACAATTGTGTTACCGGTTACTGCCCCTGATGAAGTAACACTGGTTAACGTTCCTACAGAAGTAATAGCTGGTTGGGCAGCCACGGTTACCGTACTGGCTGTGGTAGCATTACCAGCAGTTAATCCGGCTGCGGTCCCCGTCAAGTTAGTGGCTACGCCTGCGGACGGGGTGCCTAAATCAGGCGTTATTAAAGTGGGTGAAGTGTTCATTACAAATGTGGATCCTGTTCCTGTTTGCGAAGATATACTGGTTGCATTTCCTACACTGGTGATTACTCCGGTAAGATTGGCGTTGGTGGTTACCGTTGCTGCGTTGCCTGCGATATTACCTGTCACTTTTGACCCACTTACTGTTTCAATTTTTGCATCGGTTACATTCGCATCCAATATCTTATTGGTAGTTACTGCGTTTGAAGCGATTTTTGATGCGCTGATAGCTGCATCACTGATGACAGGTGTTGCAGCCGTACTACCGGAACCTGCCAGATCACCAGCCAATTGTATTTTTCCTTTTGCCACAAGCGTTGCGTCTGGAGTAGCACTAGAAACGATCGCTGCATCCACATAAGTTTTCGTTGCTTTTTCCGTTGGAAATTTTATATCAGAATTTGAAGCCAATGTACCATCAGTGCTTTTATTCGCTGTATTTTCTTTGGTTGCTTCCGCAGTTGTAGCACGGGTTACCTCAGTTGCCAGGTTTGTGGTAAGGGTTACATCGACATTTGTACGGTTAGTTGTTTCGGTAGCAAGATTTGTTATTAACAAACCTTCAGCTGTGGTGGCACGGGTTGCTTCTGTTGTTAAACCTGTGGTCAATACCCCCTCAGCAGTTGTGGCACGACTGATTTCTGTAGCAAGGCCGGCTGATCCGGCAGAGGAGGCTGCATCTACATAAGTCTTTGTTGCTTTTTCTGTCGGAAATTTTATATCCGAATTTGATGCGAAGGTTCCATCAGTGCTCTTGTTGGCAGTTGCTTCTTTGGTTGCTTCTGCTGCAGTTGCACGGGTTGCTTCAGTCGAAAGATTTGTTGTTAATAAATTTTCTACTGTGGTGGCACGGGTTGCTTCGGTTGTTAAACCGGTGGTTAATACTCCTTCAGCAGTGGTAGCACGACTGACTTCTGTAGCAAGGCCGGCTGACCCGGTGGAAGATGCTGCATCTACATAAGTCCTGGTGGCCTTTTCTGTCGGGAATTTTATATCCGAATTTGATGCGAAGGTTCCGTCAGTGCTCTTGTTGGCAGTTGCTTCTTTCGTTGCTTCTGCTGCAGTTGCACGGGTTGCTTCAGTCGAAAGATTTGTTGTTAACAAACCTTCGGCTGTGGTGGCACGGGTTGCTTCGGTTGTTAAACCTGTGGTCAATACTCCTTCAGCAGTGGTAGCACGACTGACCTCTGTAGCAAGGCCGGCTGATCCGGTGGTAGATGCTGCATCTACATAAGTCCTGGTGGCCTTTTCAGTCGGAAATTTTATATCGGAATTTGAGGCGAAGGTTCCGTCAGTGCTTTTGTTGGCAGTTGCTTCTTTAGTTGCTTCTGCTGCAGTTGCACGGGTTGCTTCGGTTGAAAGATTTACAGTTAATAAATCTTCTGCTGTGGTGGCACGGGTTGCTTCAGTTGCTAAGCCTGTGGTCAATACTCCTTCAGCAGTTGTAGCACGACTGACCTCTGTAGCAAGGCCGGCTGAGCCGGTGGAAGATGCTGCATCTACATAAGTCTTTGTTGCCTTTTCTGTCGGGAATTTTATGTCAGAATTTGAGGCGAAGGTTCCGTCAGTGCTCTTATTGGCAGTTGCTTCTTTCAGGCCTAGTTCAACCACTGCTGTTGTAGAGTGATAGTAATTGCTCAACATTACCGCTGTGTCTGCGATATTCAATTTACCCGCTAATGCATTATTTATATTAGCTGCCGATGCATACCCACTCAGCATGGCCGCGGTATCTGCGATATTCAGTTTTGTATCCAAAGCGATCTGGGAAGCAGCGCTAATTGGCTTATCCGGATCAGCGGTGTTGTTTATGTTATTTAAACCCAAGTTAGTTTTTGCGTCTGTTATTGTGGCGGCACCTGTGCCTCCATTGACTATTGCTACAATGCCCGTTAAAACATTTGCGCTTGATGACCCAACTGGCCCCTGCGGCCCTGTTAGGCCGGTTGCCCCAGTTGTTCCTGTGAGGCCTTGTATGCCTTGCGGACCTGCCGCTCCGTCTATTCCATTTGTTCCATTAGCGCCGGTTGCTCCGGTCAAGCCAGTTGCACCTGTGATGCCGGTCAAGCCTTGTATTCCCTGTGGACCTACAACGCCATCTATTCCATTCGTTCCATTAGTACCGCTTGGTCCGGTTAAGCCAGTTGCACCCGTTAAACCGGTCAGACCTTGTGGACCTACTGCACCGTCTACCCCATTTGTTCCGTTTGCCCCGGGAGCACCGGTTAAACCGATCAGGCCTTGTGCACCTTGAGCACCCGTTCCACCATCTATTCCATTTGTGCCATTAATTCCATTAGTTCCAGTTGCACCGGTTAGGCCAGTTGCACCCGTTAAGCCGGTCAAGCCTTGTATTCCCTGTGGACCTACAGCGCCATCTATTCCATTTGTCCCGTTTATTCCATTAGCCCCCGTTGCGCCAACTAAGCCAGTTGCACCAGTTGTTCCTGTGAGGCCTTGTATTCCTTGTGGACCTACTGCTCCATCTATTCCATTTGCCCCGTTAATTCCGTTAGCTCCGGTTGGTCCGGTTAAGCCCTGTAAACCCCGTGGACCGACTGCGCCATCTACCCCATTTGTTCCATTTGCACCTGTTGCTCCAGTTGTTCCTGTTAAGCCTGTTGCTCCAGTTAAGCCAATCAGGCCCTGTATACCTTGTGGTCCCACCACCCCATCTACTCCATTTACTCCGTTTGTACCATTAGCGCCTGTTGCTCCCACTGAGCCGGTTGCTCCGATTAATCCAGTCAAGCCTTGTTGACCTTGCGGACCTACTGCGCCATCTATTCCGTTTGTACCATTTATTCCGTTAGCTCCGGTTGGTCCGGTTAAGCCCAGTGGACCGATTGCGCCATCTACTCCATTTGTTCCATTTGCACCTGTTGCTCCAGTTGCTCCTGTTAAGCCTGTTGCTCCAGTTAAGCCGATCGGGCCCTGTATGCCTTGTGGTCCCACCGCTCCATCTACTCCATTTACTCCATTTATTCCGTGTGTACCATTAGCCCCTGTTGCTCCCGCTGAGCCAGTTGCTCCGGTTGATCCAATCAAGCCTTGTTGACCTTGCGGACCTACTGCGCCATCTATTCCGTTTGTACCGTTTATTCCGTTGGCTCCGGTCGCTCCAGTTAGTCCCTGTAATCCTTGGGGGCCAACTGCTCCTGTTGCTCCGGTTAATCCAGTCAAGCCTTGTTGACCCTGCGGACCTACTGCGCCAGCTACTCCGTTTGTGCCGTTTATTCCGTTAGCTCCGGTTAATCCCTGTAACCCTTGTGGGCCGACCGCGCCATCTACCCCATTTGCACCTGTTGCTCCAGTTAAGCCAATCAGGCCCTGCATGCCTTGTAGTCCCACCGCCCCATCCACTCCATTTACTCCGTTTATTCCGTTTGTACCATTAGCGCCTGTTGCTCCTATTAATCCAGTTGCTCCGGTTAGTCCGGTCAAACCCTGCATACCTTGTGGACCTACCGCCCCATCAGCGCCATTTATTCCGTTTGTTCCATTAGCGCCTGTTGTTCCGGTTAATCCCTGTAATCCTTGTAACCCTTGTGGACCGATTGCACCTGTTGCGCCTGTTGCTCCTACTGCGCCTGTTGCTCCGGTTAAACCTGTCAAACCTTGTTGACCTTGCGGACCTACTGCGCCGTCTATGCCGTTTGTTCCATTAGCTCCGGTTAAACCGGTTAATCCCTGCAAGCCTTGTGGCCCGACTGCACCATCTACTCCATTTGTTCCATTAGCGCCATTTGCTCCTGTTAACCCAGTCGCCCCTGTTGCCCCGGTTGCTCCCGTTAGGCCGATAGGTCCTTGTGGACCAGCAGATCCTGTTAAAGAAGAAGATGTTATCTTGTTATCTACATAAGTCTTCACGGCCTTTTGTGTCGGAAATAAAACATCACTTACTCCTAGTAAAACAGAACCTGACTTATTAATGGCATTCTCTTTTAAGTTAAGATCAGTCACGGCTGCTGCCGACTTGTAATATGATGACAACATCGCTGCAGTATCACTTATTTTCAAGCGACTGCCGAGCATAGATGCTGTGTCAGCGATATTCAATTTTTTTGTTAACGCAGAAGTCCCGGATGCCAGGGAATTTATCACAACCGTATCTAATTTCGACAAACTAATGCTACCGTCGGCGATTTTGCTATTCGTAACTGCATTGTTGGCGATAATAGGTGCAGGATATGTTCCCGTTAAATCGCCTTTGGCATTGCCCGAAGGAGTTGCACTTAAAGCATATGCCACACTCTGCAACTGGGTAATACCTGCCAATGTATAATTGTTTAATCCCCGCGGATCTATTTCAAGCTTAATATACTTTTTGCCGGTTGACCAGTCTACACCAGCAATTGTCCCCAACACGTTGAGGGCACCACTACTCCCGATTACAATATTAAATAATCCAACATAGTTGGTCATCACCCTTCTTGTTTCACTGTAAACTACCTGGCCGCCGGCTGCACTATCAATGAAAGACAATCTTACAGCGATGTTTTGGTAGGCAAGCGGTTCACCTGAAGCTTTCCGGGCAATCCCCTGGTAATTTAATTGCTGTGGCGCCTGTGCCTGGAGTACGGCAATGAAGGCCATCGTTAGCACAGAGAGTATAATTTTCTTCATAAGTATCATTTATTTTTTTCCACCTGGAATGTGCCCTGTTTTAGTATTACTCCATTGTCTGAACTTAACAGTATCTTAAAATAAAAAGCTCCTGATGGCTGATTGGATAGGTCCCAGCTTTGTATACTATTGCCGTTAATTTGCTTAAACTCCCTCGTACCAATGAGTGTGCCCGACTGGGTATAAAATTGAATGGTCATCTTACCTGTATAAGCAGACCTGAATTCAATAAAGACAATATTTGGACTTGGAACGGGATAAAGACGAACTTCCTGGCTTGTCCAGGCAGGTATACTGAAGTTGTAAACGAGATGGTCTTTGTCAAACGGCTGAAGGATGCCGCTGGTGACATTCCAATGAATGCCCATGATAGAATTTGAAAAGGGATTTTCTCCCTGGAAGGTTTCTATAACAGTTGATTCGCCGATACTCCAGTCTAGAAAGAAAGTTGGATTAATTTCAGCTGATCCTCCTCCCATATTCAATGTAAACGGGCTCACCTGGGTTACAAGGGCCTGGGAAAACGACTTTAGGGAAAACAACAAGAATGCACTGAGTAAAGTTTTTTTCATGGATTTAGGTTTCACATAAACAAAGGCATGGTACATTCAATTCCCTAAGAGTGGCCTGTCAGTGCATAACGAGGTTTTTGTTAAAAGATTGCACAGGATAAATATTTATTATTACTAAAAATCACTTAACTCGATCGCTAACCAGCATGTTACAAAACATTCGTATCCAGGTAAATACATAGAAAGAAGTTACATTTACGGAACCTGTCGGAAAAGCCGGCCTGGGTAGTAATACCGCGGCAATGATGCATGATAGGGATACCTGATAGGCAAAAGCGTTTATGCAGCCTGTTATGACCATTGCCAATAAGAATAAAGCAGGTGGCATTTAAGAAGCCGTTCGGCCTGATTAAAAGTTAGTTTCAGGATGGATCCGGCAAGGAATAGTTCCCGATCGTATCTATACAAATCACTCCGGTGACTCCTGCATTTACCTGAAATCAAAATATAGCATTCCCACAATAGGTACATAATTCATTTGCATATTTTTCTGGCTTTGTGGCCCCATCAATGCTGCCGCCTGGAATTTTGTTCCGATGGCAGAAATGGCATGCATAAAGCCAATGTTTCCTGCAGGAAAAGGTGGACTGGTATTTTCATTCTTTGCACCTTTTGGTTTTTCGGGCTGCAACATTTCCAGGAAAATATCCTGGTGACTGGTATACACAGTAAAATCCGCCTCTTTATTTTGAAGCCTCACCCAATACATTTCTGAATGCCAGCCCTTAAATTCGGGATAGTTCCAACTTTCGCCGGTAACTGTATTATTATACATTTTTTCCCACACGCCAAACTGCTGGCCCTTCATCCTGTTTTTCCAAACACGATATGGTCCACGCCCCATCCACTTCATGCCATTGATTTTTTCTTCGGGGTAGTTGAAAGTGATCCCCATAAAATCAGCCGGTTCTCTTTGCGAATAGCTGTATTCTAATTTAGGCAGTTGACCGCTCTCGAAAATCCACTTCACATAAAACCTTGTTTCACCATACAAAGGTTCCACAATGTATCGGTCACCCAGCTTGTAATCCTTTAGCCCGGTAAGGGTAAGTTTTACGCCGGCCAATGCAGGGCCACTACCAAAAGATATTGGTTTCTTTCCATTAAAAACATATTTGAGAAACCCGGTACCACTATCAAAACTATAGGCAAGCCCATCACAACTAATTTGTAAAGTTCCGCCAGCGTTTGTTGCGAAAGGAATTGATTTCTTAGCAACCAGGCTAGCTATTTTTGAAATCTCTTCTGCCTGCCGGAGAGCCCAGCTTTTGGTGATGATTGTATTCCCCTTTGCATCGGATACAATAAAATACAATGCATCCGCAGTCGTATTCAATGATGGATTAATTCTCACCCACCCCTTCTCACCGGGGGCAATATCCGGAGAAGGTATGGATCCCTTCTGTATAATTTTTTCATTGGTATTTGCATCCGCGCCTTTTGCAAAGGATACCAGCTTCCAGTCAAATTTGCATTGGCTAAGATTGGTGTATAGATAGCGGTTTTCAATTGCTATTTTGCCATCAAAATGTAAGGGAATGGATTTGTTGAGGACTTGCACCGGCGACCAAATTTCCTTGATGGTGTAATAACTCGCCTCCTTTTCCCGATGCGGCCCCACGATGCCGTCCGGCGCCGAATTACCAGCTATATCAATAGAATCTTTTTTATCTGTACGCACCACACCTTCATCATGCAATGACCATAGGAAGCCGCCTGCAAATGCACGATGCTTCATCATTTCGTTCCAGAAATCATCTAAGCCTGCACCGTGTCCGCCATCAAACAAGCCATGCATAAATTCAGTGGGATAAAAAACTTCATTGCCATAAAGCACTGCATTGGTAACATAATTGAAATCGGGATAGTGCTTGGTTTCTGTGCCATTAAATTTTTCCCAGGGATGCATTACAAAACGCTGCTGCGGATCGTACCATGTATAATCACTGTCGAGCGCACGGTTCCAACCGCCTTCGTTACCGTTATCCCAGATGATGATGGAAGGATGGTTCACATCTCTTAGCACCATTTCCTTTACCAGCTTTCTTCCCACGATCGTATCATAAGCTTTCTGCCAACCGGTTAGTTCATCCAGTACAAACAGACCAAGACTGTCGCACAAATCAAGAAATTCCCTATCGGGCGGATAATGGGACATCCGAACCGCATTCATGTTCATATCTTTTATTAACCCGATATCCATTAAATGCACGGCACGGCTCAATGTTCTTCCACTTTCGGGCCACTGGCTATGACGGCAAACTCCCTTCATTACTATTCTCACATCATTTACATAAAACCCATCCTGTTGCCTGAACTCAACCGTGCGAAAGCCAAAACGTTGCCGGATGGTATGAATGGCTTTTTCACCTTCTTTTATAGATATTAAAGCCTGGTAAAGATTTGGCTGTTCGGGGTTCCATCGACGAATGCCCGTAAATTTATGTTGCAGGTAATTACTATCTGCGGCGCTTACCCTAAATGGCTTTCCAACCAGCCTGCCACTTAGCTCCTGTACCTGTATTTCTACCCATTGATTTTGGTGCGTGTTTTTTGTGAACACCTGCATTCCAAATGTGCCATTTGCTTTTGCATCCACCGCAACACGTTGAATAAATGTTTCGGGAACGATCTCAAGAAACACAGGGCGGAAGATGCCACCGAACAGCCAGAAATCCGCCTGCCGCTCTGCACGGTTTACCGAATTGTTGGCAGACTTTTTACGAACATTCACTTCAAGTAAATGCTCGCTTCCATTTTTCAGCAAGCCAGTAATATCGTACCGAAACTGGTAAAAAGCACCCTGGTGAATGGGACCTGCAAGCTTGCCATCGATCTTCACTTCCGTATCTGTCATCGAGCCTTCGAATACAATGAAGATTTTGTTATTGTGCCACGAAGGAGCTGTTTTGAATGCATGTTTGTACCATCCCTGTTCGTCAGGGTTGTCGGTATCCTGGTAATAGTTGAAAGTTCCAAAGCCTTGTTGTTCCCAACAGGAAGGCACAGCGATGGTTGACCATTTACCGCTGTTCATTCCACTGCTGCACATAAAATCCCATTGCACAGTATGGTCTTTATCTGTACCCGACAGGTATTGAATAATGGTTTGTTGCGCTTTCAAGAAAGTGCAATGAAACAGGAGAACGAGTATTATCAGGCATTTTTTTTTCATCTGGCTTATGGCTACTTTATTGCTAATTATTATTTTTTCACTACCCGTTTGTTGGATTGTTTGCAACAGTAAGCACGCAAACTTAAATAACAATAGGTTATTTTATTTTTTTATTCAAAGTCAGCTTTTTGTCAAATAATTCCAACAAAATTACTTTCGTCTTTGTGCGAAAAACTTCCGTGTTGATGAGGCATATCGAAAGATAAAATTTTTACAGTCACTTTTATATATTATAAGCTTCGAAACCTTGCCATTAACCTCTTTGCATTCAATATAATATTTTGTTTACAGATGGCCCCTATTGATTCAGTGAATCACAAAAAAGGGAAGAATCTGTACACTAATTGTTGAAAAACTACCGCAGGTTTTTGTGGATTTGTATTCAAAGCGGGTACGCTTATCTGTAATAAAAATCATGACAACTTTCGTAAAGTTCTATACAACAGCCAGGTACAAACAAGTAATTATCTGAAAGTAAAATATTGGCAAAACATTTTCGTGAGACTTGCTAATGTTTTACAAGAAAAAACATTCTTTTTTTAACATTTAAATTAAAAGCTATGAAACGATCCCACTTATTTGCGGCGCTGTTTTTTGCCACCGCTATCATCACAACTTCCTGCGACAAAGATGATGATAACAACAACACAACACCCAGTGCCACAGACCGCAATTTTATGACAAGCGTAGCATATGCTAATGTGAATGAAATTGATTTTGCGCAATTGGCACTTACCAAATCAGCAAACGATTCAGTGAAAAACTTTGCACAAATGATGATTACTGATCATACAAACGCAAAGACTGCTTTAGATTCGCTTGGCAGCCGGTACGCTATCTCCCTGCCTGCTGGCATTGATTCAGCACATTCAGCAATGAAAACCCAATTAATGGCGCTATCTGGTTACGGTTTTGATACTGCCTATATGAATGGGCAAATAAACGATCACAATGCTACCATCAGTTTATTTCAAAATGAAGTAAATAGTGGAAATAATTCGGACATTAAAAACTATGCAACCCGGAACTTGCCCAATCTTCAAATGCACAAACAGCATGCAGACAGTGTAAGGGCAAGTTTAGATTAAGGCTCCTAATTAAACAATTATAAAATAGACACATTATGGCAAAACAAACATTTGGGAAAGATGATAATGGGGTATTTCACCCTGGTAAAGGAAAGCCTTCAGGAATAAATAAAGAAGAAGGATTGGGTATTCAACCGACACCGCCCGAAAAATTGGAGGAATATATTGAAATAACAGAGAAGTACACGGTTAGTGATGATGAACTGGGTCCCGCTGTACGCGAAAGACATCCGAACCGCAATACCTCAAAGGGCAATGATGTGAATAAACAAAAAGAAGAGGATAAAGGTGGAGCAGGATAGGAACTTATGATATATTAATATTGCGTTTATACCATCCTGTGATCTTAACAAAGGACCGTTCGTCGGGCTTTTAATAAAAACGAAGCGAAAACCACAACCAATTCCGTGGTTTCTGCTTCGTTAAAAAAAAGAAAGTCGAAAAAATTGGCTACAGTATCCCTTCAGATTTTTTCTTCACTACGCATTGTGAAGCAGTTCCTTACACTTCGATTTCAAAAACTTTATCTTTTCCCCGGTTGTAGTCAGTATCAAGACCAAAGGGTAATATTTAAACATCTGGCCTGTTTATTGCTATCTAATTGTCCTTTCCAATTCCTTATAACTGCCAATACCTATAGCCCCCCTATTTTTTTGTATTTATTGGTTGACCAGCCAATTTAGTGTTGTTATGACACTATTTCTAATGATTGCTGCTGAATATATCTGAATTAGTCACTTATTATTATGAGTTGACTGATATTTTTATAACAGGGGTTTAAATCATTTGCTCTCAAATTATTTAAACCTTTCAACCTAAATCTAATGTCCGAACTACTTACGTTATCATCCAAACTACAAAAGGTTACTGTCAAGGGAAAATTCCTTCATTTAAACAATGAAAAATTCTTTGTCAAGGGCGTAACCTATGGAACTTTCAGTCCTAATGAGGCAGGGCATCAATACCCCTCCGCCGCGACAATCGAAAAAGATTTTGCCATGATGTCTTACCATGGAATAAATTGTGTAAGAACCTATACAGTGCCTCCCCTTTACCTGTTAGATATCGCCTTAAAATATCATTTGAAAGTGATGATCGGCCTGCCATGGGAGCAACATATCACCTTCTTAGATACAAGCGAGCGCAAAAATGATATCATAAAACGAGTGCAGCAAGGTGCATTATCGTGCAAGGGACATGCAGCCATTTTGTGCTTTGCAGTGGGCAATGAAATTCCTGCAACAATTGTGAGATGGTATGGGAAAAATAAAGTGGAAAATTTTCTGAAATTATTGTACCAGGCTGTTAAAAAGGTTGATCCCGATAGCCTGGTTACTTATGTTAATTTTCCCACAACAGAATATCTCGATCTTAGTTTCCTTGATTTCGATTGCTTTAACGTGTACCTGGAAACACCGCAGAAACTAAGCGGCTATATCGCCCGGCTGCATAATCTTGCCGGTGACCGGCCACTGGTACTTGCCGAAATAGGACTTGATAGTATACGAAACAGTGAGGAACAACAGGCGGAAACATTGAAATGGCAAATCAAAACTGTATTTGCAAGGGGATGCGCAGGCATGTTTGTTTTTGCATGGACTGATGAATGGTGGCGTGGAGGATTTGAAATTGAAGATTGGGATTTCGGGATCGTAGACCGGCAGCGCAATCCCAAACAGGCGCTGCATGCAGTAAGCGAAACCATGCAATATGTTCCGTTTTCAGGAGATGAAGCATTGCCCTTTATATCCGTAATCGTTTGTTCTTATAACGGATCAGCAACTATCAGGGATTGTATGGAAGGTATACAGAAACTCGATTATCCGAATTATGAAGTAATTGTTATTGATGACGGATCAAAAGATAATCTTACCACAATAGTAAAGGAATATCCTGTAAAATTGATCAGCACACCAAATGGTGGACTAAGTAACGCAAGAAATATAGGACTTTATAGTGCAAAGGGAGAGATCATTGCGTATATAGATGATGACGCCTACCCCGATCCTCATTGGCTCCGCTACCTGGCTTATGCTTACAAGTCATCGAACCATTCCTGCATAGGCGGACCTAATATCGCCCCGGCAGAAGATGGCCCGATCGCGAAATGTGTGGCGAATGCGCCCGGAGGCCCGGTGCATGTTTTGTTCGATGATGAACTGGCAGAACATGTTCCCGGCTGTAATATGTCGTTCAGGAAATCGGCCTTATTGGAGATTGGAGGATTCGATCCTGTATTCAAGAACGCAGGCGATGATGTTGACGTTTGCTGGAGAATACAAAATGCCGGTAAAACCATCGGCTTTCATCCATCTGCATTGGTGTGGCATCACCGCAGAAACTCGATAAAAGCGTATTGGAAACAGCAAAAAGGCTATGGAAAAGCAGAAGCCTTGTTAGAGGCTAAATGGCCGGAGCGCTACAATGGCTTCGGACATGTAGCATGGGGCGGCCGTATCTATGGAAATGGTTTTACCTTACCCATAAATCTAAAGAAGGGAAAAGTATTTTATGGAAGCTGGGGAACAGCTTTATTCCAATCTGTTTACCAACCAGCCAATGGTTTTTTGAACGCGATACCATTGATGCCTGAATGGTACCTGTTTTCCGCCGTATTGGGATTTTTAGCCACCCTAGGATTTATCAGTGCACCTTTCCTGTGGGTATGGCCTTTATTTATTTTATCTGTGGTAGTGGTTTTTATCCAGGCTGTTATTAGCGCCTCTAACAATGTGGCACTTCTCCCGGGGAATACTAAATTTAAATATAAAGAACTTATCATTTTGCTGCATATTATTCAGCCAATGGCAAGATTATACGGACGGCTGAAGCATGGCCTCACCCCCTGGACAAAGATTAATGTGGTCTCAGACTATAAATTCGCTTTCGCCTTTAAACCCACCTCTTTATCCATCTGGTCTGAAAAATGGAGATCATCCGAAGCATGGTTAGAAGACATCGAGAAAAATTTAAAAAACTATAAAGCACGCGTTCAAAGAGGAGGCGATTTTGACCGCTGGGATATACAGGCAAGAAACAGCTTGTTTTCTATCAGTCGGGGCTTGTTAACTATTGAAGAACATGGCAGCAATAAACAACTGGTGCGTTTTAGGATTTGGCCGCGAATGTCAAAAACCGGCATGCTCTCTATAATTATTCTCACCATCATGTCGCTTTTAACAGCCGCTAACTATTCTTTAAGTGTATCCATTATCTTAGCAGTGATTGTAATCATTTTCCTTGCGGAATATTTCAAAGATTCGGCAAGTACCATGTTCAATTTATATAATGCATTCAAGTCAATCGAATTGGATGAAACAACCACGGCAGAAGTAGGAACAGCAAAAATTTCTACAATGGATAAGGAAATCGAATTGGGCGCAACTGATGCGGCTTAGTTTACAACTACTGATTAAGCAAATGATGCCTGGCGGTAGTATACATCTTAAATATTTTAATGAAAACTATTCACGTATATAAAAGGCTTTTTGATTATGTTGGGCAATACAAGGTAAAACTGGGGATGCTCATCGGAATATCTTTACTGGGCGTTTTGTTTGAAGTAGTCAAGCCGTTGCCGGTAAAAATTGTACTGGACAATGTACTGGCCAATCATCCTCTACCATCTATCGTTCAGGGCATTTTTGGTCACAGCCCGTTATTGAATGACAAGACTGCATTACTGTTGATCAGTATTGCGGCCCTTGTTGTAATTACCATCAGTAGTGCGGTTCTTTCTTTAATCGCTTTTAATGCTACGGTGAATCTTTCACAGGGGCTTGTGTATGATCTTTCAGTAGATTTTTTCAGCAAGCTGCAACGGCTGTCTCTACGCTTTCACGCAAAAAACAAAATTGGTGATTTGCTGCAACGGATGAATGGCGATGTGTTTGTTGTATATTTTGTAGTAGCACAAATTCTAATTCCCTCAATCACCTCGCTGGTTTGTTTGGCGGGGATGTTTTATGTGATGGTGAAAATTGATCTTGTACTGGCCTTGATTGCTTTTACGGTAGTTCCTTTATTAGGCGTATCCTTAGGCTTTTTTGCACGGCCGATGAATGATACTACCATGGATCAATATACGAAGCATGGGCAGCTGTCCGCATTCGTGCAACAAAGCTTATCCTCCATGAAAATCATACAGGCATTTGGAAGAGAACCATTCATGTTTCGCAAGATGAAAGAACACACCGAGATCTTCAGCAATGCTTTCAAAGTTGCGAATAAGGTTTCTATGTTTTATAACCAGCTTTCATTGTTATTTACCAGCCTTATTGCCGCGGTCGTGATTGGTGTGGGAGGCAATAAGGTGTTGCATGGTGCTTTATCTGTTGGAGACCTGTTTGTTTTTTTGGGATACATCGCAGCATTGAACGGACCTGTTACTGCATTATCTAATGCCATCGGCACCGGTGTTACCATTGGCGCAAGAGGGAAACGGATATTTGATATCATCGATTCAAAGGAAGTGGTAATTGAAAAAAGCGATGCTGTCCCTATCACCAACGCAAGCGGCAATATTGAGTTTAAAGCGGTAACCTTTGGATATGGTGACGAGGATGATTCGCCTGCCATTTTAAAGAAAATATCCTTTTCAACAAAGCCCGGACAGATTGTAGCAATTGTAGGCCCCACCGGTGCAGGTAAAACATCGTTGATCTCATTGATCACCCGTTTTTATGATCCCTGGCAGGGACAGGTATTGATGGATGGAATTGATATCAGGGACTTAAAACTACATTCTCTCCGGGAACAGATATCGATGGTATTGCAGGAGCCGTTCCTCTTCCCAATGACCATCGGAGAAAACATTGCCTTTGGAAACCCGGAAGCGTCCTTCGATGAAATTGTTACATCAGCAAAGGCTGCCCAGGCACATGATTTTATAATGGAATTGCCCGAGCAGTACAATACATTGCTGATCGAAAATGGCGCATCGCTCTCAGGCGGACAAAAGCAAAGACTTTCCATTGCAAGAGCGTTCCTTAAAAATGCGCCCATTGTTATTTTAGATGAACCAACCTCAGCAGTTGACTCTTTAACAGAATTCAGAATTTTCAAAGAATTGTCTGAGTTTGCAAAGGGAAAAACGCTGTTTCTAATCTCCCATCGATTATCTACCTTAAAGCACGCGGACCAGATTATCACCATCAAGGATGGATCCGTTGTAGAGCAGGGCACCCATCAAAGCTTACTTGATAAAAATGATGTTTATGCCGATCTTTATAAGCATCAGCATATTAACTAACACACAGCCTGTCCGGTAAACCAATCATCTTTAATGCATCATTAGAATGGAAAATAACGAACCTATACTTTTTCACCCAATCATCCCCGGCGAGGCCATTGCCGGCGACTGGTACAATAAAAAAGTGCCGGTAAATATCGTTGTGGGTGAAAATTCAGTAATAGATTCATCTGCCTGCTTCAAGCATTTTTTTTCCACTTTGCCGGTTGCGCTGCAAATAGGTGCGGATGTAACGCTTTGCCGTGCATCGATCGCCACTGAAAAAAATGGATTCGTTAAGATTGGTAACCACTGCTATATTTCAGGCGCCTCCATCATTGCGGCGGAAAAAATAATTATCGGCGACAGGGTGTTTATAGCAGGAGGCGTTTCAATCATCGATTCAGATTTTCATCCTATAGCCCCTGCCGCAAGATTGGCTGATACCATCGCAATTTCGCCCATCGGCAATCATGCCCACCGGCCGGTAGTAAAGGCATTGCCGGTAACCATTGAAGATGATGTTTGGATCGGGTACAATGCAACGATATTAAAAGGTGTAACCATCGGGGCCGGAGCGATTATATCACCCGGCGCCCTTGTAACCGGCAATGTACCGGCCGGCGTCACCGTAGCTGGAAACCCGGCTAAACCCATAAATCCAATTCCGTGAGAGAGAATATAATCCAGGTAAAAACGGTTGCTCCAGACGGCAGGATTTTAATTGAGGATGATTGGTATCCCGGCGGGCTACCTGTAAATGTCACACTAGCCGATAATGTCTATATTGATACTTCCTATGGCTTCGAAACCTTTCGTTCCCGGCAAAAAGATGGCCTATTCTTAGATGAAGCCACCGGCTGCTACGGCGTGGTTTCCTTCATTGTGTCCGATGAAGGAAGAGTATCTTCAGGCAAATTTTCTGTTTTAAATAGTACTTCGATTGTATGTAATAAGAACATTACTATCGGTAACCATTGCATGCTGGCGTGGGGCTCTGTTATTACCGACTCATGGGTGGATGCAGGCAAACACTCCCTGGCAGCCCGGAGAGAACTACTGTACGCCGCTGCAAAAGATCCGGCAAGGCCTTTTCCCTTCTTCCGCGAAGCTTTGCCGGTTGTTATTGAAGATAATTGCTGGGTAGGGTTTGATGCAGTGATCCTGCCTGGTGTAACCTTAGGAAGAGGATCTGTGATAGGCTGTAAAACTGTTGTTGACTTTGATGTCCCTCCCTATGCAGTGGTTTCAGGGAGCCCTGCGAAGATTGTAAAATATCTTACAAAAGATGATACGGAAGCCGCTAGAATAAGCGCATTGACAGAATATCTGAAAGCTTAGGATAATCATTAACTACCTCCACCCCAACCATCGCCACTTCATCCTTCATCTATACTTTTTGAATGATTGGTTTAAGATCCCTCATCAACAGTTCATTCAATTCGAGCCTGGTATCCTGGAAATTATGTGAGCCCAGCCATGCATTCATACTAACGGTATAGCCATCGCTTTCTAATTTTTCTACTCCAATGCGGGGAGGCGGATCTTTTAAACATTGTTCAAAAGAATCAATTGTTTTTAAGAGAGCAGTTTTCACTTCCTCAAATTCAACCATATAATTAAATTTGATACTGATATCAAGTCTCCTCGTTTTTTCACGGGTAAGATTAAAGATAACTTCATTGGATAGTTTGCTGTTTGGAACAATGAGTGTAGTGTTATTAAAAGTCCTGATCACGGTGTAGAACAAACGAATGTAAACTACCGTTCCTTCTTCGCCCTGTGTTTTAATATTATCGCCTACTAAAAATGGCTTCAATAATATGATCAATACACCGGAGGCAAAATTTTGAAGTGTGCCAGACAGTGCTAATCCAATTGCAACACCGAATGCACCGATCACGGCAGCAAAAAGTGTCGTGTTAATACCCAACACCTGCATTAATCCAAGTACCATCAAAACCTGTAAAACAATTTGCAACAGGTTCTGAAGAAATGGCCTTAATGTAGCATCAAATCGGCTGGCTGATAATAATTTTTTGAATCCGTTGTTAAGAAAACGAATAACGAGTTGCCCAATAAAAAACAGTAAAATGGCAATCATGATCCGCGGCACATATGAAGCAACCCAGTGATAAGCACGGCCCGTGAAATGGTATATAATTGAGTCTTTCTGTATCTGGAGTATTTCCACCTTTTATGCTGGTTTATATCTCGTTAACAATAACGCAAAACAGACTGGAATTTTAATTTTCCCGTTAGGAATTTAAAGGTTTGTTCATCTGCAATGCTAAGATGATAATCATTGCCGGTGTTTTTCTTACAACAGACTTCCGTTTAAAATTTACTGCAAGGAACCATAAATCCTTTTAGAAATTTTTCAGCAATCACTTCGTTGGATAAAGCCGGGCGATCTCAAAACCGCTAACGACAGGCGATCTGTTTTTGAATCTGTGGTAATGGAAAAATTATTGCCAGTTTAGATTAAGAATTTTTTGGGAATGAGCTATGGAATCCGCCAGTACCGTGGGCGGAGTCACAGACTCAGGACGCTTGCAGCAAACTCCCAACCGGTTTGTAGAAAACATTTCACTTAAGGGAAATTAAATTCCATATTATCATGCCAAATAATCCCGCAATGTTGCTAATACCTGCGAATACATTTCACTCAGGGGTACATTGCCTTCCGCTGGTAGCTTTCTTATTGTGTACAGTTACGAAAGTTTTATCTTTATTAAAGATTGAACGAACCAATTCTATTTATGAAAATAGCTACTTATAATGTGAACGGCGTCAACGGGCGCCTGCCCGTACTGCTCCGCTGGCTTAATGAAACAACCCCTGACTTGGTGTGCCTGCAAGAATTAAAGGCGCCACAAGAAAAATTCCCCGAAAAGGCCATACAAGATGCAGGATATAATGCCATCTGGCACGGTCAGAAAAGCTGGAATGGCGTTGCTATCCTCGCACGCAATGCTCAACCGGAAGAGGTCAGGAGGGCGCTTCCCGGTGACCCTGAAGACATGCACAGCCGCTATATTGAGGCATCGGTGAATGGCATATTGATTGGCTGCCTTTATCTTCCAAATGGCAACCCTGCACCCGGACCTAAATTCGATTATAAATTAGAATGGTTTAAAAGATTGACTGTACACTCAGCCAAACTCTTCGCCGTCGGAACCCCCGTATTGCTTGCTGGCGACTTCAATGTAATGCCTACCGAACTCGATGTGTATAAGCCAGAACGCTGGGTAGATGACGCCTTGTTCCGGCCGGAAACACGGGCGGCTTTCAAAAAACTGGTGGCACAGGGATGGACCGACGCCATAAGAAAACTTTACCCGGAAGAGATCATCTATACATTTTGGGATTATTTCCGCAATGCCTATGCCCGCAATGCCGGTTTGCGTATTGATCATTTCCTGCTTAGTCCTCATCTCAGCAACCGCCTTATTGCTGCCGGTGTTGACCGCAATGTTCGCGGATGGGAAAAAACAAGTGATCATGCGCCGGTATGGATCGAATTGGCCGATAAATAAACAGGCATTATCAATGGCAAAAAAAAAGAGGGGAATTTTAAGAGTAGGTACCAGCAACGTTGTTGTGCCCGGCACCAAACAATCTTTTCCCACTGATTTTCATCAAAAGAGCAGGCTTCATTTCTACAGTTCCCTGCTTCCAACTGTGGAACTAAACAGCACTTTTTATAAAGTTCCGATGGCATCTACTTTTGAAAAGTGGTCGCTGGATGTTCCGGAGAATTTCCAGTTCACCATAAAGCTTTGGCGTGAAATTACGCATGTAAAAAACCTGAATTTCGACATCAATAATATCGACAGTTTTTTGCACGCAGCAGATCGGATGGGAAACAGGAAGGGCTGTCTGCTGGTGCAATTCCCCGGCAAGATCACGCTTGAATATTACAATGAAGTGGAACGAATTTTAATGAGATTATCTGAGCAGGATCCTCAAAATACATGGCGCAAAGCAATAGAATTCAGAAGTCCATCATGGTATGTTAGTGAAACTTTTGAGTTGCTGGATGAATACCGGGCATCCATAGTTTTGCACGACATTCCGAAGGCAAAAAACATCCAGACAAACAAAGGAGCTAATTTTATTTACTTAAGATTTCACGGACCGAAAGGTGATTACCGCGGCAGCTATAGCACTGACTTTTTACACGACCAATACAGTAAAATAACCGGGTGGTTAAAGAGTGGCAAGGATGTATTTGCTTATTTTAATAATACAATGGGCAGCGCTTTTGAAAACGCAATCTCTTTAAAGAACATGGACGACCCTAAATAAGCTGTCAGCCATCATTCATCATGGCTTATCATGATGTTTTATAGAATCAGCCTTCCTGATTGTGTTCTGAACATTCATTGCAGCGGTGTCTGTGCTGATAACCGAACTGTTGTCAACACCCGATGGATGTTTAACGGTGTCAATAGAAACGGGACTTGTGTTTCCAACGGTGTCTGTTTTATTTCCGGTGGAAGTATTATTGTCGGAGTTGTTACAACTGCAAAAGAGATACAGCGTACCAAACATCAGGAGCTTTTTCATAAAACGTTTTAGATATACCCATGCAATTTAAGTGCCATTAGACTTTACACATGCCGGCCCGCGTTACACAAGTTTTTGCAGGGAAATCCGGATCTGGAAATGTGTAACTGAATGAATTCTGTCAATTTAGCTCCTGCCGAATCGCCTGCGGGTGGAGTTGTTCGGTTACAGCAAGATATTTTTTCTCTCCTTCAAACTGCTCAAAATAAAACACCACAGGCTTTTCCTGCTCTGTAACCAGTCCGAAACGTTTGGCCACCTTATATTGGGTATTCCGTTCATTTAAATGCTTCATAAAGCCCGCAACCAATTGCCGGAACTCTTCCAGCTTCATAGCATGTTTATTAATATTGCAGCTTGCACATGCCGGCATACAGTTGTCCATGCATTCCCGTTGAGGATACCGGCATTCTCCTTTTTTATACTTCTTTCTTCTTATAGGTTTCAGGTGATCTACATGCCAGCCCCGGGTTAGCGGGCATCCACAATACGAACATCTACCATCGTATTTATCAAATATAAGTTGCCGTTCCTTTTTAGTCATGAATAGTAAAAAGCTGTAAATTAATCGCTGCGGGGCAAAAGAATGATCTTGTTGATAATTTTTGATAAATTGTCCAAATAATTTAGGGACCACAAAGGCAATGCTCAGTCGAAAGCATCCTGCTCTTTTTTAAATTCATCCGTATCACTCACATCGCCTCCCCTTGATGTATCACTCACATCGCCTCCCCTTGATGTATCGTCAAGCTTTTTACCCTGAACCAATTCGTCTATTTCTTTTGCTTCTTGATTCCTTGCTTTGGTTTCAGGGTTTTCGGGCAATTTTTTATCGCCATCCTCTTGTGATTTCTCGTCAGCTGCCTTGCTGGATTCACCAGCCTTTGCGACTTCCTGCTGTAATCCCGTTTTAATGTTTTTTGATGAGTTGGTGTCTTGTTTTTCCATTTTGATTAATTTAGGTAAAATCAATGTAGCTATCATGATTGCAGCAGGCCCGAAAGATCCGGTATGTAATTCAAACAGCGTTCCAGCATGCTCTCGATCGCCACAAATATAATAAGGCAGCTCTGCCGCATAAAGAAAAAATCCACATATGCAATCCGGAAAAGTTTCCAATCTGCTCCGACATGCAATTTAAAGTGGTATACTATTTTAATACTCCATTAATAAATTGTAAAATTACAGTCCGGGCACCGGGCGAACTAATCTCAACTTTAAAATCCACTGGCTTTTTCCCCGGCAATATATAAGCAATCAACTGACCTTTAAAAAACTTAGTTTTTGAAGAGCCATAAGACGTAACATCATTGGAATTGCCATTTTCCAACCAGAGCAACCTGGCATTGCCTATCACATTAACTTCCACTTCATTTGACGCTTCATATGCAAGTTGACCATTTGCATCCCTTAAACTTATTTCTATTTGCTTCAATCCCGTTTTTGGGTTAATTAATGCATCGGTGTAAACCGTAGCCTTTATCAGTTCCGCATTTCCAGGCGTGCTCAAAGAACTACCTACTGCCGCCGATCCCGTCCTGCTTCCCGTTACGGTTAATTTACCGGGCTGGTAAATGACGTCCCAGTACAATATCCTGTTTTCATTACCGGTTAACCTTTTTTTACCGAGCGATACATTATTTAAAAAGAGTTCGGCTTCTTCGCAATTTGTAAAGCAACTCACCCTTACCGAGTCGCCTGCTTTCCTGTTCCATAAAGGATCAACGCGTTTTTGGCTCCAGGCACCCCTGTCATCCGTTTTAGATATGTTTGAAGTACCCAGGTAAATCATCGGTTTTGCTGACCAAAGGCTTTGCCGGAAAAAATATTCCGGTTTTTCGAAACCGGCAAGATTCAACAGCCCCGCGTTATTACTCCTGTTGGGAAATTCCCTTGCCTCGCCGAGGTAGTCAATCCCCGTCCATAAATACTGGCCTGAAATATATTGGTTACTGTCTACCGCATTCCAGGCGCTTAGTTGCATTCCGTTTTCGCTTCCATAAATAATTCTATCCGGATAATTGCGGTGATCTTCGGCATACCGGTATTCCTGGTAATTGTATCCAACCAGGTCGATATTCCGTGGATAGTCAGTCTGGTTAGACATCACCACACCTGCTAAGGCGGATGTTACCGGCCGCGAGATATCAAACTTTCTAACTACGGCTGCCAATCGCTTCGACAATTCGCCAAGCTTGTCAGCAGCCGGATGATCGGGCAGGTAACCCTTGCCATAAATCTGTGGATTTTTTCCCGTGTTTAAAACCTCATGTGAATAGGGATCATTAGGATAATCGATTTCGTTGCCAATACTCCACATGATGACAGATGGCCGATTGCGGTTACGTAAGATCATATCTGCAATGTCTTTTTCTGCCCATTCACCGAAATAATCATGGTAGCCATCTTTGCCCGGCGTGCCCTTATTCCAGCCGGCGATCCATTTATTCTTACCTTCTTCCCATTCATCAAATGCTTCGTCCATCACCAGCAATCCTAATTCATCACAAAGCCGGTACAAATAATCAGCGTGTGGGTTATGGCTCATCCGAATGGCATTGCAGCCCGCTTTTTTCAAACTGCGCAACCTGCGAATCCATACTTCTTCCGGAACGGCTACTCCCAGTACACCGGCATCGTCATGGATACATACCCCTTTCTGTTTCATATTCACTCCATTCAGGAAAAAACCTTCATTTGCATCAAAGCGAATGGTGCGTATCCCCACTTTTTCTGTCCATTCATCGACTTTCCTGGCATGGCTGTTTAGTGAAACATACAGTGTGTACAAATGAGGTGTATCAACAGACCAAAATTTTGGATTGGCAACTTTAAAAGAGATATTTACCGGCTGCTCACCGATAGCAGATGGACTTACCTCTTTTTGTGCCGATGCAACTTGTTTACCGGTTTGATCCATTAGCGATGCTTTCACCAAAACAGCACCGGGGGAGTTACTGTTTTTTATTGAAACACTTACCGCCACCAAAGCGCTTGTTTTTGTTACGACAGGCGTGGTGAAACTAACACCCCAAAGATCAATATGCGTTGAGTCAACTGCCTGCAGGTATACGTTGCGGTAAATGCCGGAACCTGTGTACCAACGCGAATCTGCAAACTTGCTATGGTTCACTTTTACGGCTATAATATTTTTACCTGCGGGTTGAAGATATGGAGTTAATTCATATTGAAAAGAGATGAAGCCGTTGGGTCGCTTACCGAGCCAATGACCATTTATCCAAACTTCACTATTGTTGTAAACGCCATCGAAATATATGAAAACCTTTTTGCCTTTAAAGCTTGTGGGTAGCGTAAATGTTTTCCGGTACCCACCAATTCCACCGGGAAGAAAAGCAGTTCCACTGGCCCATTCCTTACTGAAGGGACCTTCGATACTCCAGTCATGCGGCAGATTGACCTTGCGCCACTGTGCATCATCATAATTTTCTTTCTCTGCCGAAACAACTTCTCCTTTGTTAAATTTCCAGTCTTCATTAAACAGAATACTCTGGCGGGTTTGTTGTGCAACCAACGTCAATGGAAACGCAACAATGATCCACACAATTATTACTAAGGCGCCTTTCATCATTTTGCTCTTTGTTGATTTTCTTTGTGTTTTTTCATTCAATAATAAGCACATAATTTAACTTGTTTATAGGATATCCGAAAGTGTATTTTATACTAGCTTGCAACATGGATGTAGCTGTTTATGCTATCATGCATGGTCACCAAAGATATACCCGTTGCGGTGAACACTGGCGCAATTTTAGCAGATAACATTCCATTGTTAATTATTTTGTACATGGAAGTAACACACCCCAATTATAGCCTAACCGTTACCAAGGAAGAAGCTTTTGCAACTGACAATGTAATCAACCCTTTGCCCCGGGCTGTGCTGCGCCCGAATTCGTATGTATTGTTGGATGGTGAGTGGAATTTTGCGCTGGATCTGGAGGATAAAGGTTTGGCGGAAAACTGGTATATATCGCATCAATATGAAGGTATAGCACATTGGCCCGGGTCAATAGAAGATCATATGGCGCTTGCAAAAGATGCAGCGCCCGAAAACAAAGTCTGGAAGGATAAAGTGGTTGCCTGGTATGAAAGAGAATTTCCTATGCCACGGAAAGCCGAAGACGGCGTACCGAATACCCTTTTGCAGTTAACTTTTGGGGCTTGCGGATATGAAACGCAGGTATGGTTGAATGGCATACCGCTAAAGACGATTGAAGGCGAAGAAATACACAGGGGTGAATACACTTCCTTTTCTTATGAGTTGCAACAGGAGCATCTCCAGGCCAATAACCGGCTTACCGTACGGATCGCCGACACAATGGATGCAGACATTCCCAGGGGAAAACAGGAGTCGTTTGTATATAAACGCGGCGGCATCTGGTACCAGACTTATACAGGTGCGGTAAGAAGTATCTGGCTCGAAACCGTTGAAAGAAACCGGCTACGCTCCCGCATAGGTGTGGTGAGCATTGTAGAAGATAACCTTGTTCGGTTTAACCTCACTACCCGTGTGCACGACCCGGGGCTTTATACACTAAAGCTATTCATATACAATCGCCCAACGGATTCAAAAGAACCCATCGCCTCAGATAAATATCCGCTGATACTTGAAGCGGGCCAGAAAAATCAACGTGTGGTGATCGAAATACCAGGTGCAAAATTATGGTCACCGGAACAGCCCAACTTATATACGCTGGTAGCACAGCTGGTAGATTCAGATGGGTATGCTGCTGAGATTGAAACGCATTTTGGCCTTAGAAAAATTGAAGCAAGGGGATGCTGCGTGTATCTCAATAACAAACCTTTGTATCTCGATGGCATCCTGTACCAGCCGGGAAATGCAACCTATGAACAGATCCGGCAGCACATGCTTGCCATGAAAGAACTTGGCTGTAACCTTGTTCGCATCCACATTGCAGGGGTAGACCCCCGCATATACAATATGGCAGACAAGATCGGTATGCTGCTTTGGGTGGAAGTGCCCAGCCCCCATCGTTCCAGCAATAAAAGCCGGGAAGCGCACAGAGACGAACTATTGCGTATGCTGGCGCTGATTGGAACACATCCCTCCGTTGTGATCTGGAGTTTGTACAATGAAGATTGGGGCGCACAGGATATCGCTACCAGCGCCGAAACACGCCAATACATTACCAACATGTATCATTACATGCAAATTGCCCACCCTCAATTTTTAGTAGTAGACAATGATGGCTGGCAACATATTTCTTTTGAAGGGCGTTTAAAATCCGACTTGCTGACAGCACACCTGTATACACCCGATCTTCAACGCTGGGAACGATTGCTGGATGATTTAATCGCAGGCAAACTAGAAGGTGTTGCGGCTTTTCCGCTAGTGATTGGCGATCCTTTCTTTTACAGGCACCAGGTCCCATTGCTCATCAGCGAATGGGGAGGATTTGGCTTTGTTGAATATGGCGGTCCGAAAGACAATGATGACAGGGCGGCGCAGGTAACCTTATTTAAAGAAGCCCTGCGTAAAAGGCCCATTGCCGGCGATGTGTACACCCAGGCAACCAATATAGAAGAAGAACAAAATGGTATCATTGATTTTACAACGGGCACCCTTAAGGTACCAAAGGGGCTGTTATATTCTGGAAAACAAAAACAGTAGAGACGCCATGCATGGCGTCTCTACTGTTGCAATCCCGGAAATTCGCAAATTAATTTATTTGGTGCCGGGGTACTTCGCATTACCTTTTGCATAAAACCATATGATACGGTTCATCGTATCATCTTCTCCCCCATCTACTTCATTAAAAACTTCCAGCTGCGACTGAAGGGCATATTTTTTTTCTTTGCCAACAAGAGCCTGTAATGGTTTGTTCATCTGGTCAAAAGGAATCGTATTGGGCAACACTTTATAGGGTAAGAAATCATTCTTTGTTTTTTGGAAACACTCCGTCATTGGCCGGGCGGTGGCATCGATGATATTCATGGGTGGAATTCCGAGTATTTGCTCTATCGTTCGCAGCATGGAGGTTTGATTATAATTAGCAGTGATGAGTTTGCCCGTGCTGTAGGGGCTTACTACAAGGCCAACAGTACGGTATGCAGAAATATGATCCCACCCACTTTGTGAATCATCCTGTGTAATGAAGATTACGGTAGAATCCCAGTACTTGCTTTTTGTGATCATTTCAATAATCCTTCCCAACGCAAAGTCATTATCGGCCACCATGGCATTAGGTGTAGGAAAACCGGGGGAAGTTCCCGCGGTGTGGTCATTTGGCAATGAAAGAACAATGAGATTCGGCAGGCTATCACCCTGTTCATATTGCTGCCACTCCTTCATAAAAATATCGGCCCGCTGCTGATCGCTAAATGCAATGTTATCGCAATCAGGATATGTTGAAGAGATGATGGGACGAATTCTTGCGATGGTAGTTTCATTGTGCCACACGGGCACCATACCATTTTTATAGTTTGCATAAAGATCAGCCCATTTCAGTTTTCTATCATATACGGTTCTGCATGCTTCACCGAAAACCTTAACGGTTTTCCCATGATCCATTGCCTGGTTCCAGATAAAGCCGCTTTTATTGTATACCAATGCATCTTCCTGCCGGTGCGGATAGCTTCTGAACCATGCCCGCACATTTTTTTCCACGTAATCGGATACCATGCCTGCATCTGTCCACTGGTGGCCCTCCGCGGATGATTTACCCGAAGCATAATAATCGTCCATCCAGCCAAACTGCTTCGCCAACGAATGCATATTGGGCGTAATATTTTGTCCGAAGATGCAAAGCGAAGTATCACCCCGGCCTTGTGGGAGATCGCCGAATACCTGGTCGTAAGTTTTATTTTCTTTGATGATATAAACCACATGTTTAAACACAGAAGGCTCGCCCAAACGCTCAGGAACCGGCACAGGTGCAACGCCTTCACGCGGCAGTAATTGCAGCTGCTCAGTTCTGTTCATTAAGTTTAGCTGCGCTACGTCCAATGTGTATTGCTCCAGCATTGATTTGCCCGGTAGAGGAATAATGCTTATGGATGCCAACTGGTTATGAATAGAGCTGGCCTTCTTTTTAGCATTGATCACATTGGCGCCATCAGATTCCAGGTTAGTAACTATCAGCAGGTTCCTGAATATCTTCAAACCACCCGGGTATGCTTCAGTTGGAATATAACCCATAACCTGAGATTTGCCCTGGCCTTTAGCGGACGCATTTTTACCGAGCCTGACCACTGCTACTGCATTATCGAAGCCATTGGCTACATATAGAAAACTATTATCTGCATTTAACTCCAGGCCATTGGGAGTGCTCCCCTGCAAGCTGTATTTGCCTTTTAGTAACCCAACATCGATGGTTTCTGTGATGGTATTTGTAACCGTGTTGATCACTGATATCGCATCACTGGACCCATTGGCAACGTAAACAAAGCGACCATTTTTTGATGCCTTTATGGCATTGGGATGTAGTCCGACTTTCAACTCCTGTATCTTTTTGCCAGTAATGTCAAACACCGATACTGTTCCTTCACCGGTAGCACCTGTGCGTGGATCTGTATAGGCCAGCCCCCATGGAACCCCTGCCCTTTCTTTCGTGCTGTCTGTTGCCACGCTGCCCGCCCAATTGCTTACGTATATTTTATTATCAGTGATGGCCATTCCGTATGGTGCAACACCGGTGGGTATACGCCATACGATGGAATGATCGCTCCAACGGATTTTAACCAATTCATTATTGCCGTTGAGCACTACGTAAAGGAACAGTTCACCTCCCTCTCTTGAAATTTCAATTTCGTTGGGGAGAGAATTTGTGGCCGGACTAACCTTTGGGAAGCTGATGTTTGAAAGATGCTGAAAACCTTCGGCCCATTCCGCAATCATAATTGCACCATTGTCTTTTTCTGCCGCACTCCAGGCTACCCAGGTCTTTCCATTTTCTTTGAAGGATTTAATGCCTGAATAAGTGCTCATGTATCTTGCGTACTGAACACTGTCTGCAAAAGTCCAACTGTCGATGACCTTTTTAGTAATGATATCGATTGCCGTGATGCCATACCTGTCTTCGATCACGACTTTGCCATCGTTGGATAGCACCGCTACATCCAACGCATGGTTTTCCTGCTCGGGATTACCAAATCGGATTACTTCCCCCGCTGAATGAATAATCCGGTTAAAAGGCATCAGCCGCAGTGAATCATTTTGGCGGGCCATAAAATCTGATAGTCCCGCCACATGATCTGTGTTGATATAATCAACTTTAAGGGCCAGTAACTGTTTCCATGCAGCCGGCACATCGGGGCAGCCATAAAAACGGATGGGCTTGTTTAAACGATGTGCCTTATTGACCCATTTGGAGATAGTGCGTTTGTCCGCTGCAGGTAGCTCACCCGTTCCATCCCATTTGCTGTAATTCTCAAAGGGATCGCTCAGCATGGCGATCTTTTTTAAAGCGATTTTGTTGTAGTGGCTATCGAGGTTTCCATCAAACGAGATATAGGATGGATAGTTAGCATAAGATATCGCGGGGGGCCGGCTGCCTGTGATGACAATATTGACAGACCTGCTTTGGATAATAGATGGATATTGCTTTACTAATGCAAGCAATGCATCCATGGTGGCCGGACCCTTGGTTTTAAGATCGATCAGTAACTGTAGTTTTCGGCTGCTATCTTTATACACGAAGCCGTTATTTTTTTCAATAGCCGAAGCAATGGGTTCAAGGTATAATTTTTCGAATGTGCGGCCAGCTGGCAGTTCCGATGAATCGTGCGCCACGAGTAGCAATTTGCCCCACAGGAAGATGTCTGCTTCAATAGATCCGAACTGCTCATTGTATGCACCGAAGAAGGGATTTTGTTGGTGGTAATCATTGTGAGAGTGTGCCATAGCTACCGAGTACACTGGCTTTTGTGCAAGAGATGACAACACAAAACAACAGCCGAGCAGGCAGGAAAAACTTTTTAGATAGTTCATGCAAAAGGATTAAATGAATTTCAAATCGGATCTTTTTTCTTTGGAAAAGAGTTGGTCCAAACACGATTGATGAATGGAAGTCTAAGTTTCAAAAATAAAGCTAATTAGCTTATTACAGAAGGATTTTATATTTCCTAATGAGCGCGTGAGATTGTGGTAAGCTGTAAATTGTTTAAAGGTGTATGTTGAATGAAGCAAGGCCATTCAAGCCTTTATTGGCAAGCAGTATTTCAAAAGTGCAGTGGATCTGATTTAACTGCTTAAGAGCCGTACATATAATACTTCTTTCAGTAACTCTTCTAAAATCATCTCCTTCACCTCCTCAGCCGCCGGAGCTGCGTAACTGGTTTAAAATGATTTTTGCCGGCACTTGCAATTTGATCATTCCAGTATTATTTTCGATAAATATAAACCAATTGCAAGATCATGAAAGCGCACAAAGAATTAAAAGACGAATACAAACAGAAGCAATTCAAGGTCGGAGTGTTTCAAATCAGGAATACTATCAATAATAAAGTTTTTATTGGCAGCAGCCTTAACCTTGATGCGATCTGGAACAGAAATAAAGTGGAGTTGAAGTTCGGAGGTCATCGGAATCAAAACTTACAAAAAGAGTGGAAAGAATTTGGTGAAGAGAATTTCAGTTTCGAGCTATTGTATGAGATAGAACAAAAAGAGGGAGACAAGGTTGACTACAGCAAAGAAGTTAAGAAAATAGAAGCGATGTTTATAGAAGAACTGCAGCCATTTGCTGAGAAGGGTTATAATGCTTTCAAGGATTAACAATGTACTTTTATATTTCCTGTTATTTCTCAGTCAATAATACCACCACGCTTGTTCTGCGGGAATTTACATCCGGGTTATAACCCATTTTCATAAGATAATCACCGCTGTAGATTTTACCGGCATCAATGGTTGAGGTTACCCCGGGGTACAAACTAATTTCCCGCAGGGTATATTTTTTGGACCCGTCCAATCCTTTTAACAGTATTGGAAATTTGCTGTTTTCGCCGTAACGGCTATTTACCAGGTAATTGAAAATAACCCCGGTAGTTTTTGCTTCATTTACATACATGATGGCAGCAACACTGCCTTCACGGGGATTCGACAAACGATACTGATCGCCCTGCCAGATCACCTCTTTGACAGAATCATAATTTTTGATCGCCTGTTTGCAATAAGCCAAATCTTTTTCTGAAAGTTTACTCACCTCGATATCAAAGCCCAATTTACCCATCATCGCTACATCGGTCCTGAACTTAATGAGCTGTTTGCCCCAATCAGTAACATGATTTGAAGAACTGATCGCAGGATAGAAATAGGAATATTCCCATTGAATGAATATGCGTTCCAGGGGGTCTGTATTGTCACTCGGCCAAAATTCTGTAAAGTATTTCAAAGCCGCGTAATCTACCCGGCCACCACCGCCGGAGCAGAGCATCATGGGCACCACGGGGTATTTAGCACGCACTCTTTCAAGCACCTTGTATAAACCTCTCATATACTCGATATAAAAATGCGATTGATTTTTCAGATGACTAGAATAGGCATTATAAATAACGGCATTGCAATCCCATTTTATATAGGCAAGCCCGGGATTTTTTGTAAACAATCGATCTACGATATTATAAACAAACTCCTGTACCTGCGGATTGCTTAGATCAAGCACCAATTGATTGCGGTAATAGTATTCGGCTCGTTTGGGTTGCTTGATTACCCAGTCGGGATGTTGCTCGTACAATTCACTTTTGGGGTTTACCATTTCCGGCTCAAGCCATATCCCGAATTTTACACCATTTGCAGTGGCTTCTTTTACAAGTGAACTTATGCCATTGGGCAGCTTGGTTTTGTTTTCCTGCCAGTCGCCCAAGCCAGCACGATCATTGTTGCGTGGGTATTTGTTGGCAAACCATCCATCATCCAGCAGGAAAAGGTCTACTCCCAATTTTTTCGTATCCTTCAGCAGTGCTGCGAGCTTGGTTTCGTTGAAATCAAAAAACGTAGATTCCCAATTATTTAATAAAGTAAGCCGGGTGCCTTTGCCATCCAGCAGCCTGTAATCTCTTGCCCAGCTTTGCAATTTTCTGCTGGCATCGCCCTTGCCTTTGTCTGAAAACGTGTATAAAAATGCAGGCGTAATGAAGGCCTCTTTTGGTTGTAAAGTGTATGGTGAAGCGTAATTGTTAATACCTGCAATGACCCTCAGGTTATCCTGGTAATCCAACTCGAGGTCTACTTTGAAATTGCCACTATACTCCACAGCGCCGTACAGCACACTGCCCTCATCTTCGGTTGCGGGTTTGTTAAGTGATATCATGAAAACGGAGGGCATGAGAAGATTTGCCCTTGTGCCGAGCTTGGTGTCCAGCGTTTTAATGCCGTGTGTGAGTTTTGATTCTTCCGGCTGCATTTCTCTGGCCCAGTCGCCATGGTACTGATTAAGCCAGTAACTTGTTGCTTTCAGGTAAATGTTGGCAGAAGCATATTTTTGTAATATTACGTTGCCGGTTTCATTGTGTTTGATTTCATTCCACTGTTCAATCACGTCTTCGTTAAAGTATGATTTATAAAATAAGGTAACTTCAAAATTATACACCGGATCTTTTAAAACGATGCTTAGCAAGCTAACATTGTTATCGATTTTTGCAACTTTGTGACTGCTGTATTTCAAGTCAAGTGAACTATTACCATCCGCGTGGGTGACAGTGATCGCAGGTTCTACCAGGTTGCGGCTACCGGCCGGGGTATATGCAGCATTAAGCATACCGGTATAATCTTCTGTTTGTTTATATCCACCGGGAATAAAGGCATACTCATTTGCATCCATCAATTTTTTTCCAAAGAAGATAGTGCTCACATCTTTATTTGCCTCTACCCTTAGCACCATTGCATTGTTCTTCGTTTCAATGGGAATGATCACTGATTGGGCAGTTGCTTCTATATAATAAAGTTGCAGTAAAAAAAATGCGCTTATAGCAAGGATAATTTTCTTTGAGAAGTTGAATTTAAATTTCATATGACTTGAATATTAGAAGAGGGCCTTTAAATAAATGACAAATCTCCATTGCACAGTTTGTTTGTAAATGAGCCTAAAGATAAGGATTGAAAAACTGTACTTTTAAATTTGTTGGCAGTTCAAATCCATCCAGGTAAAAGCAAAGAAATCTTGTCAGAACCACTCACGATAAAATAATGACTGCCCTGCTCCTGCCCGCAATTCCTCACCCACCTTAGAAATGTTAAGTTAAAAAAACGAATTTCCCTGATAAAGTTAAACATGTTTCCTTTTGCATTTTATCCAACAGAGATAAGATGACTGTGTGCCATTGAATAGCTTCAAACCATCCTCCAGGAATAAAATATTTCAGTTCGATTATTGTAAACAGAAGTCATCATAAAGTAATTGATGGGAAAATTTTACCACAAAATAGTCAGCCTCTTAAGGGCCACATCCTTGGCATTATTTTTCAAGCCTATTTACAGGATTTAATGGGTTAGAAAGAATTTCCTGAATACGTGTTGGCAATAGAAAGAGAACAACCGAAAGAAGCAGTTGAATCTCTTACCAGGAAAATGAATTATAGTCGCCTGTCATATGATCAAACCCGCCGGAATGTAAGAATTACAACTTGCCAATTATTACTCAGCACATTATGGAAAACAATAAAAACCAGGATGCCCCGCAGGAAGGTGAAAAGCACACTATTCCATCTTCTGTTGTAGCAGACACCACTGTTATACCCGTCGTTAAGGAGTATGCAAACGTTGATACAGAAGTAATTGAAACGGCAAAGGTGATTGTAAAAAAAAGAGTTGTACAGGAACAAGAGGTGATCAACATACCCTTAAAAAAAGAAGCTTATGCAACGAAAAGAGTCGCAGTCGATAAACAGGTATTTGATGAACCTCCTGCTACACGCTATGAATCCGGCAATATTATTATTCCGGTTGTGCGTGAAGTGGCAGTGGTGACCATCCGGTACGAGGTTGAAGAAGAACTTCACATCATCCAAACTAAAACTGAAGTTCCATTGGTGCAGGAAGTAACCTTATCCAGGGAAGAGGTTACGGTAGAACGTATCCCATTGAAACAAAAATAAATTCACTAACAATTTTTTACCATTTTTTAAAAAAGGAGGTTTTATGACACAAACAGTAGTGGGTCTTTTTCAAGATGAAACAGATGCACAAAAAGCAGTTGACAGGTTGAATGATATTGGGATTTCCCGCGATTATGTGGACGTATCCAGAGGAACCCAGGATTCAATCAACAGAGATTCAGACAAGGACGGCGAAAATGGCGTTACGCGTTTCTTCAAGTCCCTGTTTGGAAATGATAGTGATGATGCGGATCGCTATTCAAAGGTTAGTCGCAATGGCTACTCAATTGTAACGGTGCATACCCAAAGCCGGGAGCAGGCAGAAGAAGCCGCGGATATTTTGGACGAGTTCGGCGCTGTTGATGTGGATGAGAAAGCAGCATCTCACAACGTTACCTCAGGTACTGAAAATTATGACCGCAGATCAGATTATGAGAACCGGTCAACTGATCGATCAACCGATCTTGACCGAGATGAAGAAAAAGAGGTCAACATCGATCGGGTTGAGGAGGAAGTAGAAGTAGGAAAAAGGACTGAGCGAACAGGCGGGGTACGGGTACGAAGCCGTATTGTAGAAAAGCCGGTAGAAGAAACAGTACGCCTCCGGGACGAGCGTGTACGGGTAGAACGCAACCCGGTTAATCGTGAGATCTCTGACGCAGAAATCGGAAGTTTCCAGGACCAGGATATTGAAATGATAGAAAGAACGGAAGTTCCTGTGGTAAATAAACAAGCCCGTGTGGTGGAGGAGATCACCGTTAAAAAGGATGTAACTGAAAGAGATGAAACAATACACGATACCGTACGGAATACAGAAGTTGATATCGAAGACTTAAAGAAGGATGACGTAAGGGATGACGTAAGAGATGAAGTAAAAAGGGACCGCAATGTTGAAGGAAATCAGTATGATTCTTTATAAATGCTAACCCGGTAAGCAGCGGATAAGGTCCGCTGCTTTTTTGTGCGCTGACAAACGATCACAATTTCAATAACTTCTGGAACAATGCTGTCGCATTTTGCCGGTTAGTTTTTAACCGGGGCATCAATTCTTCTATCTTATTAGTCTCAATCATCTCCTTCATTAAATTCATTTCAATGGTGCGTAAACCGATATAATCCAGTACCATACCCGCCTTGGAATGCAAAGCGGGTGAGATGTTCATCTTTTTTGTATTGTTTAGCACAACAGCCGCTTCGGCCATTTTTGGTAAGCCGGTGTTATCAATTCTTTTAACCAGCTCATTATTGGAGAGCGTGGTATCATTTACGGTAGAATCCACCAGCGCATTTATTTCGTCAAACTTTGTAAGGCTAATAATAAACTTATCGTTATCCGCATAAGCTGCTGCTGTGATGGTGTTATAAATTCCCTGCCTGTCTGAAAGGGGTAATTTGTGTTGTCCTAAATAGGCGTATGCGGTTCCGATACTAAGCAGAATTACCACGGGTAAAAGCCATTGTAATTTTTGTTCCTGCTTTTCCTTTTTAATTGCAAGCAGGTATCCGAGCCCGATGATAAATCCACCGATTAAACCACCTACGTGAGCAGCATTGTCTACACCACTTTTCATCCCGTAGGCTAAATTAAATACGATGAAAATACCAATGCTCTTTAACAAAGCAAGCCGCACTGATTTGGGGATAAGGTTGCTGATCAACAGCGCAAAAAACAATCCGTACAAACCAAAAACTGCCCCCGATGCACCGGCGCTGTTTACAGTTTCAGTATGCCACCAAAGACTACAGATACTTGCCAACAGGCCCGTACATAAATAGGCGGCAGCATATCTTACCTTGCCAAGCATCGGTTCAAGATAAATGCCCACCGTGTACAAACAATACATATTCATTGCGAGATGAATGATCCCAAAATGAATAAATGTGTTGGTGATCAGCCGCCACCAGTCGCCACTTAGTGTTAACGGCGAAAAGTTGCTTCCCCATTGTATATGCACATATGCGTTGGGTTCAATGATGCCAGCTCCATTTAAAGCCATTAGAATAAATACCAGGATATTGATTGAGATAATCGCATAAGTAACATACAAGTTACTTCCCGATAAATTCATTGCTTTGTCTACTGCGGCGGCCTGCTCCCGCTCTTCCGTCGCTTTTTCCATGGTCGCTGCCCGCAATGCTGAGATGGTGCTCTTAATATCATTAACTGCCACGGAATCGGCTGAGGCAGCTATTTCATACGCATCGAGAAAAGCAATCGTGTTCTTTTTATTAAGCCCCATAATATCTGCGATCTCATTATTCACCATTTCGCTTTTAATCACTAACACATCGCCGGTAATGGTGCAAATCACGCGCTGACCTTTGCTTTTCCAGCTTTTGGGTGTGCTTGCCACCAGTGTATCTTTTATCGCATACAAGATGTTCCAATTGAGTTGCTGCATAGCCTGGTAAGCATAAGCGAGGGAAGTTTCAGCATCTATACTGTTAAAGGCCAGGCATTCTTCGTGTTGAGGCATACAATAATTTGCAACAAGATGATTTATTTTTCTGAAACCTCGCTGTATTTTTTTGGATGATTAAAATTGCACCAACAGATCGTTGACCACCGATAAACGCTATATTATTATTTTGTATATTAAATAAATATTTAGCTTTGATGATATTCGGGGCAGGTGATAATTATTCGAATCATTCAAGAAATACCCGCAGACATCATTCTTCTTATCGACTATATCCGCCACATGAAAGCTTCTCCATCGGGAGTTTAAGTTGATACGCGTTTTTTTAAAACACTACATTTTAAACTGAATAATAAAATGATTACTAAACGTACCATCGGACTAAGGATAGTGCTAATCCTGATGGGTCTTTTCATCATCTCCAGCGGATTGAACATTGGCCTTGGAGGAATGCTTACCTTAGGCTGGGGCGGGCCAAATAATTTCTTCGAGGTAACGAATATGCGCCCCTACCTGGTACAGGACAGCCATGTACGTTTTGTAGGGGGAATTTGGCTGGGAATTGGTTTATTTTTTTTAATAGCTGCTACGGATTTAAAAAAATACAAACTCAACCTCTGTTTTTCATTCGCATTAATATTCCTGGGAGGATTATTACGATTGGCACAAATGCATTTTGAAATCACTTTTGGCTTACCGGTAGTAGGTTCTCTTATTGCGGAACTTGTTGGTATGCCGCTTCTTTATTTATGGCTTACAAAAGTATTGCAGGATAGCTAGCGGGGAATAGGAGAAGCGTTTAATTTTAGATTGAGTAACGACTTCAACATTATCAACCTTGCCGAATAAAGGGCATACAATCATGCGAAGAATTTTCTACAAAACACAAAACCCCTTAATCAAAAACTCGTTATGTTCAGAACTGTTGTTCATTTTTTGCATGCTAAAAAATGGCAGAATTGGGGAGGCAATATTACTGTAAACCCATTCAGGCGTAAAGACACTTCCCAACTGGATAATCTTGCATTAGCAGCGGCTTTAAAAGCTGCGACCCAACAACCCGGCACATTGAAAATTGTTGGTTCGGGCCATTCATTTTCTAATATCCTTGAAACAAAGGGTTTGTTGCTTTACAGATCTAAACGATCGATTGGGGCAATGGATTCTATTGTTCAGGAGGTAGATAAAACAGTGCTGAAATCTGCCACCAATGATGAATTACTCATCCAAATAACAGGGCAAGCTACCCTGGGAGAAATTAACAAGGCTTTAAAAGAGAAGGGGCTGGCGTTTAAAAACTTAGGAAGCGCCATTCTGCAAACATATGCCGGCGCAATATCAACATCAACACATGGAACCGGGCGGAATATACCGCCATTATGCGACGATGTACGCAGCATGTTAATGCTTTCTCCTGAATGGGGAATGTGCAGGATTGAGCCGCAGGCAGGCATCACCGAAAGGATGAAATTTGAAAAGGCTTACCCGGGAATTGAATTGATACAAGATGATAAAGTATTTTATGCAACACTGGTTTCACTCGGATGCATGGGAATTATACTGGAATACATTACCTGTGTAAGGCCAAGATATAAACTTGCAGAGACAAGGTCATTTATAACCTGGAGCAAACTAAAAAAGGAATTGCGGGAAACACCTGGGAAACATTTAAGTTGCCGGCACTTCGATATCATCATCAATCCCTACCGGGTTAATGGGGAATATAGTTGTGTGATCACTAACAGGGAAATTGTATCCAACGAAACACACAATACAAAAGCTTTCGGGAAATTTTTTCAATGGCTTGTTGTGGTACTGCAGTTTTTGATCGGAAGATTCCTCAGGTACTTCCCTTTTGTTATACCGCGGTTTATTCATCTATCCATCAAAAGCCTTGTACGCAGTAAACCGTATATTGATGAAAGCAACGAAATATTTGATATTGATCTTATCAATAAATTGCGGGCAGTATCTGCTGAATATGTTTTTCCATTAAAAGATAATAATTATCTCGATGCTATTGAGGCTTTGATTGAAACCGTTTCCCTTAATTCAAAAAAGAAATTGCATCAAAATTCTCCTTTTGGTATTCGCTTTGTCGCATCGAGCAAAGCTTATCTATCGATGATGCATGGCGAAGCAATGTGCTCCGTAGAAATACCGCTGTTAGCCAACACTAAACATTGGGAAGCCGTGTTGGGCAGTTACGAAAGCATCTGCATGGAATACGGCGGAAGGCCGCATTGGGGGCAATATCATACATTAACAAGCATACCTGGCTGGGCTACTAAAAGTTATTCAAAATATGCGGATTGGCTGGAGGTGCTGTATCAATCAGATCCGAAAGGCGCATTTCGGAACCGGTTTACTAAAAGAATGGGATTTAAGTATCCGAAATAATTCCGGGCAGAATTCAATTCAGCCCTGCCTAACAAATCGGCTCCAATCAACAGCATCTTTTAAATTATTGAAAGAAGTGAAAGACTCCGGAATTTACACCATCTAATAATACGTTCAGCAACCAATGTGCAAGAATAATAGGCCAGATAGACCTGATAACATATGCCAGCGCTCCCGCTGCTAGGCCCCAGAAAAGCGTTCCAAACAACTCGGGAAGTGGCTTACCGAGATGCCATGCCGTATAGGATAACATTTGTATCAACAATGCATAGCGGCTAAAATAAAATACGCCGGGAAACCCTCCTTCGCCCGGTGGCAGAGAGTCGTCTCTTACACCGGCTAGTCCGAATAAGAGGTACCCCCTGAAAATAAATTCGATTGCGATAAAGAATGGAAGATAAGTTAGTTCGTACCAGATAAACTGGCTCGTATTATTGAAGGGTCTGTAAAATGGGTAAAGGGCATGCATGCCTGGATCTTTTGTAGCAAAATAGAAGGCGGGCAGGCTGATCACCATGAGTAAAAGAAATCCCATAATTGCCAATGATTTCCTTCCCTTTGGTGGTAGACCAAGGCCATAATTGGAAAGTGGTTCTTTAAACCCAAGTTTTATAATTAACATAGGAACCACCACTACCAGGAATGCTCCTCCCCAAAATGAAATCAATTCATTGTCCCATGGTATGCCAGCGATCAGTTGTGGCCTGTTGCCGATATCATAGCCGGGACCTTTGTAATCGCTCCACACCTTTTTCAGCAACTCGAGTTCTCCGTGAAATCCCCAAAGGATCAGCAATGTAAATGCAGACATTATGATCTGGCCAGGCCTTTCTTTAAAAAAGCCTTTTACCGTAAACCAGATTACTTTTAAGACCGTTATAAAATCGGGGTGACTTAATTCAATTTCATCCGGTTCAGTCTTGAACTGGCTTACTTTTTTTGTGTTGTTTTCCATAAATTGATTGGTTAGAAAGTAGTTATTTCTCTCCCCGGCGTGCCAGTCTGGTTTTATAAACACTGCACATAACAAGGTTTAACACCAGTATGAAAAGCCCCCCGGGAATGGCCAGCACTGCGGTTCTCAGCCACGGATTGGTGATACCTAGCGGCCATCCTTCGGTAAATACCCAATTGTAATCGGGGAAAATGCCCAGCACGTTTATCGCTTCAATGGCTCCGGCTGACAACACCCCTATCACAAATTGCAAAACGCTGCTTTTGCATCTTAAAGCAAAAGCGAGTGATCCGAAGATGAGAGAAAAAGCTACCACGATTATTACAATTATCATCCACCATGGATAGAATACATAAAAATCCAAAGCACGCGTAATTGTTTCTACTACTATCCCGAGGATGAGACCGACGATGATATATTTCAGCCATAATACAAAACCATTTTCAAGTGCCATCTCCCGCAGTTGTTTCTTCTCAGCAAAATAAGGGATGAGGGATTTTTTCATGCCTTCCACCATATCCAGCTTTGCTGTCCACCCAAAATCCCTGTTGGCTTTGGAAGGATCGGCCAGCCAAAACCCTTGCGTTACTTCGCGGGCTTTATCCCGGGTCATTTTAGGCCGCTTACTATCGAAATGATAACCCAGTTCAGAAAAGGGTGCTAGTGCCTGGATCAAAAAATTAGGTACCGCAATTACCAGCGCAGTCGGTTTACCCATCGCTTTACCAATATTTTTCACAATCTGCTTAGAGGTTACAATGTTTGCATGGTTAAGAAAGTAAGTCTGGCCCACAGCATTTTCACTTTCTGCAGCTGCTACCATTCCTGCAACGAGGTCGCCTACATACACTGCCATCGACCGTTTTTCCCAAATGCCTAATTTGGGCATAATGCGATTTTCAACCAGCGGGTATATCTGGCTTAGATCCTGTTCACGCTCGCCGTATACTACCGCCGGCCTTACGATCGTTACAGGAATTTTGTCAAAAAAACCATGGGCTATTTCTTCCGCCTTCTTTTTCGATAATCCATACTATGACATCGGGTTAAGGGTTGTTGTTTCATCATAAGGTATCGGTTTCTCATTGGGACCGCAAGCGGCTAAACTGGAAACATACAAAAAACGTTTCAGCGTATTTTTTGCATATAGCTCTGCCGCTTCAAGCATATTTCGTGTACCCGTTACATTGGCATCTTCAAAATCCTTTTGGTTGGTGACGAGTAATTTAGCGGCGAGATGAAAAATATATACCGCATTTTCAACCGGGATCTTTAGTGTTGATGGCTCCCTGATATCCGCCACGTGTATCACAACATCCAGGTCTCTCAAAAAAGAAATGTCGCTGGTGTACCTTACCACGCAATGCACTTCATATCCTTTTGATAGAAGCAAGGGCACAATGTGCGAGCCAATGAATCCATTGGAACCGGTAACCAATACTTTAGCCATATGTTTTATTTCTTATTTAAATACTGAGGGTACTTCTACGATAGTCTTTCGGCCATTGTAACTGCAATTAACTCATTAGGAATTCTACATGCTATCCGGTTCACTGAGTCCTTTTTTCCCGTTGCTAAGAAACATTTGCATCGACAAAACAAATTATTTATTTTCTGTCTCTTAATTGCATGAGTTCTGCACGCATTGCATCATCATTCCATCTCCATAGATTATGTGAAATGATCTTACCACTATCATCCTGCTGAATAAGCATGAAAGAATAAGTTTTATCCATGCGCACATCGGCCATAGATAAATCATATACGGGCATCCAGGTGCCGGTGTTGATATAAACTTTGTTGTTCCATTTCTGTTGCTCGGGATTATGGGTGTGCCCGAATATTACCAGTTGAATGTCCTGGTTCTTATCAACTACTGCTTTGGCAAATGGGAAAAAAGTGGGAGGTGAACTCAACTGGAACATTACCATTACCCGCCCAAAAATATAGGACAGGAACAGGTACCCGAAATTCATTATAAAATTGAGTATTTGCTTACCAGCAAAAGATGTATTGGTTGCAGCGGCAGGAAATTTAATATTTCGCCAGATCGAATAAATGGTGATGGCGATTGGCAGCACAACAATAACGAGGAAGGTCAATATGTATTTAAAGGCCTGCTTATACATCTTTTTGGGAATGATCAGGATGGTAAATGGCAGGTACTGAAAAAGAACCCGGATCGCCAGTGGGAACCGCTCCCGTATTAACAATGGAAGAATTTTTTGAGCTGGTCTTACATTATCCAAAAATGGATAATAAAGTTCTAAACGATTGATAAGGTAGCGGTTAAAAAAAGAACCGAATGGAAGATTCAGTTCTGTGCCATTATTCAACGTGGGTTCTCCTTCGGCAAAAGTGAAATTTTCATATAGATGCCCGTGGGCTATATGGATCTTGCCGTCTATAATTAATGCATTGTCTACAAAGAGTATATTGTTTTCTGTACAACCGGAATACTCCTCCGTGGCTTTGTCGCCTCTAAGGGATGCCATGAGATGGGTCAACCGATAACACAGATAACTGCGAACCGCTTCCCAGTACCATTCCAGGTCATGATTGCCCTTGGTAATGATGAATTGATTTCCATTCATAAGCCACATCGCGATGGCTTCAAACACTTGCTGATGGCCGGTGATACATTTATCCAGTTTCCATACCGATTTGTACCCCTGCGTTTTTAAACCATACTCTCTTTCTTTATCGTCTATGGATGACTGTAATTCCTGCCACGATTTATTGATACCAATACCTTTTAGCAGGTTTTCCCAGTCTTTAAAATCTTTCTCCAATAGCGGCACCTCTTTTATCCTCAGGAAGTCGATAAAATCGCCATTGATAATAAGGATACAATCCTTGCCCTCACCGGCATTTTGCAAATACTCAAGGAATCGTGAAAAGGATGCATCTGCATAAAAATTTTCAGTACCGTCATAATTGTTGTTGGCATTCAATCCTGCTGCAAGGTGTAAATCACTTATAATAACAATATCTTTTCCTCCGGATATTATTTTAACCTCCGGATCTCCATATATATTTTCTTTTTCGAAAAGAAAACCAGGTTTATCCATAAACAAAAATTGTTTTAAATATAGAGACTGTATAAAAAATAAGGATTGCAAACAGATGACGGGGTGCTCTGTCAGTTATTGAATTGGTAAGATAAATATTAGATTGAAAATTTCCTATCTTTTTTCGTTTATTCGGGTACGTGTGTTTTCACTGCTTTGATTCATACTCCCCTGGGGTGCCGCAAATTTTTATTTAACCTACAGGATTAGATAACCTGCCCTTTTGCTGCTATCTCCACCAATTCACTTTTTCTCCTCTCTTTGTCCGTAAAAAACAGGCTAAAAAGCAGTAAAACCCCCACTGTAATAAAGATGGGCATCAGCCAAATGATTTCCCAATGATGACTCGTTGAATTGATAGTGTTTTGCTTTGCTATATAGCCGGATAATAAACTGCCGATCCAAAGTCCTACCCCGTAGGTCGCCATGGTAATCATGCCCTGTGCTGCATTCCGGTTG
This sequence comes from Ferruginibacter sp., assembly GCA_025963635.1. Lineage (GTDB taxonomy): Bacteria > Bacteroidota > Bacteroidia > Chitinophagales > Chitinophagaceae > Ferruginibacter. The sequence continues at coordinate 173,470 of JAOQAK010000055.1, forward strand.
TGGTCGTTGGCAACGCTATCTGTGTAAATCTGGCCTGTCACAAAAAAGAAATCATAACAAACACCATGTAATATAATCCCTGCAATCAACATCCAGCTATTGATGCCTGCATCGCCATAGCGGAAACATACAAATCGGGCTATCCATGCAAGCATACCAATAATGATCATCCATTTAATACCGAATCTTTTCATAAAAAAAGGGATCATCAGGATAAAAATTGCTTCAGAAAACTGGCCCATTGTCATCTTACTCGTGGCGTCTGCCAGTCCCTTTTCGTTAAAAAACTGGTTGGCCAGGCTATAATAAAATGATAGAGGAATACAGATCAAAATAGAAGCAATAAAAAATATTGTAAACGACCTGTTCTTAAAAAGCACAAACACATGCTTGCCCAATATGCGTGCATCCGTTGTTGTTGGTGATGCGATGGTAGTTTGTCTCTTCGGGATCATTAAGCTAAGTATGGCCAATACAATCGATGCAACACCTGCCATTGTAAATGTTGCTCCCATTGCTGAAGGAGGAATGGAAAAAACTTTGTCAATGCTTATACCGGCGATGATCCACCCGACAGTACCAAACACACGGATGGCGGAGAACGATTTGCCGGTATTTTTAAGCTGGTCAAATGCAATGCTATTAGACAAAGCCATGGTGGGCGCATACATCAGTGCATACAACAATAGCACCCAGTTGAAAGTGTTTGCATCCGTAATGCGGGTAATCAGCAATAATATGATACCACCTGCGAAATGCAGCAGCGCCATGAGGTTACGCGGAGCAAAAAAGCGGTCTGCAATTACGCCAATCAACAGAGGCGAAATAATAGTAGCAATTGCCATCATGCCATATGCCACGCCAATCTGCAATCCATCGGCCTTAAGCGTATTGGCAAGATAAGTGCCCATGGTTACATACCAGCTGCCCCAAATAAAGAATTGCAGCAGCATCATTGCAGAGAGTTGAACGCGGATGGATTGTTTCATATAGGATGTTTAGAGATTTTATTTTTTAAAAGCAGGTAGCATCTTTAATTTGTTTCAGATATTTTCTCACTTACTTTTTGAATTACTTCACCCGTGAGCTTATTTTTTAAGATCAGCTTTTGATCTCCGTTTGGCAATATTTCTTCTTTGATCAGGAAATAGTCGTTATCATACGAAATCGATTCATGCTGCGCTGTTGTAGTTTCATCACCACGCCAGATGTCGAGTTGAATGGGTTCCCATTTTTTAGATTTCGCGGATATAAAAGCCGCATCTAAAATGGCATTTACTACATACCCATCATAAAAAGATTCTAATGGCTGGCGGTTTGTTTCAATGGCATCAAACATATCTGTAAACATATTGGGGTACCCGAGTTCATGGCTTTCATCCCCTACTGGAAACAACCATCCACTGTTTACTTCAGTCTTTTCTGCCACATAACCTGTTCCTTTGCCGGTGCTGAACATTTCAAAGCCGGTGCGTAAAAAATTATTGATCCAGATAGTCCCTTCGGAGCCCATTACTTCATCTCTTAAATCCATACCGCCCCTGAATGTCCAGCTTACTTCAAACTGCCCGATTGCACCGCTTGCATATTTTACCAATCCAATCGCATGATCTTCCGCTTCGATCGGATGCACCTGTGTATCTGCCCAGCACATCACTTCCAGTGGCTTGACAGATTTGCCGATGAAATTTCGGCTGATTTCCACACAATGGCAGCCCAGGTCGATGATAGCGCCACCGCCGGATTTTTCTTTATCCCAAAACCAGTCGCTGTGCGGACCAGGATGGGTTTCCCTCGACTTTGTCCACAACACCCTTCCGATACTCCCCTGCCGGATGCTGGCAACCGACTTTAAAAACTTCGGCGTGTAGCAAAGGTCCTCCATATAACCTCCAAAGATGCCGGCATCCTCCACCAACTGCAACATGCGTTTGGCTTCGGCTGCAGTACGCCCGAGTGGTTTTGTACACAGCACATGCTTTTTATATTTTGCACAGGCTTCCACCGCAATTTCATGTAAATGGTTAGGCAAAGAAATCAAGACCACTTCCACTTCCGGATGACTGATAGCTTCTTCCATATCATCCGTACAATGTTGCAATTTATAATCTGCAGCGAAACGTTTGGCATTATCAATGTTGCGTGAATAGACTGTATAGACGAAGTCTTTTCTTCTTTGTGCATGAAGCGATTCGGCATAGAAACGGGCAATGAACCCTGACCCTAACATAGCAATCTTCATAATTAATAATTTTGAATTGATAAAACGATATTGATGAAAAACAATTTTTCGTGGAAACATTTTCTTTATGTATTCGTAGCCACGCTGCAGCGTGGCACTACACCAATTTCATTTTCGCGGCATCCCAATTTAATGGCTTATTTTGCGCAGCGCTCAGGTTACAAGTATTTCCCTGTAATCTTTGGTGGTGAAAATTTGGTTTCCCCATTTTTCTTTTGCCCTGCCGAGGCGGCCGGTATATAGATCGCAAACGGCAGCCAGTTCTACCCCATCAACTTTCAAAGCAGTATCGGTATCGTAATGGCCGATAATGCCGCTGCCGATTAGTCCTATGCGGATTTTGTCATTGGCGCTGATTTTGGCTGTGGAGATGAGTTGTTTTTTTATTAGGCCAGGTTCGGCATTTACATGCGTTCCTACAGAGATCGCGGCTACGGACCCGCTTAAATTTTTTAAGAATTTCCTTCTTGAATTTTGCATAGCCATCGTTTTTGTTTTTTACTTTTTTAGAAGCTATTGATTGTCGATAAAAACATAGATACTTAAGGATATACCACTCCTTCTCCCAGTTCCAGCACTTTGTAATTTACTCCTTGTTTTAAACATGCGGTTTCAAATAATTTCGGATCTTCTGTGTTGAATTCAAATAGGTGATAGTGATGCGGTATTACCAGTTTTGCCCCGATTGCCTTGATCAGCCCAGCGGCCTCTTCCGGGTTTAGGTTCCCTGCCACTTTTCTTTCCGGCTTATTGCCGTTGATGGGTAGAAAAGCAATGTCTACCTGCCATGGTTTCAGTATTGCTTCCATGCCATCAAACAAAAGCGTATCTCCTGAATGATAGATCGCATAGCTCCCAAACTGAACGATGTATCCCATGAATTTACATTCTCCTTTTTCGTTCCGTTCTATTTCATTGTGAGCTGCCGGCACACCACTTATTTTGAATCCTGCATATTCATAACTTTTACCATCGTTCAAACCGACAGGAAAACCCTTTTCACATTTCGTCCGGTCTGCCACAAAATCCCTGTTCGCTTCCGGTATGATAAATTTTATTTGCGAATTGTTTTTTAAGATGGGTATCAATGTTTCCGCATCCAGGTGATCGGTATGGTTGTGACTGGAAGTTACGATATCGATAAAATCAAGCTTCGACGGATCGATCACCAATTCACTCATCCTTGTATGTGGCTTATCGGTATGCTGGTATTTGATTGTCAGGAAATCGGACAAGTATGGATCCAACAATAAACATTTCCCTTTCCATTTAATCAAAAAACCACTCTGTCCCAACCACCATACTTTAAAAGCAGTATCGCTGTTAAATGATTTAATGTCATTCAGAAGTTGTTCGTCTTTTTGCTTTGGCTGGATCAGTTGCATTTATTATTTGATGATTGATCTGTAATCATTGCCTAAAAAAAATAAGCTATGCATTCATTCCTATTCCGAATTGCTCACAAAAGCAATATGCTTACTATCCGGCGACCAGGAATTTACATTGATTGTGCCCTGCCCTCCATATAGATATGCGATTACCCGTGGCGCTCCCCCGGCAACGGGCATTAAATTCAGCGTAACTTTTTGATAGGATGGATGGCCGTTGGGTTCTATATCATTCGGGAAAGAAATATACACCATCCACTTTCCATCCGGCGAAATATGGGGGAACCAGTTATGCCGTTCGTCAAATGTAAGCTGCTCTTTTGACGAACCGTCCGGTTTCATTCGCCATATTTGCATGGTACCGGTTCGGTTGGCATTATAATAAATAAACTTCCCATCGGGAGAATACTCCGGGCCGTCGACATGCCCTTCCGTATTGTTGGTTAAAGCAGTTTCGTTTCCGTTATCGACCGCTACCTTGTACAGGTTATAAATATTGCTGCCCTTTCGCTGGCCCACAACGGTTACTTCTTTTCCATCGGGCGACCAGCCATGCCAATAGGAAGGTGTTTGTTGAGTAATTAATTTAGGTTCACCCCCTGCAAGCGGTAACACATATACAGTAGATCCGCCGCCCGGCAAACCCACTCGCTGGTGACTAATTGCCAGCATCTTCCCATTAAAAGAAATACCGTGATCGTTGTTATTGTTATCGAGTGCACCCGTATTTAATTTCACTGGGGTTCCGCCTTCCGCAGGGATTGTATAAATGCCACCCTTTTCATTAAACAACAGGTTTTTACCACCGGGCATCCAATTGGGCGCTTCAAATTTGCCGGCAGATTGATGAATTATCTTTCTTTCTCCACTAAACACATCCATCGTTTCCATCCTGCATCCAAGGACACCGGTAAACGCGGGAATTTTTACCTGGGGATTCGGACCGTATTTATTCATCACAGGTTTATCTATCCGAACATTCCAAATTTTTGCTTCTTCAATCTTGTTTGAATCATGAGAACAAATAAATAAGCCCACGAATACAGAGTCCTTCATTGCAAACATATCTGTTGAGCCCACCTCCTGCAAGGGCTCACCCCAATTAGCCACCCGCATTGTAATCCTTTTTCCTATACGTTCCATTTGTATGGTTTTAAAAACGGATTTCTTTGGAAAAAAAATTTCGTCTTCCGGATCTCTCATATACGCTCCTCTTAGAGGACGCCATTGTAAAACCGTTAGTCCATCACCATGTGTTGTGGCGTTGTAACTAGCCGCTCCTTCATCCAGGGATTCTCTTAGCATCCAGCCAATTTTTTTATGGCCATTTCCTTTGTCGCCCAGGAAAGCAAAATCTGCGGTTACAATAAAATCGCCACCAATCTTTTTATATACATATTGAAACTCATCCCTGTTAAACCAAATATTAAACCCAGCCCCTTTGAGGTAATAGGTTTGGGATGCAGGGTCATAACGGGTGCTGCCGGCACTTTTGGGTTTGCCAATATCAGCACTTTTATCAAAGATGCCTGTGTGTGCATCTTGTCCGTTCATCATTTGAATACAACAAACCATTAGCAGTGTAGTAAATAATTTCATATACAATTTTTAAGATGAGTGCAGCGCAAACCATCAATCGCCTGGTTTGTTTTAATAACCCTGGCTAAAATTATACTATTATCATTTCCGCGCAAGAAAAATCGTTACATCATTCATACACTAAAGCAAAAGTTTTCGCACAAAATAAATCAACCTTCAACTTTCAACGATCAACTTTCAATTTCAAATACAATTAGTGTTCGTTTTTTAACACTTACAATGCCCGCACCGAGAGCGTATGCTTAAAAATATTGAGCGGATCCCACTTCGCTTTTACCTGAAGCAAAAACCGCTTTACTAAAATGCTATTCATTCATCTAATTGCAGTTTTTAACAGGCAAACGGTTTCGTCTATTTCGCTGTTTAGATTCAACAATGTTTCATCCATCCGGCATTGCTCAATGCAATATTTTACGGTTGGATGAAAATACAATTTTATACGAATTATTCATAAGGCGAAACACTGTTTACGGGTCATATTATAAGCAAAAGCGCATTGCAAATAGGTACGAAAAATGAACAGGTCGGAAGGGCATTAATAAACAGGGATAGATAAATAAACCGCGTCCTTAAGCCTGTTCCATTTATCTATCCCTTGTCTATATAAAAAAATTACGCAATCTACTCATTGATCCCACCACAAATGTTGTGTTACATCTGATATCGCAGGAGCATTTTTGCTGTTTCGCCCGGTTTCCACTGTTGGATATACCAGTCTTCGTATAAAGGTGTTGGTGGCAACATTGAGTGGCAGTTGAAATCCCTGGTATTTGTAATCATATCTCCTGGCATCATCCCATGTTACAGGTGATAAGAAGAGTGCTTTGTATTTTTCTTTAAAAATAAGCGCAAGTGTAATATTTGCCGGTCCTACCGACACGGATGGATGATTGATGTATGCATCACGGGCTGCGGCCGGCACACCAATCTTATTTATATTCGCCGTAATGCCCGCGAGATAGGCAGCATAGGCTTTGGGCAAATCATTGGAGCGAAAGGCAACCTCAGCTTCAATAAATTTCATTTCTTCATAAGTAATGATGTACAATGGCGAACTGGTGTTAGAATAATACCCGGTTAAACTGATGTAGGATTCTTCCTTATTGGTTCCGGTACCTACCCTATCGCCTCCATTTCGGGTACCCCGATAATCACCAAACTTTGTGAGGCTTGCAGTAAATGGCAGCCGCGGATCAAAAATGCCATAGGTGGTTCCATTCATCGCATTGATGTAATTAGTGGAAAGCCAGCCATCAAGATTTAGTGCAGCATTGTCAACTGCCTCCTGGTTCCATGGATTGCGCACGTCAAAGGTGGTGATAAATGCATCATCAGCCGAGCTTGTATAGGCTGCTGCGAGTTCCGCAGTAATGGCTGCAGGATTGTATTTCGAAGTTTTACTCAACTGGTTTAATAATCTTGCCTTCAATGCATGGGCTGTTTTTATCCATGCCGCAGTTTTGCCATGATGAATTAAATCTGCGCTGCTGTTCAGGTCAATTGTTGTTGCAGTGCTGCTCAGTAATGCGATACCTCCGTCTAATAATGCCAGGCAGCTGTCGTAAATACTTTGTGCAGCATCATAAGTGGGTGTGAGTGTTTCACCGGTGAAGGCATTGGAGTAAGGAGCCGATCCCCACAGGTTGTGCACCAGCTGAAGATTCATTGCCATCATGATATTTGCCACACCCTGGTATTTTGTAGCGCCCTGTTCGGCACCCAACCGCCGCAGATCATAAAGGTCAGTCATGTTACTGTATAATTTGGTCCAGGTATCACTGGCATCGATAGGCTCATAAGTGTCTGTAGCACCTGCAAGACTGGTATTGGCGAGATATTGCACATAATAGGAAGTAATATCAGCCACACGATAAACATTCAGCGCCGTATTTTGAGTAGTGCCGATTAACAATCCGTTGATCGGTGGCCTGGTTGCTGCATTAGGGTTTTGGTTTACATCCAGGTATTTTTTACAGGATGAAACAGTTGCAATCATTATAAAAATGAATAAATATCTTAGGATGAATTTCATAACGCTTGAATTTAAAAGTTAAGATTTACACTTACAAGAAAGCTTCTCACGGCAGGATAGGTAAACCCTGCAAACGCGTCAATATTGCTTCCGGAACTGGTGCTGCTTAATTCAGGATCGTAGCCGGTGTAATCGGTGATCAACACCAGGTTATTACCGGTTAGTGTAACGGCAGCGCTTTTAATAAGGCCTTTCTTCAGGGGCAGATTATAACTTAAACTCAGGTTTCTTAAACGCACCCACGAAGCGTCTTCAACAAAATTGCTTGAGATGCCGCGGTACACCGCCCTGTAAAACCCGGCACTACCGTAATTTACGCCGTCAGGCCCCGTACCCTGTCCGAGCCATACTGTTTTTGTATTGGCTGTTCCATTTGCCAGCATCCCTTCAAAAACCTTTGTATCGTTCCTGTTTTCTGTGTACCTGGCAATGCCGAAAGCTGCCATAAAATTGCCTAGCTGGTTGTATTTATCCTGTCCCTGTTGTGTATCCCACAAAAATGAAAGGGAGAAATTTTTATAAGTAAAACTATTGGTGATGCCACCGATCCATTTGGGTTGAGAATTTCCCAATAAGCGTTGGGTAGGATCCTGGCTTGGGAAGCCGTTGGCGCCGATCAACAGCGGAAGGCTTTTATCAACCGTTACACCGTCATCGGCCTTGTTGCCGTAATATCTTTTGTAAGTTGTTCCGTAAATATTTCCCACCGCATAGCCAGGCACATATTTTAATGATACTGTAGAACCTGCATAACCAAACTGCGAGCCGATTACAATTTCCTGTAAACCTTCGTTCAGCGATAATACCCTGTTTTTGTTGGCAGAAAAATTTACGGTAAGGTCCCACCTGAAATTATTTGTCCGCACCGGGTTCCCTGTTAATGAAAGTTCAACGCCTTTGTTTTCAATTTCGCCCGCATTGATAATAAAACTTGTAAAACCGCTGGTAGGCGAAACAGCTACGGGGAGTATCTGATCCCGGCTGTTCAGTTTATACCAGCTGAAGTCGAGCCCCAGCCTGTTGTTCAGGAAGCGGAGTTCCGTACCTAATTCCAGTGTTTGGGTACGTTCGGGTTTCAATGTTTCAATTCCTTTGCCATCATTTCTTGTCCATGCCACCTGGCTGCTGGAGGTAATTACATTCGAACCATAATATACATTGGTTTGATATGGATCGGTATCCTTACCTACGGCAGCCAACGAGGCTCTTAACTTGACATAGCTTAAGGCAACCGGCATTTTCTTCAACATATCTGAAAGCACCCACGACAAACTTGCCGAAGGGTAAAAGAAAGAGTTATTGGGAGATGCCAATGTAGAAGTCCATTCATTGCGCCCTGTTACATCCAGGAATAAATAATTGTTGTAACTCATCGTAAGATCACCATAGGCGCTTACAATTCTGTATTGACTTTCATATTGATTGGTGGTGCGAACTTTTGCATTGTTCAGTGACAACAAATCGGGAACATCCAACTCTGATCCCCCGGAAAAAAGCCGGCTGTATTTTATATCCCGTGTTTCATTACCTGCCCTGAGTATTGTATTGAATTTATCCGTCCAATCTTTTTTAAACGTTAACAGGAGAATAGAATTCAGCACCCGGTTGCTGATACGGTATTCGTTTACAAACCCTAATTCATTGTCTTCATGATCGATCTCTCCAACCAGGCCCATTGGCCCCGGAGCCGCATGTTTCCTGAAATCTGCATAATAATCCATGCCAAGTTTGTAATCAATATCCAAAAAAGAAAATGGTGACAAGGTCATGGAAACATCACCGATCAGGCGGTTTACATTATCCCTGTATTGATTACTGTAAGTGCCGTAAATAGGATTGTTATTGCCCTGAAGATAAGTAATCATCGTTCCGTCAGGCTTGATATAGTCTTTTACATTCCAGCGGGGCGACCAGTAAGTAAGACTTTCATTATACCGATCAGCATTCACACGGCGGCCGCCTGAATTGATAAAATACGCAGAAGGGCGTATTCTAAGCATATTGCCGAATTTAAACTGCCCTCCCACTTTTGCAGAAATGTTTTTGTAGTCAGAAAAAGGAATCGTTCCGTTCTGTTTGAAATATGAAAAGGAGGAATTTAACAGGGCATTCTCTGTACCGCCGCTTAGGGTGAGACTGTTCCTCACCTGGTTGCCATGCTGGAATCCCTGTGCATACTGGTTGTACAATTGAGCAGGATGTGTGGGATCAAGTAATTTTGCTGCTTCCACTGTAGGGCCCCAGCTTGGCCAAAAACTCGCTGCATCATATACACCGCCAAATCCCTGCGAATATTTTGTTTGAACCTCGGGAAATTTATTGACGACATCCACGCCGTAAGTTGATGTAAACCCTACCTGCATTTGGCCGGCCCTCGCAGATTTTGTAGTGATCAGGATCACCCCGTTTGAACCTGCCTGTCCGTATAAAGCAGTAGCAGCACCGCCTCTTAACACTGAAATATTTTCCACATCATCCGGGTTGATATCTGCAGCCCTGTTCGACAGACCTCTTATTTCACCGGCATCATCTACCGTATTGGTACTATTATCGATCAATATCCCATCAATAATGAACAGGGGTTGGTTATTGCGATCGCCCGATAAGGATTTAATACCGCGAATGATAATACGGGAACCCTGTCCAGGCGCTCCCCCGCCGCTGTTGATCTGAACACCGGCCACCTTACCCTGGAGCGCATTTACAATATTAGATTGCTTGCTGGCAACCAGTGCATCTCCGCTGACTTCCTGGGATGAATAGCCTAATGCTTTTTTTTCTCTCCTGATGCCCAAGGCAGTAACAATCACTTCTGACAAGTCGCCACCCTCCTGCAGAACGACGTGGTAAACCGTTTCATTGTTTACAGCAATTTCCTGCGTTTTAAAATTTACCGACGAAATAACCAGTCTTGGATTTTTACCGGTTACCGTAATGGAGAAGGTGCCGTCTTCTTTGGCAGTGAGCGTGTTGTTGCTGTTTTTTTGTGCGATGGTAGCTAATGGAACGGGCCTGCCTTTTGGATCAGTAACTGTGCCGGTGATTTGCCTGGTTTGGCTAAATACAAAACCCGGAAGCATAAAAAATATCCATAACAGGGTTGGAAATGTTTTCATGTGCAGTTGTTTAATGTTAAAAAATTGGCAAACAAACATGATGTTTAGTCACCCTTAACATATCTTGACAATGTAGTATATAACATAGCTGCAAGCATATAAATAATAATTTTCCAGATAAAATTAAAATTAACCGTTCATAATAATAAAGGGCATGTCAAGCCTGCGTATTGGGCTTACGACCAAAATACACCTCTAAATGCCCTTTTAAAAATTGTGAGATCGCTTCCTATGGCTGATAATTTCCGGGCGCTATGGATGCCCCCGCTGCGCAGATCATCTGCCCATCTTACATTGAACCGGCAATTTTCATGTATGCTTCATTAAAAAACTTCAACATTGGAGATAACAGGAGAAGCTTTCGAATCAGTAATGCTCAGTTTTATCCTGCTTGTTTCCACAGGTTCAATTTTCAATATTCTTTTGTGACCAATAGTGGTACCCTCTGCTGCCGTTTGCCAGGCATTATCCTTCCATATTGCTACCGTAAATGACTTTACCCGCTGTCCAAGTTTAATATATTCCTGCAGCATAATGTATTTTATGGTTGCTGACTTTGCCAACTTAATTTCGATATTGCCGGCCCTGGTTTCATTATCGGTTGCCCAATAAGTTTCTTTATTGCCATCCGTGATATTTGCAGGGGAAAATTGTTTTAGTTTACCCCGGTAATTATCGGCTGTTACGGTTGCATTTACAGCCAGGTTGTGCCCCAGTTCTTTTTTCAGCAATGCTTTCAACCCATATAGCGCTTTTACATCGTTTCTATGAAATTGCCCTGTTCTGTCGGGGGGAATATTGAGCAATAAGGTTGAACCACGCCCAACAGAACTAAGGTAAATTTCAAACAACTGTTCCGGGGTTTTCACCAAAGCATCTTCTTTGGCATGATAAAACCAGCCTGGCCGGATCGAGACATCCACTTCTGCCGGCACCCATTTGTCACCATCTTCGGCACCTGTAGACAGCAGGCTTTCAATCCCTGCCTTACCAGCGTAAATAGTATCTGTACTGATGGTATTCCAATTCGTTTTTCCTGCTATGCCGTTTTCATTTCCTACCCAGCGTACGCCCGGACCGGCATCGCTAAAAAATATAATATTGGGTTCCATTTTCTTTACAAGGTTGAGCGTAGTGGGCCAATCGTAATAAGCAGCTCCGTTGATGGTTCTTTTTTCTTTTGCGCCGCCATAGTATCCGTCACCCCCGTTCGCCCCATCAAACCACATTTCGAACACGGGCCCGTACTTTGTAAACAATTCTTTTAACTGGTTGCGGTAATACGTAATGTAAGCAGGTGTTCCATAATCAGCCCGGTTCCTGTCCCAGGGAGATAAATAGATCCCGAATTTAAGTCCGTACTTTTTAGCGGCATCGCTTGCCTCTCTAACAATATCTCCTTTGCCATTTTTGTAAGGACTGTTTTTAATAGACCGTTCAGTGTATTTGGAAGGCCATAAACAAAACCCATCATGGTGTTTGCAGGTTAATATCAATGTTTTAAAGCCGGTCCCTTTCAGTGTTCTTGCCCATTGGTTGGCATCTGTACTGGACGGATTAAAAAGTGCCGGGCTTTCATCTCCATACCCCCATTCTTTATCGGTAAAAGTATTGATGTTGAAATGTACAAAGGCATTCATTTCCATTTCGTGCCAGGTTACCTGCGCTGCCGATGGCAAAGGGTAAACCGGGGCTGGTGGTGCTATCCTTTTCACTTGTGCAAATAAGCCATTGGAAACAAAAATCCCTGCCAGTAAAATAGAAGCCTGTTTTGTGAAGGTCATTTTGGTATGATTGAAATGAATGATAATGTCATTTAAAATTGTATTACAAAAATAAGTAAGGACAATTGAAAAATGGAGTGGCTACGGAAATTTGGGGACGCCATTGCATAGACATTTGGATCATCCAATATTTTTAAGGGAAGTTCGTCCATCTACTGATGATATCTAATAACGACTTAAAAGAGATTGTTCATTGAGGGATACATGCCATAAAAAAAGCAACCGGTTATGATCCAGCTGCTTTGATTTATTTCACACTAACGATCCTGGGTTTTGAAGAGCATTAAGTAATACAGCCCCATCAATTTTTTTGAGGCGATATTTATATTTCATTATTTTGAACTTAATAAAGGCTTGTATATAAGCAATTCAGACCATCGGCTCTGGACTATATCGGCATAATCCTTCAACCAGCCATCAAACGAGCCGGCACCGTTGACTGCATTGAATCTTTCGGCCATTGGTTTGCGATAATCACTAGCCAATTCCTTTAAGCCATTTTTTAAGCGGGTGACAGTTATATATCCCGGCTCACCTGAAAACGCGGCCAAATAAACGGCAACGGATTCATTATCGGCAGCCCATGCCTTTTTAATTTTTTGAATCAGCCCTATCATGTTACCGATCTTACCAGGTTTTGCAATCATGTGATTGATTACGATTTTATCCGCGTAATCAGTTAGCTGCACTGTGCTTAAATCCGCCTGGAAATCGTAATAGCCACTTTGACCTGCACCTACTGTAAGCGGCAATACATTTTTTTCCCAATCAGAAGTATGTTCGGCGCTAATGTCTTCACGGCTATCCAACGTGCTCCAGGTACTTGGCCCCTCGGTAACCATATATCCGCCTGCATCCGGGCCCGACTGGATGGTCCATACCCGCCAGGCAACATCACCTTTATGATATTTTTGGGCATGATTAGCAAGTGCTTTTTCAAACTCGCCGGCCTTGTCATTTTTAGTAAATAAACGGTTGGATGTAAGAATTGTCTTTGTCTGTCCTACTCCTAATAGCGGGAGAAGGAATAGCAGGAAAAATAAATTTTTCATTGTAAGTTCTTTTTTAAAATGATGAGAGAAATAGAATTGTAATTAAGTTTTAGCGTTAAGATTGATACGTAACAAGCTTGCCTTATAACCAAAATGATTGAGGAAAACTTGTACTGACTGATTGCGGTATTTTTTACTCCTTGATCATTTTTGAAAAATCTCCATAAATACTTTCGCGTGTTATTTTACCTGCACTGTTAAAGTCATCAAACTGAACGTAATCGATGGTTATTACAAGCCCGGTCTTTTTAGACTTGCCAGACCATTTCCACCAGGATTGCACTATTTTGGCATCTCCATCCAGGTAGTGTAAATAGTCAGGATAGCCAACTACCGCAACTTTCACATCATCATAAAAATCGAAATCGGAGCTCCACATTTTAAATGCATCCGCAATCGAAATCGATTTTGGCATACCGGTAATCCAAAACCGGGCTGTATCTGAGTAAAGCAGTTTATTGGCGGCTTCATCTTTCGCCAGGTAGGCTTTAACGGTATTATTTATAACATCAATGTAAGCGTGCTTGATGTAAATAGTGCCGTTCTTTTCTTCCTGTTGTGAAAAAGCTGCAATTCCAAAAACGAATAAGGCTGTTGTTAAAATAATTTTTCTCATTTTTTTTGTTTTTAGTTTTCCTACTCTTCTGGCTTTTCGGTTTCGCCCCTGCTAAAATCCCTAAGCAGGACAGGTTTTGTATTGTTTAGTTCTACGGTTATCCGGGTAATGAAAAAATGTACATCTCAATATTTACCTGTTTACTACTGCCTGATTTTTGGCAATGATAGAATATCAATATTCATTAGATCAACTATTCAAATAACTGCACTTTGAAGGATAGCTCTTTCGAAGTATAGAATTGATAATATCGGGTTTTCAAAAATCTCAGCGACCAGGTATTATCCCGGCCACTGAGATGAACTATTAACAAAACCCGCAACTTATTTTGTGATCACTAATTTTTCATTTAGCTGGATCAATTTCCCTTCGTCACTCCTGGTCACCAGGCGACAGATGTAAAAACCTGCAGCCAGTTTCGTTCCATCCAACTTTTGATAATGACTGCCTGCGCTCATCCTGCCTTCCTGCAATACTGCCACTTTTTGTCCTAGTTGGTTGTATACCGCCAGGCTGATGTGTGCATCCTTTGGAAGTATATAATGGATCGTAGCAGAAGAACTGAATGGATTTGGATAGGCCTGAATGGTTGGCACGCCTGGATTGTCATCTGCTTCGGGAATTATGGCAACTGCTCTTGACGCAATGCCGCTGCAACTGCTGTTCATCGTGTACAAAGGAGTAATGTTGTCAACAGCGGTAGTTCCATTCTGACTGGCAGCTACAAAAACCTTAAAGGTGGCTGTGCCTGTATTGCCATTGACATCTTTTACCGCTACATAAATGGTATACACCCTGCCATTACCGCCACCCATTCTTTCGCTGCGCAATTGCACGGATTTGCAATTTGTGGCGATCACGATATCTTTTAAAGTGTTGCCATCATCTCCCGCTGCATCTTCCGCTTCGTCACTGGTAACTTTTGTAATTACCACATTGGCCACGGGGATGGTGCCGCAGTTATCGGTTACCGAAGTTATAAACTGGCTGGCGGTAATTGTTTGGTAGGAGTGACTGGGAGACCAGAGAAGCACAATGGGTTTGGCGATCTCGTTGATAACCGGTGGCTGTATATCCTTTACAGTAACCGTAAATGAACAGGAAGCGCTACCACAACTATTTGTTGCTGTGATGGTGACGGTTGTAATTCCTACGTTGAATACCTTCCCACTTCCGTTGCCAGACCCGCTTCCGGTAGTGGCGCCCGCAAATGTGTAGGAGATGGTGGGTGCAGGAGTTCCTGTTGAAGGTGATAGATAAGTAGCTACTCCGCTACACAACCCTGTCGTATTGTTGATAGTAATATTTCCTGGACAGCTGAGGGTTGGTGTTTGATTCACCATTACAGTTACCGTTGCACACGAGGTGGTATTGCAGATCCCTTTGTATCTTATATAATACGTGGTCGTTACGACAGGAGAAACCGTAATCGCATCTCCCGTACCTGCCGAAATTCCATCACATGAACCGGTGAACCATTCTGTTATTGCTCCTGTTCCTTTTGATCCACCGGATACCGTCAAAGTAGTGCCGGCTCCGTTACAGATTGTTGTTGTACCTGTTGCTCCGGTTGGTGGTATCGACAAAGTATTCACCGTTATGGTTGCAGTCCCCGCGATATCGCCGGCCCTGGCAGTGCAGCCTGCGCCGGTGAGGGAGGTCACAGAATAATTAGTAGTCGAAGAGGGTGATACAGAAACTATCTCGGGGTTTGTGCTGGCTGTTATCAATGTACCACCGTTGATGCTATACTTAAATGGCGCAGTTCCTGTAAACTGGATGCTTAGATTGGTGGATGTGTTATTGCAGATTGCAACTGTACCGCTGATTGCGGCTGTCGGAAATGGATTGACTGGTACGATAACAGAATAGGCCTGGCCCGGACAAACCAGAGATGGTGAATAGGTCAATACCGGTGTAATATTATACTGCACAGAACCTTGTGCCGTCCCAGGGTTATCTAACAGTTGATGAATCGGGATACCCTCGTACAAACCAGTCACGCTACTTGTGCCGTCCACTGCACCCGTAATACCTCCGGTAACTGTGCCTATAGACCACGTGAAATAAAGACCGGTAATCGCCTGGGGGAATGGCGAGATGATTGCAATGGATAATGGGACATCCACAAATGATCCACTGCAAATAGCTGAAACTGCAGGAATTATTCCCGTTGGCACTGGCTTCACTGAGCCGTTTACGGCCACGTTCTGTGGTGTAACTCCTGTTGATGAAGCCGTGATAGTACCTGACGGGTCACCTGAAGCTAACGCTGCCAGCCTTACAAATATGGTAGTTGTATTAACTGTTCCGCTGGAGGGAGTAAGTGAAACACTTGTTGCAAAACCGCTTCCGGTAGTGAGTGATACTTCAAAACCCGCGGGAGCTGCAACATCCAGGTTTGCTGTTAAGCCTGTGCCTGACACTGAAAATGTTTGTTCTGCTGAAGCAATACCGGCGCAGGTCGTAAATGTTGTTAAAGTGCCGGAGGTTGTAATAGTAGAATTAACTCCATACTCATACGCACCCTGGTCGGGATTGCCTGTACGGGCAAATCCCCGGATATCTGTGGTGGGCGCACCTGCAAGGGTACCCGCATTAATAGCCGGAGAAGTACTTTGGATGGAGAGTCCGTCGTCGGCCGTCATCCAAATGTTATCCGGCCCATCGGGGTCAGCAGGATTCACAAATAACGGGTTGCCCGAAAAGGTTGTAGTAGCATTAAACACATCAATTGAAAAATTAAACACACCGTTGTAAGCGGTATTGCCATTGTTGTTGTTATAGTAAATACCATTCTTATCGTTCACCGTCGCCCCGTTTACGTTGTACATCGCCCCGCCACTTACATCCACCGAATTGTTGTAAAACGTGCAATTGACCAGGTTGGTGTTGCAGGCCGCGTTTAGCAATCCTCCCCCACGACTCGCCGAATTGTTGGCAAAAACCACGTTGGTCAGGTTGGCCGTCATGGTGAAGCCATTCAACTGCAAGCCACCGCCGCCGCTGGTTGAGTTTCCCGCAAAAACGACGTTGGTCATCGTGATGACAAAGCCCGTACCTGCGGTAATATACGCCATCCCCCCCGTCGGGTGATTCAGAACCGCCACGTTCGTCAGGGTGGGCGAGCCGTTAGTCGCGTAAATCCCCCCGATTGATGACGCTGCATTCCCCGTCACCAGTAGGTTTTCCAGCCTGGGTGAACTCCCGTACATAACCACTCCTCCCCCGATTGACCGGCCAAAGCTCCCCCCTTCCGCGGTTAGGAAACCATTGCCATTGGCATTTGCCCCCGTTACGGTAAACCCATCCAGGCGGGTGCTGCTTCCGTCGTTGGCCGAGGTCACCACGTGGTAGCTGGTGTTGCTGCCGCTCAGGATAGTGGAGTTTTGCCTCCAGTTGCGCTGGCTCAGCAGGGTTTCGCTGCCGCTGCCACTGAACCCTCCGTAAATCGCCACGCCATTGATGAGGTGAAAGCTGAAATCTGCATTGGTGAGAAGTCCGCCAGACCGGTCGGTTGCCAAACCAATCGGACAGGCGGTTGGTGCGTATGTGCCCTGGGCTACCCAGATTTGGGTCACACCGCAGGTGCGGGCGGCATCAAGGGCCGCTTGCAAGGTCAGAAAAGCCCTGGCCCAGGTGGTGCCGTCGTTGGTGCCCACCGCTGCCGCTCCATTGACATAAGCAATGTTGCCCGCATAGGTTGGGCAGGGGTCGGTGCCATCGACGGTTTGAGCAATCGAGCCCGTGCTGGTGATGAGATTGGCCGAACCGCTGTACACCGCCACGATAACGTGGTTGCCCGCCGCCAGGGCAGAAGTGCTGAACGAGGCCACGCCCGCAATTACGGGTACGTCGGCCGCCAGTACCGTGGCGCCGTCCGAAAAAGTGACCGTGCCTTCGTTGACGATTTGCGGAATAAAAAAGCCATTATCCTTTACCGTGGCGGTAAAGGTCACCGCCGCACCTACCGTGGAGGGGTTCAGGCTGGAGCTTACGATCGTGTATGTCGTACTCGGGGCCGCAATTGCAACCGAGGTTAACATAACGCTGATAGAGAGCAAAAGGGTTCGAAGCGACCGGTGTGCGGTGAAGGCAACTTCGATCCACGGGAAAGGGAATAATTTTTTCATGATGTGTGTGTTTTGGTAATAGTTTAGAAAAAAAACCAGCATTAAAAAATATTGATGTTATAGCTGATGATTTCAAATAATGACAGACTCAACTTACAGCCACAATCAGGTAACACCTCAGCGAACGACTCAACAAATTCGGGAGATGAGGATATTTTTAGTATTGATAGGGATTCAGGACTCCAGGGAAACTGGGTCGGCCACGGTCTTTTACCAATGAACCTTATTCCCCGCTTATCGAATTTCGAGTTTGTTAATTTGGTAAACCGTTCTTGTTTATTGCAATCTCTTCAATAATTCCGGCCAACAATAACTTAACTGCCACAACTTAATGAAGGGATTGAATAAAAGAAAGGGTGTGAGGACGAACAGGGCCTAAAATTGTCCGAAGAGGTGGTTTTATTTACCGCAGAAATTTGGGACGCAGAGAATTACTGCTTTAACACGAATAATCAAATTGTGGCAGGGCCGGAAGACGAGATACAGAACCCTGATGGCGGCCGTTAGCACCATTGGCGGTTGAAGACGATAAAGCCGCTTCATTATGCAGCCTTTATGGGTTTAAATTCGAAATAAATGCTGGTGCCATTTTTTACTTCTTCCCGCATAAAGCCGCCCAGTTGCTGTGTGAGTAAAGCTACGAGCTGACCACCGAAACCCGTGCCCTGCATCATGCCCGATTTACCAACGCCATCGTCAGATACTTCCAGCTGCAAAACGCCATCAGTCTGCCTTCGGAGTTTTATCTGTACGTTTCCATGTTGCCCTGCGGGGAAGGCGTATTTCAGCGTATTGGTTAAGAGTTCGTTTACAATGAGGCCCAGTGGCACAGCCGTGTCTATGTCTACATCAATGTTATCCATTGCACATTCAATGGTCACCCTTTTTTCTGCTCCAAAAGAGTCAAGAATGCTCTCACTGAGATTGATAAAATAATCCTTCATTTCAATGGCGCCAAGGTTGGTGCCCTGGTATAATTTCTGGTGAACGATGCCTATGGATTGTACACGGTTCTGTCCTTCAAGCATAGCTTCCCTTGTGTTTTCGTCGTCTATCTGGTTGCTTTGAAGCACCAGCAGGCTGCTTACTACTTCCAGGTTATTTTTTACACGATGATGAATTTCCTTTAATAACAATTCATTCTCTGCATTTCTTGCCAACAGTAATGCCTGGGCAGTATTGAGTTCCGAGACCGTTCTTTCTATTTTATCGTTTTTGTCTTGCAATGCCAGGTTTGCTTTTTGTTTGTTACGATTGTTGCGGTAAAGAATAATTGAAATTACAAGCACACTTAAGAACAGTCCGGCAGCGGTATTAAAGCGTAACTGATCTTTAACAGATTTTTCAGCTAAATGCAAATCAGCAACACGTTGTCCTTCTTTGATCTCCAGTTGTTTTACCTGCCTGGTTTTTTCAACGTTTGTAACAGTGTCATTTGCTGCCATCGAGATCTTTAGAAATGCATATGCTTTTGCCGGTTCAACTTTCTCAAAGATGCGTGACAATAAATTCGATGAATTCGCTATTACAAGATAATTTTTGAGTTGGGTTGCACCTTGCAGTGCAAGGCTTGCATATTTTTCAGTTGAATCTGGTTTATTTGCATTAAAAAAAATGGTAGCCAATTCATTTTCTACCTCATTTGCGAAAAATATTTCTTTGGTTTTTTGCGCAGCATCCAGCGCTTGCATGCCGTAACTAACGGCTTCATCATACTTTTTAAGTTTGCTGTTAACCCGGGATAATATCAACATAGGGTAATCTTCCTGGAACGGAAAATAGCGTTTTGAATAGTCAAGCGTTTCAAGGGCGAACTGATAGGAAGAATCCAGGTTGTTCTGTCTTTCATGCTCCTGCGCCAACAGGAACATCGCACTCCATTGCGTAAAATTATCTGCATGTTTTATTCCTGGATGGTAGTATGCTTTTTGCGCCCACCTGAGTGCTTCTTTATCATCTCCTAATTTCTGGTAAAGCAAGCCCATCATATTTATTCCAAATATCTCCCGGACAGGGGCATATTTTTTACTTAGATTGATAGCTTCATAGGCTGTACTAAAACCTTTTTCAAACGAAGAAGTAATGGCATAAGAGAATGAAAGTGCTTCCAGGCATTCCAGCTCACCCATTGGAAATTTTATTTTCCGGGCTAAGCCAAGGCCCGTATTTCCCAGTTCTACAGATTTGTTTGTATTGCTGAGGGTAGTACCACGACTAAGCGAGTATAAAGCATGCACCTGGTTTGAATCCTGCCTATTAAGTGCTATTATATTATGCAAACTATCTATGGCATGTTGCTCCATAAAAACAGGCTGTGCTTTTGTTATGTAGGCAATACATAAAAATGCCACCGAAACCAGCGTTTTGTTTCTACCTGCAGATATTTTTTTCAGAAAAAAAAGAACATAACAATACATCGTTTTAGTTTTATGCGGAAATGGCTCGTTCAAAATGGGCGGAGATCATTTTATGCTTAAACAGGGTACAGTTCACTTTTTGGCTGGCTATCAGATTTTCACAAATGAGATTTTCGCAGTTTCAGTCTTCGACTACTTTTACCGGGATGTAAAAAGTAATGATTTTCATTATAAAAAATGCCGTTCTAATTTCTGTCTGCATCAATGTAAAATATCTGCCAGCCGGCTGTAATACAACTTAAATATAACAATTTCATAGATACCTTTTTAAATAGCTTTTGCCCGTTTAAAGTCAATTGAAATCAACGTACCCATATTTATTTCCTGCATTAAAGTACCGTCAATTTGCCGGGTAAGCAAATCAACCAGCTGCGTACCAAAACCTGTCCCTTTGGGTTGAAGATGCAGGATTTTACCCACGCCATTATCGCTGATTTTCAGGCATAAACTGTCCCGGCCGATTTTTTCAAGACTCACCCTGATCGTTCCTTTCTTACCATTTGGGAACGCATATTTTAAAGAATTGGTCAATAGTTCATTCACGATTAAACCTACCGGCACAGCCGTATCTATGTCTAAATCTATTTCGTCCATATTAATATCCACTTTTATTCTTTCGGTTTCATTGTAGGAGTCCAGGATATTTTCACACAGATTTTGAAAGTAGTTCTTCATTTCAATAAATGCTAAATGCTCCGATTGATACAGCCTTTGATGCAAAATGCCCATGCTTTGCACCCGGTTCTGGCTGGCTAACATGGCATCATGTATTTCGGGGTCATCAATTTTGGCCGATTGCAGGGCCAGTAAACTACTAACCACCTCCAGGTTGTTTTTAACCCGATGGTGAATTTCCTTTAGGAGTAATTCGTTTTGTTCATTCCGGTGATCCAGCAAGGTATTTTTATCCGCTAAATCCAGGTTAAGCGTTTCTAATTTTTTATTGACTTTTGACCGGATGCGATTGTTGCGATACAATATAAAAGCAATCAAAAAGAACACAACAATTCCGGCCAGCATGGCATAGGCTCTGATATTTCCCTGCAGCAACAGGTTTTCTTTTTCCACAGCCAGTAAGCGAATTTCCTCTCCAAAACTCAAATTTTGATATTGCTTCACTTTTTCCTGCCGGCTATTATTCAAGCTATCATTGAGTGTCTTTTCCAGTTTTAAATAGTTAAAGGCGCCGCCTATATTTCCACTTGCTTCATAGGTTTCGGCCATTGTTCTGTACGCATTTTTTATAACTACCTGTGTACCCAATAAATTAGCAATGAGCAAACTCTTTTGAGCAAAATAAAGGCTCGAATCCAATTGATGGGTCTTCCGGTACACGTCAGAAAATGAGATATAGATTTTAACCAATGCATCCCGGGAATTTTCGTCGAGGCATAACAGTTCCGCTTCCTTCAAATATTTCTTTGCTGCCGGAAAATCGCCCGTTTGGTTGTATATCATTCCCAGGGTATTTAAACAATTGCCCTTCTCAAAATTATAATACGGGGGATTGGTTGTTTTCAGATCTGAATGATCCAAATAAATAAGTGCTTTATTCGTTAACAAAATGGCCGAATCTGATTTATCAAATTGACGGCAGGTATTACCAAAATTAGCATAGGCCGCAATCAGTCCCACATCATCCTTTACCTCTTCAGCTGTTTTAATTGCTTTATCAAAACTTTCGAAAGCTTCCTTATTGTTGCCTGTTCCAATATGTAAAAAAGCAAATAAAATATGAATCGCTGTCAGGTTGTAGAAACGGGCTTTATGAGCGTCGTTGTCTTTAGCAAATTTTTTTATGTTCCAGTTGCCTTTTTCGCTGTTGGGATCTTCGGCCAATTTTAGAGCAAGGGATAAAGCTTTGTATGCCTTTGGGTAATTCCCTTCAATTTGTGTAACGTAACCTATACTTTCCCAGGCACTCGCTTCCCATAGTTTTTGATGCAGTTTTTGGGATAATAATAATTGCTGTTCGGCGAAATAAAGCGCAGTATCACGATCCATTTCAGAAAAGTAAAAATGTAAATCCCTTGATGCAGACATTTTTAATGTATCATTATTGGTATTGAGTAAAACATGTTGGATACTATCCAATTGCTCCCTTACCGGCTTGTCGAAAAGATTATTCTGAGCACGTGAAACCGGCGATTGATTAATAAGCATGAAAACTATAAAAAAAAACTTTGCACTCATTGTGTGGTAGTAATATTTTTCGGGTGAAGCAAAAAACAGAGCCCTATAAACCATTCCATTGTCGTGGCTCATCTTTATTTTTTAAAATTGAGACGAAACCTCCTGATCATTTTTAAAAAACTTAATCATCTGACTAGCGGGTTCACGAATACTCAACCAACGTCCTCAAAAATTTATCGCAACTTAGTTTACAATGTTCTTATCCGGTGCATTAACTGTTCCCGCATGCCGGAGCCCAGCGGGATAGGTTTTTGGGCAATCATTACATGACTTTCGGTTACTTCATCTACCTGGTTAATGTTAACAAGGTACGAACGATGAATCCGCATAAACGACATCATGTTCATTTTATCCTCAATGGTCTTAAGGGTTATGGCCAGCACATATTCTTTAGTACTGGTAAAGATGCGGCTGTAGTTGCGGTCGGCTTCGAGGAATAGGATATCGGCGAGCATGATTTTTACCATCTTATCTTTAAAGCGCACAAAAATGCGGTCGCTTAAAATAAAGGGTTGCGCTTCACCGGTTTTACTTTCTGTGTTTACACCAGTCGCATTCCCTGCCATACGGCTGATAGTGAGTTCGATGGCACGTTGCAGATCCAGTTGCTTAAAAGGTTTTGAAATAAAGGCATAAGGTTTTGTAGGTTTAGCCCTGTTGAAAGTAGCTTCGTCTGAATTGGCAGTAAGATAAATGATGGGGATGTCATCATACAGTTGTACCTGGCGGGCTGTTTCAATACCATCTATTTCACCTTTCAGGTTAATGTCCAGCAATATAATGTCTGGCTTATTTTCTTTCACCTGTTGTATGGCCTGTTCGCCACGGGGGAGTATACCTGTTACTTCATAACCAAGGTTGGTGAGTTGCATAGATATTTTTGCAGCAATGATCATTTCATCTTCCACCACCAGTATTTTAATCAGTGTATCCATTAATACAGTTTCCTTTTTTTCAGCGAATGGTTATAGGGATGCCCTTTCCCAAATCCATAGTAATGGACGAGGTTGTTGCCAATCGCCGGCCATGGGATATCGGGTAACGCATTGCTGTAACCTTTTTCCAAAGCAGTTAAGTAGCATGAATCTAAATCACCGGGGTCTGAGAAAACGGCCAGATAAGGTTGCGGCCGGGCAATACCAACCAGTTTCGCCTTGCCGGTTGAAGTAATCAGCAGGCAAATTCCGGTTAACAGTGGAATCATTTTTAGTAGATGCAAAGCATTCCCGGTTTTGTGGGTTAACTAAAATGTGATAGTTCGTTCAGTTCAAATTGTTCCATTCTTTTCAGGCAACCATTTCCTGACCATATAAATACAGGTGGCAGGCAAAGGCGTTGCCGGAATTTCAGATAGGTATAAACTTTAAGGAAAACGTAAAAGCAAAAATATTCTCAATACGACGTCAATTGCATTTGAAATAGGATAGCATTAAAACGCCGGGTCAATTTAATAGGATGGTTAATACGAAACTAACTTATTATTCTTAAAAGCGCTGTAACCGTTCAAGTTATTTTAAATGTTGTTTTTAAACGCAACAGCTGTTAACCGCGGGAAATTGTGCTTAGCCATTCGTCGGTGATTTGATCTCTAACTTACTACAAAGAATAGCAATAATCCCTGTAACAAACACAAGAATGAACAACGTGTGTGGTAATACCATAGATTTACCTGCGAAATAAAGAACGGTGCAAACAGCTATCAAAATAAATGCTAAACCTTACTAACTGACCGATGAAGACAAACCTGCTGATCTCAAAGCCCCATTACCCTATTCTTGACGGACTGCGTGGCGTGGCAGCCATTATGGTAGTTGCGTTTCATATTTGTGAGGCGCATGCCCCGGACCGTTTCGGGCAAATTATTAACCACGGTTACCTCGCGGTGGATTTTTTCTTCCTGCTGTCTGGTTTTGTTGTTGGCTATGCCTACGACGACCGCTGGGGAAAGATGACACTCAGCGGATTTTTCAAGCGTCGCCTTGTCCGGCTTCAACCGATGGTGATAATGGGTATGATCGTCGGTGCGATCTGTTTCTATTTCCAGGATTCGGTATTGTGGCCCACTATCCACCAGGTACCCGTATGGAAGATGCTGATCGTTATGGTGATCGGGTTTACGTTGCTTCCTGTACTACCGTCCATGGATATCCGCGGTTGGACAGAGATGCACCCGCTGGATGGACCAGCCTGGTCTTTGTTCTTTGAGTACATCGCAAATATTTTATACGGCCTGTTTGTAAGAAAATTTTCAAAACCCTTACTTTCGGTATTGGTGTTGATCTCAGGCATTGCGCTGGTTCACCTTGCCGTAACAGGTACTAATGGTGATCTCATTGGGGGCTGGGCCTTTGATCCCGTCCAATTACGCATTGGTTTTTCACGGATGATGTATCCCTTTTTTGCCGGGTTATTACTTAGCCGTATGGGAAAATTGGTCCACATTAAACATGCGTTCCTTTGGTGTAGCCTGTTAATAGTCATCGTGCTCTCCGTTCCAAGAATTGGCGGCAGCGAACACTTGTGGATGAATGGATTGTATGAATCATTCATCATTATTTTAATCTTCCCATTCATTGTATTCCTGGGAGCAAGCGGGGAGGTGAAGGGTACTTATGCATCCCGTGTATGCAAGTTCCTTGGTGATATTTCTTATCCGATATACATCACGCATTACCCCCTCATCTATATTTACACAGGATGGGTGGCTGGCAATAAAATTCCGCTTAGAGAGGCTTTTCCTTTTAGCCTGCTTCTATTTGTTTCAAGCATCGTTTTGGCATATGCATGCCTGAAATTATATGATGAACCAATGAGGAATTGGTTGAAGACGAAAGTATTAAAAGGTAATTGAGTGTTTAACCAACACATTTTAATTCGCAATACTCAATTCAGTACTTGATGCAAGTTCCCCATTTTCGCCCTCACTACCAGGGTGGCGCAAATGTTACAAACTAAAAGCGAGGTTCACGGAGTTAATGGTTATATTTATTTCCAAACATAACGATTATGAAAAAACTACTGCTTGTACTTGCTACCTTTTCTCTCTTTTCCTGTACTGCTCAAACGCCTGTCAAAGCTGATATAGAAAAAGCACTGTTGAGCACATGGGATAAACCGGCTACCAGTTCGGGCCCAAAACAATCTGCAACCATTCATTCAATAAAGATTGGCACGGGTGCTAAAGCCAATGTACAAGACAAAATTGATGGCATCCCCGATAAGGCGACAGTTACCATTGCACAAATTGATTTTACAGTTCGGGAATATTATAACGATAAAACACTGGTTACGCATAGAGTAATGACTGCAAAAGTATACAAGGACCAGTTTGGGGAATGGGCGCTGAAAAGCAATGGCATGAAAGTGATAGAGAATACATCTGAACCGGCAAAATAAATGAGTGATCGGGAAAGTGCGATCTTTCTTAACTCAACCTTTGCACTCACATGCAGAACAAACCCGCACTTTTGTTCAACGCGTCTCCATAGCTTTATTTAGAGAAAGAAAAAGGCGCAGCATCCGACGCAATGCCCCGTTTTAAATTTGGCGTATTGTGCATTATCAATTGTAATGTTCCGCCTTGCATGATATCCGAATGCCACAGAAAATTTTTATCATATTTTGCTCCGCGTAAAAATGCAGCATGTATATACTGGTTTGTTTCATTGTTTTGAGCAGCTTCTATAATAAAACGATTCCCATTCTCTAAACTTAAAGTGATCTTTTTAAAAAGCGGAGCTCCTATTGCATATTGCCGGGTACCAGGTGCAACAGGGTAAAAACCCATCGCACTGAAAACATACCAGGCACTGGTTTGTCCATTGTCTTCATCGCCACAGTAGCCGTCCGGTGTTGGCTTATAGAGTTTATTCATGGCATCCCGCACATGCATTTGTGTTTTCCATGGTGCGCCACAATAATCATACACATAGATCATATGTTGTATCGGTTGGTTACCGTGGGCATATTGTCCCATATTCATCACCTGCATTTCCGTCATTTCATGAATCACACCGCCTTTATTTGGATAAGCGCTTCCATCAAATGTTGGAGGCAAAATAAAAACACTGTCCAGCATCGTTTCCATTTTTTTGTGCCCTCCCATCAGCTTCGATAAACCATTAAAATCATGAAAAACGCTCCAGCTATAATGCCAGGCATTTCCTTCTACAAATTCGTTGCCCCAACGAAAAGCGTTGAAATTCGAGGGGAAACTGCCATCCTGGTTTTTGCCACGCATGAGGTTGCGGGCAGGGTCAAATAAGTTGCGGTAGCTTTGAGAACGGGCAGCAAATTTATCAATGATCGCTGCGGGTTTATGCAATGCTTTCGTCAATTCATATAAACAGAAATCGTCAAACGCATATTCCAGTGTACGGGCAGCGCTACCACCAATGGATACATCTATAGGAACATACCCCAGTTGATTATAGTACTTTACACCGGTGCGGCCCAATGTACTGATGGGACCAGTATTGTCCGTATTTTTCATCAAGGCTTCGTATAGCGTATCCATGTTATACCCCCTGATGCCTTTCAGATATGCATCCGCAATCACCACGGCAGAATTACTGCCAACCATACTACTACGGTGGCCTGGACTCGCCCATTCCGGCAACCAGCCGCTTTCCTTGTAGGTATTCGCCAGACCTTCCATAATATGACTATCCAATTCGGGATACATTATTGTTAAAAACGGAAACAGCGCACGGAAAGTATCCCAAAAACCTGTGTCGGTAAACATATATCCTTTTTCAACATTGCCATTGTACGGACTGTAATGAACTACCTGGTTGGTGGCATCGATTTCATAAAATTTTCTTGGAAATAATAACATCCTGTAAAGACATGAATAAAAAGTTTTGCGTTCTTCCAGGCTACCACCCTCTACTTTTACTTTGCTAAGTTCTGTATTCCATGCCTGTTTTGCTTTGGCCAATAATTGGGCAAATTGCCGGGTGCCAATCTCCCTTTTCAAATTCAATTCGGCTTGCTCAAATGAGATAAAGGAAGAGGCCACTTTTAAATGAACCTTTTCACCTTTGGTGGTTGAAAACCCGATAGCAGCCTGCACATGATTTGCGGTAAGTTCCTTCACCGATGTGATTACAGAATCATCAATGATATAAGCGCAACTGAAGGGCCTGTCGGATTCGATGATAAAATAATTTTTAAAATTAGCAGACACACCGCCCCTGTTTCTAGTTGTATAACCAATGATTTTATTCTCTTCCGGAATAACTTTAATATAGGAACCTTTATCGTAGGCATCCACTAAAATGTAAGCGCTATCTGCCGCGGGGAAAGTAAATTGAAAACCGGCACATCTTTCTGTTGGTGTAATTTCAGTAATCAAATCGTAATCCGCGAGGTAAACATTGTAATAATAAGGAGTTGCAATTTCTGCTTTATGAGTAAACCAACTGGCCCTGTTTTCTTCTTTGATTCGTAGTTTACCGGTCATCGGCATGATGGAGAACTGGCCATAGTCACCAATCCATGGAGAAGGCTGGTGGGTTTGTTTGAATCCCACTATTTTATCCGCACTATATTGATACTGCCAGCCATTGCCGTTGGTATTGGTTTGTGGCGTCCAGAAGTTCATTCCCCAGGGCAGGGCGATAGCGGGATAAGTATTGCCATTGGAGAAGGTATATTTTGAATCTGTGCCCATCAGCGTATTCACCAATTCCTCCGGCTTAAATCCGGGCTGGGCTGCCGCGGAAAAACATGTCAGTGCACACAATAAAACAACCATTCTTTTCATGCTAATAATTTAAAGGGATTGAAATTTTTTATTTGATGAAGATGGTTAAATCAGTTTTATTATTACGGCCGCAGAACGAATACATGTTTACCTGCCTGCACCGCCTTTATCGTAAAGAATCCGTTCACGGGGCTGATGGAACTTCTTTTCCCATCTGCCAGCAAATGCGGTTTCCCTGGTTCGAAGGGTAACACGATATTGGCAGTTGTGCCACCCGGGATGCTTACTTCGATCCTGTCGCCGGCAACATTCCTTTTCCATGAAACCCACACGACTCCCCTGATGGTAGTGGTTTTTAATTCGGCGAAACGCAGGGTAGCGATTTGTGGTTTTATCCTGAAGGTTTCGAAGCCAGCCGTAAGCGGTTCAACGCCCATCAATTTCTTTACGATGATATTGGCGGGAGCTGCTCCCCATGCATGATTGAGATCGAGGTTGGGCTTGTATACTTTGTCCCATGCTTCCATGGTAATGGTGGAGCCGGCCCTGATCATATTATACCAGCTTCTTTGTGTGGTGGCGTTTAACAATGAGAGTGCATATTCAGCCTGGCCGGCATCGTACAAAGCTTCTAATAAAAATTGTGCGCCATAGACACTGCAGGCCATTTTGCGGGTCTTTATAAAACTGGTTACTGCTGGAATGTCGTTGGCCGGAACAAGTCCAAATGCCAATGCAAACATATTGGCGTGCAAAGATGTATGGCGGGTTGTATCCCCATCCTTTATTAATCCGCTTTGCTCATCCCTGAACACCTGTTGAAATGATTGGTAAACCTCTTTTGCTTTTTGTTCATAGAATGTAGCATCAGCGTGCTTCCGGAGTGTTAGTGCTATCTTTTGCATTAATTTCAGCGAGTGATAATACCATGCATTGATCACCGCGTTGTAATCTGAATAAACATATCCATCCGTTTCTCCTTTGTACTCTTTTTCGTTCCCTGTGTAGTCACTTCGCTGTGGCCAGTCTACATTATCTTTTAAACCATGCTTGCCATCAAAGTCTTTCAGCATATGAATTGATTCCAAAAAATCGTTGGTTTGTTTGTTAGTCGTTGTACTGATCAGGCCATTCTCACCGGCAAGCGGCATGAGTATTTTTTTCTGCAATTCAGGATAATACTTTTGCAGAAAACGATCATCCCCGGTGTACTGGTAATCATTCCACGCAAGAGGAACATTTTGCAAACTCCATTCGGTGGGCCAGGTTGGGTGAAACAACAAAAAAGCCATGGAACGCCTTGCCATACTATATTCCGCATCTACTGTATAATGTGATAACTGGTTGATCAAGGCATCTGCTTCATACGGCAGCCTTTCACGATCGCCATCCACATAATATCCCGCAAAGCTGGTCGCCTTGATTGAATACCTGCACAGATCCCAAATTGTATTTAGTATTGTATCACTGGAATTAAAGTAGGAAGCACTATCATCAAAAGGATAAAAGATGATTTTTCGCTGAACAGATTTTTTATCAACCAGGCCTTTAAAATTGTCAATGGTCACATACCGGAAAGGAAAAACTTCACCGATATAGCCAGGCATCAATACCGGGTTCCTGCTGTTTCTTTTTGTATTTTCCGGCCATTCAATTGTATAATCATGGGTTCCTTTTTTTACAAAAAGGGCACGGAGGATATAGCGGATATTTCCTCCCGCTTTTGAAACCTGGCCTGCACTTTCCAATGCTTCTGCTGCTTCGATCCAGATGGAATCATTTTTTTCACTTGTTAAATGCAGGAATAACTGGCTGAATCCATCTTTGCCAAAATCCAGAAAATAATTTCCATTGCCTTGTTTGGTCACCAGCACAGGAGCCTGCATCGCTGCGGCTAAAGGATAATGAGAAAAAGGATCTGAAGGGTTCGGCAAATCATAGTAAAAAGAAGCAATGGTTGAAAATGCAGATGGAACATTCGTGCCGTTCCAGGCCTGTACTTTCCAATAATATATCTTACCCGGCAACAGAGGCTTACCTGCATACAGCACCTTGCTTCCTGCAGAAAGCTTTTTTTTAGAATCCCAAAAATCAGCATGATTGCTGTTCAGAAATCCAGGGGAGGAAGCAACCAAAACGCGGAAAGCAGTAAGTTTTTTTATGGAAGAATCCACTTCCCAGCTAAATGCCGGCCGGGGAGAAATTATACGCACAAACTGGAAGCTGTCTTCTTGATTGACCGCCTTAACAAGTGATTGATTCATATCCATTCCATGGCTACTAACTTTATCAGCATGCAATAAAAAGTCACAACGTAGCCGGCGTGGTGTTGCAATCGTTTGACCTTCGGCAGAAAAGTAGAGAAGCCCGGAAAGCAGCATGGAAATGATCCTCTTCATGATAGCAATTTATTTGAATTCTTTATTGGGATGCTTAGTCAAACTGTTTTACATCAATATCCTTTGTGATCATGATTCATCCGAAAATCATTGACAATAAAGGCAAAAAAAATCGCCGGCAATGCAACCGGCAATTATAGTGAATAATCCATTTCATATTTGGTGAAGACACCCGGGACTTTAAGTTATTCGCTGACCGATAAAACTATTTACAGATTTTACCTGGTGGAACAAGCTTATATTTTTATCTTCCATTTATTGTGCATCGGGCGGCCGAGTAAAGCATTTGCCTCCTTGTCATTTTTGAATTGTTCCAGTACCGGATCCCATTGTAACGGGCGTTTTAACCGGAAAGCGATATTTCCGATGTTACATACAGAGGCAGTGCGATGGCCTGTTTCCACATCACATACCGGCTTGGTTCTGTTTCGCATAGCGTTCAAAAAATCTTTGTAATGATCCTCGCTTTTATAAACATGCTGCTCAGTATCACCAATTATCTTTTCCGACAGCCCAACAGGAGTAGTTTCGATTTTCCTGCGTTTGAGTTTTATCTCGCCGGTTGTTCCGATAAAATGAATGGCATTGTCCCACTCCCATTTTTCATGTGTCATGAGAATGCCATTCTCATAACGGTAAGTCAGGAACGGATGTTCTTTACCATCGGGAGCAATCACTTCTACCGGGCCGCTATTGTCCATATTTAAAGCCCATTGTACAATATCGAACATATGTGCTCCCCAATCGGTTACCATTCCTCCGCCAAACTCGCGGTAATTGCGCCAGTTGGGATACACATCTTTTGAAGTGGGGGGAGCAAGTTCTGAATTAAAGACACTACTGTCATTTGGACCAAGCCAGCGGCTCCAGTCCAATCCGGCCGGGATGGGTTCTTCGGCAAGATTATACGGGATGGGCGGCTGGCCTACATTTACCTTAATATTTTTTATTTCTCCAATATGGCCATTGCGGATCAGTTCAACTGCCTGGCGGAATTCGGGCCAGCTACGTTGCATACTACCGGTTTGAAATACACGATTGTGTTTACGGGTGGCATTCACCATTGCACGACCTTCTTTTATAGTGAGAGACAATGGCTTTTCGCAATAGATATCTTTACCTGCTTCCGCTGCTCTAACGGCCATGGCTGCATGCCAGTGGTCGGGTGTGGCAATCACCACTGCATCCAAATCTTTACGGGCAAGCAATTCCCTGAAATCATTGTATACAGGCATTTCGGAATATTTCCCAAGCACGGGATTTGTACCATGCAGTTCTTTCATTGCATTGATCGTTAGCTGCGCTTTGTCTTTGTACACTTCGCTTAAAGCTACGATACGCACCTGGCCCGTTTTTAGAAAAGAGCCGGTTAATCCACGCCCCTGTTTGCCTGTGCCGATAAAACCCAATGAAATCATATCACTGGGCGGCACATACGAAGAGCCGTCGGGCCGCTTACCACCCAATACATACCGTGGAATAATTAAAAAAGCAGTTAACGCTTTAGCGCTGGTGGTAACAAAATCTCTCCGGGTAGTGGAGGCAGGTTTTTCATTTTTCATTTTTGATAAGATTAAAAAAAATCCAAGAAAATATTTTGTTTATAATCAAACGAATTGCCGGTGGTGCTGAAATAAATTTCCTTCGTGCTGCTAACTGGCATGCCTATAAAGTGATCTCCCTGATCTTAATATTTTTGTAATACACAGAGTTACCATGATCCTGTAGTAAAACAGGCCCTTGTCCAACAAGTCCGAAATTTTTATTTCCGGCAAATTTGCTATGTGCCACCAGTTCTTTATAAATATTACTCCCACGCTCGTATTCCACCACCTTGAACCCGTTTAACCAATGCTGCACCAGGTTATTGGAGTATACAATGATCTTACCCTGGTTCCACTCACCTATTTTCTTCTGAAAACGCGGATCAAGTTTTATACAAGGGATGAGGTCGTACAAACTACTCATCGTACGGTTACCTGCCTTCCCCAATTTTGCATCCGGATGCCGTTCATCGTCCAACACCTGGTATTCCAGTCCAAGCCCGGCTCTTGGCGATTTTTCTGATTCCGTTACAAAATATTTCACACCTGAATTGGCGCCCTCTGTTAATTTGAAATCAAAATTCAATTCAAATGCCTTGTACTGTTTTACAGTCAGCAGGTCTCCATGTTTGGTTGCTGCATTACCATCGGAAGGCAAGATATGCAACATTCCGTCTTCCACTGCCCATCCATTTTCGGGCGGCGTTTGTTTTAACACAGCCCGCCAGCCGGTAAGATCTTTCCCATTAAATAACAACGAAAAACCCTGGGCCTTTTCCTGCGGCGAAATTGTGTTGAGCGTATAATTTGCGACAGGAGTAACCTTATCCAGCGGGCGGGGTTTCATAGCCGCACCCGTTTGTATCCGGATGTTTTTCCATTGTATCTGCGCTCCTCCCGCTCTTTCTTTTACGCCGTGTACCTGCAGGGCGATCAATCCTTTCAATGTCATGTCATCCACCATATAAGTCACCGGAATATCATTGACCCAGGTCCTGATTACTGAACCGATTGCCTCGATCCTGTACTTGTTCCATCCTGTTTTAATAAAGGCCTTTTTGGCAGCAGGATTCATTTCCGTCTGGTACATCCATCCCCTGCGGGCTTCATCATAAATTCCGCCAGACCACGCCCTGTCTGAAGGATCCACTTCAACCTGGTATCCATGTACCCTGCCGTTATTATATTCCGGAACAGATAAACTCCTGATCTGGATACCGGAATTCATCTCCCCCACTTTCAATTCCAGTTCCAATATAAAATCACCATAGTCTTCATTAGTGGCAAGAAAAGAATTGGGTTCGCCGGTAACTGTTGTGCCTACAATAGCACCATCAATCACTTCGTATTTTGCCTTGCCGTTCAGTTGCCGCCATCCCTTGAGCGTTTTCCCGTCAAACAAATTTTTCCAACCGGTTGATTGGGCAAATACACCAGTGCTACAACATACAAGCAATAGCAGTAAACTTCTTTTAATCATAGTATTATTTTATAGGTTAATTTTTTCCCTGATAGCCTAATCAACCGCCGACGGGGCTAAGAGCCGCCATCGGGGTTTGCCCAACCCCGTCAGTGGTTGCAAACCCTGACGGCGGTTATCACAAAATAAACGACAGTGATTTACAATTCACCATTCACCATTCACAATCACGATTCACAATTCACCATCCCTCATTTCATATTATTGATCCAATCCCTTACCAGGGCCACCCCTTCTTTATGCACCAGGTTTCTTCCCAGTTCCGGCATTCGTTCACCAGGGTCTTGTGTTTGCATCCGGTACCAGGTGATGGATGCGTTGGCATCCCCCGGCAAAATATCTACCATGCGGCCACCCGAACCCTTTCCTGCTGCCACCGGCGCTTTATTGATGCCAATGGCTGTCGGGTCTTTTTCCTCTTCGTTTAAAAACAATCCTGAAGTCTGGGCGGGCCCCTCCCTCCGGTGGCAATGGGCACAATTTACAGCAAGGTAAGCGCGGGCCCGGATATTTAAATCCCCGGTGGCCGGATCATCCCACACGGCAGTTTTGGGGATGCTCTTCGTTGCGGGCACATTCAACAGCATTTTATGTGCTTTCCAATAATCGATTTGATTTCGAACTCCGGTTGAATAGGCCAGTTTACCATTCAGCTGGCCAATGGTTGGCCCAATCGGCTCCAGGATGTCATTTACATTATGGCAACCCTTGCATTGGTTTTGATTGGGGATTACATACCTCACCTGCCGGGTGGTTCCCTCCTTGTCAATAAAACTCACCTGCTTATCATCACCGGCTATTTCGAGAAACGCCTCCGTTTGTTCATCATTCCAAACATAGGTGATGGCCTTCCATTCATTGGCTTCTCTTATCAATAGTCTTGTTTCAATAATTTTTTTATTGATACCGGGCTTACGAAAATCGGCGGAGTAATAAAATGTTTTGATCAACAGGGTGCCAATGGGGAAATCCAACACGCCGCGGGGCTTATAATTTACGGATGTGCCTGCAGGCAACCGGACAAAGCGTGCTTTCTCAGCATAGTCAGAATACAATGTTGTATTTAAAGTATAAGGCACCACCCCAGGTTTAGGATGAAGTAACGATAGCTTGTCCTCAAAAATTTGCCAGTCCGACAGTTTCTGCGGGTAAGCATTCCTGTTAACGCCGATAAAAGAGACTGAACCAATCAAAACAAGTGTCCCCAATAGTATAACACGTAACATATCCTACTATTTATTACAGTTAAACCCTTCTTCCACAAGTGCCATATTCTTAAAATTGTTTGCCGCATCCAGGTTTACAATCGACTGATTTTTATTATTTACAATGGCAATACATTGGCCGGCAATCCAATTGCCACTGGCATCCAGTAAAGAAGGATTTTTGATTCCATCGTATAAAATATGCGGTGTGTTCCCGCCAAATTTTTTGCCTACCATTAAGCCCAGTGGATCACCCCCCACTGGCAGGCCAGGTTTGCGCTCATATCGATTGTCATGGATGGAAATGGCAGATGGGAAAGGATCGTACGCCTGATCTTTAATCGTTTTGCCGGTAGTAAAATAGCTGATGATGCCGGTACTTACACTCTGGTTATTGAGGATATCGTTTTCATAAATTTCCACTTCCTTTGAGGCAAGGATCAGCAGCCCTGTGCCGCTGGGAACAGAAGCCACGATATTTCCCTTAGGTGCAAAGTTCACATAATTGTTATCATGTATTTTATTGTGATGCACCTTAACCTGTCCACCCTTTTTAAGAACAAGATCAGGCAGGTCAAACACCAATACGCCGCCTGCATTTTCATAGGCTTCGTTTTCAAAAACTTCAGCCCGCAACGAATTCTCTATTTCAATACCGGCCACGTTATGAAATGCGGTGGAATGCTTTACCACGATATCCTGTGATTGTCCTACATAAATACCTGCATCTGAAGCGCCGATAGAGCTGCACTTATCAATGACCACACCCTGGCATTGAACCGGGTAAAGACCATAACCGCCATTTGCCGGGCCCGGAACGCCCGTCCATTCAGCTTTCACTTCGTGAAAACGGATGCCGGTTACATGCATTGCTTTAATGGCATCGCCCTTTGCATCCTGTACAGTAAATCCCTCCAGCAGGATATCACTCCCGTCACTTATACGGATGCCTTCCGCTCCATCTGTCTGGCCCTTAAAACTAAGAATGGTTTTATCCATGCCTTTTCCGCGAATAGTAATTTTTTTCTTCCCTTCCAGCGAGAGCGTGTTGGTAAGTGTAAAGGTTCCTTCCGGTAATTCGATCACAGCACCGGGTTCGGCAAGAATAAGTTGTGATTGATATTTTTTCTGGAAATCCTTTTGCGCAGATGCTGCAAATGAGCAACCGGCACAGGCAAAAAAGATTATCGGGATAAGTTTCATACAATAAATTTTTAAGAATGAACGGGAATGATCACATGTTAAAATTATTAAGAAATTTGGATGGTTTGCTTAAAAGGTGTGAATCCTGTGAGGTAAACGGTTGGTGCGTCTGCAGCGGGCAGAGCTCCCCGTAAACGAATGCCTTTGTGCTCCAGTTTTCCCGGGCCAAAATGGATAATATCATTTCCCTGCTGGTAAGCGCCATGTGGGCCACTCAATAAAAACGCATTGGCATCATTGGGGTGAGATGAAACGCCGGTAAATTTCCCGCCTGGCCTAAAAATCAGTTCCATGGTAACCGGCACATTTTCAGTTCCTTTCATTTCAACGGCTACCTCGATACCGTTAATGGTTTCTGATATGGTGATAATGGTTTCGAGCCATTGTACATTAGACTTTTCGCGGTTTGTCCTGGGCATTTTCGCCATATCGCCATCTTCGGCTATCCGGTCTTTAGGATAAGGTTGATAGTAGGCGCCTTCGAGCTTTTTTGTAAGCACCCAGCTATTTCCCTGCCGGGTAATACTTTCCGATTCAAACTGCCCTTTACCAAAGAATGAAGCCGCCAGCCGCATGCCCTGTAATACGGCAGTTCCCTTATGAAAAGTTAACCATGCGGGGTTGTTGGACAATATGGTGCAATCCCACGGCCCTCTCCGGAAGCGAACCACGCCGGAATAAGGAAATGCTTTTACATAATTTTCCGGCAATGCTTTACTGGCAGGCAATGGATTCCAGAGAGCTGCATCTTCTAAAAAATAAGACAGGAAATCAGCCAGTTTTTTAAACGAATTGGCTTCAATCAAACGGCAGATAGCCGCCATTTCGCCATCATTGTCCAGTAAGGCAAGATACCTGCAGGCATAATAATAATTTTCCATCGTTCCGATCTGTCCTTTATCCTGCCTGTTGGATGCTTCGGTAACCACTTCGCCGTTTGGATGAATATAATAACGCATCATCAGGATGTTTTTCCTGACTGCATCGAGTATGAAAGGCTTGTTCAAACCCTTTGCAACGGTGATCAATACACGATCTACCACGGCCGAATAACCATAAGTAGACTTTTCTGTGTATTGCCCGTCGGGATCAATATCAATATGTTCGCCCAACCATTCATTTACCCGGTTAACATAACGGGTATCGGGCCATAGCTCATTTAGTTTGGTTAAAGCTGCAGATACCACCCAGCGATGGTTGGGTGTATGAATTCCACCGGTGACCAATGCTTCTCCTGCACGTTGTAAAAAAACCTTGTAATCCGCCATTGTTTTGGCAGCGCCAGGAATATCGGCTTGTTGCATTAGTCCATACAGCGGCGTCATTCGTTTAACCATAAAGGCGGTGTCAGGTGTTGAATGAAAATTAGTCTCCATCAAATCGATCGTACCATCTGCGTGCTGCATATTGGTGATCAAACAATGGAGTGCCTGCGATATATCATTTAACAGGTTTTGAGAACGAAAATAAACCGACTCACTACAGGAAATGGCACAACCGGCTTTCATGATAAAATCACAGGTGCTGTGTGGATTTACAATCTCAGCCCAGTTAAAATATCCACCAAAATTCCGGTTGCTTTTATCACTTACTTTGTATGCGGTTGTTTCCTTAACTCTTTCATCATTGATATGCACCAGGTCGATCAGCCAGCCGGGTTTAACTGCCGGTGCAGTATATGCGTTTTTATTAAATGCTGACAATCCCAATACCGGCAGCAAACAAGCGGTGGTAGTACCGAGCGAAACAAATTTCCTTCTGTTCATGTTAGTTATTTTCTAAGAAACTTTTTAAAAGATTATTTGATTGACCAGCGTCCCTATTTCATGGCATCGACATCGGCGACGCTCCGTTCGAATTCAGTTTTTTATGGCGGCGCCGCATCACAATGCAATCCGGCAAATGAAACATAAACAGTTATAACGGAATTTAGTAACAGTTGCAAACAACAAGCTGCACCCCCTATTTCCTTAAGCCTTTATACTGCTCATATGCCAGTCCAAACATGATAAACGAGCCATAGCCAAAGCCCGTGCCTTCTCCTATTTTCCGGCCCAGGTAATAATTTTCGTCGCCTACACAGGTTCCTCCTGAAACTCTTGTCGGAACCATATAACCATCGCCTGCATCGCGTAAACTTTGGTTCATCAACCCTATGTAAGATTGGTCAACCAGCGACCCGTATTTTTTCTTGTCCAGTATTTTCATTTTTAACCCCATGGTAACGGTATAGGCAAACATTGCCGTGCAGGAACTTTCTAAAAAATTTTTAGGTTCAGCGGGTAAGGTTACCAACTGGTACCAATGCCCGCTTGCTTTGTTCTGCAACGGAACGATGGCTTCCACATAATGCTTAAATGCCTTTAACAGCAGCGGCCGGTATTTCGACGATTTTGCGATTGTATTCAATGCATCTGAAAGCGCCATCCCTACCCATCCGTTTCCGCGTGCCCATACCTGGCTGCTTTTCCGGGTAAGACTGTCAGGCCACCCCATGATACTACAACCATCATCATAGTTGATATTGTCTGCATCCCAGCCATGCACCCATAAGCCTGATTTTGGATTTTCCAGTTTTTCATTGTGTGCAGTAAATTGCTGAACAAAATCAGCGATGTATTTTTCGTCACCCGTTAACCGGTACATTTCCAGTAAAAACATGTTTAACATATAAACAGTGTCATCCCATAACTCCACTGTTTCTGCCCGGTGGGAAACGCCTCCATTAGCAGCCCTTGGAATTTTTAAATAGTCCTGGTAAATCTCATTGCTTTTATCGAGGTATTTTTTTTCACAGGTTATTCTTGCAAGAAACGCCATCCCGTGGGCAGAAGCCACGGCATTGGGATGCTTACCGTTTGCAACCGAATAAGTTGCATCCATTGCCTTTTGGATATAGTCGAGGTATATTTTTTTAGCAGGCCCCGACGAACTATTGTACAAATGAATGAGCGCATTTAAAAAAGTGGCTTGTCCCCAGTCCCATTTATATTTATCGGCCGGCATATACACTTCCCGGCCATGCCGGTCAACTGCGTTTACCCAGGATTGTGAGAATGTATTTTTTAAAGAAACAAAAAACAACAGGGATGCAATCCATAAAACTTTCATATTTTTCATGACATTTTATTTTGTCAACTTCAGATGATAAAATCCTTCATCCTAAGTAACAGCAATCGTTAACCGACGTTAAAGTTAATTTTAATTAAACGTTTTAGTAATCAATTGACAAAAACATTCCTGTTTTTTACGAAATCGTTTTCGACAGCAATCTTTTCTATTCTTATCAAATAAAATTGCTTTCATAGTTTGAATACAAAGCAATATTTTTCCCAATACGCCCACTGTTGATCCGGTGCTCCATCCTGCGCAATTGATTTCCCCGGTGGCAATGATACTTGCTTTGTGTTTGCTTTATACCGGATCGTGTACAAACCATACTTATCGGATCGAGCCGAAACAAATTTTCTTCAGTTGATCGGTTTTACTGTTGCTACATCTTATAATATTGTTCCCATCCCTTTCTTGGCGGAGGCCCTACCAGCAATTCATTTCCAACCGTGCTGTTGGTGATTTGCTTTTTATGACTATCGAAAACCAACCTTGTATTTAACCGCTGGGCTAAAACACCCAGTGCCATCACCTGGCATAACGGCCCTGCCACTTCAAATCTTGAACGGCATTTTTCCTCGCCTTTGCAAGCCTTCAGAAAATTGGCAAAATGATTGGAAGGACTTACCGGCACAATGGGCAATGACGCTTCCATTTCCTTTGCTTTCTGTGCCGGTATGATTTCCAGCGGTGAGCCATGTGATCCACCTTTGAAGGTTAACTCTTTTGAATAAATTACTTTGCCTGGGTACCTTTTTGTATTCACCGCTCCGGCGGTGGGCGGTGGTATATTTTTCGCTCTTACATATTCACCAAAAGATTCCGGCAGAATGGGTTGATTATTATAGCCATCATACCAGGTAATATCGCAAGCCGGCATATTTGTTCTCTTCGGAAATTTGAACAATAAAGTAGAGCCCTGTGGGAATAAGAAAGTACTGTGCCCTTCCATTTTGATTGGATTTACTTCGGTGGGTAAACCCAGGTGCAAAAACTCATGCGCCGTGTCAATGATATGTGCGCCCCAATCTCCTAAAGCGCCATTGCCAAACTCAAACCATGAACGCCAGTCTCCATTGATGTAGCCCTTGTTGTAATCTTTGAAAGCGGCCGTGGTAAGCCACTTATCCCAATCCAGCGTTTCTGGTATGGGCTGGGCAGGCAGGTAATCCGACACTTTCATTCCATGCCACCGACGTCCATTGTTCATAAAGGCGGTGATGCTGGTAACGTCTTTTATGATGCCGGCTTCTGTCCAGGTTTTAAACTGAAAATAATTTTCATCAGAGTGGCCCTGGTTGCCCATCTGGCATGCCACTTTATGCTTCTTTTCCGCATTCATCATAAGTTCCACTTCCCGGAAAGTATGTGCCATCGGTTTTTCTACATATACATGTTTACCTTCCGACATCGCCAGCATCGCAATTGGAAAATGCGAAAAGTCGGGCACACCAACCGAGATGGCATCAAACTCTTTACCCATTTTATCAAACATCTCCCTGAAATCCTTAAAGCGTTTTGCATTGGGAAATTGCTTCATGTTCTCCAGGGTATGCGGCGCCCCCATATCCACATCACACAAGGCGACAATATTTACCAGCCCCGTTTTAAACAATGAATTCAGGAGTTCACCTCCCCTGTTGCCGATACCACAACAGGCAAGATTTACTTTGTCGCTAGGTGCGGTATGGCCAAAAGATTTTCCCAACACATAGGATGGGAGAATCATGCAACCAGCCACTGCGGCCAGGGCAGAGGAAGTGTTTTTAAGAAAGTCTCTTCTTTTCATGTAATTTATTTTTTTATGATGCCAGTTAAAAATGTGCACGGGTTTGTTGCGCCCGATCGTTTATATAAATGCTGAATACTGTTTATTTTTTCAATTTTACTCAATTGAATCCTTGCTAGGTTCTTTGCCTACTGCATGTTTCAAAACCAGCAGGCAGCAGCCAATGACCAATATGATCATTGTAGACCTGATCATCAACTATTGCAAATAAACCTTACCAAACTGTATCCCATCACAACAAACCTTCTTTTTACAAGATCATTTTTGGCAGGTATTTGCTCATGATCGGCTTTCCAATCTCCACTCCATTTACATTGAATAAAAAATCCTTGGGCAAAGCAGATGGATTGTAATACCCAAGTCGCTTTTTATGCAGGATATCCGCCTTTACACCCAGCTTACCTGAAGGAGTAATCACCGAAATATCTACAATGCCATTTTGTTCATTCACCGTCACCGGGGCCGATAACACTTTACTTCTGAATTTTAGAAAATCAGCCGCAGTTTGTATTCCCTCTTCTTCTTTCCACCACATTGCCATCGATGCTTTCCCATTGTTCGAATGGCGCAGTGTTAAGCGTAAAGTCTCGTTGTGCTTTAACTGAAAATTTTCACGGGCAGACTGGTATTTAAACCCATCATTGTAAAGCGATGCACGCACTCCTTCACCTGCATCATCCCATAAAAAACGAAAGGCGATTGCCACATCTTCGAACCTTGCAAAAAAAGTTTTTGTATCATCCAATTCAATTCCACTGCCCATTGCGGGCACATCTATTTTTTTATTGCCAATCCACAGTTCATCAAATGCATTGGGCAAGATGATGCTAGAATTCAGGTAATCATTGATGCAGTTATGATCTTTCTCCCCGGACACCAGCATCACAAACTCTCCTTTATTTTGTGCAGATTGCATAAACGGCATAAGATGCCTCGTCTTTCCCCACCCACCATTTGCAGGATAATTTGCCGGCATCCGGTCCTTCATTTTTTCACCCATTCCTTGTGTACTCCATGTTCCATAATGATCGTCCCTTCCTTCCATGACATAAGCAATATTGGGCATAGCAGGAATACGCGGGCTACTAAGGTACATTACAAAGGGCTTATCATCCGGGCTATAAGCCTGGTTGGAGGAGGCGATGGAAGCCTTGTTGCCCACAAAATCGCAGGCGTAGGTATGGGCAAGGCTATCCCAACGTTGTACAATAAACCGGTTCTTCCGGTTCATCAATTCCTTTTGTATAGATGCCAACCCTAGTTTTTGCAATGCAGATAAACAGACCTGGTGAAACAAATGTGTATTATTGTTTTGCCCGCCAAGCAAAGGATTAAAATATTTTTCTTCCAGCAGGTCACGACTAAATACCCGGTTATAATCCCGGCTATGCGCCCCTGCGAGTATACCTGCACGTTGGTTGTAATGGGAGGCCAGGTCAGTGATAAAAAAATTGAGCGCATCCGCAGCTTTTGATTTGATATCTGCATCTTTTATAAAGGTGTGGATCAACAGCAAAGATTCCATATCGACGCCCGAATAAGTAGGACTGTCATACTCACGGTTTCCATATTGGGCAACATGACTCAACCATTGATCGAAATAAGCACGGCCTTCTTCAGTGAGCAATGGCTGTTGATATACCTGTCCCGAGGCGACAAAATTCCAAATCTTCATCAGGAAAATATTGGTGTAGGAGATACGTACTTCCTGATTTCGTGCCCCCTGGACCCCGAGTGTAAATATTTCGTCGAGTGTTTTTATAGCTTCCGTTGAAAGCCTGTCGTTAAAAAGTATTTTAATCAGCATGCCATACTGCATACAGAATTCTATGCTGTTTCCATCACCGATATCAAAGCCTGTTTCATGCCAGCCCCAAAAAATATTGCCATAACTTTTTCCGCCGGCAGGATTGGTAATCATTCTTGCCTGCACTTTTTTCAACAGCCATTCAACCTGTTCATCTTTTAAAAACCTGGTGTCTAATGCGTCGAGCAAAAACATAAAGCAATCTCTTACTCCCAATTGCGAAGGAGTAAGCTGCACGGCTGCCCATTCCTGTACCATCGAAGCCTTGCGTGCTGCGGTGTCGGGCATGGCCGGAATTGCGTAGGCCTTATTCTCCTGGGCCATCACAGCTACCTGCAAGCTGCATACACATAAAAAGGACAATACCATTTTCTTCATAAAATTATTTTTCATTCCCCGTTAACTCAAACCAGGCAATCGCTACTGGCTCCGACAAGAAATATTATTACCTGTTGCCGCTATGAAATAGCCCTAATTGCAGGCTATAATTTAGTTTTTTTCAGGAAGCATCCTGATCATCACAACCCCATGATGAGGAATATTGGTTTTGAAAGAACCACTGAATTGTCCCAAATCTTTCTGTCTCCACACATCTCTTATATTCCATCTTCCTTCCAAACCAATCTTAGCGAAATCCAATTCGTATGATCTGGTTCCTTCATCGCCCCATCGAAAATATGATTGTGGTTTTTCACCGAATGCAGCGGTATTGAATAATCCTACACCATATGAACCGTCTTCTAATTGTTTTACCCACACTTCTACACCATCCTCATGAAGGAG
Organism: Ferruginibacter sp.; assembly: GCA_025963635.1. Classification (GTDB taxonomy): domain Bacteria; phylum Bacteroidota; class Bacteroidia; order Chitinophagales; family Chitinophagaceae; genus Ferruginibacter. Next base: position 217,070 of record JAOQAK010000055.1, read on the forward strand.
CAAGCGGCCTGCTTTTCCCAAGGGATCCTGGTTGATGGCGATCACTTCATCGTTGGTTAATAAGTTCAGGGTGAATTTATCCAGTCGTTCTATTGGACAGCCAATCAGCAGTGGCGCAGCAAGCAAACTGAAAATGCTTACATGGCTGTATTGCTCATCGGGTGTTAAACGGGTAGGGTGTAGTGTTGGTCCTATTGCCACTTCTCCCAAAATCATCATATCAGGATCGCTCCAATGGCCAGGTCCGGTAAAGGGCGCCCATTTATCAAGCGAGAATGCAGTGGCATATAAACTTGTCCAGCTATCCTTGATATCAGGCCCGGTGCGGTACATATTTGACAAATGCATCCAATCATTTGCTTTGTCAAACGGTGCATTATTGGATAAACTAAAAATGATGTCCCTCCCCGATTGTTTTAACGCTGTTGACATCCGTTCGGTAGAATTTACATCTACCCGCCAATCGTATTTCAGAAAATCAACTCCCCATGAAGCCATCTGGTTGGCATCGTTTGTTTCGAACCTGTATTTTCCTATATGGCTAAATGGTGGCCGGTTCACCTTGATGATATCATGCGTTTCACCACCCGCTTGATATTCGGATGAAGCGCCCACATATCCACCATAGCTTGCAATATATGGAGTGGAATAGAGTCCGAGTTTTAGCCCAAGCCCATGAATATAGTCAGCCATCCCTTTCATGTTGGGAAATTTTTCATTGGGCTGAAGCGCCGTATCCTTCCCTTCCCTGTTGCCCTGCCAGGCATCGTCGATATTGATATAATTCCAGCCATGATTGCTTAGCCCGCTCTGCACCATCGCGTTTGCAGAGGCCAGTACTTTTTCCCGGTCAATAGTTGTCTCCCAGGCATTCCAGCCATTCCATCCAATGGGCGGCGTTAGCGCAATGGTATCGCCAATCTTAATAATTAATTTTTGTTTTGTTTCGCCAAAGCTGTTCCTGGCCCTTAGCGTAACAACATAGGTGCCCTTGTTTTTAACAGCCCCTGTTATGATGCCCGTTTTTGCAGCTATCGTGAGTCCTTGGGGTAAATTGTCGACTGAAAATTGCATGGGCCTTTTGCCAGTGGCTGCAATCGTATATAAAAACGGGTTGCCGGGTGTTGCACCAAATACTTTTGCAGAGTTTATTTTTGGCGTTTCTTTTGGTGCCGGTGTCAATATATATTTTTCGTCCGTATTAAGGATATGTTCGGGCGAATAGTTCCCGGCCATTTCCAGTTGCGCATTTAACCAATTGGAATAAGTTCGCTTATTGCTAATGCCGCCAATTTTATCTGTAATCAACAAGCCCAATTGTGCGATTCCGGAAAGGTCGACCTCTACTTTTACTGGCGTGTCGCCGATATTCATTTCAGTGCTTTTGAACAAAACTTTTTTATCGCCAATCACGTAGAATATAACCGGTATATCTTTATTTCCTTTATCGTCCATCGCGACCATTGCTGAAAAACGTTTTGCATGTTTATCCAGCCTGAAAGCAATCACACTAACGCTTTGAGCACCTATCCCCCTTGTATATTTAACACCATTTACCTGCAGCGTATCATGACTATAATTGGATTTCGCGGACACGGGACGAATGCCTTCAGAAAAGGATTGAATAGGCAGGTCGTCGAGCCATACAGTGCTGGTTTGCTGTGCAAAAACTGCCGGTGATGACAATAACAAAAAAAACAGGATGCTTCCGGAAAGCTTACTCATCTCAATGAATTTATTTTTAAGTGATACAATCGAAACTAGTCCCCTTTGACACCTCATCTTGTATTGAATGTAACCATTGCAAAATCTCCTTTTATGGGCTTCGGCACAACCAATGAGAATAAATGTGTATTTGTATTTAGATCTAATTTTCCTATACCCGATGAAACGCTACGCTCTGAATATCCCTGTAATGTAACCGTGGACTCATTTTTGGCAAACAGCACTTTTACCTGCATTTGGTTTGCAGAAGCGGTGATGGTGAGAATGCGTTTTTTGCCGGTAGCAGTAATTTTGCCGGCGTCGCCTAAAAAGGCAATGCCTGAACGGGTTATTGGGGCTACGATATAATACACAAACTTTTCTTCCGGCAAAGCGGCACTGAAACTACCTCCCGTTTCTACCAGTTGTATCGTTTGCTTTAATGGATTAAATACTACGGACATGTCTTTCATCCCGATATCATTGAGGTTGAATTCAAATTGGTTCATCCTGGTAGAATCGTCCGCAAAAGCAAAGACATAACTGGTTTTAATATTGTTGTGAAGCGTGTACGTCGATGCAATAATAGGCCGGTGATCCTGCCGGGCCATGTGCACATAATTTTGATCGATTGGTAAAAGCGGTACATCCGGTTTAACAAGAACGCCATCTTTGCGGCATGCCATTAGAATATTGGCTTTATTTTCGGTACCAATTGAATCTCCTGTTCCAACTGCACCGGCCGACAATACCGAAACAATCATATTATTCAATTCGGAACTTTTAAAAACATCACTCCATGGCCAGATGCCCATTTCGTATGCTAGTTGCGACGTAAACAAAAAGTACATCCACCTTTTGGGCATAAACCGGTCGCCGGCCGTTCTGATAGTAGTAAGATTATTATATTTCACGCCCTGCATAAAATACCTTGGTAAGCCCATACAATATTGCATGCTGATACCATTGTCCAGGGCTGCCTTTGCCATATGGTCGGTGAATGCGTTCCCTACATTAATATCGGAGATCATTTCAGGGTTATTGGTATAGATGTAATTGATCCAATCCTGCTCATACACTGCAACCCCTGAATTTTTGAGATAGCCCATGATTTCTTTCCAAAAAGCAGGGTCGATGGCGCCAATCCCGCTAATCTTAAAGCGCTTATGATAAGGGCTTGTTGAATCGATCCAGCGATTGTGCGTTACCAGGGGCAGTCCTAATTTTCGCTGAAATTTCGCCAGTCCCCCGGGGAACAAAAATGTATCTGCCTTGTATTCCATTAAACCACCCGAACGATTCCAGGGGCCGGCAGGGAATTCTGTTTTCTTTTTATCCGCACCCTTAATCCCGTAAACATTGTTTGTTGACTTTTGATACCACCAGCTGTCCAGTTGCATATAACCTAATGGAATGTCTTCTTTTTGATAATGTTCCCGAAGCGCCAGCAGTGTGCCGGAATATCCCTTGGCAGTATCATAATTATAGTAATAGTCCCCGCCAACATCTGTCCATATACCAAAATATTTCAGTACCACATCTGCATCATTGGCCGGGCGCTTCCGATTATATATTGTACGCAGCGCACTACCCCATTCATCCCAGGTTGCACGAATGCCTTTATTTAAAACCAGGATGGTATTGTGTGTGAAATCCGTTGGTAATTTTTTCACTTCGGGATTCAGTCCACTCCTTACATGCGTGATCCCGTTACCGGTCATGAGGGATACCATAAAATCCGAAGCAGGTGAAATAATACAGGCATCCTTTTTATCATTAAAAAATAACCAGGGGGTGGATGTTTCTTCCAAAAAAAACTGGGCCAATGGAAATATCCTGTTATGGTAGCTGAAATGATGCAACGAATCGGGCATGCGGGTAAAATCCGGGAAAGCATCCATTGATTGATCGGTTGCTCCTTTAGGAGTAGATAAAGAAAACATCACTACCGGCGAACTTGCATACCAAAGGATTTTACCAATATACTGGTTATTGGTTTCCCATTGGAAAGAGAGGGAGGTATACTCCCCAATAGCATCTTTTCCTTTTTCTCTTTTCAGTTTTTGCATGCGCTGGCCAATGCTGCCAACCATTGTCCAGTTGATCCCTGGAACATTAATGGTATAGCTACCTGTTTTTGAATCCACTTGTACATTAATTGCCACCGTTGGTTGGGCCAATAATGAAAGCTTCATCGCCGAAAGAATCATTATCAACAAAATAGCGACGACTATCTTCATCTTGGTTGTTTTTTTGTTGACAGCATTGTATAACCTGCTATGACTAAGGTTGCCCGAATTTGTCAAATTTTATTTTTTAGTCCTGAAATACTTTTTTCTTATATTCCCTTCGGGATCATCCGTATCATCACCACTCCATGATGAGGGATGCTTGTTTTAAATGACCCATTGGATTCACCAAGATCTTTCTGCCGCCATAAATCCCGCAGTTGCCATTTTCCTTTGAGGCCTAGTTTTGCAAAATCCAATTGAAAGGTGCTTTCTTTTTCATCTCCCCATCGGAAATAGGATGGTGGCGTTTTACCATAATTATCCACATTGAACAATCCGACTGCATAAGATCCATCCTCCAACGGCTTTACCCAGGTTTGAATACCCTCTTCATCAGAGATGAGTCTGCCGGGTTTGCCAAGCGGATCCTGATCAACTGCGATCACTTCATCATTCGTTAATAGATTCAATGTAAAGGCATCCAATTGTTCAATGGGACAACCAATTAACAGCGGCGCCGCCAATAAGCTGAATAAGCTTACATGGCTATATTGTTCATCGGGTGTTAAACGGGTGGCATGGAGTTGCGTACCGGTAGTAACGTTGCCAAGTATCATCATATCCGGATCATTCCAATGCCCCGGTCCACCATAAGCACTCCATTTATCCAGTGTGAATGCGGAAGTGTATAAACTTAACCAGCTATCCCTGATGTCGGGACCAGTCCGGTATGCATTCGAAATACGGGCCCAATCTTTTACATTTGAAAAAGGCGCTGAATTTGAAAGACTGTATAAAATATCTCTTCCGGATTGTTTCAATGCTACTGACATCCGTTCGGCTGAAGACAGATCAATGCGCCAATCGTATTTCAGGTAGTCTACACCCCAGTCAGCCATTTGCAAGGCATCATTTTTTTCAAAACGATACTTTCCAATATATCTGTATGCCCGTTTATTATCCCTGACAGAATCAGGAAAAATGCCGTTTTCAAAATTGGAAGAACCACCGGGATAGCCTGCATAACTCGTAATCCAGGGAGTCGAATAAACACCCAGCTTTAATCCCAGCCCATGTACATAATCCACCATTTGTTTGAATTCGGGAAACTTACTATTGGGCTGTATGGCATTGTATTTCCCGCCGCGTTGCCCCTGCCACGCATCATCGATATTGATATAGGTCCAGCCGTGATTAGCGAGCCCAATTTTTACCATAGCGTCAGCAGAAGCAATCACTTTTTCCCTGTCGATTTCTCTTGCCCATGAATTCCACCCATTCCATCCAATGGGTGGAGTGAGTGCAATAGTGTCTCCTATTTTAATTGTTAATTGTGCTGTTGATTCACCTGTTGCATTTGCGGCTTTAAGCGTAGCCATATAAACGCCTTTTCGGGTAAGCTTACCGGTAATGATGCCGGTAGCAGGATCAATGGAAAGTCCGTTGGGTAAATTTGCTGAAAAACGAATGGGCCGTTCCCCGGTTGCCGAAACCGTGTATAAAAAAGGATTGCCCGGTGTAGCACCAAAAATTCTGGGCGAATTTATCCTGGGCGTTTTGGCAACAGCGGGAGTTAAGATATATCGCACATCTGTATTGGGAATGTTCATTGGAACCTGCCCGGCATTCATCATAAATTGTGCATCTGCCCAATTGGAATAGGTTTTATTTACCCCCATATCAACCACGACCAGCAAGCCTAAACGATTGATACCTTTTAAATTCACTTTTACTTTTTTGGGAATGTCGCCCCATTTCATCGGACCGCTTTCGAAGATAATTTTCCGGTCGCCGATTACATAAAAGTTGTGTGCCAATTCTTTGACCCCATTATCATCTACTCCGGCAATTGCTGTAAATTCCTGTCCATTTCCATTTAGTAAAAAGGTTAGTACGCTGGTGGAGTTTACCCCGATCCCCCGGAAAAAAGTAATTCCGTTCATACGCATGGTATCACCGGAGCCGGATGTTTTTGACAATACAGCAGGGATGCCTTCCGAGAAGGTTCGAATGTTTAAATCATCCAGCCAAACCGGGCTGCTTTGCTGGCAGTTAACTATTTTGACGGTAAAAAATATAAACAAAAAAAGCATTTTTGAAATCCTGTGCATTCGGGTCATTTGATATTTTTAAGTTTTATTTTCCAAAATGTAAAACCGGATTCTTCTTACCGGTTTTGATTGATTTTGATTGATTTCGTTTCGTCAGCAATTACTGCATTCATGCCCCCATTTTCCATTGTGATAAAAACATCGGCTTCCCTGCTTACATGAAGTATTTCTTTTCCGTTTTTTGTGAGAGAAGAAAAAGCAGTAGCAGATAACTTTTGAAGATTCCCTTTTGCATCCACTTTAATGGCTGCCAATCCTTTATAAGTTCCACTAAAAATATTTCCCCCGAGTGTGAATGAAAAAACAGCCGGTGAATTGGTTTTAATTGATTCAACACTGGTGAAAGTATAAGATCCATCTTCGTTGGCAACGCCATTTGCCAGGATGTTTTTAGCGATCCCTAATTTTTCAACATTGCTGAGAGAGAATGATGTAGCGGTTGCTTTAGACTTAATGTTTTCCCATTCCTTAGTTATATCATTTCCATAAAAATCATTCGTCGCATTTCCCTCTATCAATAATTTTCCGCCTTCGGCGATATAGTTTTGAATAAATGTAGTGGTTGTCTTGCGGGCGTATTGTGGATTGAGAAAAATGATGGCATCAAACACATGGCCGTTCATCGTGGGTTTACCTGCAGCGTTTAAGCTTAACCGTCCATCTTCCACAAGGTCTGTCGGTACAGCAGAATTCAGGTAACCGTTGTTCCAAAGTTCGATTGATTTCTTTTCAAACCCGAGGTGATCATTGATATCATACATGCCCCTGTCTGAGAGATTGGGATACCAATTATACATCGCTTCCATTCCATAGATGACCAGTAATTTTATTTTGGGAAAAGATGGGTTAAAACGATTGAGCATCCGGGCAGCATTCTCTACTTTGTTGATTTGTTGCAATGCTTCCGGTGTTTCAATGGATACACCCCATGCCTGTCCATCATTTGCAGCGTGGTAATGGGTGCGTACGCCAAAGCGCAGATCATTTAATGCCTTTGTCCAGATCTTTTCAAGACTCCTGTCATAATACATATTGTACATTGCATTTTTGCGGTAGCTCATACCGATGCCCATTTGTATGGCTGTTGAAGTATTTTCATCCGTATGGCCATAATCCCTTTTGATATTCCACCAGCTAACCCCTGTTTGCCAAACCTCATCCATGTCAAGGTTGTTATGAAAGGTACTGTGCAGTCCTATGAATGCATCTTTACCATACATTTTTTTGCCCACATCATACATTGCGGCTTCAACGCTTAATGTGACAGTGCGTAGGAGACTCATGTACTCATTGATTGCTTTTATTCGCACAAAAGATTTCCCCGCCGGGGCATAGCGCATATCAAAAAGCGTTTTGTCAAGATCCATCCCGGTGATGGCTTTCATTTGCTTTGCCATCCCTAAAGAATATAAACGCTCCCTGAAAACATCATTGGTTTGTTCCAATATTTTTTGCCGGGCTATTTTGAGGCTTTTGTATTCATCTAACCCAATGCCATCAAAGGGGATATCCGCATAGGCTTTGAACGCGTTGATCAAGATTGATTTGGCCTGCTCAGAAAAATTACTGCAGGATTTGTAATAATGCTGGGTAAGCACATAGGCTGTATAACCCTTCAATTTACTTCCTGTGTTAATGGTTAGACTAACTTGCTCCTTGCTATTCACTGTTTTCACACCGGGTGTTATTTCCCTCAAAGTAGCAGAATCATAAAAGCCTTCACTAGTCTTTTTAAATGCATAAATCTTAAATAATTCGCTTTTTATGAGCCCATCCATATCCCGGGCACCGTTTGCTTTTACAGTATATTGTCCGGCGCCGTTTTCATCCAGTTGCACTTCTCCTTCCTGCATCAGCCGATCTGTATTTTCCAACAAAATGCCCACATCGCTCTTCCATACCTGCAAGGCAATCTTTAAACCTTTTTGATGTGCATAGGCTACCAGCTTTTTAAAAATGGGATGCATGGTTTTGGTGTCATAAAAATCAGCTCCACGGTCGGTAAGGAAGATAAGTGTGTATTTACTGAATGCTGCGAGACTGTCAATCTTATCCTTCCAGGCTTTGTCCTCCATCATATTGGTTGCAAAAAACCAATAAGCGACCTGTGGATGATTGCTGTTTCCGAAAGAACGCACATAAGTTGTTTTAATTTCTTGGGCGTTGCCCATTGCCGTTAGGAAAATCAGCATAGAAAAAACTCCTATCCATTTTTCTTTCATATAATCTATTTATGGCAGCCCTGTACATACACGATCAGCTAACCAGTTTTTATTATTTGTAGTCTGTTTTTAAAACTCCTTTTGCCTCGCTAACTGGCAGTTGTAGATTTTTCGTGATGACATTAGCGGTATTATTTAAAAGGATAACGGGCATTTCTCTCCCTGAAGGAATTTTTAAGCCTGTCAAATCAATTCCTTTCACATCATCAATTACCATTGACGGGCGAAAATCGTCTTCTACAAAACTTAGTTTTACATTCTTCATTTTTATACCGGCTGCGTGACGGATATAAAAACCCCAGCAAGGCAGTTCACCAAACATTGAGAATTCGGGGTACCCAGCTTCATTTTCAGGAACAGTGATGATTTTGTCCAGCGGGATATAGGCGATTTCTTTGCTTGCCTTTCCACCGTAACTGATCTCAATATTTTCCAGCATAACATCTTCCACAGGGTAACCAGGTATACCAACAATAGAAGATGGCACCAGGTTATAGGGCAGAAATGGATGGCCGTAGATATGGAAAGAAGATGGACGTTCAGGCATTTTATCAAACCCCGGGTGAAGATGATCAGGCGGGCCTTCAATAGGATAACCCTGGTCGGGTTTTAACAAGGGAACCTGTACTTTTACATTCGCAATATAAATCCCTTTAATAGTTCCCACAGCCCCGGTTTTATTTCGATGACCGCGACGGATAAAAATGGCGTTGCCTGTATTTTTGGCATCCACATATTGTATATCTATGTTTTCCATAAAACCTCCGTCAACGGATTCCAGTGCAATGGCTGAGCGGTAGGTATCATAGATAGTGAGATTTCGAATTTTGATATTTCTAAATCCACCGAAATTAGCCGTTCCAAATTTTAATCCATTGGCGCTAGATCGTAGGGTACAGCTATCTATATAAATATTTTCACAGGAACTTTTTGGATTTTCTGATTTAAGACAGATCGCATCGTCTGTGGCATTGATGAAGCAATTGGTGATCCGGACATTCCTGGAATCAGTAATATCGAGGCCATCATTATTCCAGTAGGCCGTACTTTGAACGGTGATCCTGTTAACGACTACCCGGTCACATTCCTTGTAATCCTGTACCCAGTTGGATGCATTTTTTAAGGTGATATCCGTAACGGAAACATCCGTACATCCTTTGAAATATAATACCAATGCCCTGCCAGACTCAGGTCTTTTCACGAGCCAGATCGGATCTTGTTTTAATTCGCCGCTTCTTGATCTCCTGAAAACATCCAGCATTAATTCCTGCCCCTGCCCGTCAATGATTCCCTCGCCGGAAATTGCAATATGATGCTGTCCGTTAGCAAGCACCAGGGCCGCCCGACCCGCAAGTTTAATATAATCGTTTACAGAATGAGACCCTAATAAACAAGCACCAAGAGTTACATACAGGTTAACGCCGGATTTCAGCAAGAGGCTACCCGACATAAAAAGTCCAGGGGGAATAATTACCTTTCCTCCACCTGCAGCTGATACTTCATCAATTGCTTTTTGAATAAATTTCGCGTTGTTGGTTCTTCCATCCGCGATGGCACCATAATCGGTGATCAACTTATCAATAGCGATTACTCGTACACTACTCACAGTTACGAGCAGCAGCAGCAGACACAGTACTTTATTTTTCATTACTTTTTATTTTCTTGATTGAATAATTTACGGGCGATACATTCCATCCCTGCACAACGATGGATGTGCCTGGCGTTGCAACGGATGCCGCGGATGTTTCGATCGTAATATGTTTGCTTTCACCGGGAAGTAGTGAAAAGAAATTATCAGTATAGAAAGCCGGACGGATCGGTTTTTTGTCTTTATCCAACAATTGTAACTGTGTAAAAAAAGCGATCATTTTTGAAGGGTTCCTAAGTTGCAGTTCGATGATGTATTGCGGCCCGGTTTTTATCACCTGAAATTCAATATTCAATGTGGCCGGTTTCATTGCAGAGAGCGACTCAAAGCCACCGGCGGCAGGCCCCGTCATGGTTTCTTTGCCGAGGTATTTATCCGTGGAGCGCCAGTAAAAACTATTGGCAACTTCTTTCCCGGATTCATTCAATAAAGTAAGTTTGATAAAATGTACAGGAGATATGTTTGCCGGAAATTCCAGTTTGATCACATCATTGAGCACCGCATCTTCAGCAATCCTATTCAATATTTTTGATTGCGAAGAAACCTGCCTGCTGTTCATATCGTATATTGCTGCAACCAGTTTATAATTGCTGAATGATTTAAAATAATCATTGTAGACGGAAACGGTATTCTTCAAATAATCAAACTGTGCATGCAAAGGTTCCAATGCGTTTTGTGTGTGATACAAAGAAGCAGTTGGTTCCAGCGACCAATCCCACATTCTGCCACATACCTGGCGGGCAGGAGAATTCAGGTACCAGAAAAGCAGGCCTGAACAATACCGGTCGCCATAGCCAAACTTATTATAGTTCCATACTTCCCAGATAGATTTTGAATTGAGGGCACCCACCAGCTGTGCCTTTTTTGCAAATGCATCAATTGAATTGGATGCGCCATAGTTATTTACCAATGCCGTGTATTTCGTGGTCATATTGTGGAACCCATTTCCATCGAGGTAATCCCATACTTCTTTATTGATGGGCCAAAGATCCTTTTCAGCCATTGTTTCACGCAACATTTCTACAGTTGGCAAAGTAGGTGCACCATACTCCGGGTTAAACCCATCTACCCTGCTACCGCGGTCGGATGCCGTATTTTCATAGTGTTGCATGGGATTTACCTGCTGGTACGGGCTACCATCGTGTACGCCATCTGTTTCCGACTGCATCTGGTATGGGCGGGTACCATCCAGCTTTACTAACAATTCTTTTGTGCCTGACACTTCAGTGCTTTCGTTGGATGCAACATAAAACGCCAGCGAGGGATGATTGCGAATACGCTTTACTGTTGACTGAAGATTACTGAAGTATGCATCTTTATCCAACGGGTGTTTGGTATCTCCTGTCAGCCACCATTCCTGCCATACCAACAAACCGAATTCATCGCATAATTGGTAGAAATAATCGGACTCAGCAATACCACCTCCCCATAAACGAAGGAGGTTAATGCCGGATTGTTTTGTATAACGAAGTTCAGCATACATTCTTTCATCTGAATTGCGCAGCATGGCTTCCGGTATCCAGTTGGAACCCCGGATGAAAATTTTTCTTCCATTGACATAAAATTTTTTCGAACTGTCAGGTGAATTTCTATCTACTGTAATCTCCCTGATCCCAAAACGGGTATTCACTGAATCAGCAAGAATTCCCTCTATAAATATTTTAAGTTTTAGTTCATACAATTCAGGATTGCCTTTGAACCGGGGCCACCAGAGCCTTGGGTTATGGATGAGTAGCTGTGGAAACTCCTTTGATGTAAATACGAGTTCTTTATCCTCGCCTCTTAAAAGGTCAATGCTTTTTTCAAACTGGATTCCTTCCCCGACGATCTCTCCTTTTACAACACATTTTATGGTACGCATCGCTACATTGTGCACTTCAACTGAGATGGTTTCATCGGCCTTGTCGTAAGCAGGCTTTGCAAGGTTAGATTTTACAAATGGATGTCGCAATGCTGCCTTGTTGGTGGCATACAGCGCAATGCTTTTCCAGATACCCGTATTCCTGTCGCGGATACCATCCTTAAATGTAAAGTCCCACCCCACCGACATCAGCATGGTGGTATTCAAACCAATATTGCCATCACCGCCATTCCGGTTTTCGCCTCTCGCCCGCCATGGTTTTGCTTTGTTGGAACCTGGGTTGTCCACGGGGTAAACTTTGATTGCCAAACCATTTAATTCGCCAATCTTAGCAAAATCTGTTATATCGATAAAGCGCTGCATAAACATCCCGGCGATTGTATTCACAAGCGTTCCGTTTAACCAAACCTCAGCACGATAATTAATTCCATCGAGTTGTAACCATACATTTTTATCTTTATAATCCGCCGGTATGGTAAAATTTGTCCGAAACCAGTAAGTGTAAAATTCCTGCCCAACTTTCGCAATATCCGGGATAAGATTTTCAGACAATTTGTTGTTTATGCCATAATATGGTTCAGGGTAGACTTTATCGTATACAAGTGAATTCAATACCGTTCCGGGAACAATGGCCGGTAGCCAATCTTTCGCATTAAAGCCCGGTGAAGATATGTCTGCTGCATTAGCGGCGACTTCACCTGCCTTCTTCATTGTCCAGGATGAATTGCCATGATGCTGCTCTTTAGAATCCAGATAAATTTTATCCCGGCTTCGTTCCACATTATCCACCTGCGCCTGTGAACCGGCGGCTGAAAAAAACCATAAAAAGATGAATATTATTTTTTTCATTGATTGTTTTGATTGGAGAAACCTCACCCCCAGCCCCTCTCCAAAAGAGAGGGGAGTTTGACCCTGCTGGCTTTGTACACTTTTATTGTTGCGAATTGCCTGTTTTGTCTTACCTTATAATTTATTAATTTGCGGTTTACTGGTTTTTGTACCATCTGCAATTGTCATCGTGGCCAGGCTGTTCTTTTTTTCGAAAAAGACATCTTCCGGCTTCTCAAAGCTCAACACCAGCTTCCCGTTGCGGCTTAATGATTTACAACCCGCTGCAGCAAATTTTATCACGCCGGTTTTTTTATCAGCACGGATGATGGCAAGCCCCCTATATTCGCCTGAATAAATATCTCCTTCAATAGTAACGGTAAAGGTTGCAGGCTGTCCGTTCCTTAATGAAGGAAGGTCTGTAAAAACATAGGAGCCGTCTTCGTTTTTACATCCATCAGGCAGCGCATTTTTCTTCAAAGCCAGCTTTGAAAGTTTTTCAATACCGTAACCCACCACCGTAGCTTTATCATAAATTGATTTGAACCTGCTTGTAACCAGGTTACCTTTAAAGTCACGGTCAGCCTTGCCTTCTATCATTAATTTGCCGCCATGCTTTTCGTAAGTTTCTAAAAATTTCAATACCGGTTCTCTTGCATATTGAGGATTGAGAAATAATACAGCATCAAACACATGTCCGTTCATCACTGGCTTCCCGTCTTTGTTCAAAGCCAGTGTATTGTTCACGATCAGGTCGGAAGGTACGAGGGCATTAAGGTAACCGGCTTTCCAGATTTCAACTGCTTTGTTTTCGATACCGAGTTTGTCATTGATATCATATACGCCACGATCGGCATAATTGGGATACCAGTTGGAGAGCGCTTCCATTCCAAAAATGACCAGTAGCTTAACTTCGGGCAGGGAGGGATTGAATTTATTTAGCAGACGGGCACAGTTTTCAATTTTATTGATGGTATCAACGGCCTCCGGAAATTCAAGGTCGAATCGAAGGGGACGCTTATCATTCAATGCATGATAATGTGTGCGGATGCCATAGCGCAGATCATTGAAAGCCTTTACCACTACCGGCGACAGCTCTGCATCATAGTACTGGTTATACATGGCATTCATGCGATGTGCCATGGCTACCCCCATCTGTGTGGGCGTAAAGGTTTTTTCATCCGTTTGACCGTATGCACGGGGTGATGACCACCAGCCAATGCCATTCGCCCAAATTTCGTCATTGATCAAACTATTGTGGTAAGTGCTATGAATACCGCTAAAGATCTGGTTGCCATAAATGGCCCGGGATTTTTCGTACACAGCGGTTTCAACCCGCAATGCACCGGTCCGCATAAAATCCATGTATTCGTTGATTGCATTCATCCGTATTTCAGGTTTTCCCATGGGTGCATAGCGACCATTGAACAATGTTTTTTGCAAATCATTTCCGGTGACTCTTGTATATTCTTTTGCCATTGCAGTAGAATACCAACGGCCCCTGAAAGGATCGGGCGTTTGCAGATCAAATATCCTTTCAATAAATTTATTACCATATTCATCCAGCGAAAATCCATCAAAGGGTATATCGCCGTAAGTTGTCATCGCTTCTGCAAAACCATTTATTTCAACATCATCCCACATACTGCTTTGGCTGCAATATTGTTGTGTCATGATACATGCGGTAAGGCCCTTCAACGCAGCTCCACCATGGATGGTTACCTGCACCGTTTCTTTCCCGGGTAAAACAGTTTCACATTGTTGTGTAATATCTTTCAGTGTAGACGGATCATAAAAACCATCGCCCGTTTTTTTGAACGCATACACTTTAAACAAATCTGATTTCAGCAGGCGATCCGGGAAACGGATATACTTTGCCTTGGCAGTAAAAGAAGCGTTGCCCGACTGATCCAATTGCACTTCATTTTCAATGATCATCCTTTGAGAACCTTCTATAGATTTGTCCTTGTAATTTCCCCACAGCTGCAGGCCAATCTTCAGACCTTTTTTATGAGCGGCCTCCACCAATTTTTTAAAGATGGGATGCATGAGTGGATAATCATAGAAATCAGCACCGGCTCTTGCAGTTAGAAAAAGCATGGTGTACCTGCATTTGGTGGCAATGCTATCCACATTCGGCAAGTACTTCCCATCTTTTAATAAATCTGGTGAGATAAACCAATAGCCTATCTCGGGGTGATTTTCATTTTGAAATTGTGGTACATAATGGATCTTCTGTGCATGCGAAAACAACGAAGCGAGACATGCGATCAATGTAAAAAAAGGGCGGTTTTTCATTTTATATCTTTATCAATTTTTTATTATCACGCAACTTAAAAAGCACGATTTTCGATTGTGGATTTGTACAACCGTTTGCTTCTTTAGTTATTTCAATGCAGCATTACCGCTTACTTTATCCAGCAGTTTAAGCAAATCGACAGACCGCTCCTTCAGCGTTGTTGTAGTGCAGATTGATAACAGCAGGACAATATTGCGGCGATATTTTATTTTCATTATTAACCGGTTTTATTTATACCGTTTCCCTTTCGGTGCCGCTTTAATTTTTTCCAACAATTCCGTTAACTCCTTCACCTTTTCGGGATGCTGGCTATAAAGATTATTGTCTTCATGTATATCTGTTTCGAGATTATACAACTGACCGGCGGGTTGGCCCATTGCCGGCTCTATGTTAACAGGAACGGTAAATCCTCCCGAACCAAGATTCGTAATTAATTTCCATGGCCCCTTCCGTATATCATAAAACCCCTTGGAAGAAATATTCACAATAGCTGGCTGTTCGGCAATTTGGGTAGATTTTCCCAAGAGCACCGGGAGAATGGAATAGCTATCCTCTGTATCAAAAACTGTAGAATGATTCCCGGTTAAATCGGCACAGGTCGCCATCAGGTTGGCAAGCGTTGTGGTTACATTGCTGACGGCGTTAGGTTTTACATTACCCGGGTAACGCACAATAAATGGCACCCGGTGACCACCTTCAAAAGCATCTCCTTTCATGCCCCTGTATTCGCCGGCCGCGTTGTGGTTATACATTTGAACAAAATTGTCCCGCCAGTAAGGACCATTGTCGCTGGTAAACACGACCACAGTATTTTTCGAAAATCCCATACTATCCAACACACGTAATACTCTCCCCACGGCATCATCCAACTCCTGGATATAATCGCCATATTCACCGGCAAGTGATTTGCCCCGGTAGGCTGCACCGGGCACCCAGGGAGTATGTGGAGCAGGCATTGGAAAATAGAGAAAGAAAGGATTTTTCGCACCCGCCTGGCGCCTGATAAAATCAGTGGCTTTGTTTGTAAAGGCGGGCAACACATCGTAAAAATCAAAGGATGGTGTTTTCAGTCCTGCCCTCCAGAATGGTCCCGTATAGCCTGATTCCAGTTTATTGCCGGGAGTATACCCTGAAAGCGATTCTGTTAATTGATCATTTTCAAGATAGCAATACGGAGGCATATCCAACGATGCAGGAAGCACAAAAGAATAATCGAACCCTTCGGTTCTTGGACCATGAACCGGCGCCCGGGTAAAATCGATTTGGTCTGGCTTCATTTCATCCGTAATGCCATATAAGTTGCCGTTATTAAAGGCTGGGTTGATTGAATCTTTGAAAGCATCTTTTGGCACCCAATCTAATCCCAAATGCCATTTGCCAACTACGGCTGTTTGATAAGATTTTGTTTTTAGCAACGCTGCAACGGTAGGCAATCCCTCTTCAATCAATGTTCTGCTATAACCCCGCAATACACCTACTTTAAGCCTGCTGCGCCATGGGTACCGGCCGGTAAGAATTGAATAACGGGAAGGTGTACATACAGAAGAAGTAGTGTGGGCATCCGTAAAGCGCATGCCCTGCTTTGCCAGCCTGTCGATATTGGGCGTATTTACTTTTGCCTGCGGGTTGTTAATGCCAACATCCCCATACCCCAGGTCATCGGCAAGAATATACACTATATTCGGCAAAGCCTTCTTACCCTGACCGGATAAAACTCCGCAGTTTACTAGCATCACGGCGAACACCATTATAAAAAATCGCCAAAGACCAGGTATAAATATGTTGCGGTTTTGTTTCATCTTTTTTTATTTACATCAATTCGAACTAACGTCTCTGTAATATTTTTTTCGGACTTGAATTTCGTATTATAATTGTTGGCTTTATAGTTACTCCCGTCATCTCATCCATTTCGGGTTCACCATTAATAAGTTTTATTAAAAGTTCGATCGCACGTGTGCCTATTTCTCTTATTGGCTGAGCGGCGACTGTTATAGAAGGATTAAGCAATCTGAATAAATCATTGTCATCAAAGCTGACGACCGCGATATCCATAGGAATTTTCAAATTACTTTCCTGGATCGCTTCTATACCCAAAACACCCAGGTCGTTGGTAGTAAAAAAAACTGCCTCCAGGTTAGGATTGTTGGCCAGGTATCTTTTTATTGCTGCTATTGTATCCAACCTGCTTTCACCGAAAGGGAATTTTAAGATCGTTTTGGCAGGAACTTTTAATTTAGCTGCACGCATTGCCTCCAAAAAACCATTTTCACGGCCTATCACATTCGACATTTGACTAACAACTGAAACAAGACCAATTTTTGAATAGCCATTGTTTACCAGGTGTGTGGTTAATTGAACCCCCCCGCTATAATTGTCCAGTATCACATGATTGGTTTCAATTCCAGGCATGATCCTGTCTAACAAAACAAACGGAACATTCTCCTTTTTGAGTTTTGCTATCTCTTTAAAAAGACCGTGGGTAGCAGTAATAATAAAACCATCCACCGAACTGTTTTTCATCTTGTTAATTAACTCCCTGGCTGTGGCATCGTTATTTTCTGTGCTGCTCAGGATCACGCTGTAGCCGTTTTTGTGCGCAGCTTTTCCAACCGTTTTGGCGATATTGGCAAAAAAGTAATTACCGATATCCTCCACAATCAATCCAATCGTTTTGGATTTACCCGTTCTAAGCAACCTGGCAGCGCTGTTGGGATTGAATCCTCTTTTTTCAATCAGGTCATTTACCTTTTTAACGGTAGCCGGACTGATGCTTTTTTCCTCACTTTTACCATTTACAACAAAGGAAACCGTGGTAATAGATAGATTCAACTCATCGGCTATATCCTTCATTGAAATCTTTTTACTACTGTTGATCATATTATAATCCTTTTAAAGGGTATACGATTAAAGTTTGAGGAGGTCATTGGATGCTTTTTGCACCAGCAATTTATCTCCTGGCGTGTTGCTTACCGGTTTAGTATCATCAGTGGGTAAATAGTAACTCGTTATTTTTTTATTGATCCTGCTTTATTTGATCTGTTCATTTTTACAAATGCTTGCCTTGGTTATTTTGCTGATGACATGGAAGGTGGGGACATTTTTAAATCACTTCCCCACGATTTATTTGGTTGTTGCCCCATTTGTAAAATCAGCCGCCCGCCTTTCACCAATGTTTCATGCCAAAACCATGGCTGGTTTAATGCCTTTCCATTTAGTATTGCGGATTGTATATAAAAATTTTTAGGGCCATTATTTTTAGTGATGATCTCAAATTGCTTTCCCTGGTAATATTTCGGATTCAGGTGAATGGTGATTTTATTAAAGATGGGGCTACCGATTTCATAAAACGGTTTTTGTGAAGTCCCGCCATTTGTTGAGAACAATCCAATTTTCATCAAAACTGCAAGCGATCCCATAAGGCCCTGGTCTTCATCGCCACTGTATCCTTTTTGCGGCGAGATGCCGCTATATACCGAATCGATCAATTGCCTGGTCCAGTATTGTGTAAGCCAGGGCTTACCTGCGTAGTTAAATAAGAACGGAGTTTCCATACATGGCTGGTTACCGTAGTTGATGTAAACCCTTCTAAGCAATTCCTGGTCATTGGGGTTTTCTGATTTCCCGGAAACAAAACCATGTTCCCTGGCTTTTGTAAATGATTCATTGAGTTTGTTTGTAAAAACTCCCGGGCCTCCCATCAATTCAATCAATCCTTTCACATCATGCGGTACAAACCAGGTGTACTGTGCGGCATTGCCTTCTACCCATCCATGTTCATACTGCAGAATATCAACAGGATTCGCCCATTTGCCCGTGCTGTCCTTCACCCACATCCAACCAATATCTTTATTAAAAATATTTTTGTAATTCTGTGCACGCTTGCTGAATAAAAGATAATCATCTTTTTTACCCAATGCATTTGCCATCTGGCCAAGGGCATAATCCTGGTAGGCATATTCAAGTGTTTGGGCAGATCCATCCTGGTGGTAACCATATTTAATTTTATCCAGCGGATAAGGCACATAACCCAGTTCCATATACGCTTCAATACCTCCTCCTTTAAAAGTATTATGTTCATAACCCGCCTTGCTCATCATTCCTCCCGGGAAATGATCTTTGCGCATTCCTTCATATGCCTTATTTACATCAAAGCCACGGATACCCTTCATATAGGCACTTACAATAAAAGGTGTTACGGCAGCCCCCGTCATTACATAAGTATAGTTACCTCCTGACGGGCCACGGGGAATCAATCCACCATTCTTGTATATTTCTAAAAAGGCGTTGATAAAAGATTCCGTTACTTCAGGATAAACAAGGTGCCAAAGTGTATTGATCGACCATTGGGCACCCCAAAAGGAGTCTGAATTGTATTCATTAAATAGCGGTGTCCCATTTGCATCCAGCGGGATTTGCCGAACGGCTGGTTTTACACCGGTGTTATCAATATAAGTACCACTGACATCACTTACGATACGCCTTCCCTGCAGTGCATGCCAGAGATCAGTATAAAAACGGCGCTGCTCCGTTAGTGTGCCACCTTCCACTTCAATTCTGCCCAACCATTCGTTCCATTCTCTGGCAGATTCCTTTACCACACGATTAAAATCCCAATGTGGTAATTCAGCCCGCAGGTTCCGATTTGCTTCCTCAACACTAACATAAGAAATGGCTATTTTCATTTGCCTGGTTTCGTTGGCAACAGTTGTAAAACCAAGGTAAACGCCCGTATGTTCGCCGGCAATGCTGTTTTGTACGGGAATGATTTTACCATTTTGCCAGCCGCCAAAACTTTCAAATGGTTTATCAAATTCAGCTACAAAATAAATCGTTATCGGCCGGGGCCTTCTTACCGTTGCCGCCATCGTCACCTCACCTTCAATCGCATGCTCATCTACTTTTTTAACACTGGCGCTTTGTGTTGCAGAAGATCCCAACACCGTTGTAAAATCGAAAAGGATATTGGCTGGGCCAGCTTTCATAAAAGTGTACCTATGAAAGCCTACTCTGTTGGTAGAAGTTAATTCCGCGGTAATATTATAATCCTTCAATACTACCTTGTGATAACCGGGCCTGGCAACCTCTTGCTTATGGGAATAAGAAGAGCCATACATTGAAGGACCTAAATGCCCTCTAAAGGCGCCGGTGGTGGGTAGTACCGGTATGCCTGCCATTTCCCAGCAATGAATATGACTAAAGCATTTGATAGTGTCTTTATTATAACGGTAGCCCGCATTCCATACACCGTCCAATTCCATATCGGGACTAAGATTGACCATTCCAAAAGGCCTGGAGGCAGAACTGAAATAAAAGAATCTCGAATTGGCAGCATCCACCATTGGTTCTACCAGGTCTGTTTTTGCTTGCTTATAACTACTCACTCTTTGGGCAAAAACACCGGTGGTATTTGTTAAGAAAATGGCAGTAAACAGAACTAATTTTTCAAAGCGCATAATTGTTCACTTTTAATTCTTTCTTTGTGGGAATAACCTGGTTTTAGCACTAAAATTCTACAACCTAATCCTCCAAAATATCATCAATAATGTAAAATGCAAGAGGTTGCATAGTTTTACCGGGTGGGCTTCAACACTCCCATTTATCACTTACCCTTAATGAAAAGATTATCTTAAAATAATATAAAAATAAAAGGATTTGTTCAGAAGCGTTATGATCCCTTACTGAACAAATCCTTTGTTTCTATTCATTTTTAATAGCCAAGGTTTTGTGTCATAGCAGGAAAAGACAAGTCAATTTCACTTTGTGGAATTGGCCTTAAATAATGTATATCCTTAATGCTGTTACTTTTCGCAGCCCATGGATTGTACTTCATCACCCGCTCAATTAATTTGCCGGTTCTCTTTAAATCGAACCACCTGTTATATTCTCCCAGTAACTCCCTTGCTCTTTCGTCGAGGATGAGGTCTATTGTAATATTGCTTGCGGTGGCACGATAAGAAACTGCTTCCAGTGATTTAATATTTTCAGGAAACTTTGCACATTTAGGATCCGTACCGGAATTGGTACCTAAAGCACGGTCTAAAATTTTATTATAGTATACTTCAGCACCACCTAATTTTCCACCGGTCGCGCCTTTTACGATAGCTTCAGCTGCTATTAAATAAGCTTCAGCAGAACGGAAGATTGCTTCATTGAATGTGCCATAAGCATCTCCGTAGGCGATACCGGGCTGCCAAAATTTCCACATGTTAGGCTCTCCTGAAGGAAAACCACTCACACCAACCCCATTCACGATGTTATAACCACCTCCCCACTCATCGCCATTTACTACAGAATATTTCCTGGTGCCCCCCATATCAACTCCCCTTTCATCAGGAGTAGTGGCAGGTTTATTCCAGGGCCGGAAATAGACAACAGTATCACCAACTTTAATATCAATTTTTAGATTGGGGTTTACCAATGGTAATGGCTTAAACCCCGTTACAGCCAATAATGCATAACCTACTTCTAAAAAATTATGATCATACCTGCTATCCATTGCAGGATCATACATACGGTATATAGAAGGCCCCAATGGATAAATCGGTTGAGAGCGGTTATAGTCGGTTGTTCTGCCTTTTGTTCCGGGGAAACCTTCACCGCCTCCACCGAAAACAGAATGCAAATTATTACCCCCGGCCGCATCCGGTGCAAATGCTGCATCAGTTTTATTGGTCAATACATCAGGATTGTACTGCACCGCGAAAACGATCTCAGCATTTTTATCATTCTGTGTTCCTGTATATTGAGTGAGTGGGTTTTTACTCCTTGTTGGAAACAGGTCTTTGTATTTTGCAGCCAGTGGATACGCATCAATGATCTTATCAGCATATTGCAGCGCCAATGTAAAATCAGCATTAGAGCCACCCAGCACGCCTTTAAAATTCCAGCCACGGGTTAAATATACACGGGACAGCAAAAATTGAACAGTACCTTTTGTAATTCGTCCGTAATTAGATGCCACCACCGGAAGTTTGGATTCAGCGTCCAGTAAGTCGGCTATGATTTGTTTATAAACATCCGCTGAAGGCACCCTTGTTGCTTCTTTGCTTGCACTTTGGGTTTCTTTCAAAGGCATGGGAACATCGCCCCATTGCTGAACTAAATAAAAGAGTGTGAGGGCTCTTAAAAACTTAGCTTCTGATACCCTGGTATTTTTCAGCGCCTCTGCCATCGTGGTGATGTCATCTGCACGACCGATGGCTGTGTTGACACGGCCAAGTTCTGCGTACAACAAAGTCCACAAACTTCTGAAGTCATCCAAAGATGCATTTAGGCCAACATCATACTGGTTTAATGAACCTGCATTGGCCGGTGCTGTTGAAAATTTTGGGTCGCCATATCCACCCGGAGTAAATATATCCGTACCATTCAATACCAGTTGGCGGGACTGGTGGATATTTCTTAATAAAGGATAGCAAGCCCTGACCAAATCCTCAAAACCAGCTTCCGTTTTATAATAAACGTCGGTAGTGAGTGTAGTAACAGGGTTTTCATTTAGGAAATCCTTTTTGCAGCCCGAGACAAACAAGCCCATAAAGGCAACGGCTATGGCAGTAGATCGTATATTTATTATTGATTTCATTGTTGTTTGTTTTAGTAAGAATTTAGAAACTGATATTTACGCCCAAAGTATAAATTGCTACCGGCACATCATCCTGGTAAATTGCCGAATTGAATTCCGGGTCAAATCCAACATAGTTGCTAAAAATAAAAGGGTTTGAAACCTGCGCATAAATACGGGCATTGGAGATCTTCCATTTATCCATCCGTTTTTTTGGTAAGGTGAACCCTAAAGTAATATCAGAAACTCTTAAAAAACTTGCATCCTGGTAGTTGATTGCACTTCTATACGGGTTGGCCGCAAAAGGTGAAAAATAAGTATTTGAAGGATTGTCAATTCTCCAATAATCCAATGAAGCCAAAGAATTATAACGGTTGCCCAATTCACCGAAAGTTCCCGATAAAGTGGAATTGCTATACTGCACTCCATTCCTGTAATAGAGAAAGAAAGAGAAATCAAAGTTTTTATAATTGAAACGGTTGGTAACTCCTAATAACCATTTTGGCAACTGGGTACCTAGTATTGTTCTGTCGTCAATATTATTTGTTGAAGAAATCTGGCCATCATTATTTTGATCAACCACTTTTACGGAGCCTGGTACTTGTTTGTAACCTTTTGCAGCATTGGAATCAGCAAGTTGCCAAATTCCGGCAAACTGGTAATCAAAATTGGTCCTGATTGGATATCCTACAAAAAGTTTATTTCCTTTATCAACCGTTTGTCCTTCACCATATAATTCGAGCAGTTTGTTATTATTTTTTGTAAATGCGAAAGTGGTGTTCCAGGTAAAATCCTTCTTCGAAATATTGAGTGTATTGAGGGTTAGTTCAATGCCTTTGTTTTCGATCTCCCCTACATTGGCAATTACCTGGTTGAAGCCTGTTGCTGTTGGAATTTTTTGATTCAGAATCAAGTCAACCGTTTTTCTTTTATATACTTCAACCGACGCTGCAATGCGATTGTTAAAGAATCCGAAATCAAGACCTAAATTAAGCTCCTTGCTTCTCTCCCATTTCAAAGATTTATTGGCAAGATTTAATGGTGCAAATCCATTAGCAGCAGTACCATCAAAATCATAACCTGTATTTAATAAACTCGCTTGTGTACTGTAAGGAGTCACGGTAGAGTTACCCACTTCACCATAACTAACCCTCAATTTCAGGTTAGAAAAAACATCCAATTTTTCAATAAATTTTTCTTCATTCATTCTCCATGCCAAAGCTACTGAAGGAAAAAATGCCCATTTATTGCCTTCAGCAAGTTGGGAAGCTCCATCCGAACGCCCGGTTACTGTCAACAAATATTTATCATCATACGAATAGTTGATCCTACCCATAAAAGAAAGCAGGGACCGCTCCGTAAGGGTACTTCCCTGTGCTGTAATGGTGCCGGTATTTAAAGCGTACCAATATGAATTATAAGGTAAATCTTTCACCGCAATGGTATAGGTTTCATCCCTTTGATAAAAGGCACTTTGCAAACCGGTGACATTGAATTTATGTTTGCCAAAGTCTTGCTTATAGGTAAGAATATTATCAATGGTATAATTTCCTGATGTTCTGCTGTCAAACTGTGTTCTTGGTTTGGTGCCGATCTGTGATTTTGACCATTGACCTCTCCAGTCTCCTACTCTTTGATTGGCATAGGATCCTGAAATTGAAGAACGAAAGCTCAAGCCTTTCAATAAAGACACTTCAGCATAAACATTGCTCATTAATGTGGTTGTGGTAGTTTGAAGCTTTGACTGCGTTGGGTCAATATCATTCAATGGGTTGGGCACTTGTTTGTCATTGATGCCCATCCAGTAAGCATAGTCGTCAATTGCAAAATCGGAGTTTTGGCTTGGATTAGAAAGGTCCTTGAAATAAACAGTTCCGGTAGGTCTTGCCCTGAATGCACCACGCAAAGATTCCTGGTCGCCCCAGTTTTGATCACTGTAAGTAAGGTAGGATGTAAAACCAACTTTGAATCTTTCTCCCAACTTGCTATCCAAACCCGCATTTACATTGTATCGTTTATAACCTGTATACCGCACATTTCCATCCTCATTCAAATAACCGCCCGAAAAGCGATAGGTACTCTTATCACTTCCGCCTGAAACACTCACGTTATGGCTTGTTTGAAGACCCGGATCTGTAATTAGATCTACCCAATCGGCTGTTTTGCCGGCATCAATATTTGCAGTTTCAGCAATTGTGAAAACTGTTGGCGATAGTCCGGCAGCAATCCTGTCTGTATACGTTAATTTATAATATTGCGGTGTAGTCATTAGCTCAGGCACATGGGCCAACCGCTTCATTCCCACATAGCCATCATAGTTCACTTTAGCCTTGCCTACAATGCCTTTTTTGGTTGTAACAATCACTACCCCATTTGCTCCACGGGCACCATAAATTGATGTGGAAGAAGCATCTTTTAATACATCCATTGATTGAATATCATTTGGGTTGAGGCTATTGAGGTCGCCGCCCATCAATCCGTCAATAACAACCAATGGTTGTGTAGAGTTATTGATCGTATTCTCCCCACGGATCGTAATGCTATATGGAGCACCCGGCCGGTTGCTTGCTTTGGTAACAGTAGCACCAGCTACCTGTCCCTGGATTGCCTTGGCAGCAAGTACGGGATTGGCCCTTACAATATCTTTTGATTGAACTGAAGAAAGCGCCCCGGTAAGATCACGCTTCTTTCGTTCGCCATAGCCCACTACCACCACATCTTCCATGGATTTGTTTTCCAGAATGAGTTTGACGGCTACGGTGTTTTGTTTGGTAACGGTTATGTCCTGGCTAACAAAACCGATGGATTTAATAACGAGGATTTGAGTACCATTTGCCGGAACACTAATAGAAAATTTTCCATCAGTATCCGTCACTGTACCTTTGGAACTACCCTTTAGGGTAACACTTGCACCGGCCATATTATCACCGGTTTCATTGTTTGATACCTGGCCCGTAACCTGGCGGGTTTGGGCCCATGTTGTGCTTAATAACAAGCAGAAGAGGAAAGAAAGCAGGAAGACTTTTTTCATAATAAGCAATTTTGGTTTGACAATCGTTAGTTTGAAATAAAACAAGCTTTTGAAAAAATAGCAGTAGGCTTGAAGAAGAATGCAATTATTCAATAAAAGTAGTAAAAGGTTTTAGTAAAACCTTTTAGTAAAATAAAAAACTACGAAAACGATTTCGTAATATATCAAAAAACTACACTTTGATGTTACCTGGAGGGATTGGCTGATTCACCTGAGCTATGAAGAAAATGCACCCGAAGAGAGTATTGGCATTGAAAGAAATTTGTTACGCACGTTCCCATCATCCAGCATCATTAAAAAGATGAAGTAGGTGACCTAATGTGTTTTTGCGGAGCTCATAATCCAGTGAAGCGGTAATCACATTCCAGGGACTTTCGAGCCAATTACGGGAATGGACAGACGCTTTGCTATCTGTTTCAAACTGGTCATCCGTTAACCCACCGGGTATTTTTATTTCATTGCGTAATAAAGAATATTCAATTCCGAGCTTAATTCTTTGATTGGGCTGCCAGGAAAGCTTGCCATATCCTGTTAACTGCTGCTGCTTTGAATTTGGCCGCCAACCAATACTATCCACTTCTACAACAGCTGTTTTTTTACCGGAATAAATTACAGGTCCCAGAATTTCATTTAAATGCCCGGTCCCATTCATTGCTTATAACCAATTACCTGCACTTCCTGCAAATTGGTAATAACCATGGTATCAACATTTTGAGAGAAACCTGCCACCGTGATGCCGGATGATAAGAAGAAAGACAAAATACTTTTTTTTAAATTGAACCTTCATGCTAGCGTATTTTTTTAGTTAGATCCTTTTGATTTCCGGTAGTGATCTGTACGCATATCATCTACGTCATCCATATCAGGGCCCTTTTCAATTTTTCGCCAATCAATGGTACGATTGTATTTTTTCATTGCTTTCTCCACATCAAAGATCCGATCATCATGCCGTTCTAAAGTATAGGGAGTAAAATCCGGTTTGCCGGTGAAAAAATCCTGCAGCAAAGATGCGGTAACATCATATTGATTTACATACGGTACACCC
Organism: Ferruginibacter sp.; assembly: GCA_025963635.1. Lineage (GTDB taxonomy): Bacteria > Bacteroidota > Bacteroidia > Chitinophagales > Chitinophagaceae > Ferruginibacter. Next base: position 243,611 of record JAOQAK010000055.1, read on the forward strand.
AGGATATTGTAGATGGTTTTAAGGATTGCGCCAAAGTTGGCATGCGTATGACTAACGTAACTCTTCTTTACATAGGGGCCCGCCATCATTAAAATGCTGCGATGTGCGTCAATATGATCTACACCGCCCTGGGGATCGTCTTCTGTGATAATCACCAGCATATTTTTCCAGTATTTGGTGCGGGAGAGAAAGTGCAGAATTCTACCTACTGCAAGATCATTGTCGGCAATAAACGATTGAGGATAACTATACCCATCTTCGGGCCGAACGTGTGCGCCATGGTCGTTGGGTACCTGGATGGTAACTAAGGAGGGCATCAACTGCTTCCCTTTGATCCATTTTTTTGTAAATTCCCCTTCAAACTGGTCCATTCTGAACTGGTCAGGAATATTCATGTTAAAACCGGCATAGTTGTGACTCGTTCTTGTAAACAAGGCCTTTTGCATGGGCACCATTACACCGTGTGCTGCGCCTGTCGCGGTGTCCCTCCATCCTTCACGCACATGCGCCGTTTCGTTGGCTTCACCGAAATTGTAGAAATTTATTTTCTTTCTTTCCAATGCTTCCCACAAGCCGCCGATCTCTGCGTAATCTTCCGGATCCATACTCCCGGTAGAGCCCGGAAAGCGCCTGCCGGGAGCTTTGGAAAAAAGATTGGCCTTTTTACTTACGCTGGAATTCGCCTCAACCCATTCGTTGGGTATTACGCCCATCATCCAGTGATGGCCATGTATGGAAGCATCACTGTCACAGTAAAAATTATCACTGAAAGAAAATTGCTTTGCAGCTTTATGATGATTGGGTGAAACCCGCACATTAGGAAATTTATTTCGTAAAGAATCCGGTAGCGCATATTCGCTGTTTACACCAAATCTTGCCAATGTGCTATCTCCATTAGCATTTTTCAATTGCCCGAACATTTCATCATAGGTCCTGTTTTCCTTAGTAATGTACACTATGTATTTTATCGGGCTTCCACGCAAACCCGGCAGCGGTGGCAATGGATTTTTACTATCATCTTTTATAGCAGTACTTACAAAAGTATTGCTGATAGTTTGTTTTGTGTAAGCGGCCAAAGCTGCTGCTGAAGGTATTTTAACTTTTTGAAAACTGCCCAATTGTATGTCCCCGATATAAGTGCCTTGTGGCGGTGTAATAAATTCTGCTCCACCATTAGGCCCTGCTCCAAGACCACGACAGGTGATAATGTACATTTCTTTTTCGTCGGCAGATAATTGCACTCTTGTTGGTCCCCAACCAGTTGGTATCAGTCCCCTGGTGGCTTTGGTAGCAACATCAATCACCGCTACTGCATTAAAACCAAGCAACGCCACGTACAATGTTTTTTCATCTTTGCTCAACGCAATTCCGAATGGCAGAAGGCCCCGGAATTTATCAATGCGCCGGTCAACTTTTATTTGAATAATTCCTGTTATTTTATGACGCTTATAATCGATGATGGAAATATTATCATTGGTTGCATTGGTGATGTAAGCAAAATGCTTACCCACTGCAATTGAATTAGGACTTGCGCCACCCACCACTTCCGCGTCTTCAATCATTTCACCCACCTGGAAACCTGTTTTAAATTTATCGATCACTTTATTCGATGCAAGGTCGATGGTAAAAACACTCATGGCTTCGGGTGAATGCGGGCTTCCTACACCAGGGATTTTCTTTCCTTCGATTTCAGTGCCTTCGATAGATTCTTTGGTATTGTCGCCATAAGGATGATGAGGAATCAACATTGAATTATAATTTTCTTCAGTCATGTCTTCCACCAAAGGATAAGAATACATGCCAACATTGGCAATAAACGCCATTTTTTTATCAGCGCTTAATGCCAACCCGAATGGCTGACGGCCTGCAGGTATGGAAGCGGTAATCTTTTTAGTGGATAGATCATACCGGACCATACGGAAATTTCCCCTGTCAAGGATCAGCAACTCATTATTATTTTCATTCAACAAAAGATCAGAGGTAAAGCTGTCATTAAAATCAGCCGAATCAACTTTTCCGTTAAGTGAAATCGAATCAATACGCTGCAGCTTTTCAATGTCGTATACGATTACCGCACCATTGTCGCCTCCACTTAAATAAACTGTTTTTGAATCTTTGGCGAATGCCACACCCAGGAAAGAGCCATGGGGCAATGCTGTCGGAACAATATTATTGATTGTCGAATCCGGGGAAAACGGATTCACGTTCAGCGGCTCATGTGCAAGGGGTGAGTTCAGTTTACGTTCGTATCCCGGAACTCTTATATCTTTTAAAGTAGCCAGGTCGATGATAGTGAACACGCCATTGTGAAGTGTTACCGCTTTTTTTCCATCCGGCGAAATGGCCATGCCGAACGGATCATTTGTAATACGGATAAAATTACCGGCCGGTGAAAGCAACCTTCCGCTTGGAAGTACGGAAATTCCCTTTTCATTGATTGTGCAGAATTTGCTGATGCCGGGAACCTGTAAAATATTTACCTGCTTTTGCGCAGTTGCAATAATTGGAATTATAAAAAAAGAGATCAGGAACAACTGCTTTTTATGCATGGTCATTAATTTGAAATATAATAGATTGTTGTCACAAAATTTTAAACCTATCTTTTTCTTCCTACTTTGTTTCAACAATAACTGGCAGAAGTTCTACCTCAAAGAGAACATATTTGCGGCACCGGCGCGCTATTCTCTAGTGGCTATGCGTAAGCTTAATAAAAAAATAATGTTTAAAATAATTACGGAACACCTGTTAAGGATTTTAACTCACCAGTAGTTTTAAAAATCAACAATTTACAATAAATCTCATTGCAATATTAAAATACAAGGCTGGCTTATGTTTTCATTACGACTAGCCCGGGTTGACGGCTCACTTGTATAGTTTATCCATACATGGGCGATTAGTTTTAAGGCGCATAAGAAGCTTCATCAAATTACTTCTTACTTTTAGAAAAATATATGAATCATAATTCTTAACAGGAAGTTTTTTCTATTATTATTATTGGTTGCTGTTTACTTCAGTGGCTGGAGTACTGATACCCTGAGCGTAAAATCGCCGAATAGAAAGATAGGTTTGAGTGTATGGATGGGTAAGCAACTTACCTACCAGCTAAGCTACGATGAAAAGATTATCCTTGAACCATCATTGATCGACCTGGTGCTGGCAGACGGCCGGGATTTATCACGGAATGCTTTTATTAAGTCGCATACTCTCAAAAAAATTAACGTCCAGATTGTTTCACCGGTGCCGGAAAAAAGAAAAATCATCCCTGATATTTATACTGAATTATCCATAATTTTCAAGCACCCATTCGAGGTTCAATTTAGAGTTTATGATGACGGAGTAGCATATAGGATGCTGACAAAATATAAAGACTCCATCATTGTTAAAAACGAGGTGGCGGAATTTAATTTTCCTGGCCAGCCTTTGGCTTATTTTCCTGAAATACCTAAAAAAGATAGTGGCGATATGTTTCAAACAAGTTTCGAAGACCTCTATCTTTTAAAAAAAATCAGCGCATTCCCGGCTAGTTCTTTATCCTATACTCCTGTGTTGGTAGTGCCGGAAACGGCTCCGAAAATTGCGATTACCGAATCAGACCTGGAAGAATACCCTGGGATGTTTTTAGCCGGTACGGGGCTGTCATCACTAAAAGGGATCTTCGCCGGGTACCCGTTGCAGGAAGAAATTGCCTGGGATGTATACTCCCAGAAAAGAGTCACCAGGCATGCGGATTATCTTGCAAGAACCATCGGAACAAGAACATTCCCTTGGCGGGTATTGATTATCGGCCCGAAAGACAAAGACCTCCCTTCCAATGACCTTGTTTACAGGCTGGCTGCGCCTTCGCGGGTGCCGGATGTTTCCTGGATAAAGCCAGGGAACATTACCGATGAATGGATTACCGATATCAATCTCTTTAATGTGCCCTTTGTGGCTGGCAGAAATACTGCTTCTTATAAATACTATATTGATTTTGCAAAGCGATTTGGATTTAAGCACATCATGATGGACGCGGGGTGGAGTGATAATAATGACCTGTACAAGATCATCCCCGAAATAAATATGGACACCCTGGTTGCGTATGCAAAAGAAAAAGGCGTCAAGATTGCCCTGTGGACACTAGCGCTTACACTTGACCGGCAGCTAGACAGTGCGATGGCACTTTTCAACAAATGGGATATAGATTTTATTATGACGGACTTTATAGACCGCGATGACCAGCTTTCAGTTGAGTTACATCACCGCATTGCAAAGAAATGCGCTGCACATAAGATCATGATCATGTTTCACGGATCTTATCCACCAAAAGGATTTAACAGAACTTATCCTAATGCAGTTGCAAGAGAATCTGTACTGGGTTCCGAGTACAATATATGGAGCACCAAGGTAACTCCGCCCCATGATGTGCTACTCCCCTTTACAAGGATGCTGGCCGGTTCAATGGATTATGAACCCGGCATGTTAAACAATGCCAATAAAAAAAGCTTTCGGATGATTGAAGGCAATGTGATGAGTTCCGGTACCAGGGCTCACCAGGCTGCAATGCTGGTTATTTATGATAGCCCCATCCAGTTCTTTGCAGGTAATCCTTCGCAGGGACTTACCGAGCCTGCGTTCATGGAGTTATGGGGCAGCATTCCCACTACCTGGGATGAAACAATTATCCTCCAGGCCAAAGTGGGAGAATACATTATTACCGCCCGAAAAAATGGGCCCGATTGGTTTCTCGGTGGGTTAACAGACTGGAGCAAAAGAGACCTAAAAATCAAATTCGATTTCATTGAAGAAGGAAACTATAAAGCAACCATTTGCAGGGATGGCATGAATGCTGACCGCTATGCAGCAGATTATATCCTTGAAAGCTTTCCCGTGAAAAAAAACGATGAATATTCAATTCATCTTGCTGAAGGAGGTGGCTTTTTGTTGAAACTGGAGAAAAGAAAAAAAATGATAATGCTCTTTAGTAGCCCGCTGCCTTAGTTTACTAAAGCGAAGAGTCGCGGATAATGCTTATTAATTTGTTGTTTATCACCAGGTCTATTGTTTTTGCATTCTGGTTGAAGGCAGTGTCAGCATCCGCTCGACAACCGGATCGCAGAGCTTTACTCCCGCTCCGATTACTGCATACAGATCGCCCGTTTCATTCACGAAGAACTTCTGACCTGCTCCCCGTGCATCACTATTAAACTGATGATTATTATCCCTGGTAGTAAGCCATTGAAAGAGTACGGATTGCTCCCTGGCGGAGGAATTTTTCATTATCAACCCTTCAGTGATCAGGAAACCGGAATTGCTGCCTCTATACAGATCTCTTACCTTTTTTTCATTTCCTTTTTTAAAGCCGTTTTCTTCCGATACAATACCGATTATTACCAGGCAACTGTCATGCCTTTTTTGCAAATCTTTTAAGGCGCCCGCTGAGATCGTCGCATCGTCAGCAGATAGCGGCAAAACAACAAATAATATCTTCTTTCCACGATATTCGTTCAGCTCTATTTTATTGCCCTCTATGGTGTTGATTGAAATGTTATAAATTTCAATCAATTGTTTAAAAGAAAATAAGCAGGCAAAGAAAACACAAACAATAAAGTACTTCATAATAAATTCAATGTATTTGTACCACCAATAGAGTTGCGTTGCTGATTTGACGGTACCTCATCAGAACGGATATATAATATCCATGTATATCTTCCCACGACGCATAACTGAAATTAATTCAAAGGCGTATCGGCTGCTTTATCATGAGTAACTATTGGTACGGATATTAAGCGAACTTAAACTGAAGGGCCGGTAAACCGTATACCCTAAAGAGGGTATGCCGCTGAATGGCTTACTAAATCCCTCCATGCATTGCCTTTCAAAAAACCAGACAGTAATTACCACAAAACAAATGAGTGTATTTACTTTCATTTTACAGTATTATTGCAACGTAAAAATTTAAGATAGTAGTACCCTTTACAGCATTGGCCATTGAGTTTGATCGCTTGAAGTCATGATCAATCAGTTAACAAATCATGGCTGTCCTCAACTTGGAATTAGTAAAAAACGCGCTATTCAAAAATCCCAAGGTTTGCCGGCGCATACCAATTATTAAATTGAGGTTAGTTCATACAAACCCAGGCTATCAAATACCAAAAATTTAATTATGAATTACAAAAATTAGTTTCTATTTTGGTTCAGCAATTTCAAAGTTTCAATAAAAGGAATATACGGGAGTCACCATTCTCATTCAGCTACCCGGCTGCCTAATTTGGAAATGAAATATTTTCTGCTACCAGGCGCAAAGAATCTATTCAATTTATCCCCAGCAATCGTCAATACAAGGAGAAGTGCGAAAGTCTATTCCTACTATGAGGTAGCAAGATTCAAAGTAAAGAAACCTGCTTTTTAAAAGTGTAAACATTTATTTGTTTGCCCAAAAATACATTATGGATGAACTTCTTCTTTTACAACAATTGAAACAAGTTACAGGCGAGCTCCAAACAGCTACAAAACGCCAAAATGAAGATATAAAAAGGCTTGAACGAAAACTTGCCGAGCAAATTATTCACAACCCAGGCTTTACAATTTCGGGCAGTAATTTACACCAGGCTGGTATTGAGACGGCATTAGATGAGTCAACAGAGCCACTTGCCCATATCCATGATCTTCTGGAAGATCCCACTACAAAAACCATTGCTCCTGCTTTGGCATTCCGCAGGGAAACCTCGATGCGCAACAACCTTCTTGGCAACTCTGTAGCTGAATGGGCAACCGGCCTTGCTCCGAACGAAACTATAGGCCCTTTCATAGACAAAAACGGCCTGGAGTTTTACTTTGATTTTTTCTTCTCAGTACACATGATCCGGCTTTTTATTTCAGGCCTCCCCTATCCTGTTTTGCTGGTACCTATCCGGGGTATACTTACTGCAAAGAAGAATTACAAAATCTCCGCAGGAAGCGTATGGATCGCTTCAAATTTTATCACCCGGAAAAGTGCCCAGGCAGGCTATTACACAGGCCTGAAAGTGAAAGGCGGAGTCCTTGATTTTGATCTGAATACAACTGTAACGGGTGCGGACTTATATTCTGCTCCGGCAACAATGGTAAAGCTTCATCTTGATCTTGACCAAAACATTATCAACAACGCATCCACCGAAGCGGGCTTTGATGCCACAAAGGCCGAAGTGCTTCTCCCGGAAATATTAGACTTCGAATTTAATCTTACAAGCAGCAAGTTTACACCCGGTGACGCACATTCTACCATCTTCGGCTGCAAAACAGAACTCCACTTTCAACATGGAAAGCCCGAATGGCAGCCTCTTTTGCAACAAATCCTGGTGCCGTATGAGGTAACTTCTTCCGAGCGCCAACCCAATCATTTCAGGGTGCATACATCTCTTTCACAACTGGCAACCGTTTCCTCCTCCTCAATTATTTTACCTGCCAGTGGCTGGTTGTTGCCTGCGGCAAAAATTGATCCGCTGCTATTAGGGAATGCTGCGGGAACCGGTGCAATTTGTATCCATCTAAAAACTGGCTTGAAAGCATCCTGGAAAGGGCTAAAAGGAGGCGCCTGCAATCTAAACGACCCCTTTATTATTTCTGAACCGGGTATGCTGTCGGTCATTGATTTTGCGGCCGATAATATCTATGGAAAACAACAATGGAAACTCTGGAAAAATAATCATCATTCCGAACATCATTCTGAAATAAACATCGGCCTCGCTGCCAGCTTTCCGTTTGTATTTATAAGTAATTCGAACGGCAGCGAGATCGTAAGTTTTCTGTGTAATTTCAAAGCAGCGCTTGACCGGCCCGTTGCATCCAATGGAGCTCCTTTCAGAATTGAATCTGCCATTGCACTCGCCATGATCAGCCAAACGGCGAAGGTTTTTAAAGCAATGCTGCTGGATACCAATTTGTGGTTCGATATCAAAGCCGATGGATCCACTGTAACGAACCCTGAAGGATATAAAAAATATTCTATTGCATTGCGCAATATGCTTTTCAATACTACAGCGCCCTACAGCTTCTTCATCCTGGGAACGCTCCAGGGCGACGACCAGCTGATCAACGGGTTGGTGAATACGAAATTTGGCATTTCACTTCTTTTACCCACCTTGCCCGATCCATACGTTTCAAACTACAAACCGAACTTACGGCAAAGAGGTACCTATTCGATCGGAAATATTCAACTTGCGCTTGCGGCATTTATTAAATGGACCGATCCTGCTGCTGCAACTTTATACTTTGATTTCTCTAATTACGATTATCCCTATCTACCCCCCGAACCACCTAAAACCGATGAGCTTAAGCAAATCGAAATAATGCCCGGGACCAATTTAAAAGTGAAAAATTTTCGCACCGCAGGTACAAGCTTTGGGATAAATTTATTAGCCGAAGAAAATTTTGCTGCGCCTTCATTTGCACTCAATAACATTCTACAACCAGCTGCCCGTACAACCACTATTTCATTGCAAACAAACCTGAGAAAACTTATCCGCACCACAATCGACACCGGTCAACTTGCGAGCTATATTGGAACAATCGAACAAAACAAAGCTATCCCCAAGGCCGCACCTGATTTTGGAGCGATTGTTAAAAATGCTTTTGATGCAGCACTGCAGGTGCTCGACCGGCCAGTCGAAACGGCAATGTTTAAATCAGTGATGGTTGATGAAAAAACAGTTCCCGATGCCGACAGATTATCTTCCATCTCCAACAACGATTTTTTTACATTGCTGGATGTGTCAAGCAGGGCAGACCAGTTTGGTGTTAGTCTTGGAAATCCAATTCGTGTTCACAGGGATGATAATGGCGAATACAATTTACGTACCGACGAAACTGCTGCCATGTCTTCATCCGGATTGAATCTGCCTTTCGGTATTTCCAACCTCGATGTTGTTTCAACCGGCACAAGATTGCGTGCCGTAACCCTACCCCAAATTTCCTGGGAACCCGTACTCAATAGCGCACTCGAAAAAGCCGCTCCACCACCATTTGAAGCCATTGCCGATTTGCTCAGGAAAACGATTCGGTTGATTTCAGACCTGGCCATTTCGTCACTCCCGGCAACTCCATGGGCGGGTTATGAATCCATCATCGATACGATTGTAAACGGCTATATCACCATTCTACAAACACAGAAAGATACCATCACCGTTTTACCGGGACTAATGGTATATGACAACGATGGTGTGGCTACAAGATTTTCTTCCGAAAGTCCATACATGATGCCCATCGCACCCATACCGGTTACAAAACATTTTATAAAAGAATACCATGATAAATTAGTGCCCCGGAAACTACATGCGTCCTTTACACTACCGTTTGGTTTGCTTGCAAAGGCAGACTTTTCACGCAGTGAAACAACCGACAAATCGGGCGAAGCTGCAAAGCTTTCCTTTAACCGGCCGTGGTTCAATGAGCTGCAGGGCGGTTTGCAAATAAAAGCGCTTGCGGGTGAATCTTCAGGACTCAAATCTTTTGATGGCTGGACATTTCAGTTAAGTGAAAATATTAAATGGTTTCTTTTTGGGAGGCCCGTTACCGGTAGCACATTGGGTGAAGCAGTAAGAACCATTTTCAACAACGAGTTAAGTGAACCACCACAGGCAAAAGTCCCGGTGGAAAAAATCGAGTTCTCCGGTTATGGTGCCTCCATGTTTAGCAACTGGATCGACAGTTCTGCTGCCATTGCCGCAGTAAGCCAGGCAAAATTTGATGTGTTGATGGGGAGAACTGCGCATGAAGTTGTGCAGGTACGCAGCATGATGTACATGGCTACCGGCTGTGTACACGTGGTTCGTACGATTACGCTTATGCGCTCACCAAATGGCTATGTATATCGTTCCGATTCGGGCTGGAAAGCAGAGAGTGATGCCTTTTATAATTGTGATTACAAACTTCAAATTAAAGGTGAGCCCTTAAAAGACATCAAGGATACCTATGAATTTCATCCAGGTGCGGTACTCGGCGTTTCCAATGTTCGTGAAATAAAAGATTACCCGGCGGGTGGAGTTTTCCCGGCAACCTTTATATTGAATGAAACTGGCTTGCCCGCTAAACTGGGATTCAACCTTGCAACATGGCAGAAGCTATTTGCCATCAATTCGCTAAACGATCCACTGAAAGTAGAATTGCAGGCAGTGGTATTTGATGCCGATGTTCATGTGGAAGATGTGAAAAGCGGCGGTATAAAAGATCCTATAAAAGGAGGCTACCGTGTGATGACCAGAAAGATGCTGGGTTATGTTCAGCTTGCCCCCACCGGCATTTTGATCCCACCAAAAACATTTGCTGAACTATTGAATTTCCAGAATGGTTCACTTGGCGGACCGGTAGATTGCATCAATGATATCGCAGGTAACAACCAGCGCATGCGGCTTGCCAGGGTTGATATTAACCCTGCAAAAAACGCTGCAGGAGATTTTGTTTTTGTAACCGCAGCAAGGGGTTCGCTCATCCTGCCAAAAGATGGATCATGGTCTGTCGTAAAACACATGCGGGATACCGGAGATGTAAAACCGGTAGAAGAAGGGCAGCTGGTTCCCCTCATCAAACCGAACGAAAAAAAAGTAAGTTTTCCCGGTTCGAACAGGTACCGCATTGCCAATCCTGCAGACATCATCAAAGCTGAATCTGCAGGTCATAATTATGGTGTACTGCAATCGACCGGCACTCAAAAATTATTGTTCAATATTCCACAATTTTTGCCGCCTGCGTTGAATGCAGGGAAGAAGCAATTGCTAAGCGACAATACTTATTTCGCTGATGCTTATAAGTTACTTAATGCGAAAGGAATTTTTCCGAATGTGGCAAATGCGCTTGGCTTAACCGCCGCTCAAAAGGCGGTTGATATTGTTGGTGAAGGAATGATGAAACTATTGGATGCCGCAAATAAGCCTTTTGAACTTCCACTCAATTCACTGCTGCCCGCAACCTATGAATATGAATTTATAAATGAGCCCGGGATTGTGCGGATATACGCCCAATACAAAAATGAAAAGGGCGGTGGCAATCTTTCTCTCGGAATAAATTCTGCAGCAGCTTTGGCAGATACCTGGAAGGCAGCCATGTCCAATATCTGCGTTGCGATTGATCTTGGCAGCGATGCAGCTTTCAAAAAAATACTGTACGTAGATGGCGATTTCAATGCAGCAAGCGGAACCGATTCCAAGTATGGCGGGCCCAAACTGCACTTTGGCGCAGCACTGCAACCAATGGTGGATATACTCGCGGTACTGGCTACATTAACCGGCAATAGTTTCGATGATGGCATGGAGGTAGGCATGAGCAATTCTCCGGATAACTGGGAATATAAATTCAACACTTCAAAAGAAATTCCAGTAATAAAATTTCCCACGCCGGAACCCCCGAATACACCCATGAAACTGGAAGCTGGCTTAAAGGTTGGATTTTATTTTAATGAGGTGATCAATGTTTCCAAAGACATTTCCTCCAATCTCCCACTCTGTGGCGCTTACATTGAATTTTATGCGAGACTGCATGTACTATGCTTTAGCGTTTCAGCTGCGAGCGTATATGCAGTGGGACAGGCTAACCTGGGGATTTCGGGAGACACAGGCGGTAACCTTACGGTGTACATGAAATTTGGCTTTGGAGTAGAGCTCGTTGTAGGATATCCTGTTGTTGGAAACGCCCATGTTCTTTTTATGGCAAGTGTGGGGATGAGCCTTGGAACCAAAGCCCTCGATATCATTGCGGGTTTATTATTCAAAGGTTCCGTAGAAATATGTGGCGGCCTTGTAACTGTATGCATTCAGATAGAAGCCCAGGGAATCATTCATAAAGAATTGACCGATGGCGGAAATTGCTATTGTACTGTGCAGGTACTTTTCTCAATAGATGTAACGGTACTTTGGGTAATTGATATTGACTATTCAGATAGCTGGAGTGAAACCCGCCAGATTGCTTAATCCAAATAATTTTATTCTTATTAAAATATTACCATGGCTCCTGAAAAATTAAGAATTCTTACTTTTCCTCAGCGCATTGAAGGAAACGAATTGGAAGTAAATGTATTGGTTTTGCCCACCACGGCTTCGTTGGATATTACTATTCCGTTCCCCAGTATGGATAACCCCGCAAACACCATTCAACTGCCGCAGTTTATTAATGCAAAGCCCGACATGAATTTGAATTTAATCGCCGGACTTGCTAATTACCCCTTTACTACCGTTGCAACCGATCAACCACCCTTCAATATTAATTTTCCTGCAAATCTTCCCAATAAATACGAAGGGCTTGCAGGTCAATTTGAGATAGATCCCTTCTCAGCCGGTGCCGGAGCACCAAAGGCGGATGCAGAAGGAATAAAAAAATATTTACCGGAGTCGTATCGCAATTCATTCAACTTTACCAATCCAAGAACTCCTTATGCAAAGACGGATGACAGCTATCAATGTGCAATGAAAAAACCGGCAAAGGTTAATAAGGTCTTTCAAAACTCTGCTAACAAAATTTCCTGGGGAAGGGTTATTGCATTCTGCCTGCGTCAACAGGATCTTGCAGAAAGTATCGGCATTTTATATCGCCTGAAGATCAATTTACCCAACCCAAATTATTTTGAACATGGCGGCTGGATTTATTTTAATCTCAAGACAATTGCTCCTGAATATTCCATTGGTGCAACACCAGCCGAAATCGAAAAGGAATTAAAAATCTATGCCGCCCGCATTCCGCAAATTGATCCTGCAAACCCGAATCGGCAACTATTTGGAGCAATTTTATTCCCGGTGGTCCCCAGTCCTGCTGCACTTAAAGGACAATTTGATCAGCTTAAAATTGAAGCGGCGGATTATGATGATGGTTATGCCAAAATTGTGCATGCTATGCAACCGGTAAGTGCAAATATATTGGCCGAACATCCCGATGAAATTCATGTGCAAAAAGAAGCAGGGATCAGGCTTGGATGGGATGACGAACAAATCCTCATCTGGCAAAACAGGCAATGGCTTGCCGATCCGGCAACCCCCGGCCAGCGGGTTGATGCGCCGCTAGGTGTATTTTCATACCGTATAGATGTGCGTGAAATGAAAGAGCCGGTTAACCCCGCTGAACCATGGAGCTCGTTAACTCGGGTTCAAAACAATTCAGCGCTTACGCTTGGCGGTGAGGTGATTTCAGACATCGGTAAAATACTCGAAACTGGTGTACAGGTTTTCCCTACACAGATCAATGAAGGCTTTCCTGATTTCTGGCTGCCTGCCTATTTTAGTCAATGGTATGGACAATCACTGGTGTTGCCGGATGATAAAGCTGCGCAACTGGATGGAACAGGCGCACTGGCAAACCCGGGAGGTTACTCAAATATTAATAAAAATGGCCAGGATAATATCACTGCAAAACCAAATCAGAAAGGAGGTTTGTATGATGCGCTTCTCCCGGATGATCTCGAATTAAAATACGGACATGAATATGAGTTCCGTGTAAGACTTGCAGATCTTACGGGGGGTGGTCCAAGGCTGGAAGAGAATGAATTGAATGATGCGCCCAAAACATCTTCCGGTATTGTTTTCAAAAGATACATTGCTCCTAAACAATTGACGCTTGTTCCGCTGGAACCTCAGCCACCGCAGGTTCACCCCGCAGGCGTTCAATCTGCTGATAGTGCTCAATTTTTAGCAGGTAATAGCTTCGATGTTTATCGTCCAAGGTTGGGTTACCCGGCTTTGTTATTTACAGAGATGGATACAGCCCTTGCTTTTCAAAGATTGATAGATGACAAAAACTTTCTTTATCCTGATCCATCAAACGGTTCACAGGTAACCGAAACAAGGACCGTTGGTTTTTTTGACCCGGACGTAGATAGAATGATGGTGGTGGTAGAAGTAAAATCATTGCTGATGGACAATCTTGCTTCAGCAAATAAACGAGCGCCTTATCTCCCACTATACAGTACATTCAGAGATTTTCCGGCCGACATGGAAGCGCCGTTTACAATTGAACTTGAATATCAAAATGCCAATTCGATTTTTAATCCAAAAGAAGACCTCGGCGATTTTGCACTTTTTGTAACGAATATCGATGACAACGATTCACCAATTGTTGTGCCCACTTCACGTGATATACGCATCACACTTGTACCCGTATGTTCAGAAAAAAATGCAGCACTCTCTAAATATTTTGGATTTAGCAAAACAACCATCGGAGATCAGCTTGTGCATGCAGGCGAACCAATACAATTTTTTGTGCGAAAACAGGCGGAAGAAGAAATTGACTTTTTGCTGAACGAACTTGATTCCCGTGAGTTGAGAGGGATCTACCTGCAGCCTGATCCAATCCAGGTAAAGAACTATGATACAAATTTAAAAGAGACCGTTGAAGGCAAAGAGAGTGAACAGATAACACTCATCCAACGCCTGTCATCCCAGCTGGACCTAGATTGTACAAAGATGACATTGATAGGCAAACCCGGTGAACGCATTGTGTTTGGTTGCAGCAGTCGCATCAGGCATACCCTTGCCCCCGACAATTCTTCACTTACTTTTTCAACAAAGAGCGACCTGTTCAATCATTGGCTTTGTGTTGTTTCCGTTAATATAAACCGCGACTGGAGCTGGGATGGATTGAACAGCACAGGAATTGAAGTAAAACGTACCAAAAAGTTTACGGGGGAGAGCGATACAGAAGTGAATGAAACGGTTGGATATATTCAGTTTAAAAAAACGGCAAGCCGCCTGGCGATCGACAATGCGGCGCATGCCTCCATGCCCGATAGAAGCTATACCCGCATTGTTTTTATCGATGCCGTAGAACCAAAAAAAGAACTAGGTCTGCCATCCACCACCAGCCACCCGTTTCCAAATACCATCGATGCTGAATATTTCTTATTTGCAAATTACGATCTGCTGAATCAACCTGGTCCTGTACCAGAACTGATTGCACAGCCCAATATCACATTGCCGGTTACCACAGTTCCGGTACAGGTTCCAAAGATCGTGGCTGCGGGTGTTGCGCTGTCTCCCTATAAGCATAACAGCAATTATTCAGCAACTTCTTTCCGTCAGAAATATTTGTGGTTTGAATTTGAAGAAGAGATCAATGATCCGAACGATCATTATTTTGCCCGTGTACTCAGTTATGCACCGGACCCATTGCTGGCCTTTCCGAATCCCGACCAGTTGCTGGTAAAACAGGAGGACCCTGCGTTGCCGGTCGACCCTGAATTAATAAGGGTAATCACCGATAATGAGAGCAACGATTTCGCCGGTCTGGATGCGATGCAGCCGATGCAGGCAGAGACCAATGCGCCTCATGAACCATTGGTAAAACTTTCGAAACTACATTATCTTCTTCCGCTACCGCCCGGGCTACATAGCGAATCAAATGAGCTGTTTGGATTTTTTACATATGAAATAAGAGTTGGGCATACAGAACGTATCTGGTCAACCGCCCAGGGCAGGTTTGGGCTCCCTGCACGCGTGAACGGTGTGCAGCACCCGGCACCAGCATTGAAATGTTTGGTGAATCAAACTTCAAACGGCATTTCTGCTACTGCACAATATTCAACGGCCTTATTCAATGGAAAGAATGTAACCAGCAAACCACCCAAAACTGAGATTTGGTGTATGCTGTATGCGCAGGCGAGACAGGCAGATGGCAGTATCAACCGAAACATCCTTTTAGACGATCGCAGGCTGGAATACATTGACCCCAATATGCAAAGCAAACTGAATATGCCGCTGGAAATTTTTATCAGTAATCAGCAAAAATATACAAATATCAAACAGGCGAATAGTTTGAAAGTAAACCTGGATGCCCCATTGACAGGAAAGGTATTTTGGGAAAAAGCAGTGATCAATCAATTACTTGATCAATACAATCTTTCGCATGATTCAGGTTTAAGTGTATTGGCTGTAGAAATGATGCCAAGGTATGATCAATATATTTTGAACGGAAAAACGGGCGATGATTCGTTCATAAAACCTTTATCCGCACAGCTTGGGCAATATCGTATTCTCAGAACATCGCCTTTGGCATCTGCACCTGCAATCTGCTGTGAAGATTGTGGATAGTGGCCAACTATAACAGCTTTAGACCCAGCTGAAAGTGTCCCACGCAATACCGGTAAGGATTGGCAGGGAGTTCTTCATAATTGGCATAACCACGCGTCGATCCATTTTCACTTGCGGCAAGTCGCAGGCTGGTTAGATTGCAAGCCAGCCAGCGACGTCGTTATGCCTAATTGTTTTTTGCTGCAACCGGGGCATGCATGAGTTTGCCATTAATGATTACATTATCCATCCGGAAATCTTTTACATGATCAACTTGAACTGGTATTTTTACACCCTGTATGGTACAGTTCACTAACCGCAAATTTTCCACGGGTGATTCTTTGTAGGCATTGACGTAAATTCCAAAATTACCACCGGTGGTTACCTTCATATTTTCCACCCAAATATTCCGGATGGTCGGCATAAAATTACCAGGCTTCTCATAAAACATATTACAGGTAACAGCGGCATCGCGGTAGGCGCCCACTTTGATATCTTTCATAAACACATTCTCGATGATTCCGCCGCGGGAAGAGCTTGTTTTGAGACGAAGTACTCTTTCCAGGTTCGGACTGTTCATCGTGCAGTTGATGGCATAAATATTTTTGGCACCGCCGGATATTTCACTGCCGATCACCACGCCGCCATGACCGTCCCGCATTTCGCAATTCTCGATGATGTGATTTTCTGCGGGCCGGGCGATCTTTCTTCCATCCTCATCCCTACCTGATTTTATGGCAATGCAATCATCGCCTGTATCAAAAAAGCATCCTTTGATCAAAACATTTTTGCAAGACTCCGGATCGCAGCCATCATTGTTGGGACCGTGAGATAGTACAGTCACGTTTTCTACGATTACATTTTCACATAGAACTGGGTTCATAAACCACATGGGAGAATTGAGCATTTTTACATCTGCAATGCGGACATTTTTACAATTGTAAGGTTGTATCAAATTGGGGCGCAGGTAATGCCCGTCTCCAAAGATCCTTGTTTTTGGATCGGTTTGTTTCCGCATCAATTCATGCAGCGCATCTCTTGCGGGAGTCTGCTTGGGCATACCCTCCTGCCAGCCGAAACGTTTGGCGCCGTTCCAGTTCCACCAATTGCTATTATCGGCATTGCCATCTAAAATCCCCTTCCCGGTTACTGCAATATTCTCTTCTCCGTAAGCATAGATCAACGAAGAATAATTCATGCATTCCATCCCTTCCCAACGGGTAAAAACAATTGGATAATCTTTGGGGTTGCGGCTGAACAAGATCTTTGCGTTGTCTGCAAGATGTAGTTCAACATTGCTTTTGAGATAGATGGCCCCGGTTAAAAATGTACCAATGGGCACTACTACCCTGCCACCTCCGGCATTACTGCATGCTTCTATAGCCTTTTTAAATGCTTCCGTATTTAAAGTAGCTCCATCTGCTATAGCGCCGTACTTTGTTATCAAGAACTCCTTGTTTGCAAATACCGGCGCTTTGATCTGTTGCCTGATCGATTCCATTTCTTTTAACGGTTCTGCTGAGGAAGCCCAGACTCTGCCCCTTGACTGTGCTATAACACTGAAGATGTTTGCAACTAATAACAAAGACAACGCAATGTGCTTTGTGTGCGACCTTCTTAAAATTATTTTTTTCAAAATTGCGGTTTTTATATTTTCAAAAAAAAGCAATGTTGCGCCGTCGCCAAACACAATGCGTGTACACAGTTTGTAAACTAAAGCACAACAGTCGCTACCCGTGTTTCCGGGCAAAGTTTTACTGTTTCAACATATTTAATAAAAGCTGCTGCCCCACAATGTTTGCCGGGTTGCCTGCTGCGGCATTGATAGTGCTCATGGATGCATTTTCACCGTCACCCTCCGATTTCTTTTCTGCCTGGCTACTTTTTAAACAGGAAGCAATATCCAGCGCATTCAAAATAACTTTGCCGCGGCCATGCCGAATAACACTCAATGCAGTAAAAACTTCCTGCTTGTGATCAGATACGCACCCTACAATCGTTTCGCCGTTTTGCATCCGCATTCCAAATCGCTTTTTATTATAAGTAGCGAGGCATTGGTATTCCCAGTTGAAGACGCAGTTTTGTGGCAGGCCAGAAAACAAAGGACTTTCTTTTACAAAATAGTTGCCACCATACCAGCTCCTGCCCATTTCCTGCAGTCCACGGAAATCGATCAATTCTTTTTTGGCAAGGTAGGGTGCCCACATTTCGTAGTTGCTTAGGATCACCAAAGTGTTACCGTTGTTCACCCATTCCAGCACATCTGTAACGAGTGGATTTCCTGTTTGCTGTGGTTCAAAAGCACCTACCACCATTACATGCCCTGATGGTTTCCCTGAAGTATAGTTCTTAAAATCACTGATGCCAACTGACTTTAAATACGCCTGGATTAAACCGCTGGTATCAGCCACCACAAGGTCTTTCGCAATTCCGGTCGTATCCAACGCAACGGCGAATACCTGGTCATCACCTATGCATATGGTGGACGTTCCCTGGCGGATGGTAGCAGTTATAGTTGAATACCCTTTTTTAATGATAGGTATGGCTACCCCCTGCACCAACAATTGTCCATACACCGTGCCACCACTGATTGTTACCTGTTGTTTCTTTGAAAAGTAAACCGATCCTTTTTCATCTGTTACTTTTAACTCAATCTCTGCCAGTCCGGTGATGTCTTTTTCATTCACGATATACAGGTCAGCCGTAACGGTATTTCCGGCGGGAACAACTTTGTGGTTTAGTTTAACAGCTACATACAGCGGCTGGTTGTACCTCGCAATGAGCGCCGCATCTCCCTTCAGGTTTCGATAGTTGTCCACTACGCCCGAATGATTTTCCAACTTCATGCTTTCCCATCCGTTAATGGCATACCCATCAATGATATTATTGATCCGCACATTTTCGATTACCCGGCCCTGGTAGTAGTAGGCAACATTCCCCATCTTCCTGGTCAGGCTATCCACATTTGGAAATGCTTTTGTAAAGCCGTTTTTTTTGATAAAGGCATTATATACATCGTACCATTTTAAGTAGGTGTCAGTTTCCCAGCCCCTGTCTTTGCCAGTCCTTAGTATTTCATCGCGGATCAGTTGCAGTCTTGGTGGTGTGCCGATGGCGCCTTCTTCGCCGTAATAAACGATCTCATCCTTATGATCAGTATAGCGCAGGTAGCTTGTGGGATTCACATAGAGGTTATCATGGTAAACGCCCGGTCCACCCGCATGATGTTGATCAAACCAGCCATAATCATAAAAAGTTGTGTCGTTGGGAAGCAAATGCAATTTGAATCTCGGATCATGTTCATTTGGCTTTATACTGCCGTTGGAAGAATTATAAGTTATGATACGGCTATCGTCCAGTTGACGACCGCCCAGCATTTCTGTTCTATCAACCGGCAGCGGCATAGCACCCCTTTCATTGTGCATATTGTAAATGATCAATGAAGGGTGGCTCCTATCGCGGTTGATCATCCGAAAAAATTTTTCTGTGCGGACAGCTAAATAAAAATCTGTTTGTTTTTTCTCCAGTTCATTCCGGGGATTGAAGAGATTATCAGGATACGAATTGCCACCGGGTTCTTCAAAATAAAGCAGGCCCAGTTCGTCTGCAGCATCCAGCACATTTGTTTGCCCGATGGTGCGATGGAAATTTAGCATATTTAACCCCAGGCGTTTTGCATCAGCAACTTGCTTCCGTGCCAATTCATCAGAAGGGGCAATACCATT
Organism: Ferruginibacter sp.; assembly: GCA_025963635.1. Lineage (GTDB taxonomy): Bacteria > Bacteroidota > Bacteroidia > Chitinophagales > Chitinophagaceae > Ferruginibacter. Next base: position 263,334 of record JAOQAK010000055.1, read on the forward strand.
TACCGGCCAAAAGCCCCAGGAGATGGATGTCCGTAAAACGATGCGCTTATTATTCAGGTAAAATTGCTCATCGCCATCGATGGTTTTTATCTCGAACCAGCGAAACCCAAACTTTTTTTGATATTGATCCCGTGTACCATTTCCTCCTTTCCAGTTTACAGCCAGGATATATAAATTTGGATGATCCACATCCCACAATTTAGCATCCGGCACAGCAACGCTAAACGTTTGGCTATTCATACCTTCAACCAACGTTACGGGGTATTGCCTGTTGAACAATTGTTTACCGGTCTTCATTTCTGTTACAATCAACTCGTAATTACCCGCAATACCATTACCCGAAAGATTGTTACCGGTTACCTGTACATCTACCTCGTTGACCCGCGGTTTATTTTTAACAAACACATCCGCGATGTAAGTTTTGTCAGTTGCCACCAAATTTACTTTCCCGGTAATTCCGCCGAAGCCGTGGGTTGGTTGGGTGCGGTATTCTCCCCACATAAAATTTTGACTATCCCTCCAATCAAAATTGCCGTTTGGATCTGTGATCCTTATCGCGAGGTCATTCTCCGTGCCGGGAAGCAAGTACTTACTGATGTCTACTTCAAACGGTGTGCTGTTCACCAGGTCGTAACCTGCCAGTTGTCGATTTACAAAAACTTCGGCTCTGAAACGAACACTTTCAAAGTGCAAAGCTACCCGCTTTCCTTTCAGAGATGTAGGAACAACTAACTTAGTGGTGAACCAGGAAATACCAAGATAATTGCCTGACACACCAAAAGGGTTATTGTTCTGCCCCCAGTAATATTCTTCTACTGTTGCAGGCAAATGAACTGTTTTGCCGATAGCTTTCGCAAGCCCTGACCAACCACCTGTGGGAAGGTTAACGGGCAACTTTTTAAGGTCAACAGGCGGCACGAATAATTGATCGTTCTGCCAGGCAGCTGCTGTATCCAGCCAGAGTTTCCAGTTGTTCCCGGATATATCGCTGGCGGCACGACCCTGCTGAGCATGGGCAAAGAAAACTAACCCGATTATCAAAAGAAAACTGAGTGATATTTTATTGATAACAGGGGGCATATTTTTTTAGATTGTATTGGAGAGATAAAGTCAGTGAGGTTATTTAAAAGGTGTCCAATCGCCTAAAATATTTTGTACGGTATACTGTTTGGCTTCTCCATCAGTAAGTTGATGCGCCCACGTAAAACGCTTACCGGGTTCGCCGCCTTTGCCTGTGCTTTTATATTCTGCATAGTAAGCGGTTTTTTCATTCTCTGTTTTGCCCCAGTTATTCCAACCTTCGGGTTTGATATGTTCACCCATACTGCATTGTATGAATACTGTTTTTGCAAACGGGCGCCAGGGCCGTCCCAATATAACTGACCCCGGTGGTGAATCTGCCGTCAATTTGCAATGGATAAATACATAACCGTACTTACTTCCTTCGGGCGTAGATGCTGCGGTTACAGCGCCACCATTCAATCTGCTATGGAGCGTACAATGTTCAAACACCGCAGTGGCCGCACCAAAAATAAAATCGACCGTACCTTCGATGTAGCAATCTTTATAATACTGCAGCGTTGCACCCTTGGTATACAAGGTATCCTGGAACCGAGGAAGCGGCAATTTTTGAATGCCACCCTATTGCCAATCACATTTACTGCAACGGCCTGCCCGACGGGCCCGGAAGAATTTTCAAAAGTTATATTTTCAAAACTGATGTTGTCACCATTTACAAAAACAGAGGATGAACCGGTGGTGCCAAACGCTTTGCCGGCACTATCTTTTTTTGATGCATAATTATCAAAAGTGAGTTTTGTAGTGGTTACATCTTCTCCAACAAACCTCACAAATGCCTTTGCAATAGATATGGTAATACATTCTTTGTAGATGCCCTTTTTGATATAGATAATAACGGGCTTCGTATTACCATCCGGCACCGCATCGATCGCCGCCTGTACCGTGGTAAAATCACCGCTTCCATCCTGTGCGACTGTCTTTTTGGTCTGGCCAAAAAGTAATGCTGTGCTCATCATTAAAGTCAAGGCAAAAAATATTTTTTTCACTGGATAGTATTTGAACGTTGATTAACTGTGTGCATTCTTTTTAACCCATGATGGATACTCCTTCTCCAGTAATTTTGTTGCCCATACACCATACCAGGCATACCCGTTGCGACGCTCATAGCCAATTTCCTGGATTGAATATTTTACAATGCCATCCCTGTCACAGAAGAAAGGCTTGTTGGTACCGATCTCATAATATCTTGCCCAGATAGTCGATGTATTATCTGCCACAACCTGCCTGTCTTTACCTTTCTTTGTGCCCGGCGCATCCACATCGATCACTTTATAGCCCTCCAGCTTTACCGCTTTCAACCACTCTACTGCGGCAGTAATCGCTTCTTTTATCTCGCGGGAAGGCTTGGGCTGCTCCATTAAGAATTCTGTAATTTTCACGCTTTCAAAAGAGCTGATGGAAGGCAGTTCGTAAGCCCTGGCTTTTGCAGGCTTCAATGTATTCTCATCATATTGCTGGCACCATGCTGTCAGCTTTCCATCAACTTTGATCTGCGTTTTTAAAATACAATCAATGCCCTTGTTTACCGCATTGGAACTCGGTTCAATCAAGGCTGTATTTACTAGTTCCAAATCGTTTTGTTTCAGGGCCACATCCTGCAAGATGCCTAGCGTGTTGATGATGGCATTGTCATTGAATGTTACCTGGCCCCTGTACAAACTTTTATTCGGATAGTATTGCGGCCACCCACCATTTTTGTACTGCGCCTTCAGCAGGTAACGAACACCATTTTCAAGGGCAGCCAGGTATTTGAGATTGTTGAATTTTTTATAAGCGCCTGCAAGGTACCTGATCTCTTTTGCCGTAGAACCATTGTCGATATTAGCATCGTCTTTTTTTGCTTCGATTGCAATATCTGATTTTTGCTCTGCAGTAAAGTCAACATCATAGCTGAAAGCTTTCCCTTTGAATTGCTTCGACCAGCCTCCACTTTCCCGTTGAAACAACAGCATGTTATCTGCCTGCAGATCCTGCGCATTGGCCTGTATAAAAAATAAACAAGCGACAATGCTTACGATAATATTTAATAAATTTTTAGCTGGTTTCATTTCGTGTTTTTTATTCCTTTAATTAAAGAGAATGGTATGACTTGTAAAAAATGCTTTTGTTAAAAGAGCCTGTCAATTTATAATTGTAATCGCTCTATTATCTGCCCCGTTTTCAAACCTGGTAACATGTTTTGCTTTTACAGTATTGGTATTGGTGATACTGATCCCTTTGCTGCGTTCTCCATAGATGTTGAACAGGAGCGCTGACACATCGCTGTACTCAAGGCCATCAATTGCAATACCCGTGCTATTCTCAATGTAAATAACCGGTTCGGTACTTTTATTTGTTAAGACAAGGTGGCTAAGCTGTATACCAGCAGCTTCGATGATCTCAACACCCTTATCCGTATTTAAAACAACATTACTGATGCGGATATTTTTTACGGCCATTTCGGGAAGTCCGCGAATGAAAATCCCCTTTTTCGCACCATCACAAACAATATTACTGATCTCGAAATTTTGAAACCGGGGTGTGGCTTCCGATACTACAGGCATCTCAACTTTTTCACCTGGCTTTGGAGGTTTGGTGAAATAATACATATCAAAGTAGATCGCCTCATCCACAATATTTTTCATAAAAATATCTTTACAGTAGATCTTTTCTACCATTCCTCCCCTGCCCCTTGCGGTTTTAAAACGAAGCCCTTTGTCGGTTCCCATAAAGGAACAATTGTAAACAAAAATATTTCTCGCACCTCCGCTCATTTCACTACCGATCACAAAACCACCATGCCCCTTGTAAACGGTGCTGTTGCGGATCACCACATTTTCTGTTGGCTTTCCTCTTTTCCTTCCTTCTTCGTCCTTACCACTTTTGATGCAGATGCCGTCATCGCCCACATCAAATATGCAACCTTCAATCAACACATTTTTGCAACTCTCTATATCAATGCCATCACCATTTTGCGCATACTCAGGGTTTTTAACCATTACATTTTTTACAGTAAGGTCTTCGCATTGGAATGGATGAAGATTCCAGGCTGGTGAATTTTGAAACGTTACGCCTTCCAACAAAACTTTTTTACAATTGGTGAACACTACCAGGTTGGGGCGCAGATAGTCTTTAATACTTTCATAATCTTTTAATGTGTTACCCTTCTCAAAAACCCCGTTCAGTTTTTCTTCATGCGCTTTTTTTGTTTTTACTGAAGGATACCAGGTTTTGCCGTCAGCGCTTACAACGCCGCCCGACGCAATTTTATTTGTCCATTGCTTTTCCGTTAGCCTGTCCTTACCAACCATTCTCCAAACATCGCCATTGCCATCAATGATGCCTTTGCCGGTAACGGCAACGTTTACAAGATTTTCACCTGATAAAGGAGATTGGTTCCTTGCGGAACGCCTGCCCTCATATGTACCGATCACCAATGGATATTGATTAAAGTCACTGGTATATTGCAGGATGGCCGCAGATTTTATATGCAGGTTTACATTGCTTTTTAAAACAAGGGGACCGGTAAGCCAGAGACCTTCAGGGATCAAAACCACACCGCCACCTTTTTTGCTGCAGTCGGCAATTGCATTGTTGATGCTGTTTGTATTGAGGGTGGTTCCATCAGCGATGGCTCCATAATCTTTAACATCAAATGTGTCCTTCTTAAACACAGGCAGCTTTGCCGTTGGAAGATTATCCCATGAGTATTGTGCAGCTGCCGGAACAACAAACAGCGCCGAAATAAAAAACAGTATAAAAACTTTGATCGTTTTCATTATGATGATTTGACAATTTATTTTGATGAGATAGGTTCGATAAATTTCATTTCTTTTAACCAGGCTTCGCAAAGGCTTTTCCATTGCTCGGTTGAACCGGGATTATTACTTAAACCAATGGCATGACCACCTTGCGGGAATACATGAAAACTGGTGGAAATATTTTTATCCAATAAAGCCTTATAAAAAAGCAAGCTGTTGATGGGTGGCACCGTTTTATCATTGAAGGCATCTGCAATAAAACAGGGCGGTGTAGTAGCGGTGACCTGCAGTTCCATGGAGTACTTATCCATCGTGCTTTGCGAAGGATTGTCACCTAATAAGTTAGTCTTGCTACCCTTATGCGCATTGCTCCCCATAGTTATTACAGGTGATACGAGCACCATGAAATCAGCGTTAAAAGAAACTGCGTCGAGTGTATCCTTAATTCGGGAAATATCTTCCCTGAGGTTGCCCATCATTGCTGCCAGATGGCCACCGGCAGATGACCCCTGCACACCAATTTTATTTGGGTTGATCTTCCATTTGACTGTATTGGCTCTTATGATCCGCATCGCCCTTTGCGCATCCTGCAAAGGACCGATTTCTCTTTTTTGCAGATCGGGAGAAGTAGGTAACCGATAGTTTACCACGAAGGCGCTCATGCCCATTGTATTGAACCACTTGGCCAATTGAAATCCACCAAGATTGTAAGTCAAATGATGGTATCCACCACCCGGGAATATCAGTATTGCAGCGCCATTGTTATCATCTTTGGAAGGAAAGAAAGCATAGAAGCCCGGTATTCCAATTTGTATGGCACGCTCATTTACGATGCTATCCCCATGGTGCAAACCTTTACTATTTGGCATTTGATCCTTCGGCCAAAGTGGAAAAAACTCCTGTGCTTTTATTCCTGTTGCCAGGATGAAAAAACAGGTCATCAATGTGAGCAAATATTTAATCAAATTTTTCATGGTATCATTAAACAGCATTACTTCAATCGCCCGGCAATGCCCGGCACCAGTTCTTTAAGGGCTTCAACTGCAAGCCCGGCAATCTTTTTAGCACCCGTTGGACTTAGATGCGTATCGTCTTTTTTCCCTTCGGGATAATTTACATTTCCGGGCTCAACATAATTGAACAAAAATTTGGAACCTTCATCGCCCAGGCTGGTCAGCAACTGCTCCGTTTTTTGTTGCATATCCACCAGCGGTACATGCAAGCTGCCTGCCAGTTTCCTTACAACATCCGGGTATCCTTTATGCGTATCAATCAATACACCGTTCTTAAAATTTCGCCTGCAGATAGGTGTCATCAAAACAGGGATTGCCTTTTTATCTTTTGACTCATTGATGAATTTTGCAAGATTGCCTCTAAACTCATCCAGTGAAGTGCCCACTGCAGGCTTCTCAATTTTCTCGTCGTTGTGCCCAAATTCAATCAATACATAATCACCTTCCTTTAAATTATCTAACACCTCCTGCCATCTTTTTTCATTGATGAATGATTTGGTGCTCCTGCCATTCATTGCTTTGTTTTCTATCTGCACGGTGTTATCAAAAAATGGCTGAACTTCCATGCCCCAGCCGGTTTCGGGATATGCCTTCGCTTGTTTGATGGCCATCGTTGAATCGCCTATCATCCAAATGGTGATGTTTTTTTTGGTTAAGATGGTGAAAGCCGAACAGGCGAATATTGCGATACTCATCCATGCAATGAAATGCTTCCTTGTTATTTTCATTTAAATATCTTTTTTAAGATTAGTATAACACCCGCAAACCCAAGTTGAGAATAGGTTATAGTTCATTTTCTTTTTTTCTTGATAAAAAAAGAAACAAAAAAATCAAGACTGCGAATAAAAAGGCTGAAAATTTCAATATGATCCTAAAATCAAGGAACTCGCCGCCAGTAGTTCAATGATTTAAAGCCAATGCCCGGCTCAAACAGCCTTGATTTCTTAACGGCTCATATGGAAATTTTCTAGCACTTTTTATTCGAGGTCGTTCCCAGTAGTCGTTTTCGAAAGTTTCGCTTAATCCTATCCTTTTTAATTACTTCAATGCTTCTACGCGGATCCAATCGAAGTCAGCAAACCCGGAATCATTGGTCTGTAACAAACGGGTACAGAAAATGCCGAATTTTGCACCGATCCATTTTCCCACTTCGGCAGTAAATGGATCACCTGCATTGGCAAATGTATCGCCGTCAAAACTGTACCCGAATTGACATTTACCACCCGTTTTCACACGAACCCTGAAATACACAGTAGCATTGGTAGCTTTTGCAATAATGGTTTCGTTTTCTGTTTTACCTTTCTCCGCCTCTTTGCAGAGCGTATGTACAAGATAGATACCATCCTTTTTGTTCTTCAATGCAATGTTGGCATAACTCATCCCCATAATAGTAAGACCAGCTTTTTCGTCACCTAGTTTCAGGTTAGGTTTAAATGTAAGTTTGGTAGTAACCTGGAAACTGTCGGCCGGAAATTTTTGTAACAGCACATTTGGGGCAAACCATAAATTGGCAACGCTGTCGATCCTATCAGAAAATAAACGAAGCATCCCATTCGCAGCATCGGTAAACAACCAGGTAGCCTCGGGATTACCCATCCACTGCCATTGAAGCCCCAATTCAGTGCTATTAAATTCATCGCTTTCTGCGGGTGTTTGAACAGGATATGTTTTGCCAACATTTGGCTTTTTATAAACAGCCACTGGCTCACCTTTTCCATCGCCATCTTTGTCAACACCGATCACCGGCCAGTCGTTGATCCATTTCATCGGGTTCAAATGGACCACCCTGCCATAAGCTTCTTTATCCTGGAAATGGAGAAACCAATCTTCACCGGTTTGTGTTGTTACCCATGCACCCTGGTGCGGACCGTTCACCTTTGAAGTTCCCTGGTCCATTACCACTTTGCGCTCGTAAGGCCCGTAAATATTGTTTGATCGAAGTACCAATTGCCAGCCCGTGGATACACCGCCTGCAGGAGCAAATATGTAATAGAAACCATTGCGCTTATAAAATTTCGGGCCTTCAATGGTTGGATCGGTTTCATGACCATCATACACCAGTTTGCCCGCGTCCGTTGTTTTGGTACCATCTTCATTCAGACGTTTTACAACAATGATTGTCTTGATACCTGCACGGCTGCCGGCATATGCATGCACCAGGTAATTTTTGTTATCATCATCCCATAACGGGCAGGGGTCGATCAGTCCTTTTCCTGCTTCTACCAATACGGGATCGCTCCAGGGACCGGCAGCATTTTTTGCTTTCACTACATAGATGCCGAAATCCGGGTCAGGATAATAGATATAAAATTCTCTGTTATGAAAACGGATGGAAGGTGCCCAAACACCATTGCCATGTTGTGTTTTAGAAAAGTGTTCAAAGGGCGGCTGGCGCTTTAAGGCATGCGTCAGAATTTTCCAGTTTACCAGATCTTTTGAATGAAGGATTGGAAGGCCTGGAATATCTTCAAAAGAAGATGACACCAAATAAAAATCATCGCCCACACGGATGGCATCCGGATCAGAATAGTCAGCATTCAGGACCGGGTTTTTATAAGTGCCGTTGCCCAGGTCTGGTACCCATACCTTTGAAACGTAGTTATACTTTGTTGAAATCGTTTGGGCATTTGCACCTAACGTTACACATAACAGGTAAAAACAAACAATCGATATGCTGAATGCTTTATTCATATTTATACTCCCCATTAGATTTCAATATAACGAGCACTTGTTGGTAACGATAAACAGCTACCGTGACAAAGTTTTTGCCCATTGATTAATTCCACTTTAAATAAGTTAAAAAAGAGCCAGCCAGGTTTTTTTATAGCCGCCACCTTGGATCTCCTGCATTGGATTTTCCCGTAAAACTGGCATCCGCTATTTTAAAAATGCCGTTCAGTGGATCCTGGAAAAGCTGTGCGGCCGGCCGTGCATAGGGAGTAATGTTCGGAACATCATTGCCCAAAGAAACCTGGTCGGACGTTCTGAAATTATTTGACGCGGATATATTGCTCGCTGCGTTAACCCTGATACCCCTCACTGTTTGAACGCCGCCTGTACCAATTTTTCCCACACCAAAAATGCAGTTATTTATAATTATGCCGTTCGTAACGTTGTTGGTGGCAGCGGTATTGTAATCAACATAATAACTGGATCCACCACCAAGCGCTGCTTCATTAATCGTACAGTTCTCGATCGTAACGGATGTTGAATTGTTTTTGCTGACGATTATTTTTTCCGCTTTATAAATGGTACTGTTCCTGATCGTAATATTATCCACCTTGCTGGTTGCAACGTCTACCGTGATTACACCGTATCCGGCAAGACTATCCAGTACACAATTGTCGATCCATAAATTGTTTACGATAACAGGCTGTGATTGCAGTCTTATCATGCCCCTGAATATTTCCGCCCTACAGCCAATAAAGCTCATTTTGCCAATCGTGCAGGCTGCACTTATATTGAATACATATTTGGCTGCATAATCTGTTCCCCTGAGGGTCACATCATTAAAAACAATGGAATCGATCACGCTTCCTGAAGTGATGTTAAAGTTTGCGGGCATGGTGATAACGGCCTGCCCCGGAACTGATAAGTCTGTTCCGCTAACAATTGTGATTGCCTTACTAAGGTTGAGGGCTGCCGTGATGGTATACACTTCTCCCCTTTTCAAAATAACCGTACTGCCAGATGCGATCAATGGAATCGTATCAGCTAAAACGGAAGGCCTGCCTGTGATGCCCCTTAGATCAACCAGGATGCCGGCAAATGGTGCCTTTGTTGAAAAATTAACCCATCCTCTCACCGTAGTGTTGCTGTAAAGGAATATGATATAACCTGTTGCGGTGTTAAGCCCGTTGATGATCCTGGATTGGCTGGTAACATCAGCAGGTGTGAGTGCTGTGGTACTTACAACCGAACTGTCGGTGGCTTTCAAAATCTTAACCGTGGTAACCGCTGCTCCGCTCGTAGTCCAGCTAACTTTAACGGCATTTTCGGTAATATCGCTTAAAGCGGGTGTGTTAAGAATCGTAGGAAACCTGGGCGTTTTAATGGCGCCAAGGAACGACCATTTGGAATTGAATACCGTGTCGCCGGCATTGGCTTTTACCTGTACCTGGTACAACTTATCCCACTGGAGATTTTTGACAAGCACAATTCCGGTATCTTTTACGTTCATCGTTACATCAATGGTGCGAAAAGAATCACGACTTACCTGTAAGGTATAACTGGCTGCGTCTGTTATTTTCAACCAACTGGCCAAAATCGCATTTGAATCTGCCACCAGGGCTGCACCCACCGCAGGCCTGAACAAGCGGCTGGGTATATCTACCTCGTCTTTTTTGCAGCCGGCAACCACCACCATGATGGTCAAGAATATTATTAGGAGTTCCTTCTTTTTCATATAGAGAATTTTTTACTGGAATTTTTATTATTTAAAAATCATAGCCATTGTTATTCAAAGAACCCAGGCTACTGGAAATCACCGAGCCATGTATGGGTAGTATATATCTTAATGGCTTGGCGGCATCTTTGTAGCCACGGTATTGTACCAGTACATAACTTGCCGGCCCGGAGGTGGTAGTGTTATATAAGGAACGCAACCAGTTAACGCGGATATATCCAGTTAACGGGTCTAATACAGGTGGATTCGTGACTCTATAATATTTGTTAAGAAAAGTGATTGTTCCATCCGAATTGCGCTTGTAGTACAGGTAATCTGCCAGGCCTGAATAGGTACCTACGCCTGCATTGGCATCAGCGCCCATTTGAGTGAGTGCATTGACTGTTTCAACAATCTTTTTACCGTACAGGTTCCAACGGGCCAGGTCATATTTACGCAGGAATTCGCCTCCGAACTCCCAGGCTCTTTCGTTCACGATAGCATTGAAAAAATCAATTTTCCCTCCTGAAACGCCGGCAATATAGGCGGTTACCTTTGTATCCCATAAAGCTGGAGGAAAGGCCCGCTGACGAACAATTTTAAGTGCGTTTTGCGCAACAGCATTAGGACCATTGATCTCGTTTTCAGTTTCTGCCAACATAAGCAAAACATCTGTATAGCGCATCAGGGGGTAATTGATACCCGTGCCTTTTGCGGTAGAAGCGCCCAGGTTTCCTACTCTCAATAAGCGGTTCCATTTTGCCATTCCAATACCTGTTGAGGCAACTGGCTGCTGCAGCAGGTTGGCATCATAAGATACCAGTGAACAGGTGGCAGGTAAGCGCAGATCGGTTGTATCGAATGAATGATAATAGGTGGGTGTTAACAGCATGGTTCCTCCCCCGCTTCCGAACATATGTGTTCCGGCAGCAACAGAGATGCCCATGTTCCAGCCCACATCTCCTGCACCGGGTGCAAAGGCCACTTCGTACAACACATCGTCGTTCGTGACTTTTATTGATTTGTTGATATTCTCAAACACTTTGGCAAAGGGGCTGAGTGTATGCGGTTTGGTATCCACCAGTTTTTTACAATAGGTGTTGGCAACCTGGTAATATTTGAGGTAGTCATCTTTCCGCTTCATCGTCATATCAGGATATAGCCAATAACCGCCACGCATTAACGCCATCCGGGCAATCAGCCCCTGGATAAATTCCCTGTTGATCCGTTCGGTGGTATAATCCAGCTGGTCGGCCCACATCATATTTGGTTCGGCGGTAACCAGGTCATCTATTAGATAAGAAAGAATAGAATCCCTGCCTGTTTTGGGCAGGTAAAAGTTATCACCCGCTTTAGTGGCAGTTACCTGGAAAGGCACGTCGCCCCAATGGTTTACCAACAGGTAATACCAATAAGCACGAAGTACTTTAACTTCTCCCAGTAGTTGCTTCATACCTGGTGTGGTTCCTATTGAGCTTGCATTGATACCTTCAATGCATTCGTTGGCCCTGTTGATAGCATTATAGGCGTTGTTCCAAACTACCAATGTTTCGCTGTTGGCGGCCGTGGCTTCAAATGACCAGATATCACGCCGGGCGCCATCGGTTCCGGTGGCAACGCCTCCCGCTTCAACATCGGTATTGCCTGCGTAATTGTTTGAAACCCTGGAGGTATAAGCATCTGTATTAAACAACGCATACACACTGTTGACGGCTTTTTTCGCATCTACCTCGGTACTGAAGATATACTCCTGGTTGAAGGAAGAAGGTGTTTCGGGCTGTAGTATCTTTTTACAGGAGACCGCAAAAAGTAACACAAAAGCTGTAATTAGATATATTTTATTTTTCATCTTGAAAATTTTGTAAGTGATCATATAGCATTAAAAAGTAACGTTGGCTCCTATGGTAAAAGTTCTGCTTTTAGGATAACCGGAATAATCTACTCCGGGTGTTAACGGAGTATAAGAACTGTTACGGGTGGCACTCACTTCAGGATCGTAACCGGAATAGTTTGTGATCATGAATACATTGGTAACCGTACCGTACACCCTGAAACGAGACATCTTCACTTTTGAGATCAGGCGCTGAGGTAATGAATAACCAAGGGAAACATTGTTCAAACGAAGGAAGGACCCGTCTTCAACGGCATAGGAATGAAAAACCGGGGCAGCGGTGCCCATCGAAAGCGGTGACCACATAGTTGCATTTTTATTCAGTTCCTTCAACTGTGCAAGATCATTCACCAGGTTGCCGGCTCCATCAATGTATTTAAAACGGTTATCATAATTGTTAGTATTCAACAAATTCCCGAAGGTATTCCTGTAAAACATATTGAAGCTTATCCTGCCGGTGTTATACACGTCATTGCCAACTACATAGTTGAAAAATGCACCGAAATCCAAATTCAGGAAAGTACCATTTAAGCCAAACCCACCCTGGTAATCGGGTAATGCGCTACCAATGATTTGCCGGTCGTCCGCTGTTATTAAACCATCGCCGTTGAGATCCTTCAATTTAAGTACGCCCGGCCTTATTGTTGAACTTCCAGATAAAGCACCACCTATGACACCCATTAAAGAAGCATCATCAGGTATCCCTTTTTTCAGGAAGTATTTTTTTGTTGCGGGATCAAATGAATCGAAGTCATCCGTGGTGTACATTCCATCAGAAACAAAGCCGTACATCAACCCCACGGTTTGCCCCACAATTAACCGGTAGTCATCAATGCTCTTCAGATCGGTACCTGCCCAGTTGCTATTAAAATTCTGGGTGATCGGTCCACCCAGGTCATCAATCTTTGATTTATTAAATCCGATATTAAAATTAACTGAGAGCGATAAATCTTTTTTGTTGATGATGTTGGCATTCAGGGCAAGTTCAACGCCACGATTGGAGGTTGCTCCCTGGTTCCGTATCTGCGAGGTATAACCTGTTTGACTCGGAATTGACGATTGTACTAAAAGGTTAGGTACATTGTTATGATAAACATCCACCGTACCAGTAATCTTATTGTTCAGCAGGCCGAAATCCAAACCGATATTGCGGGTAACAGTGGTTTCCCATTGAATATCGGGGTTCACAAGGATTGATGAAGCAGATCCCCAGTATGCCTGGTTCACTTCACCAAAGCCTATACCGCGGTTTGTTAGAATACTATATACCCTCCTGTATAGATCACTTGGAATCCGGTTGTTACCTGCCTTACCAAAGCTCAACCTGAGCTTCAGGTCTGATACAGCTTTTACGTTGCTCATAAAATCTTCATCCGATATCCTCCATGCCGCTGCTACAGCAGGGAACAGGCCCCACTGTTTGCCCGGGGCAAATTTTAATGATCCATCATACCGTGCGGTTGCTGTAAAAATATACCTGCCTTTAAATTGATAATTCAATCTTCCAAAAAAGGAAGAAAGATTATCCCCTGGCCCTTCGCTTGTTTGATACTGATCCGCTCTGCCGAGGGCCATATTAGCAAACATTCTTTCAGGACTAATGTTTTCAGCAAAATCTTCTGACCTGATGTAATCAGTGTTGATTTTTCCTGCATTGATCTCCTGTCCGGCAAGTATATTGAAGTCGTGGTTTTTCTTTTTTAATGTATAGGTTAGCGTATTGGCCCAACGGTAAGCGAATGTATTCGTGTTCCTCATCTCCCCTACAGGAAGACTACTACCATTATTTTTTGATTCACCGGTTAAAGGGCCATAGTAACGTTTGGTATTATTCCACCGCATGTCTACCCCAATTTCTGAGCGGAACAAGAAATGATTGGTTACGTTCCAGGAAGCGCCTAAGTTCATATTGAATGCATCGGTAACATTTTTCCTGTAATCCTGGGCGGTAAGAACCAGCGGGCTTACCAGGCCTCTTATAAACTGTTCGTAATCATCGGCGGTAGTTCCTGTGGCATTTGGGTCAAAGATGATCTGGTCTGCCAGGCCATTGACAGGGCGGGTAGTAATACCATCGCCGATTCTTACACTCGAACCACCTGCTGTACCAGCTCCGTCAACATCTGTATTGGTATACCGGGATGTAAAATCGAGTTTCAATCCCTTGAACATTTCATGATTGAGCTTGAAATTCATATAGGTTCTCTGGTACTGCGAACCAGCCTGCAATCCCTGGTCTTTGTTATTGCTCATGCTAAAACTAATCTTGGTCTTGTCTGTTCCGCCCGTAACGCTCATGTTGTGTTGCTGTGAACTTCCGGAACTACCAAATAATACATCCTGCCAATCAGTTCCTTTTTGATTTTTATATAGCTCAAGATCTTCGTATACACCATAGTATTTGGTGAAATTAGAGGAGTCGGTACCTCCCCTTACCCTGCCGTATTCATATTGCATCAAAGCGAATTCGTAGGGTGATAATACATCCAGTTTTTTGGGTAATTGCCTGCGTTGAAAAAAGCTATTGAGCGAAACCGTTGTTTTGCCACCCTTAGCACTTTTTGTAGTAATGATCACTACGCCGTTGGCACCTCTTGCGCCGTAGATGGCGGTGGAAGATGCGTCTTTAAGGATGTCGATACTTGCTATGTCTGTAGGAGCAATGTCATTGATACTGCTTACCGGGAAACCGTCCACCATGTACAAAGGAGAATTGTCCTGCGTAACAGAACCGCCGCCACGAACACGAATAATGATTTCCGCACCCGGGGCTCCATCGGTAGTAGATACCTGCACACCTGCCAAACGGCCGGTCATTGCTTCAGCGGCGCTGGAGAGTGGAATTTTTTCTAAAGTGCTGCCAGACATGGAGGCGGTAGACCCGGTAAGGTCCTTTTTTCGGGCCGTTCCATAACCGATCACCACCACTTCATCCATGGCCTTTGTATCTGCTACCAATTTTACATCAATAACAGTGCGGTCTTTAATGGGTGCTTCGTAAGCAATAAAGGAAGCGCTTGAAAATACAAGGGCGGTAGCTTTAGGGTCTACACTTATTTTGAAGTGACCCTGCGCATCTGTGGTAACGGATGTCCTGGTGCCTTTAACGGTAACGGTTACCCCATCGGCGGGCAGATTATTCTCAGAAGAACGAACCGTACCGGTGACCTGTTTAGTTTGTGCAAAAATTTCATTGAAGGGATTGATGGCTGTAAGCAGGAGCAAACATATCCCGGCAGTTTTTAGCATTTTGATCATAAAGCAATTTTTGTTGTGTATATATATTGTATGAGGACAGGATGAATTGGCGATGGAATTTCTAAGTGCACATGTTTGATTGCTGTTTAATATTTTTAATATGATGGAGAAACAAGCGGATGACCGGCGTTTACTGCCGCGTTTAACCTGGCTACAAAAAAGACGATAAGGAAATTAAAGTGGGTGTCAGGCATTCGTTGAATTAGCTTTAGAGAGATATAAATTGAATATCCACAGCAGTATTACCAGGGTTGGAACCTGTTTAACAAATGTAAAAATGAAGTAGAGCGAAGGAGGGCAAATATTGACGAATTATGTCCGAAAATTGACATTATTTAAAGGCGCACTTTCGCAAATCACTGGTTGCTAGCTACTTGATTGCATATTGATATATGTGTGCAACCTGAACGAGCCTGACTTTTTAGCCTTGAAAATACAATCGCAGGTGCGGCTAAGTGGTAGTTTTGTTACTTGCGTTCTTCAACTTTAGATAGTCTGTGGGAGACATATTGAATTTTTCTTTAAAGCATGTGCTGAAATATTTGGCATTGCTGAAGCCTGTTTCGTAAGCGATTGTGGCAATATTGCCCGCCCCCGCATCCAACAATTCTTTTGATCGTTTTAACCTGACCTCCCTGATAAATTCAACCGGGGACATGTTAGTCAAACTCTTTAATTTCTTATAGAAGGTGGTTCTACCCATCATTAATGATTCAGCGACTTTATCGATATTAAACCGGGGATCTTCCATGCTTTTTTCTACAATTAAAATGATCTCTTTCAAAAAGGCCTCATCTTTATCGGTAATGATAATGATTTCAGTATCATCCTCTGCTTCCTTTTCCAACACCATTTCTTTGCTACCGGACAGGAGGAACTCAAGTATCTTTTTGCGTTGTTTTAATAAGTTGTTTATCAAAGCCAATATAACGCTGGCATGAAAAGGCTTTGTAATATAATAATCTGCACCATAGCTCAACCCTTCAAGTTGACTTTCGACAGAAGACTTGGCGGTAAGCAGTATTACAGGAATATGGCTCGTGCCCACATTGTTCTTTAACTTGTTCAACATCGAAATTCCATTCATTTCCGGCATCATCACATCACTCAGCACCAGGTCTGGTAAAAACTGAATTGCTTTTTCCAGTCCATCTCTCCCATTCTCAGCTTCAATGACCTTGTAATATGGCTTCAACTGGTCGGCCAAAAATCTCCGCAATTCCGCGTTATCATCTACAATTAAAACCACCGGGGCCTCTTCGTGATTCAGCATTACTGATTCAGCATTGGAGACGGGATTATGATACCCGGCAATTCTACCCATTTCACCATTGCGTTTCAAATCGCTGCCCGTATTTTCAACAATTACAGTATTCTCCTTGAAATGATCCTTATCCAGTTTAAGTTCAACGGTAACCGTTAGCCCCTTGGCGGGGTTGTTTTGAGCATAAACTTTTCCGTGATGAAATTGTATTATCTCTTTGGAAAGTGCCAGCCCGATACCCGTGCCTGCAAGATGATCGCTTTCGGGGTTATCCACTTCGTAATATAATTCAAAAATATCATGCAGTTTTCCCGGCGGCACACCAATGCCCTGGTCTATCACACTGATTGTAAAATGATCATTTGGTGCAACATAGTGAATCTGTATCTCGATTCGCTTTCCCCGCGGAGAAAATTTGAATGCGTTTGATAAGAGATTGTAGATCACGATATCTATTTTACCTGTGTCTATCCAGGCATATAACACATCCACATTGGAAGAAACAGCTAATTCAATTTGTTTTTCATTGGCTGCCTCTGTGAAATAGCCGCTGATATCTTTTACAAAGGCAATCATTTCAGTTGCAGCGATTTTCAGGCTCATTTTTCCGCTTTGTACCTTCTGAAAATCCAGCAACTGGTTGATAAAACGAACCATCCGGTTTGTGTTCTTACGGGCTATGGTTAAATATTCATAAGATTTTACAGACAGGTTATTTTGTTTTATTACTTCCTCGATGGGGTGTATGATTAAAGTAAGCGGCGTTCTTAATTCGTGCGAAATATTTGTAAAAAATTTAATTTTCAGATCGGTTAATTTCTTTTCCACGATTACTTTATTTCTTAAGCGGATCATGGTAACAGCGATTCTTCTTACTACTTCTGCCAAAATCACCAGTAAAACGACATATAGCAAATATGCCCACCACGTGCGCCACCATGGCGGCAAAATAGTAATCGCCAGGGTTTTCACCGGGATATGTTGGTACAGATCTTCGCTTAAACTTTTTACTTCGAAAATATAATCACCGGGCGGTAAGTTGGTATAGGTTGCCCTATGCTGGTTTACCACGTTGTTCCAATCTTTGTCAAAATTCTTTAAACGATAAGAATAAGTTTGTTTGTCATTGGATATATAATCCAATATGGTAAAATCTATACTGATAATATTCTCATTGTACCTGAGTGTTATTTTACTGGTATTATTGATATCTACTTTTAAAGGCGATCCATCTGCATCAGCAACAACGTCTTTATTGTTTATCTGCAGGTTGGTAAACGCCATATCAGCGCACAACTTTTGATTGGAAACCGTTGCAGGATTAAAAATCACATAGCCATTCACTGTACCAAAAAGCAGGTTGTTGTTTTGTAATCTTATTCCGGCAGCTTCAGAGAAGCCGGCCTTCATCAATCCATCGTAGGAGTCGAAATTGCGGAACAGATTTTTATCGGGATTGAATTTACACAAACCGTTTTCTGTTCCGAGCCACAGATTACCGGCCTTATCTTCCGCGATACTTAAAATGTAATCACTTGGCAGCCCGTCTTTCCTTGTAAATACTTTAAAGGCTGGTCCTTTATCGGTGTGCGCTGTGAGCAGGTTCAACCCTCCTCCCGACGTAGACACCCACATCCGGTTCTTTGCATCTCTAAAAATAAATTGAAGGTCATTATTGCTTAAACTTGTTTTATCACCCGGAGTTTTGCGATAGGGTATAAACCCGTAATTTTTATAGTCGGGAGTAGTAATATCGGCAATCAGCAATCCATTGGTAGTAGCTATCCACAAATTTTGGTTCACATCCTGCTGCAGATGTCTTATTTTTCCCGCGGATGCGGTTGGATAGTTTTTCAGATCATTGTTAGCATTGATGAAGATTAATTTATCGGCCGTCTTCACCATCATATTAAGACCATTTTCAAATGTGCCTACCCAGATGTTACCCCTTTTGTCTTCCAGCAGCGAGTAAATTAAATTACTGCTGAGACTGTAGCTATCATTTTTATCGGAAACGTATTGGGTTAATTTATATTTGATCTCGTTGCTGTCTACAGGGACTGCCTTAAATAAGCCCTTACCTTTTGTTCCCAACCACATGTCACCGTTCCTATCCTGCAAAATCGTATACACGGAACCGATACCACCCACCGGTTCGTTCACAAATAAGTTGGTAAAGCGCTTACCATTGGCTGGTTGCATATATACCTGACCGGATTTTGAAGCAAGCCAAATCCTGTTTTTGCGATCGTTATAGATGCCTCTTACATCGTTGTCAGTTTTATTGGATGTGATGTTCACCAGCAATTCCGGATCAAGGTCTTTTCGCTGAAAAATTATTTTTTCAAAACCGCGGTCACTGGAAGTAAACCATAGTATACCGGCCGGATCAAAATACCTGACACCAACGATATTTGAAAACTTACGATCTGCCGAGCCAGGCTTATTGTAGAAATATTCAACTGCATCTGTTGCAGGATTATAATATCCAAAGCCCCCGCCAGCCATACTTACCCAAACCCTGTTCTCATTGTCTTCAAAAACGCCATACAGTTTCACCGGGTAATTTAATGTGGCATCGTTTTCCTGGAAAAAATACTTAAATGCTTTTGAACTGGGATCGTATTTCACTATACCGTCTTTCTCGGGCTCTATCCACAATAGTGCTGATTTATCCTCATACATTGAATAGAACGCAGCTTTGCCGGGCATAACTGACCTGCTTACTGTTAAATTGGAAGTCTGCACTGTTATTATTTCCCTTGCGGAAGTGGATACATACAGCACATCACTTTTCCTTGATAAAAAAACTGCGTTTAGCCGGGCGGCAGATATTTTTTTACTGTTGAACTCCATTGATGACTTTTCATAAAACACAAGCTCACCGGTATTTGTACCGAACCATATTTTTTCCCGGTCTTCTGCTACGCAGGTAAAAGCCTGGCTTTTGATTTTATCTAAAGCAGTAGGACGGTTTTTGTAAACACCCCCCGTAGCGGCCGACAAGCAACACAAGCCCTGCTCTGTTCCTACCCAAACATTATGGAGTTGGTCTTCGTATAGGAACTTTATTTTGTTGGAAGGCAGCTGTTGCCCGGCGGGCATGCCAGCCGCATACGGTATTACTTTCGGCGATTCACCAGCAGCATTTCTTACACAAAACACGCCCTGGTCCAATGTTGTAAGCCATACCTGCTCTCCAATGGATGGGATAACCTTGTCAAATTTTATATTTTTGATATTCGCCCTGGCAAGTATATCGGCGATAGACAATAATTTTGCAGTCTTTTTATCGAACCTGTAAATCTGGTTATCATAGGGCCTTAACCATAAGTAACCAGACCGGTCTTCAACGATCCTGTCAATGCGGTTGGTCTTTAGTCCGGAGCTATCACCGGGATGTGATTTATAGGTAATAAAATTATGACCGTCAAACCTGTTAATGCCATCCCAGGTACCAAGCCACATAAAACCATCGCTGGATTTAATAATACTGGTTACGTTGTTATGAGATAATCCGTCTTCAGTAGAGTAATGCTCCATCTTGACCTTCAGCTGGCCACGGGATGTACCTGCAAACAATATTGTTATTACGAAAAAGCAAAATTTTATACGCACCCTAACACACATTCTACAAAATTACATTATTGATCACATTATGCGCCACATGAAAGCTTTTGGATGCATTTCAAATTTTCACTGCTCGGGACGCAACAAAAGCAACCTTTTGATCAGACCTCACAGGCTCTAAAAACCTGTGAGGTCTTTCGCATTTTTAGTGGCCTGTTATCAGGAAGAATTAAAAGGGTTATATATAATTTTCGCTGGCTGGGTGAGGATTCCAGCCGGGCCGGAATAATTGCTTGCGGTATATGCCATCAACGCTTTTTAATAATGCCGGTTGCAGTTGGAAAATATACTATCTGCGACGCATAACCATGGCTGTTTGATCGGCTCACTTGATAAAATACAATAACTTTAACCCGTATGATTCATTGTAAAAATTGCTTCATGAAATTTACCTCATTGCTTGTTCCTGTGTTCTTCCTGTTTTTAGTGAATGGCATTGCGTAAAAAAACCGGCATCCGATTGGCCTGTTTCCAAAACATCTTGGTGCAGGGGTAAACCCGGATACCCATTTGGTATTAACTTTCCAGGAAACACCGCGGTTGGGTGGCTCGGGTAAGATCCGGATTTACGATGCATCCAGTAATAAACTGGTTGACAGTCTCGACCTTAGCATTCCACCAGGACCAACAGAAAGGGACACTAACAGAGTGACACAACGATGATCACTTGAAAAACAAATGCCCCAAACAATAAATTCTTAATTGATATTGATTGACTAAGGCGCCTTCGCAAATAATTCAACTGTGCTCTATCTCATCGACTTTGCTGCTGCACACATATTTTCAATCTTTTGTTTAGTGGCCCATCTTGCCGTTTGCGACATGCCACAATCCGGGGCTACCGCTAACCTGTTGGCCGGAATATATTGCAGGCATTTTGCTATCCTTTCCCTGATATCTTCTACCGTTTCAATATAGTAACTTTTAACATCGATAACCCCTACGGCTACATCCATTTTTTCGGCAAAACGTTCCAGCAAATGAATTTCGGCGAAGTTCAATATGGTCATTTCTGAATGCAGTTCATCCACTTCCAGGTGGAGGAAATCCGGCAGCATGGGTGCAATTGTTTTTTTCCCTACCGAACGTCCCTTGTAATTCCCGAAACATAGATGGGTGCCGATCCTTGTTTTACCTACAATATTTTTTACAGTCCTGTTAAAGATATCGACAAACCTCATGGTGTCTTCCCGGTATGCATAACATGACATGGACGGCTCATCGATACAAATTTCCGGTACGCCTTCTGCTACGAGATCATCCAGTTCTTTCGCAACAATTGGCAACAGCGCTTCAGTGATTTCCCACCGGTCTTTATAAATTTCACCAGGCAACATCCGCCCTGAAAGCGTGTACGGGCCGGGGATAGAAACTTTCAGCCGCTGGTCTTTTGGCGCCAGCCGCTTCAATCTTTTATATTCTTCCACCACACCTAATCCTTTGGGAGCAGTCAATGACTCAACAATAGTGTGCTTGCCACGCTGGTCGTGTGCGGGTGGGCCAAACTTCCTTGTCTCTTCGTGATTTGGCGCAATGCCCTTTAGAAAACCGTAGAAGGAAAGGTTGAAATCAAGCCGCGTTTGTTCGCCATCTGAGATCACATCCAGTCCGGCGGTAACCTGGTCGTGTATGGCATTTACTACTGCATCTTCTATCATTTCATTGATATCTGCGGGGCCGAATTTATCCAGATTTTCGGCTGCAAATTCCAGCCATCCCGGGAAAGGCCATGAACCTACTACAGTGGTTTTAATTGGTATGGGTTGCATCGATTATTTGTTTGGTGCGTGATGGTGTTTTTCGAATTTCCGGGTGAGACACCCTTTGGGCGTGACTCACCCGGAAATTTTTAGTTTTTTTCTGAAACATAGCTTTGAATGCCCACTTTTTCATACAACCTTGCAATTCGGTGCGCATGCTCATCATATGCAGCCTGGAACAACTCAGTGGCTTTTTCAGTTCCGATAACCGCACCTGCCGTCAATACCAACGGCGGATGTCCCTTTTGAGTTAGTAAGTTCGCCAACTCAGCTTTGATGCAATTCACCAGCATGCAGGATCCAATGGTGGAGCCCGGTGCCACCGGCGTTTTAAGATTTTCAACTTTGATCATCGCATCACCAGCGGGTGCGCCTGAATCTAACACGATATCACAAAAGTCTTGCAATTTGCGCCCATCACTGCGTTTGCTGATACTTGCTTCGGAATGAAGTTTGGAGATGATGGCCACCGTTTTCACACCTTTTTGCTGAAACAATTCTGCCAGTTCAATCGGTACCACGTTGCAGCCTGAAGATGAAATGATCAGCGCTGCATCTACATTGGTAACATCAAAATTTCTCAATATCTGCTGTGCAAAGCCAGGTACATTTTCTAAGAACATCGCTTGCCGCTGCCCGTTAGCGCCTACCACGAGGTTATGGAACGATAATGATAATTCTACGATGGGATTAAACCCAGGGAAGGAACCATAGCGTGGCCACATTTCTTCTACCATGATACGGCTGTGGCCGCTTCCAAATAAATGAACCATCCTGCCAGAGACGATTGCGTTGGAAAAGATTTCTGCTACTTCAAGAATCTTTGCCTCTTGTGATGCTACTGTTTCTATCAGCCCCTGGCATTTATTTAAATATTTTTTTGTATAACTCATGTGCTTTTTAATGTAGTGTATTTAACTCTTAAACATTTTTAATACCTTTTTAAAACACTCTTATTGATCTTCTTACATTTTACTGAATGAAAAAGCTGCGGCTCCTATCGCACCGGACATATCACCGAATTTTGCAACGATGACCGGTGTACTTTTGTTGTTGGGCCAATGCTCATAAATTGCCAGGAAATTCTTTAACGGATTCAGCAGATTTTCACCAGCCTGCGTTATCCCACCTGCCAATACTACCGCTTCAGGTGATAAGGAATTGCCGATGGATGCGATGCCTAGCGCGAGCTTCCGGATAAGATCGAGCCAGAGCCATGTGCCGAATGGTTCGTTTTTCTGATAAGCTTTTACCAACTCGTGGGTAGATTCAAAATGGCCCAGTGAGCGGCGCCTGACAGCGTAATTTCCGATGGCATATTCAAGGCTGCCCGGCATACCAATAATACTTAGTTCATCATCATTGGAATTGATGGACACATGCCCGAAATGGCCAGCCATCTGGCTTTGTCCCTGGTAAAGTTCGCCATTGATTAAAATGCCTCCGCCAACACCTGTTCCGAGTGTAAGCAGCACCGCGTTTTTATATCCCTGCAATGCCCCGAATTTAGCCTCGGCGATCAGTGCCGCATGAGCATCGTTGATGACAAAGGTGGTGATGCCAAAATAATCTTCCCAGTTAAAATTGATCAACCCCTCCAGGCGGACGGGCAGATGGATAATGCATTTGTTGTGCTCATTCGCAAGACCTGGACAGGATAAACCAATCACATCAACGCTAATTGAAACACGGTTCTTTAAATAGTCTACCATTTCAAAAACCTTCTCCTTCCACTTTCCATTTGCGTCATCATTTGTAGGAATGCTATGCTGGTGAAGTGTATGGCCATGTTCATCCAGCAAGATGCCTTTTATATTGGTTCCCCCTAAATCAATCCCGATCGCATGTTTCATATTAATCGTTGTTATACTGACCTTCGGAAATCTGCCAGCCGCCATCTACATATAAGGTTTGCCCGGTTGTAAACCCGGAAGCATCCGACATAAAATAAATTGCCGCACCATCCAGGTCCTCCGGTCTTCCGTTTCTGCCGCCATCCAATGGCTGCTTGGTTTTTACAAAATTTAAGATTGCGTGATCCTTACTTGCCCTCTCAGACATCGGCGTTTCAACCAGCGCCGGCGCCAGCAGGTTTATCCTGATGTTGTTGCTTGCGTAATAGGCCGCTATTGATTTGGTAAAACCAATCACCGCCGATTTAGCTGCTGCGTATGCGTGTGTAACAAAATATTTTGGTGAAGGAGAAATGCCCAGTACCGAGCTCATATTCAACACGGCACCACCGGTACCTTGCCGCCTGAATTGATTGATGGCGGCCTGGTTGGAAAGCATGAGGCTGGTAAGATTAAGTTCCAATGTCTTGTTCCATCCTTCCAGGGTTAATTCGTGGAGCGGGCCATCGCCAAACTTTCTGCCGCTTCCCCCTGCCACGTGATAGAGCCCGTCAAAACCGCCAAAGGCGCTGATGCAAAGTTCGATGGCATTCACGGCCGTTGTAGGGTCTACAGCATCTCCTGTGTAAACAGACACGTCGCTTCCAAGCAATGCTTGCGCCTTGGCACAACTCTCCGGGCTTCTCCCTACCAACACTAGTTTGGCGCCTTCCCGAACAAAAGCAATGGCTGCAGATAAACCGATACCGGTAGTGCCACCTATAATAACAATTTTTTTATGGAGTAACATTTGCAAGTCAGGATGATATCGTTAACGGAAACTGAGCAAGAAATTATGGTGCAAAATAGGCATCTTATAAATACATTTCCAGATCATTTCAACTTTTTACGATACTATTTTGACGTGCCGGCAAATGATAAAACAGCTCTTTACCAGCAACTGCCGTTAACACAACGAGTTCACTGGTAGTTTCCAGTGAACTCGTTGTGTTAACCTGCCAGTAAAGCGGCTGTTGTTGTGGAAAGCTTTTTAAAAAGATTTCAATAAGGCTAAACTAACCGGTACCTGTATATTAACGTCATTGCTTTCATCTTCGATATAATAATACTGGATGGCGGATTTTTGAGCTGCCCTGATGACTGCCTCGATATTAATTTGCCCTGAGCCCAACGCAACATCATTTTCCACGGGTGTACCACCGGAAAAATTGTGCTCCACACCTTTGCGCAGATCTTTCACATGCATCAGTTTAAAACGTTTTGGATATTGTTTCAATAATTCAACGGGGTCTTTACCAGGATGAAATGCCCATAAAATATCCAGCTCAAAACTTACATACTCGGGTTTGGTATTGGCCATAATGTAATCAAAATAAGTTCCATTTTCATAGGGCTGAAATTCGTATCCATGATTGTGATAGCAGAAGGTTAAGCCAAATTCATCCTTTAATATTTTTCCTGCTGTATTAAAATCTTCCACAGCTTTTTTGGCGATTTCGATGGTGAAAGGAACTTTTTCGTGAGGTATCCATGCCACCCGTACAAATGAAGCGCCCAATGTTTTTGCATTTTCTCCCACTTTCCTGATGTTGTTTATAAGATCAGGGTAACCAATTCCAAAAGAGGTACATCTCATGCCTCTTTCATCCAGTAATTTTCTTAACTCAGCGGCGGTTTTTCCAAACAGGTTAGAAAATTCAATGTTAGTGATACCGAGTGCTTTGATGCTGTCGAGTGTTGCGGCCGGATTGCTCTGAAAACTTTTTCTGAAAGTATAGGAGACAACTCCCGGAATTTCTTTTAATAGTTTCCCGGAACGGGTATCCGGGGTAAACTTTGTTTCCCTGATCTTTATGTTTTTGAAAAAGACTTTATTCCCATGGTCCTGCAAAAGGATCCGCCCGGTTGGTTTTAAACCGAAGCCCGGAACATCTTTATACTTACTTCCTCCTACCAATGCATTGTATGTTTCACTACCGCGTTCGTAGGCTACTACCATAACTCCGTTGAGCCAATGCTCTACGTGCTGGCCATTGGAAACGATCTTTGCCGTATTCCATTCACCAATCGCCTTTGCGGGTTTGCTGCTGATCGCCGGTATTAAATCGTATACTGATGACAGGGTACGATTGCCATTTTTGCCCAATTTGGCATCTGGGTGTTTTGCGTCATCCAATACCTGGAATTCCAAGCCAAAGGCGGAACGAGGGCTCGTGGGTGTAGGCTGCTTTGCATCAACGAAATATTTAATGCCGCTGTTGGCTCCTTCAGTTAGTTTAAAATTAGCAGACAATTCAAAGTTGCCATACTCTTTCAAGGTAACGATATCACCGCCGTTGGTGGATTCGGCACCGCCTGAGGGCTCAACCATCAGAAGTCCCTGGTCTATCTTCCAGCCTTTTGCAGGAAATTTATCAATAAACGCTCCCTTCCACCCGGTGGAAGTTTTTCCATCAAACAATAATTGCCAGCCTTCCTTTTTTTCTTTTTTGGAAAGCTGGTTGTCTTGTGCATTTGCGGTGATCATGAGCATAAGAAAGCTCAGGCTTACAATGATACTGGTCATCTTAATAAATTTCATATTCTTGTTTTATTTGTTTCCTGGTGATCAAAATATTTAGTCAATTGCACCTTCACGTTAACGCTACCTTCTCGTTAGATAAATAGCAGCAGCAAAGAAAATCTACTTAAGGCAATCCATATAATTTTTTTTGAAACCAGGCAAGAACTATCAGCAGGTTGATAATAGATTACGCAATAATTATATTAAAAGCCCAGCCAATTTCTATCGAAGGTAAATCGAACCCTTGTAGTTAGGCATTCACTCCACACTGTGACCAGGCTTCAAAAGGCTAACAGCAAGGCTATACACTGTTTCGGCGAGCTCGACACAATAGGATGCAACTCGTTTTACACCTTTGGAGCCCATCCATTTTCGTATTCACGGCTCCATAGTTTCATTGCATCTTTATCATGCAGGATATGACCATTGGACGGATCACATTTTAATACCCTTCCAACCCGGAAAGCGATGTTGCCCAACTGTGGTAACAGCGTTGACTTATGGCCTTCAAAAATTGGCGCGTTGATTTGCTCTTTTCCACGAATGGCTTCTACGAAATTTTGCAAGTGCAGGCCATCCAACAATTCGGTCGGACTAACTGTGTTCTTTGGATCGTAGGGAGTGTTGTCTTTTACTTCCTGCACTAATTTATTGCCTGCGTCAAAAATTTTATAACTGTTGCTTCCGGGATAAACGATGGTACCCTTATCACCGTAAAAAATCACTCCTCTCCCGCTTCCTTCAGAATTGTAGCCGTTACAACTGCGCCCTTCCCAGGTACAAGCTGTATTATTGGGAAAATTATAAGTGATGGTTTGCGTATCGGGTGTTTCCCAATCATCCTGGAAGTGAAAACGGCCACCTGCAGAAACCACCTGGCTTGGAAAATCGACCCCCAGGCCCCAACGCATTACGTCGAGCTCATGTGTACCATTATTTAAAGCTTCCCCGGTACCCCAATGCCAGAACCAATGCCAGTTGTAATGCACCAGGTTGCTCCGGTATGCACGCCTTGGTGCCGGCCCCTGCCACAAATCAAAATCAAGATTGGATGGGACGGGAATGGTAGTTCCCTTACCTATTGTTTTACGGTCATTTACATACCAGCCTCTTGCAAAATACACCCGTCCAATGGCGCCACCATGTAATTTGGAAATCATTTCTTTCACGTTATTGAAAGTGCGGCGCTGGCTTCCCATTTGCACTTTGAGATTGTATTTTTGCGATGCGGCTACCAGCATTTCACCTTCGTTTGGATTATGACTGCAGGGCTTTTCAACATATACATTTTTTCCTGCCTGTAAAGCCATTATTGCTGCGGGGGCATGCCAGTGATCCGGTGCAGCGATCACCAAACCATCAAAATCTTTCTGTTCTAATAATTTGCGGATGTCGGCAAACCCCTTTGGTTTTTTGCCGGTAATTTTTTCAATGTCAGCCAGGGTTCTTTCCAGTACTTTACTATCGGGGTCGCATATGTAGGCAATTTCCACATTGGGTAAACCCGCAAATGTTTTTGCAAGAAAAGCTCCGCGGCTGTTAGTTCCCATGATGCCCAACACAACCTTGTCACCCGGAGATCCGCTGAAGAAACTTGCTCCGGATGCTAATCCCGGGTAGAAAAGCATACTGGTGCCAGCCAGTGAAATATTGCGAATGAAACCGCGGCGACCGTAATTGGAGTTCATATTTTGAATTTTAATATTGGCAAGGAGTTAAGATTTGAAAGGTAATGGATTAATTCTTTTTTTTGCCACGAATGCACGAATAAGAAACTAATAAAATTTTCTTACTCATGAATATTCGTGCATTCGTGGCCAATCCATTGTTGTTTGTATTGCAGCCAGGCTCGGTTGTTGGTCGGGAGACACAACAACGGCTTTAAGAAGAACACCCGTGAATATTCGTGCATTCGTGGCCAATCCATTGTTGTTTGTATTTGCAGCCAGGCTCGGTTGTTGGTCGGGAGACACAACAACGGCTTTAAGAAGAACACCCGTGAATATTCGTGCATTCGTGGCCAATCCATTGTTGTTTGTATTTACAGCCAGGCTCGGTTGTTGGTGGGGAGACACAACAACGGCTTTAGGCGAAATTGTATTGTACGCTAAAGTATCCAGGAGCGCTTTTAAATAACAATGGGAATTGGTATTTTCATAAAAAAGATGATGGGCGAAATAATTAAGCAACTTCGTCCCACATTGCAGACAAGTCAACATGGATGGCAATCGCACTAATACAATTTTAAGAACATGAGCATAACAGAAAAAATAGCAAAGCATTTCAGGGAAGTACATTTTGGAGGAAACTGGACTTCAGTGAATCTTAAAGAAACACTAACTAATGTAGATTGGCAACAAGCAACTACAAAGGTTCACTCTTTAAACACTATTGCCGCCCTTGTCTTTCATATTAATTATTATGTAAGCGTAGTTTTAAAAGTATTAAAAGGAGAACCGCTTAACGGACATGACAAATTTAGTTTTGATCTTCCTCCAATAACATCACAGGAAGATTGGGATAAACTATTGAATAAAACGTGGTCGGATGCAGAGAACCTTGCTGACCTTATTCAAAACATGCCCGAAAGTAAACTTTGGGATCAATTCGCAGACGAAAAGTATGGAGATTATTACAGAAATCTTACCGGGCTAATTGAGCACACGCATTATCATTTAGGGCAAATATCATTGATAAAAAAAATCATCTCACAATCAAACCCGTAATGGCAGCATTAGTAGGTTAGCCTTCTACCATCAATTTCCAACGTCCTTTGGTTTAGCCTAAAAGGTTTCGATCTGGCCTATGAATGGCAAACTGCTTCATAGCGGATTACGGGTCTGCCAGTCTTTAATATGCTGTGCCACTTCAATCATCGGCGCAATCCAGATATCTTTTTCGTTTTGCTTTAAATAAGAAAGAAAAGCCCTGTGCTCCGGAACACTAACATTCAACGAATTGCCACCACCAACACCATGAAAGAGTATCACCAGCAATGAATTGGTTTCAACGGCCTTTTTTACCCATTCTATCATTTGCTGTGCCGTGTGACTATTTACGAGGTAGCAATCCACATTATACAAATTCACTTCGTTGATTTTATGCATTTCGTTGCGAACAGCCCTGGCGGAAACAAAATCATTTTTCATGCCGTTCATAAAGGATGAGTCCCCAATCTTCATATCGCCGCAGGTATAGGCAAAAGTGCGGTCGGTTTTTCCATCCAGTGCCCGCAAAAAAAGATTGGTCATTCTTGTTTCATCCACCATGCGTTTTAACGTGTAATTATTCAAATCATAATCCTTACTTACCCATTCTCTTCCTTTGCCTCCCAGACATGGATGATTCAATGTATGATTACCCAGCTCATGGCCTTTCTCCGCAAGTTTTCGCCATTCGTTCAATCTTGTTTGCATGGAGGAGGAGAAACCGGTGATGTAAAAAGTTGCTTTTAATCCCAGGGAGTCCAATACCGGAACAGCGTTGTCCAGTTGTTCATTAATGGCATCGTCATAGGTAAGCACCACAGCACATTTTTTATCTTTCCAGGTATTGTTGGATTGGGCAGTTGCACCAGCAATAATCATGATGACGATCAATAAACTAAAAAGATTTTTTTTCATGATACTATTTTCAGTAATTTTTTTCCAATCGATTGATACCCCTATTTACTTCTTACCTCAATAATTGTAGTTTTCAAACCCTTTGATATGGCCTTAATTTTTATGAGCCCGGCCTTGCTTTTCTTTGAACGCACAACAGCCAATACCATTCCGAAATATGCCGCCCGTTCTTTTGATGCAAATGAAACCAGGTTGGCAGGGTCTCCATTATCAGTTGCTACGATTTCTCCTGGCCCTTCAATTTCGAAAACTACTTTATTATTTGCATCCGGCACCATAAGGCCATTTTCGTCAGCAACTTTCACGGTGATAAATGAAAGATCGTCGCTATCCGCATTTATTATTTTGCGGTCGGCAATTATCATCAATTGAGCCGGATTGCCGGTTGTTTGCACAAGTTGTTCTGCCCATCGTTTCCCGTTTTTGTAAACAATGGCTTTTAGTTCGCCTGGTTCATATTTCACATCATCCCACCGCAGGCGGTATTCAAATGCTGCTTTTTTCTTTTTGCCCAGCGAACGTCCGTTTAAGAAAAGCTCTGCTTCATCGCCGGAGGTAAAAATATGTATGGGGGTTATTTTTCCGATACGATCCGGCCAGTTCCAATGTGGCAGAATATGCACCATCGGTAAACCTGGGCGCCACCGTGATTGATACAGGTAAAAGCGATTCTTTTTAAATCCTGCCAAATCGATTATACCGGAATAGGAACTACGTGCAGAATAATAAGGTGTAGGTTCTCCTAAATAATCCCAACCCGACCATACGAATTCACCAGCCACATAAGGGTGCTTATCCTGTGAGCCAAAAACCTTATCAGGCGATGCACCAAATTGGGCAGTGTACAGTTCATAAGCGCTTACATATTGGTTTTGCGGACCGCCGCCCGTACTGTCGCTCACAGGTGCGCTTGTACCATTGGTTACGGGAAATATATAGCTGCCGCGGGTGCTCAAGGTAGACGCTGTTTCACTGCTTACAATTAATTTTCGGGGGAACTTTGTTTGAAAGGCGGGATACAATGGCGATGTTCTTATACCCCTGAGATGAGCATATGCGGGCGCATCACGTATTCCCTCGCCCTGGTAATTTAAATTTAAAACATCCATCACTGCAGGGAAGGGCATATCCGGTTTTGCATAATTCATAGACGCTGAAGAAGGCCTCGTATCATCTTCTTCCAAAACAATATCGTGCAGTTTTTTAGCCACTGCTGCGCCTTCTTCACCAGTATATTGCTCTCCTACTTCATTCCCAAAACTCCACGTAATGATGGAGGGATGATTTTTATCTCGTCTTACAAATGCCCTGGTATCCGGCTCATACCAATCTTTAAAAATCAAATGAAAATCGAGTGGCGTTTTTCCTCTTTCCCAACAGTCGAATATTTCATCAATTACAAGGAAACCCATCCGGTCTGTCAAATCCAGCAGTTCTGGTGCAGGGGGATTGTGAGACATCCGGATGGCATTGCATCCCATTTCACCCAGAATTTCCAGCTGCCTTTCTGCAGCCCTGGTATTAAAGGCGGCTCCCAATGCACCCAGGTCGTGGTGTTGATTTACACCCTGGATACGCACCGGTTTCCCGTTAACCAATAAGCCTTTTAAAGGGTCGAATTTCAATGATCGGATTCCAAACCGGGTTTGATATTCATCTATCGGTTTTCCATTTAAAAATATTTTTGTAACAGCAACATAAAGATTTGGTTTTTGAAACGGAGCCGGCCCCCACAACAATGGATTAACTAATGTCACTGAATTTTCGATTATCATTTTTTTCCCTGCCGGCACAGTCGCAAGTGCTTTTGGAAACGAAGCGACTTTATTTCCACTTCCTTGAAGTTTGTCATTCAAGGCATACACTTCTGTAACTACCTCGATATTTTTGTGAGTGTTGGATTTGTTTTCTACTTCCACTGAAAGATCAACCTTAGCCGACTTTGCAGACACATCTCCCGACTTAACAAATGTGCCATATTGCGCTACATGCACCGGGTTTACTTTTGTAAGCCATACATTCCGGTAAATGCCGCCGCCCGGGTACCAGCGGGATGAATTGTTCGGATTGTCTAATCGTATCGCCAATTGATTATTACCACCCAATTTTAAATAAGGTGAGAGGTCTAACCGAAAAGAATTATAACCATAGGGCCAACCGCCCACGAGTTTTCCATTGAGCCACACCATTGCGTATGACATGGCACCATCTATATCCAGGTAAATTATTTTATCCATATCGGATGAAGCGATGTGTAGCTTTCTACGATACCATGCCACACCCTGGCTGGGGAGACGGCCCATACCGCCACCTACCGCTGCATTACTGCCTTCGTAAAAAGGGCCGTTGATTGCCCAATCATGTGGTAAGTTCACCCGCTCCCAGGCGTTGTCGTTAAAATCATTTTGGACAAATGCAAAATCGGCTCCGGGGTTGCCATCGGGACGTTGATGATGTTTTGCGGGGTCTTTGATAAAGTCATTGCCGGAAGGCAAGATCCATTTTTTTAAACTTCTATCTGATGAGGCTGCCAATGCAGAATCTGCGGCCCTGGTATCTGCAACGATATTATCATTGCGGTTGGTTACTACCGGCCTTTCATCATAGATCAGTTTGTCTGCCTCAGACGCATAGCGCATAAATTTCCAGCCTTCATTGATGCTGATTCGATCCCGTAATGGAATAACGCTTTTTTTTGTTTGCTGGCAATTAGCAATTAATGGCACACTTACCAGGATGGCAAAACATGTATTGAAAAATAATCGTCTACAGTATGCAGTAAATGAATGCGTCAACATGAATTCTTTTTATCACTTTGCTTTTTAAAAAACGGGAGAGATATTTCCATCTCTCCCGTTTTCATTTTATTAAAGATAACAATGCTTTTTAAAAAATGCTTATCATGCCTCTTGCCACTATGCTACTACCGGCACTAATTTAGTAACCAGGGTTTTGATCCAGCTTGGCGCTCCTGTTTTGTTCAATTTCGTTTGCAGGTATTGGCCACAGGTTGTAATTATCCTGCATTTGGGTACCATAAAATGGATTGAATCTTCTTACCCTGTCAACCCATTTTCCTAAGCGCATCAAGGTCAGCATTCTTTTTTCTTCTACACCAAATTCTCTTAACCTTTCATCCAGGATATAATCGATATTCACCTGGCCTGGTAAAACAGGTGCAGCGTTCACCCTTGCCCTCACTACATTGATATCGGTGGCAGCAGCTGCGGTATTATTCAATCCAAGATAAGCTTCTGCCCTCAGCAGGTAAGTTTCTGCCAGCCTGAACATATACTGGTCGATATAAGTACCGCCAGCTCCGGTTGTCAAAGAATAACGTGCCAGTGAATCGATGTTGCGGATAGAAGCAGGAACGGCTGCGCTCGCTGCAACCAATGTTGCGGGTGGTTCGTACACCTGCGTGGCTTTTGATTGATAAGGATAAATGGCCCTGTCAGGTTTATTAGCAACAAGCGGTCCACCAATACCTCTCGACCCAGCGGGCGGAGCCTTGGTAGAAATCAATTTACCAAAGAACGGACTGGCAGGATTGGTACCATAAAAATCTCTTACCAAATTGTGGTTGGCATTCCGTATATCATTGTTATAATCACTCTGCCATATATCGTTGATATAATAGGGATCAGGTGCGAGGAAACCAACGCCCCTGCCGCCGGTATAATTTGCAATGGGCCAAAGGAAAGGCGCTACACCATTAATTGTCACATCACGCATGAGCGGTGCGTGAACACGCTCCAAAGCATACACACCAAATTGTGTTCCGCCGGACGTACTTGCACCACCGCCTATTACATCTGTTTCAATCTGGATCACCCATATCGATTCCTTGTTGCCGCTTTTCCTGTTCTGGTTACCGCGTTGAAACAGGTCCCAATATACATCGCCTGGTGTAACCGTGCTGCGCCTGCCGAACCTGCTGGTCATCAGTGCCATCGCCGGATCGCTGATTACAGCAGATGCAGCTGTAACTGCATTCTGAAACTGACCATCAGCAAGGTAAACTTCTGACAGCAAGTGATTGGCAGCTTGTGATGAAACCTCTCCATCCCTGGTAGAACCCGCGGCAAGAGAGGGTAAGTTAGCTGCTGCAAATTTCAGGTCCTCAATTACCTGCGCATACACTTCTTTTCTTGTTGCCCTTGTAAAATCAGTCTTCGGCGTAGTTACTTCCTCTAATATCAACGGAACTCCACCGTACAAATAAGCAAGGGTACGATAAGCAAATCCACGGAAAAACCTGGCTCTTGCCTCAAACAACTTTTTTTGAGCATCCGTTAATGCAGAGGCGGAAAGCCTGCTGATAATGGTATTTGCCTCTGACACAATTTTATAGTTGGGTGTCCAGGCAAAATTTGTGAGCCCCCTTGTAGCCATGTCAGCCGCCATGTTGGGAGTGGTTACGGTTATATCAAACCATGCATCCGTTCTGTATTGATAGTAAAAAGGCGAAAAATCATTGACCGTATAAAAATGTTGTCTTACCAGGCCATACAGGTTGTTGGTGGATGCATTGAAATCTGCTTCCGTCTTAAACGCATTGGTAGTGCTTAAGAAATCCAATGGAGTCTCATTCAAAAAACTTTTTTTACAGGACAAACTGCCCGTCAAAAGAATAATGAATAATATAAATTTTTGAATATTTTTCATATACTGATGTATTATTGTTAGTAGTATAATTAATAGGTAATGTTTAGACCTACTGTAAATGCCCGCATTACCGGTCTTGTGCCAAGCCAGCCACCGGCAGCATTATTTTGACCGTCTGTTGACACGGGCTCCGGATCCCATCCTTCCCAATTGGTCCAGGTAACCAGGTTTTTACCACTCACGTAAAGGTTGATTGATTGCGCTTTAACTTTTTTAAGTACAGATGATCCAAGGTTATAAGAAATAGATGCGTCCTGCAATCTTATAAAACTTCTGTCCTGCCAATTATTGAGCCCTGCCACTTCATTATACGAGCGGGCGCCGGAAATATTACGCATATACTTACCATTCGGATTAGCAGGTGACCAATAGTCGATGCCCGCCAGGTAATTGTTTCTTGTACCATTGTCATCACGGAAATAGCTCGGGTTATTATTTCCAAGATAACCGTCTTTGCCACCTTGAATAGAGTTAATAAAGAAGCTGACCGAAAATGCTTTATACGAGAAGTTATTGTATAAACTCATCTGGTACGCAGCCTCTCTCCGGCCCAGGATGATCCTGTCCTTGTCTGTGATGGTATTCGTTTTATCCTGGTCAACAATTCTATAGGAGCCCACTGTAAAACCAGGCAGCCTTGTATCGTTTAATCCATAGATGCCGTTGTATTGATAGTCATAGATTGCATAGCGCGACTTGCCGATGAACAACCCACTTCCTATGAGATCATCTTCTACACCATCTGCCGGGTTAACATCCTGCCCGGTAAGATGAATGATCTTGTTGTTATTCTTCCAAAAATTAAAAGTAGCAGTCCACTTGAAATCTTTTTGATCAATCACTTTGTATGACAGGTTTACCTCAACGCCTGTATTACGAAGTTGACCAAGATTGGTTTGAATACTGCTAAAACCAGTAACGGTAGGAATATTTACACCAAATAACAAGTCATGGGTATTATTGCGATAATAATCTAAAGAACCGCTCAACCTGTTATTCAACAACGTAAAATCAACACCGGCGTTCAACCCCTTTGTACGTTCCCATTTTAAATTCGGGTTGCCCAATGCGGTTACCTGCTGTGCAGCTGCAGTGGTACCACCATCGCCAAACACATACGGAAAAGCATAGTTATTATTAGGAGGACTGGGAACCCAGGGGGTAGAAGAAACAATTGCAATAGAAGAATACCTTGGCGTTTGGTTGCCGCTCTCGCCGTATCCTACCCTCAGTTTAAGAAAACTGACCGCTTTCACTGAGTTCATGAAATCTTCCTGTGAAATAACCCAACCGAGGGCGGCCGTTGGAAAGTAACCATACTTGAAGTTTTCAGCAAATCCCGAAAAGCCGTCACGGCGTATGGTAGCGGTAAGGAGGTACCTGTCATTAAACTTGTAGTTAACCCTTGCCATTTGATAATTCAGTGCCTCCTGGTAAGCGCTGGAAGTTACAAATGCATTGGTGCCCTGGCCGAGATTA
>JAOQAK010000060.1 GCA_025963635.1 Ferruginibacter sp.
TTACTCATCACTCATTACTCACCACTAATTATTCATTCCATTCCTTTTTCTACTTCATTTTCACATTTTCGAATTTTCATATTAGCACATTAGCAAATTAACACATCATCACATCCTTACTCCGTTCTAAGGCTCTTCACCGGATTAGCAATTGCTGCTTTTATCGCCTGGTAGCTTACCGTTAAAAGGGCGATCATTAACGCGACTACACCTGCCAGGGCGAACACCCACCAGGCCATATTTGTTTTGTAGGCAAAATCCTTCAGCCAATTGTTCATCAGGTAGCCAGATACCGGCACCGCTACCAGGAAGGAGATGATCACCAGCTTTACAAATTCTATTGACAATAAATTGATGATTCCCTGCACGGAAGCACCCATTACTTTTCGGATGCCGATCTCCTTAGTGCGCTGCATGGTACTGTAGGACGCAAGTCCCAGCAGCCCAAGGCAGGAGATTAGAATGGCCAATATGGAAAAGTTGAAAAACAATTTTTCAAACCTTGCTTCACTGCGATATTGACGGTCGAAAAACTCATCCAAAAAGTAATAGCTAAACGGCCGGTTAGGTATCAATTGTTTCCATTTATTTTCAATGGCAGCGGTGGTAGCAGCAACGTTGGCAGCATCGAGGTGTATCGAAACAAGGTCGCAGCGACCGGGTTCTATGCGCATGCTTAAGGGTTTTATGTTTTGCTGCAACGACCGGAAATGAAAGTCCTTCACAACCCCTATGATCTTGCCTTCCCTTCCCCATTGTTTGAAACGCCGGCCCACTGCCTGCTGCGGAGAAGGGTATCCAAACATCTTTACCGCCGCCTCATTTAATACCATTGCCTGCGTGGTATCCGTACCGAAAGACTTTGAGAAGCCACGACCTGCAATAACTTTCATTTTAAATTGATTGATATAATCGAAATCAACAAAGTAGAGATCAAGATTCGCAATCTGCAAATCCCCTTTTATATTTTCAATTTCCGAATAAGCGCCCGGGTTACCACCGCCCGGTACACTCGACGACATTGCCACCGATTTTACATGGGTGATGCCCTTCAGCGATTCTTTAAATGCGTTTTTCGCCGAATCACCATTGGTATTGATCACCATCACCTGGTCTTTATTGAAACCAAGATCACGGGTATGCATGTAATTCATTTGCCGGTAAACAATGATGGTTCCGATGATGAGAGCTATAGAAATAGTAAACTGAACCACTACCAAACCTTTCCGCAGCAGAATGCCCCTGGTACCTGTTGCGAAGCGGCCTTTCAACACCACGAAGGGCTTAAAGGAAGACAGCACCAATGCAGGATACAGCCCGGCCAGCAAGCCGATGCCAACTGCGGAAAGAAATAGTAAAAATAAATAGCGGCCATTCTGAAAAATCCCGGTACTGATGGTTTTACCTGCCAGGTCATTGAAAAAGGGAAGCATGATCGCAGACAAAATAATCGTAAGTAAGAACGCTACCAGGCAAAGAATCACCGACTCGCCAATGAACTGAAGCGTAAGCTGGCCTTTGGCAGCACCCACTACTTTTCTAATGCCCACTTCCCTTGCTCTTTCAGCCGAACGGGCGGTAGTAAGATTGATGAAGTTGATACATGCAATAAATAAAATGAATGCAGCAATAATAGAAAAGATATACACGTTGGTGACGTTGCCGGTTTTAGTTCCATTACGGGTAGACCGGAGATAAACATCTCTAAGCGGTTCAAGAAAAAGGGTGGGATACATTTGATTGCGCTTCATTTCCGGACCGTTACGGGCTTCAAGAAAGGCCGGGAACTTTTTTTCCAATGATTTAGGATTGGTACCCTTTTTTAACAATAAATACGCCTGCGCACCATAGTTTCCCCACTGGCTGTCGAGCTTCTGGTTGAACTTTTGAGTGATGGTACTCATCGACAACACAAGATCACCCTTCACCTGTGAATTCTCAGGAATATCCTTCATTACACCCGTTACTTTGGTGGGTAAGGCATCGCCGGTAATCAGTAAGGTTTGCCCGATGGGATCCGAATTGCCGAAATATTTTTTTGCCGTTGTTTCCGAAAAAACCACGCTAAGCGGCTCCTTCAAAGCGGTTTCCGGATTTCCTTTCAGCAACTTAAAATCGAACACTTTAAAAAAAGCAGAATCTGCCCACATCGAATTTTCTTCCTGGAACTTGATATCTCCTTTCCGGAACAATACATTGTCGCTCGCAATGCGCACAAAGGATTCCACTTCCGGAAATTCACTCTTTACATTGGGCGGCACAGCCCATGAGGGACCAGCGGCGTTGATCACTTCGGTAGGCGTTTTAATATCGCATACTACCCGGTAAGTGCGATCGGCTTTTGTATGCATTGAGTCATAACTTAACTCAAATTGAACATACAAAAAGATCAAAAAGCAAGCTGTCATGGCAACGGTGAGTCCCATGATATTGATGAATGAGAATACTTTGTGTTTCCAGAGGTTCCGGAAGGCAATTTTGAAATAGTTCTTTAGCATTGTTACTGTTTCTGTTTGTTGTTTACAGTGATTGTTTATTGTTTATTGTTCTTTTCATCTTGCAGTCATCTTACATTCAGGGATCCATGCCCCTTCGAACGCTCACATCAGCAAATCAGCACATTAGCACATTAGCTAATTTTCAAATTGATATTCACTCCGTCCTCAGGCTCTTCACTGGATTCGCTACTGCCGCCTTAATCGCCTGGATACTGATGGTTAGAAAGGCAATCAGCAAGGCGACACCGCAGCCGCTTAACACAATCCAAATAGTGAACGGTGCTCTATAGGCAAAGTCTTCCAGCCATTTATTTATGAAATACCATGCAAGTGGCGAAGCGACTAAAAACGAGATCACTACCAGTTTTAAAAAATCTGCCGATAGTAAAGACACAATCCTCACTGTGCCTGCACCCAGCACTTTGCGGATGCCGATTTCCTTAATCCTTTGTTCAACACTAAAAGTGGTAAGCCCGAATAGCCCAAGACAGGAAATAAAAATTGCGATGATCGTGAAATACCTGATGATTGCTGAAAGCCTTTCTTCAGCAACATAATTTTTCCGAAAGTCCTGGTCGAGAAAACTATACTCGAATGGCTCGTTGGGATTTAACTTCGACCATTGGGAAGAGATACCGCTCATTGTTGATTTGATATCACCACCCTTTGCATGGGCAATTAAATATCCATAATTCGGGCGCCTGTTTAACAGGAAGCCATACGATTCAATCTTTGAATGCAAGCCCTTAAAATGAAAATCTTTTACCACGCCAATAACCGGTAAATACATTTCGTGATCGCCCCGGGAAGCTGCAATATTTTTACCAATGGCATCGCTTGCTGAAGCGAATCCGAAGTTTTTGACAGCCTGTTCATTCAATACAATTGCATTGGCGGTATCTCCTGGAAAGTCTTTGGAAAACAGCCTTCCTGCGACAACGCGAAATCCCAATGTTTGCAGATAGCTATTGTCTACGTGGTTCATGAAAACAGTCTTGGTGTCTGTTGGCGCATTTCCCTGTTTGTATAAAAGCCAATCCGTTACATTCTCGATACCGGGATAATAATCAGAAGCGCCGGCGGATGCAATAGATGTATTAGATAGCAGGCTATTTTTCAATGCCGGATAAATGTGCTTTGCGGTAGTGGTACGAAGGGGAATAATGATCTGTTCAGTTTTTTGAAAACCAAGATCTTTTGACTGCATGTAGTGCATTTGATTGCTGATGGTAATGGAAGCAACAATGAGTGCAACAGAAACAACAAATTGAAATACTACCAAAACTTTCCGGAATGAAATGGCTGCAAGAGAGTTGGAAAATTTTCCTTTTAACACCTTTATGGGTATGAATGCTGATAAGTAAAATGCAGTATAAAGACCGGCCAATAAGCCCACGACCAATGTGAGTACTGAAAAAGAAAGGCCGAGGTGTAGGTACTGTTTTGTTGAAAAGAAATATTCTTTGCCGGAGAGGGTTTCAAATAAGGGAGTGAGTAACAATGCAAGTACAATTGAAACAACGAACGATATCACGGAAAGCAATATCGCTTCTCCTAAAAATTGTTTTATCAGCGAACTTTTTTCTGCGCCCAATACCTTGCGAACCCCAATCTCTACTGCCCTTTTTGATGACCGGGCAGTAGAAAGATTCATAAAATTTACACATGCGATCAGCAGGGTAACCACAGCAATGGAAATGAGTATGTATAAGTAATTAAGATTTCCGGCGGGTGTTACATTTCCTTCTGTATTTGCGTACAAATGAATGTCCTTTACAGGAATGATGAACTGCTTCCGGTTGCGGCCCTGGGCCTTTAGATCAACACCTGCATACTTTGCCACAAAGGCGTCGAATTTTGATGCAAGTCTTTTTGGATCAGTTCCCGGTTTTAATAAAAGGTAGCTATAGAACATATTATTGTTCACAAAATCACTGATGCTTCTTACCCACTGACCAACCTCGCCGCTTTGCATTGAAAGAAAGAAACGGGCATCAATATGCGAGGGATTTTCTGAAGGAATGAACACACCGGTTACCTTAAAATCAAATGCTCCATTCGTATTGCTGTTGATATGAATGGTTTTATTCAGGGCTGGTTCTTTGCCGAATATTTTCTTCTCCATTTCGTCTGAGATCACTACCGAATTCGGTTCATCCAGGGCTATAGCGCCGTTGCCCTCTTTGAAATCGTAAGTAAACATCCGGAAGAAGGTAGAATCCGCCATGTACCCGTTTGTTTCGTAAAACGAGCGTAGCTCTTTTCCATCCTGGTATTGCAAAAGCGTTTTATCATCCTGGAATAATTTGAGCAGGCGGGTTGAAT
Organism: Ferruginibacter sp.; assembly: GCA_025963635.1. GTDB lineage: Bacteria > Bacteroidota > Bacteroidia > Chitinophagales > Chitinophagaceae > Ferruginibacter. The sequence goes on from JAOQAK010000060.1 coordinate 4,824, forward strand.
TTTCTATTTCCGGAAAATCCTGCTGCATGGTGGGCACCAAAGGAGCGGGTGTTGCACTATAGCGGTTTTCTTTTCCCTGTTCTATCGAAATGGTGCCTACCTGGTAAAGACGATCACCGAGTTGCTGATGTTCATCATAGCTAAATTCCTTGAACAGGTACATAGAAATAAGCATGCAACAGGTTAAACCAATGGCAAGTCCAAAAATGTTGATCAGCGCAAATGTTCTGTTCTTTATAAGATTTCTGAAAGAAAGCCTTAGATAATTCTTAAACATACCGCATAGTTTAATGTAGAATTTAGTTGGTTGATGTAAACAGGGATAAAAAAAATGATTTCTAATAAGTCCCCTCGGCATTCACACCAATTTTCTTGCTCCAATTTCCCGAATGCCGGGTCGTCCGTATTTTAGCAAACCAGCAAACCAGCACATTAGCTCATTTTTAAATTTTCACATTTTCAAATTGATTTGCACTGCTCCACATTAGCACATCAGCACATTAGCTAATTTTCACATTGTCACATTGTCACATCTTCACATTTTCAAATTGATGATTACTCCATCCTCAAACTCTTCACCGGGTTGCTCATTGCTGCCTTTAGGGTTTGATAACTTACCGTTAGCAATGCAATGCAAACCGTCAGCAAACCTGCCACCGCAAATACCTGGTAGCCAATATTGATTTTGTAAACGTAATCGAGTAACCACTCGTTCATGACATACCACGCGATAGGAAAGGCCACCAGCATAGCAATCGCAACGGGCTTTAAAAAGTCGGTCGATAATTGCCTTACGATATCGATTACAGAAGCGCCCAGTACCTTGCGTACACCAATCTCTTTATTTCGCTGTTGAGCGGTGAAGGTAGCCAGTCCAAACAAGCCAAGGCAAGAGATGAAAATAGCCAGAAATGCAAAGTAGTTCGACAGCTTACTTACCACCTGTTCATTGTTATAAAGCTTTGTATATTCCTGGTCGGAAAACTGGTAAGTAAATGGAAAGCCCGGATTGAGTGATTTACATATCGTTTGCAAACCTGCCAGCGCTTCTTTGGTTTTACCGGCCTTTGTGCGAATGAGCAATGTTCCCCATCCCCAGTTTTCGTCCAGGCGAATGATCAGCGGATCAATGGCCTGGTGCATTGAATTGAAATGAAAATCCTGCAAAACACCGATCACCTTTCCTTTACGGTTTCCCCAGGAGATGGTTTGGCCTACGGGTTCGGGTAAGCCCATTTTTTTTACAGCAGTTTCATTTATTATAAAGCTTACTGAGTCTGTTCCATAGTCTTTTGAAAAGTCTCTTCCGGCAACAAGGTTTAGCTTCATGGTTTTTACAAAATCATATCCCACTACTCCATCAGCAAAAGATACCCGCAGTCCCGGATCTTTGCCAGGCCATTCTATGCTACCGGTGTGATGTTCGATAATGGTGGGTGAATTCCTCATTTTCGAAACAGAAAGAATACCCGGATGCTTACTGGCCTGTTCCTTAAATAAATTATAATTTTTTACCAGTTCCCCTTCTATCGGAACATAAATAAGATTCTCGCGATCATACCCCAGGTTTTTAGATTGTACATAATCCATCTGGCGGTAAATCACTATCATGGAGACTATAAGAATAATGGAGAGTGCAAATTGAAAAACTACCAGGCCTTTCCGGAAGAAAGTTGCACTCCAGCTGAATTTCATATTCCCTTTTAAAACCTTGAGTGGATTTAGATTGGAGAGGAATAGAGCAGGATAACTTCCCGCTATCAATCCTGTTACAGTTAGAAGGCCTATCAATGATAACCAGAACACCGGTTGGCTGATGGGTAGAAACAATTGTTTCCCGGTAAGTTCATTAAAAGCTGGCAATAGCAAACCCGTGAGCGCCACAGCGATCACAACGGAGAAGAAAGTGAGCAGGAATGCTTCCCCAATAAACTGGCCCACTAAGGCCGAGCGGACGGCACCGATAACTTTGCGAACGCCTACTTCCTTTGATCTTTTTGTTGCGCGGGCTGTAGCCAGGTTCATGAAATTGATGCAGGCGATTAATAATATGAAAAGAGCAACTAAGCTAAAAAGACGAACATACTCGATCCGGCCGCCATAGATATAACCATTTTTAAAACTTGCATGAAGATATTTCTCAGTATAGGGCTGCAGATCCAATTCAATAACCTCTGCCTTCTCTTTTGCCTTATACCGGTATATAAAGTCTTTTATTTTTGCTTTTACTTTTGCAGGGTCTGCTTCTTTGTTGATTTGTACAAAAGCTTCCGGGCTTGTATTGCCCCAATTATTGACCCAATTATTTTCTTTGATATAGTCGGTCCAGCTTCTTAAAAAATCGAAATGCTGCGAAGAATTTACAGGCATATTTTCATAGACCGCTGTAACCTGCAGATCTTCTTTGTTCTCGTAACGAATGGTGCTGCCGATGGCTTTCGCAGGTGTTCCAAAAAAGGATTCAGCCATTTTGCGGGAGATAGCAATGCTTCCGGGCGCAAGCAAAGCAGTGGTAGGATTTCCCTGTAATACCGGGTAACTAAACATGTTGAAAAAATCCGCACCTGCAAATCGTCCACCCATTTTATTGACCTTATCACCTGCCTCAAAAGTGTTTTGCCCTGAAGCCGATGCATAATCCACATTGCAGGCCCATTTGATTTCCGGGATCACCTTTTTTAGTTCCTGTGCCAGTAAGCCCTGGGTAGGATAACTTGCTTCCACTTTCCCATCATAATGCCACCGTTCGTATACCTGGTACAACTGCTTACCATTGGCATGAAAGCTATCTATGCTCCTTTCGTCCCGCACCCATAATATGATCAGCAGGCTGCAGACGAGGCCAAGTGCCAGTCCCAAAATATTGATTGCTGAAAAGGCTTTGTTACGAACCAGGTTCCGCCAGGCGATTTTAAAATAACTCTTTACCATTGCTTCAAAAATTCATTCCTGCATCGAACTCAATAGCCATGCCACGGTTAAAACCATTGCCTGTCAAAGGGTTGGGAGATATCTAAATAAAAAGTGTACGAAAACGAACAGTTAGTGTTTGATTCCGTACACAAGTAGAGACGCCATGCATGGTGTCTCTACTTGTGCATTTAATGCAATACGGGATTTTTTCCCAAACGGATGATTTTTATACGTCGTACCCATTGCCCAATCAAAACGCATAATTATCGTTCCCCCGTCATTCTGTTCTTAAGATCTCTGCAGGATTTGACAACGCTGCTTTCGCAGAATAAAACATTGAAGTTACCGTTGCGGTAAAAACAATTACAAAAGCAGATAAAACAAAGGGAAGCACTGTCAGGCCGGTATTGTAAGGGAAAATATTCAGCCAGATATTCATAAAATAATACGCAACCGGAAACGCAATCAGCGCCGCTATTAATGCCAGCCAAAGATAATTTTTTGTAATCATCGACATTACTTCCATGATACTCGCTCCCAACACCCTGCGGATACTAATTTCTTTTTGCTTTTGCTGTGTAGTGAATGCTGTAAGGCCCAGCAGGCCAAGACAGGTGATGATAATCGTTAGTATCGAAAATGCAGCAAAAATTTTACCCCGCTTCTGGTCGGCGGCATATTGCGAGTTAAAATCTTCGTCGAGAAATTTATATTCAAATGGCAGTTGCGGGAAGTATTTCTTCCACTTGGTCTCCACCTGTGCAATGGTGGGCTTGAGTTCGCCCTGGTTCATTTTTAATTGTATCATATTACCGTTGGGACCATAGAACAAAAGCAATGGGGCAATGGGATTGTATAATGATTTTTGATTGAAATCCTTAATCACCCCAATTACTTCCAGGTAATTAGCTGATGTATCGCCAGCGAATTTCACCCGTTTTCCGAGAGCATCACTCCAACCAAAATGCTTTACCATGGCTTCATTCACCACTATGCTATGCAACGTGTCGGCAGCGCTGGAAAAGGCACGCCCTTTAACTACCGGAATACCGAGCGCAGGCAGAAAGTTTTCATCAACGGCATAACACTCAACTGCTTTGTCGACATTTCCGCTATCAGTTTGCACGGTAAACAGGTTTAGGTTGACATTGGCATTGCCCGGGTAAGAATTGCCTGTGCCCACCGACTTTACTCCGGGTACGCTACGGAATTCGTTGTTCATCGCAAAGATCTTGCTGCGTTCATCTTCTCCCGTATTTACCGTTATTGTCATTACCTGGTCTTTATTAAATCCAAGATCCTTTTTTTGCAGATAAGAAAGTTGTGAATAGACTACCCAGGTACAGATCAGCATAATCATTGCAATGGAAAACTGCAGTACCACCAATGTGCGGCGAAGGTTTACATTGCCGGAAGCATTTGACAGCGCACCTTTTAAAATATTCACCGGCCGGAACCCTGAGAGGTAAAATGCCGGATAACTTCCGCCTACCAATCCTGTGAACAAACCGATGCATAGCAGCAACATAATATTGAAGGGCTGCAGCAAGGTATGTACGGTAAATGCCTTACCGGAGATGGAATTAAAAACAGGCAGTAAAAGGAGTACCAATCCCACACTTAACAATACTGCTACAAAAGCTGTAAGCAACGACTCAATTAAAAACTGTAATACCAATTGCTTTTTTGAAGAACCGGTTACTTTGCGGATACCAATTTCTTTGGCCCTGCGTGCAGATCTTGCCGTTGTAAGGTTCATGTAATTGATACAGGCAATCAGCAGCATAAAAAACGCTACCGCGGAGAAGATCCAGATGTACGACATGTTGCCTAATTCTTCCGGCTCCCGCTCAAGGTTTGAATGGAGGTGAATGGCGGTTATTGGCTGCACTCCATATTGCATTTTTATATTGAACTGTGCAAAAATCGGTGCCATGTACTTATCGTACATGGGTAGTAATTTTTTGTCGAATGCGGCTGCATTGGTGCCCGGCTTTAGCAGCGCATAAGTGAAATTATTAAAGTTGCCCCAATTTTGTCCACCGTTCCCGTTCTGGTTACCTTTTAAAAGAGTGGTCATCGATATCAGCATATCAAATACCAGGTGAGAATTCTTAGGAACATCTTCAATCACTCCTGTCACCTTGTATAAATCATATACTGTCTTGAGCGTTTTACCAACTGCGGGTGTATTCTTTCCAAAATATTTTTCAGCAAGCGTCTTCGAAATGACAATGCTATTGGGTTCATTCAACGCATTTTTAGCATTGCCCTCAACAAATTTATGAGAGAAGATGTTGAATAGGGTGCTATCGGCATAATACACCTTTGTTTCATAAAAATTATTGTTGCCATTCTTAAACAATGTCCTTTCTCTTCCAAGAAGTCTTACGGTTTCCTCCACTTCGGGAAAATCTTTTTTTAAGGTAGGGCCCAGTGGAAACTGTGTGATGGTCCAGTTGGTATTTTTGTCACGCTCCTGTATATACGAAACGATCCTGAAAATACGATCGGCTTTTTCGTGATAACGGTCATAGTTCAGTTCATCCCTGACATAAAAAATAAGAAACAGGCTGAAGGTAATGCCAATAGTAAGGCCTAATACATTCAGCAAACTGTACCATTTGTCCTTTTTGAAATTGCGTAGGGCAACAAGCAATAGATTCTTTATCATGGCGATGGGTTTTTTATTTTGGGATCTATCTCCACCAAATCCAATACTTCAGTTAATTGTTTACTGTTTTCCGTTTACTGTTTTTTAAATCAATGACTCATCAATTGTAACTATTATACCAGTGACTGCATTGCTTTTCATTTTCCAATTTTCCAATTTTCACATTTTCACATTAGCACATCAGCAAATTAGCAAATCAGCACATTAGCAAATTTGTATTTCAATTCGCCTTCAACACATCCGTTGCTTTACTGAGCACGGCGTACCTCACTCTTGAACCGATGGTGGCTGCACTGATTAATAATACACATATTAAAGAAGCAACCAGCGATCCAATGCTTACACCGGCATTTATTCTGAATATCATATCCATCAACAGTTTGGAGAGCGTATAACCTGCATAACAACCCATAATGGTAGCCAGCCCGAATATAAAGGTGTAGCCTTTCAATACCAATTGAAATATGTGCTTTTCATTTGCCCCAACGACCTTCCGGATAGCAATTTCACGCATTCTTTTCATCACTGATAAAGATACCAATGCAAACATCCCGGTTGCTGCCATCAGCACAGAAATAATGGCAAACCAGAAAAATATTGTTGCAATGCTTTCACAGGTACGGGATGCTTCGGCGGCAACTTCATCCTGGTAATAAACCCTGAATGTTTTCATAGGATAGAGCTTTGCCCAGGCAGCCTTTGTCTGTGCATATACTTTAGTAAGTTCCCCTTTTTTTGCCCGGATGATTATTTGTGAATATTTTTCCGGGGCCACGAGCCGCATCGCGACAGGTTCCATCGGACTAAAAAGTGTATTCTGTGTAAAATCTTTTAGTACCCCTACCACGCTGCAAATGGTTGAATCATCTTTCCTGATTTGTTTACCGATTGCTTCAGTTGGCGACCAGCCAAATTCGAAGGCTAGCTTCTCATTGATCAGCATTGATTTTCCGTAACCTGCTTTACCGCAGGCGCTGAACCCGGCTCCTGCAACGAGCTTTAAATTCATTACTTCTAAATAATTTTCGCCGGTTTCAAGGTATTTGCTTGTCTTCTTAATGTCTTTTGCTTCGAGTGTTGCGCCGCGATAAGAAAAACCAACCTGGTCGCGGGTGCCTTCCATTTTATCTATGCCGGCAACCTTGCCAAGCTCATCCCGCAGGGCTATGTACTCAGATTCATTTTGAAAATTGACGCCAATAATGTTGGCTTTGTCGTATCCAAAATCATAGGTGCGTTGAAACTCAGAATTGCGTGCGAAGGCTACGCCAGCAATAACAGTGATAAACGATATAACGATCTGGAAGCCTAGCAACACCCTGGAAAACAGGTTGGAGCCTCCAAACTTAACTGAACCGCCAAATATATTTGCCGGGTTAAACCTGCTGATGTAAAATGCCGGGTAAGCGCCCGCGAGCAAGGTTACGGTTACCAATATTATCGCAAGAAATGCCAATAAAATATGATCGTTGAAATAGTTGGCAGTAATGTCTACAAAAATAAACATGGCATTGAAAGCCGGTAGCCAGAAATAATTGATAACAACAGATAGTAAGATGGCCATCATTACGATAAATGCACACTCAAGCAATTGCTGGATCATTATGTTGCGCCGGGAACTACCCATTACTTTTCGAACCCCCATTTCTTTAAGGCGACGATTGCTTTGCGTTACCGATGTATTGGCAAAATTTAAACAGGCAGATAATAATATGAGGATTGATAGTATGATCGGGCCATATGCTGCTGAGTCCTGTGGCCGCTCGTACAATGCATTGCCTTCCATTTCCCTGTTATGATTGGCAACCTGTGAAAGCGGTTCCAATACAAAAGAACCCAGTTTTACATCTTTCCTTGCCGTTTGTGCCAGCGGAAGATATTTTTTAAAGTCGTTGGCGAGTTTTGCCGCTGCTGCTGGTTGCGAAAGCTTCACGAATATTGCATCACCAAAAAAGCCCCACTCATCGTTTTCAATTTTATCGCCGCCAGGTTTGTAGAGATTATCAAAATGCGTGATCAATTCAAATTGTATAGAAGAATTAACCGGCGGATTTTTTAGAATGCCTGTAACCGTTAGTGGCTTCTTGAAAGGTTCGTCTGAATAAAACAACAAAGTTTTCCCGATCGGGTCAGCGGTTCCAAAAAACTTCAGGGCTGCCTTTTCTGTAATTACAACAGTGGAACGGTCATTTAAATTAACTGATCCGGCAACCAACGGAAAATTAAAAAAGTTGAAAAATGATGGATCGGTAAAATTTGCACCTGATTCAAAGGGTTCAGTTTGGTCTGCTTTGATATCAAGTCCACGCCTTTGCCATCTAACCGTTTCCGTTACTGCTGAAAAATCATTTTTTGCAGCAAGGGCCAGGGGCAAGGGGCACCCACCCCGCAGGTTTTCACTTCCTTGAGCTTTCGTGAGTACACGGAAAATGCCGTTTGAGTCTTTATGAAAATTATCATAGCTAAAGCTGAAGCGGTAATTTTGAATGCCCCAAACAATGGCTGCAATACCAATTCCCAAACCAACAATATTAATAAGCGTATACAACTTATTTCTCCAGAGATTTCTTACGATAATTTTGAAATAATTTTTGAACATGGAGGCAGGTTGAAGGTTGAAAGTTGAAAGTTGAAAGTTGAAGGTTGAAGGTTCTTGATCCTCTCCATATTTTTTAAGATTGATCACGATAGATGCCATTTTACTAACTCATTATTCATCATTCAATGCCGTTGGCTTAAGAATTTTATCCGGTTACAAACATTTGTTTTTCAATTAAACATCCTTGTGTCACTCACTTGTACATTTTCAGCAACAAGGGGCAAGGGGCCACTCATCCATAAATCAGCAACATTGATTCATCATTAATCATTCATTATCCATTTTCTTACTACTCATCATTCATCACTCATCACTTATCACTCATTTTCTCATTTTCTCATTCCGTTCTCAAACTTTTCACGGGGTTAGCAATTGCAGCCTTTATAGCCTGGAAGCTTATCGTTAGCAAGGCAATCAGGAAAGCGATGATTGCGGCCGCGCCGAAAATCCACCAACTGATCCCTACACGATAGGCGAAATCCTCCAACCATTTGTGCATTGCATACCATGCCACTGGGAAAGCGATTACAGCAGCCACCAGCACCAGTTTTAGAAAGTCTTTCGAGATCATCCGGACGATATTACCAATACTTGCCCCGAGTACTTTGCGGATACCGATCTCCTTTACACGCTGGGTAATGGTAAACGCTGACAGGCCGAACAAGCCAAGGCAGGCGATTAAAATTGCAAGGCACGAAAAGGTAGTGAACAAGGTTCCCTGGCGATTTTCGGCCTGGTACAATATATCGAAATATTCATCGAGGAAAGTATATGCGAATGGAGCTTCCGGCAGAAAATGCTTCCAGGTTTTTTCAAGTTGTGTCAATCCACCAGGAATATCTTTCCCCGCTATTTTAACCGAAAGGCGGTTATAAAATCCTTGCGTTGGTGGTGGCAAAAGCAATACCAGCGGGATAATATGCTCGTGCATCGATTCAAAATGAAAATCCTGTACAACGCCAATGATTCTTCCCTTTATTCCGGCATATACAAATGGTTTTCCAACTACATCACTCACCGTTTTAATACCCAATACACTTAGCGTGGCTTCGTTGATAATAAAGGAAGTGGTATCTGCTTTATACTCGCGGGAAAAATTTCTCCCGGCTGCCATCTTTATTCCATAAGTTGGGATGAAGTCATAGTCGGTAGCTACCATTTTTATATCGGCCTTTATAGGGGCTACGGTATCCCCCACAGGTATCGCTGCACCCTGCGCATCCAACAGGCGCCCGGTGGGAATGCGTGAAGAACGGGCCGCATCCTTTATGGCAGGATTGCCAAGCAGTTCGTTCCTGAATGCCTCATACTGTGGCGTTAATGCGCCATCATACGGAAGTGTAACAATATGCTCACGATCAAAACCCAGCGATTTACGCTGCATATAATTCAACTGTTGAAATACAACGGCAGTAGCAATAATAAGGATAATTGAAATGGAAAACTGCGTAACTACCAATACCTGGCGGAAACTGATGTTGCCAGCCTGAACACGCATAAGCCCTTTCAAGACCTTTACCGGTTGAAAGGAAGACATAAAAAATGCCGGGTACAAGCCGGAAATAATGCCTACGATAAAAGGAATGGCAACTAACAACAAGATCATTTTCCAGTTGGAAATAAGCGCCAGGCTTAATTGCTGGCCCGAAATATCATTGAGCCAGGGAATGGCCAGCCACGCAAAAACAAGTGAAAATAATAAGGCAATCGAAGTTACCATAATGGATTCACTCAAAAACTGGAATATGATCTCTTTTCTTTCTGCCCCAACCACCTTCCTGATGCCAATCTCTTTGGCTCTTAAAACCGACCGTGCGGTGGACAGGTTCATATAATTGATGCAGGCGATCAACAAGATAAAAAGTGCAATGGCTGAAAATATGTAGACCCTGTTGATGTCGCCATTTTCCTCCGCTTCATAGTCCATGTGTGAACGCAGGTGGATATCGGTTAATTTCTGAAGGGAAAGGCTGGTAGTTCCGGAAGCTTTAATACCCTGTCCGGATTCCACAGGCATATGCTTGTCGATAAAGGAGGGGAATTCCGCAGCGATCTTGTCGGCAGGATAATTTGCAGGCAATAACAGGTAGGTAAAAAAAGAATTGTTTCCCCAGTTTGTTTTCAGGTTATTTTCGCCATACACCGTAGAATCCCGGAGTGTGTTGAATGAAAAAAGTATTTCGGGATGTATATGCGAATTGGAAGGAAAGGCCTTGTAAATACCGGTAACCTTGTAATTGGTAGTATTGTTTTGCCGGATCACTTTGTTGACAGGATCTTCGTTGCCAAAATATTTTTTGGCGATCCCTTCAGACAACATCACACAAAACGGGTCGTTCAATGCTCTCCTGGGGTCGCCCTTGATAACCGATACATTAAATACCGAAAAGAGGTTTTCATCTGCGTAAAAGGCTTTCTCTTCGTTAAAGATTTTCTCTTCATAACGCAAAGGCGTAGTGCCGATGGGCAACAGTCGCGTGATCTTCTCAATGTCGGGGAAATCGTTTTGCAACAGGGGGCCAAACGGTGGCGCAACAGTGCCAAGATTTAGCCACTGCTTGCCTTCCGGGCTGGTGAACTTGCGGGTTACCCGGTAGATGCGATCCGCATTGCGATTGTATTTATCAAAGCTCAGTTCATTGGTAATAAATACCAATATCAGCAGGCAACAGGTAAACCCAATGGTCAATCCGAATAGATTGATGAAAGAATTAAACTTGTACCGCGACAGGTTTCTAAAAGCAATCTTCAAATAATTTTTAATCATTAAGGCTATTTTAATAATGAATGATCATGAGGGGCAACGAAATGAGTAATGAGTGATGAATGATGAAGTGATGAATAATGAGTAATACTCTGTTCACCCGCCATTCGTTACATTAATTCAGCACTTTTTTCCGAAAGCTCAATATTCATCACGTTTATTTATTTAAAACTGCAATTTTTTTATAAGCCACGTGTGATAACTCATCACTCATTCCTGATCACTCATTACTGATCACTCACCATTCATTGCCCTATTCCGAGCGCAGTGAATTCACCGGGTTTGCTATCGCTGCTTTTATGGCCTGGAAACTTACCGTCAGGATTGTTATCATAACTGCCAGCAAAGCGGCAATTGCAAATACCCACGGACTGATACTGATTCGATAAGCGAAATCCTGCAACCATTTGTCCATAATGTACCATGCGATGGGTGAAGCGAATACAAATGCAAAAAGTACCAACCTCAAAAAATCCTTAGATAAAAGCGCCGCTACTCCAGCAACCGTTGCACCCAACACCTTTCGGATACCGATTTCTTTGGTGCGTTGTTCCGCAGTAAACTTTGCCAGTCCGAATAAACCGAGACATGCAACAAAGATGGTGAGCCCCGCAAAAATGCCAAGGATAAGTCCAATACGTTCTTCGGATTTGTATGTGTTATTAAAACGTTCATCCAGGAACGAAAAGCTAAGTGGCTCTTCTGCTCCCATGCTGTCCCAATTCTTTTTTAAGATGGTCAGTAACCCGGCAACATCTTTGGTTTTCAATTTAACGATCATGGTTCCGGCATTCGGCGAAAGCACCATTACCAGCGGAGATATGCGTTCATGCAACGATCTGAAATGAAAATCCTTCACTATACCGATTACATGAAGCCTTACAATTTCGCCATTGTTTTTGGTGGTAGAAATGGTGTTGCCGGGCGCCTTTTCGCCCCAGTCGAAGGCTTTGGCTGCAGTTTCATTGAGGATCACCCCGGAGGAATCACTCGCAAAATCTTTAGAAAAATTTCTCCCGGTCAGCATTGAAATGCCCAGTGTTGGAATATAATTTTCGTCAACATCATACCGCAGGGTTTTGACCATTTGATTGGCATTTTCACCAGGGTAAACAAAAAAATTGTTGTTATCGCTGGGGCCGGCCGGCAGATAGCCTGAGCGACTGATGCTGGCTACCCGCGGATCGCTTTGGAGCTGCTGACGAAATACTTCTTCATTTTTTCCTAGCATCCAGCTATTCGACAAAACAAGTACCTGGTCTTTATCGTACCCCAGTTTTTTATGCTGAATATAAGAAAGCTGTTTGTACACTACCGTGGTACTCACGATCAATACGATCGAGATAAAAAATTGAAAAACCACCAAGCCGCTGCGCAAGCCAATGCTTTTTTTACCGGAGGTGAATTTCCCTTTAAGTACTGCCACGGGTTTGAAAGAAGAAAGATAGAATGCAGGGTAACTGCCAGCCAAAATACCACTGATCAAAACAAATACGATTAAACCCGGTAATAACAAGGGATGATCAGCAAAGCGGAGGCTTAAGGTTTGCCCCGCAAGAGTATTGAAAACAGGCAAGGCGAGGTACATTAAAAGCATGGCCAGCACCAGGGCGATTGCCGTGATGAGGATAGATTCCAACAGGAACTGTCGCACCAACTCCATTTTTAATGACCCCAATACCTTACGGATGCCCACTTCACGGGCACGTTTAGACGCACCGGCAGTAGAGAGGTTCATAAAGTTGATGCAGGCGATCAGCAGCATGAATAAAGCAATGGCACTGAAAATATACACATAGCGGATATCGCCAGCGGGACTAAGATCATTTGCAAAATTTGAATGAAGATGGATATCTGTTAAGGGTTGCAGGTGAAAGCTGAGGTTGTTGCCTTTCTTCCGGAATTCGGCCAGGGTTACATGCATGGCCTGAAACAATTGGGGCCCGATGTATTTTTCAACGACCTGCGGAAATTTAGCTTCGAGTTTTTTATAATCGTACCCATCAGGTAATACTAGATAAGTATAAAAGTTAGAACTCATCCAGGTAGGCTCTCTTGATTCGGGCAGGCTGGCCATTGAAGCGAACCCTTCGAAATGAAAATGTGAATTGACAGGCACCTTCTCAATTACACCGGTTACTTTGCAGGCTGCATTTTTGCCATCTTTAAAGCTGATCACTTTGCCCATAGGATTTTCCTTCCCGAAATACTTTTTTGCCAAAGCCCTTGTGATGACGATTGTATTCGGTTCTGTCAAAGCCGTTTTTGCATCGCCTTCAATAAGCGGAAGTGTAAACACCTGGAAGAAATTTGAGTCAACAAATGCGAAAGCGTCTTCCTTGAAAGATTTATCGCCGTACACAAGTTTTGGTGTACCGAAATCCCGGATACGGGTTGCTTCCTGCACTTCAGGAAAATCTGACTTCATTGTTTGCGCAACGGGCGGCATTACAGTTGACTCATCGAACGTTTCGCCGGCAGCCGAGCCCTGGAAACTTATGCGGACTATCCTGTCAGCCTTTTTATTAAACCCGTCGTACCCCAATTCATTTTGCACAAAAAGCATGATGATCAGGCAGGTGGCAATACCAATCGCGAGCCCCAGAATGTTGATGGCAGAAAAACCTTTGTTACCCCAAAGGTTACGGAAAGCGATTTTAAAATAACTTCTTATCATGACGATCTTTTTTACAGTAGCCTCACAAATTTTTACAGGCCAGCATTCTCACCTCCAACTTAACAATAAGAATGCCTTGATGTTGATTGATAATAATCAGCAGGTTACATATTATAATTTATAATATCTGTTCGGAACTGATACAATCAGTGTTCGCTTTTGGATGAGCGGCAGATGCCCTGATTGAATTGTTTTTTCGAATCAGGGGGTTCCCTGTATGAAATGAATTGCCAGAGGCTTAGCCTTTGACAAGGAAAAATGAATTATACGGCTTTAGCTGAATTGAATTTATAATTTTTTAGCAATTGATCTGGCTAAAGCCAAAAAAATTTACTTCATTAATTCCTCCAGCTAAAGCTGGAGGCAATTGTTTGGGGCCAGGTCTAACCGACGTGTATGCTGCTTTGTTTGGAGAAGGAACCGGAGGAATTCGAAAAGCACCTCCAAATCCCGTTTCATTGTTGCCCACTGCTGCAAATGTACAAGTGAGTGACACAACGAAGATGCCATGAAAAACAAATGCCGGTAAACAAAATAATAAAAACTATTGGATTTTATTTTACATTCTTAATTCTTAATTCTTCATTTTGAATTAATTTATTCGGTGCGCAAATTTTTCGTTGGATTTGAGATCGCCGTTTTTAATGCAAGCGCACTCACTGTGGCCAACGTAATAAAAATGGTGATGATGATTGCCAGCAAAAAAGCCCACCAGCTCAAGGATATGCGGTGTGAAAAATTTTGTAACCAGGATTGCATTGCCCACCATGCGACGGGAATAGCTAATACGAAAGCGATAAATATACACTTTATGAAATCAAGGTTTAATAATTTTAGTATTTGCAGCATGCCTGCACCGATGATCTTCCGAATGGCAATTTCTTTTGTTCGTTTTATAAGCATAAAACTTGATAGCCCGAAAATACCTAAGCAAACAATGATCAAAGCCAGCCAGGTAAAAAGCGTGATAATCGAACCATATTTAAGATCATCATTGTACTGGCGGTTAAAATAATCATCCAGGAAAAAAGAATCAAAAGATGATTCGGGGAAGATGTTTTTGAACTGTTTTCGGGTAGCAGCAATGATTGCATTGGCAGATGAACCACTTAATTTAACGGAAACAAAATTATAATCCAGCGCCGTCCATGGATTGAACATCATCAGGATGATGGGTCGGTATCCTTCTTTTGGCGAAAGCTGGTGAAAGTCTTTCACAACGCCGATCACAGGAAACCGTTTACTACCCTGCCCTTCTAAATTCACAGCACCATTCATTGCATCTTCTTCATCTTTAAATCCAAATAACTGCAATGCGTTTTGTGTTAAGATCACTGCGTCCTCTTTATCGGCCGGACTGTTCCGTGAAAAATTTCTCCCCTTTAACAGGCTGAGCTGGTAAGCAGGAATGAAATCATAATCTACCCGCATCATATCGCACAACCTTGAATTTTTGGCAGGATCATTATCCCGCTGGTTTGACATAACAAATGCATTTGGCTGTCCGGGTATTGAGTTAGAAGCAGTAACTGCTTTTGCGCCACTGAAGCCCTTAATGGTTTGCATCAGCGATTCTAACTTGGCATCATAATTTGCTGTTTTGCCGGGTGCTTTAAATACCAGCGTTTGTTCTATACCGATACCAAGATCCATCGAACGCATATAATTCAATTGGTTCTTTACAACGATGGTAGTGATGATCAATACCATTGCGGCAAAATATTGAAAAACGATCAGTGCAAGTCTTGGTTTGTTGCCCATACCGCTACGAAATGCCATTTTATTTTTTAAGACGGCCGCGGTATTCACACCTTTCAAGATTAAAAAAGGGATAATGGAGGTGATAAGGGTGCCTGCAATAAAAGTAACCCCAATCAATTGCCAGACCAATGGCCGCTGCCAGAAATAGTAAAATGTATTTTCTGAATACAGGCCTTCAAATAACGACCCAAAGACAAGCATAAAAATAAAAAACATCAGCAGGGCCAAAACATTTACGAGTAACGATTCCACTACAAACTGGATGATAAAATCCCGGTCAGTAGCGCCGGCAATTTTCCTTACACCAATTTCTCCTGCCCTTTCAAGTGCTTTTGATACCAGGGTGTTGATAAAATTTGTCCAGCCAACGATTAATATGATGGCTGAAATGATCATTATGAAATCAACTGTTTTACGGCTGCCTTTTGCTTCCCGTTCATAGGGCTTAAAGGCGTTGAGGTGAATATCTGCAAGTGGTACCAGGTACACTCCCCAGGTTTTTTCCCGAAGGGCGACTTCAGTTTTATACTTCTCCGCGAGCTGGGGGAACTTTTCTTCAACGGCAGTTGCACCGGCCTTGTTATTGACTTTTACGTAAGTATAGGCCTCATGCATGTACCAGGTATCCCAGAGCCATCGTGGGGAGCTCGTGAGCGAGAGCATCATATCCAGGTGAAGATGAGACTGCGCCGGGAAGTCTTCATAAACACCTGTTACATTGCAGTGGAGCGCTGACTTTTGTGTTGTTACTTCAAGAAATTTCCCTACCGGATCTTCCGTACCAAAATATTTCTTTGCTGCCGAGGTAGATAATACAATAGAGTTGGGCTCTTTAAGCACTGTAAGCGGATCACCCTTTAAAAGTTTATAAGAGAAAAAAGTGAAGAAGTTGCTATCCACCGACACAACCCTTGGCTCACGGTAAATATTATTTTTATAGCGAACAATTCGCTCGCATTCAAAATTATTGATGCGGACGGTACTTTTTATTTCCGGAAATTCCTTTTGCATTGCGGCGGCATAGCCGAAGGAACTGGTGACCCATGAATCGGCAATATCGCTGCCTTTGGAGAAATAAGACTCTACCCGGTAAATGCTATTCTTATCCGCCTGGAAAGCGTCATAATGATTTTCGATATCGGCATAATTCATTAATGTAACGAATGCGCCGGTGCCGATGGCCAGACCAATGATACTTATAAAAGTGAAGGCCCAGTTCTTTCGCAGGCTGCGGAATGCCGATTTAAAATAGTTCCTGATCATAGGATAAGGTTAAGGGTTATAGGGGTATTTAAGAACAATCACGAAGAGACATTATTTGCAGGCTAAGGTAAGCCATCATGGGATATTGTTTAGGATATGGGTGTAATTATTTGAACGAAATTTTGATTGCCACGAATGCACGAATAAGGCACTATTAAAATATCTTTTGAATAAAAATTCGTAAACATTCGTGGATTCGTGGCCAAGCCTTGCTTTCTCATTCGGTTCTCAAACTTTTCACTGGATTGGCTACAGCTGTCCGGATTGTTTGAATACTTAGCGTTAACAATGCAATCAAAAGCATTGCCATACCACTCACAATAAATACCCACCAGCTGATATTTGTTCGATAAGCAAAGTCTTGCAGCCATTGGTAGGTAGCCCACCATGCAACCGGTGACGCAATTACAAAGGCTATCACAACGAGCAATACAAAGTCTTTGGATAAGATGGCAACAATATTGGTAATAGAAGCACCTAATATTTTCCGGATGCCAATCTCTTTTGTGCGGGTATTGGTGGTGTATATTACCAGTCCTAGCAAGCCAAGGCAACTGATAAAAATCGTTAAGCCGGTTGCCCATTGCAGGAGGCTGGCAGTTTGCTGTTCGGTTTTATAAAGTGCTGCGATGGTATCATCTAAAAAGGTGTAATTAAAATCTTCTTCCGGGTACATTTTTTTATAAGCGGATTGCATCGCGGCAATGGTAGTTTTCCATTGCGTGCCCCCGCTATTGTTAGGGGCAAGTTTTATATGAAAGGTGCTTCCGTTATTACCACCGAACACCATCGGGCTGATGCCGGCATGAAATGACTGGTCATGAAAATCCTTCATGATACCTACAATGGGAACATGCTTGCCGTTCCAGTCGAGGAACTTGTTAAGCGCTTCTTCGGCATGTAAAAACCCAATCGCATGCGCATAACTTTCATTCACCAAAAATTCTTTAATGCTGTCACTCGGCAGCACATTCCTGCCAGCTATTAATTTTACCTCGTAAATTTTTATGAACTTGGGATCACCCCAACGGATCTGTGTATTTGGCTTCAATTCTTCAACGCCATTGTTGTATGACAGGTTGGTGAATGCTACTCCCTGGTCAGCAGGCGCCATAAAACCGGTAGCGGCAATGGCTACCCCGGGAATGGATTTAATTTGTTCCAGCAATTGCTTTGGATGTGCAGCCACTGTATCACGCGGAAGGTTGAAATTTATTACGGCTTCCTTATTGAACCCCATATCACCATTGAGTGAGTAATTGATCTGCTTACCCACCATCACGGTTGCAATAATAAAAAACTGTGCAATTACGAATTGAGAAACTGTCAGTGTTTTTCTTACCCATGCATTGCGGGTGGTGGATGTGTTGGTAACCGCCTGGCCTTTTAGCACCAATAGCGGGTTAAATGCAGATAAAACAAAGGCAGGGTACAAACCCGAAAGAAAACTCACCACAGCAATCAGCCCGCATACAAATAAAATCAGCGCCGGCTGCTTCATCAAATCAAAATGCAGCCCGGGCGGAATAAAGGCGTCGAACATTTTCAGTAGCAAAGGCGTTAATGCGACGGATAAAATAGTTGCAATGATGGTGATGAAAAATGTTTCACTTAAAAACTGTATCACAAGTTGCCCCATTGAACTTCCCATTGTTTTCCGGATACCAATTTCTTTTGCTCTTTGCATTGCCTGTGCGGTAGTGAGGTTGATAAAATTGATACATCCCAACAGTAAAAGGAAAGCCCCAATAGCCAGCAATCCAAACAGGGTTGGTTTGTGCCCGAGCCGCTGGTCAAATCCCTGGTAATTGCGGTTAAAATGCATATCATTCAAAGGTTGCAGGTGAAAGTTCATGGTATTGTTTGCATCTTTATGGGCTTCTTTATTGTACTTATTCAACAACTTCTCCAGTTGTGCTTCTGTATTAGTAACCCTCACTCCCTTTGACAGCTTTATAAATAAGTGCGAGTAAGCCATCCAGTCATTCCAGACCGTCATCATGAAATTATTCTGCAGGTTTGTTTTTGAAATGGTTGCAAGCGAAACAAACTCTACCGCATTAAAGGCTGTTGTCTCATTAAGATCTTTTACAATGCCGGTCACTGTTGCATGGATATCTTCATTGTAGGTGATCTGTTTTCCAATGATGTCCGCAGCCGGAACTGAAGGAAAGTATTGACGGGCCCTGCTTTCAGTAAGCACTACAGAAAAGGGATCTTTCAATGAAGCTGCGGGAGAACCAACTACCCATTTATAGGGCAGCATATAAAAATAGTGCTGGTTGGCGAAAACAATATTGGGTTGTTTTTTATAGATTGTCAGGTTATCCGCCTTCGCAGCAGCGATGCTAACCTTTGCAGTACCATCACCCTGGAACTTGAATACCGGCACCGTATGTTCAACCCCTGTTACTTCATTTTCTATCGCAGCTCCTAAGGGTGCAGGCACGGCTGCGCTATGCCCTTCGGTGCCGGAAAATTTTGCATCCAGCACTACCCGGTAAATCCTGTCACCATCGGGTTCAAATTTATCATAACTGAATTCATAATAAACTATCATGAAGATCACCAACGCGGCACTGATCCCAATGGAAAGGCCAAGCACATTAATGACCGAGAATGTTTTATTGCGCCAGAAATTTCTGAGGGCAACGGTGAGATGATTTTTGAACATGGCGGTGATGGTTGATGAAGGTTGAAGGTTGATGGTTAAAGGTTAAAGCTTGATCTTTGATCTTTGATGGTTGAAATGCCATCTTAGATGCACTAATTCTTATTCTCAATTTAATTTTCAATTCTTAATTTTTAATTTCCTCATTACTCCGTTCGAAGGCTTTTCACCGGGTTGGCGATAGCAGCTTTAATGGCCTGGAAACTTACCGTTATGAATGCTATCCCTACTGCCACTGCGCCTGCCAGGGCAAAAGGCTTCCAATCAATATTGATGTGGTAAGCGAAGTTTTGCAGCCACTTGCTCATGGCAAGCCACGCAACCGGTAAAGCAATGCATGCTGCTACCAATACAAGTTTCAAAAAATCTGCGGAGAGCATGCTAACAATTCCCATGATACTTGCGCCCAATACTTTGCGGATACCTATTTCTTTTGTTCGTTGTTGTGCGGTAAATGTGGCGAGACCAAAAAGTCCGAGGCAGGCAATCAATATTGCGAGTAAAGTAAATACCAATGCCACCTGGCCCTGTTTTTCCTCTGCGCTATACTGCTTCGCAAAATTTGCATCGAGGAAATGGTACTCTGCAGGATTCGTTTTGTCAAAGCTGCGATAAACTTTATCGATGTAGCCTAAGGCTTCTTTCACCCTTCCCCTGGCTATTTTTACATAGAGATTATCTCCCATGGAGGCTACCGGCGGCATCACCATCACTAATGGTTCTACAAGATGTTGCAATGAATAAGTATGAAAATCTTTTACCACCCCTACCACGGTTCTTTCGCCAAAGCCGGTACTATCATCAATCGGGAATCTTAACTTTTTACCAATGGGATTCTTCCACCCCGATTTTTTTACCAGGGTCTCATTGACCAGGGCAGATCCGTATTGATCTGATGGCATGGTGGTTGAAAAGTTTCTGCCGTTCAGGATCTTAATTTCCATTGCAGGAACATAGTCTGCATCTACCATTAACTCCTGAGCCATGGTGGTACTTGTGGAAAAATCACCGGATTCTGACTGTAACTTATAGCCCAGTCCGCCCAGGTTGTTATTTCCAATCGGGTTGCCTGCGACGGCTACCCCTTCAATCACCGGATTTTGTAACAACTGCTCCTTCAAGGCGCTTGTGTTGTTGCGTACTTTGCGGTCATCGATATGGAATGTAAGCAGTTGATCTTTGTTAAATCCAAGGTCTTTATGCCGGGCAAATTGCAGCTGGCGATAAACCACCAGCGAAGCGGAGATCATCACCACAGTAATTACAAACTGGAAAATCACCAGCGACCTGCGAAACAAAATATTTGCCGAAAGATTGCCCATCTGCCCCTTTAAAGCAGGAATTGTTTTGAAACGTGATAAAAATAGAGACGGGTATATACCGCTAATGATGCCTGTCAAAATAGTAAAGCCGGCCAGCAGTATCAAGGTAGTCAACTTTCCAAACTGCCATATAACCAGTTGCTTTTGCACGAGTTGATTAAATAAAGGCATGGTAATTTGCATCATTAAAATACCGATGCATGCAGCCAGTAAGGTCACCAGCACCGATTCTGTTATGAACATGGCCGCAAGTTGCTTTTTACCAGAGCCAACTACTTTCCGGACTCCAATCTCTTTTAACCTCATCGATGAACGGGCAGTACTTAAATTGATATAATTGATGATCGCAATGATCAATATCAGTGTGGCAATGGCTATGAACAAATAAACACGGTTCATACTACCATTTGGACTGATTTCAAACCGGAGATCAGAATGCAGGTGAATAGAAGTTAATGGCTGCAACTCCATTTTGTAGTCATCCACTTTCATTAATTTTTGGATGCTGTTGGCGGCAAAATTTGGTAGTTTGGCTTCAAGGCTTTTAATAGTAGTTCCTTTTTTGAGCAACAGGTAAGTATACACATCAAAATTTTGCCAGGCTCCGCTATATCCCTGCGGAAGGGACCGAAGTGCAGAAAACCGGAAGTGAGCATTTTGCGGGATATTTTTTATAACACCGGTTGTTCTATTGGGATAGTTGTTCTCAAAATAAATGGTTTCATTAAGTGCCTTTTGCGGATCACCAAATAACTTAACAGCAAGGCTTTCAGTAATGACCATCGACTGGGGTGCAGTTAGTGCAGTAGTTGCATCGCCGTACAAAAAAGGAAAAGTGAATACCTGGAAAATATTGCTATCTGTAAAAAAGATATCGTCTGTTGTAAGGCGTTTATCCTTGTAATTGATTATACCACCACCTTCCGTGAGTATCCTGGTAGCCTCCTGCACTTCGGGGAATGCTGCTTTCATTGCAGGCGCAAATGGCGCAGAAGTGGGTGCTTCGTGCATATCATTTTCACCCCAGCGGGCATGTTGTATCACGCGGACAATCCTATCCGCATTTACATTAAACCGATCGTAACTCAGTTCATCGGCAATATAAAGTACAATCATCCAAAACGCGGCCAGTCCAAATGCCAGCCCGAAGATATTGATACCAGCGTATGCCTTATGCTGTGAGAGATTGCGAATGGCTATTTTTATATAATTTTTAAACATATCAGAAAGGTTAAAGGTTGATGGTTGATGATTGAAGGTTTATGGTGGTTGTTGATGGTTGGTCGTTGATGGTTGACGGTTGAAACTTGTTTGCTAATAACTCTCACTTTCTACCTCTCACCTTCTACCTTTTGCCTTTTTGCCCGTTGCCAATAGCTTTAACAGCACAATAGGGCGATGCAACGATGCTCATCTTTAATCTATCGCCTGGTCATAGTTTTTTTTTACATTTTCTTTTCTACAACTTTCAACGAATGCAATCTTTAACTTTCGAATTTTCACATTTTCGAATTTTCACATTGGCTAATTTGCACATTAGCTAATTAGCATATTAGCTAATTGAATTTCTATTCTGTTCTCAAACTTTTTACGGGATTAGCAACAGCTGCTTTAATTGCCTGGAAACTTACCGTGATCAACGCGATCATTAATGCTGCAACTCCTGCAACTACAAATACCCACCAGTTAATGGTGATCCGGTAGGCGAAATCGTGCAGCCATTGCGTCATCGCCCACCAGGCCACAGGAAATGCAATCACCGCTGCGATCAACACCAGCCTGAGAAAATCTTTCGACAACATTGTTACGATACTGCCCACACTTGCACCCAACACTTTGCGCACACCAATTTCTTTGATGCGCTGTTCGGCCGCATAAGTAGCTAACCCAAACAAACCCAGACAAGCGATGAGGATGGTAAGCATTGCCACCATTAAAAATATGGTTTCCCTAATCCTGTCTTCCCGGTAAAACAAATCCCATTGCTTATCCAGGAAATGATATTCAAACAAATGTTTTGGATCGATGCTATGCAGAATTGCATCCATTTTACTGAGTGTTTCACTCATGTTGTTTGGGGTAACTCTTACCGTAAAGTAATCGATGCTTTGGATGGGATTTTTTTGAAAACCAAGCACCATGGGGGCCAGCGGTTGGCGCAATGATTGAAAATTGAAATCTTTTACAATCCCAATCACTCTTGCTTTGTATGGAAGCGGCTCGCTGTTATCGCCTGAAGGAAATTCAACCGGTTGTTCTGACGGTTCTGTTATGCCCAACTCTTTTGCCGCGGTTTCGTTTATAATAGCCGAAAGAGAATCAGCAAGGCTGCCGCTTTGAAAGTTTCTTCCTTTGGCAAGGGTAAGCTGGTATGTTTTTAAAAACTGGTCATCCACACCGAGGAAGTACATATCCTGGCCATTTTTCGTTTGTATGTTCTCATTCTTTACTTTCAGTTTTGGCAGGTCTTTCCATTCACCGGGCACCCTTGAACTTACGGATACATCCTGCACCTGGCTCAATTTTGCGAATTCAGTTTTGATCGTTTCCGCACCGCGGCGAACCTTGCCGCTATTGATGTCTACTACCAGCAACTGCTCTTTATTAAAACCCATGTTCTTATTGTTGATGTACTTCATCTGCATATAAATGATCATAGTGGCAACAATCATTACAATTGAAATGGCAAATTGAAATACCACCAATGAGCGCCGAAGGGAAAGATTTCCTTTACCAATATTGATCTTGCTTTTAAGTAGTGATAGCGGCTTAAATCCCGACTGAAATAATGCAGGGTAAATGCCGGATAGCAGCCCTGCGATTACAACAATCAAAACAATTCCTAACCAGATGCGGTAATCAGTATCTAAACCCAATACCAATTGCTTTTCAGTAAAACCATTGAATGCCGGTAATAAAATCTTCACGAGAATCAAGGAGAAAATCAATGCGAGTAAGGTTACTAAAAAAGCTTCTGAAAGAAATTGCCCTGTAAGGTTTGTGCGGGAAGCGCCGGCTACTTTTCTCACCGCAATTTCCTTTGACCTGGCGGCGAACCCGGCGGTAGTGATGTTCATATAGTTGATGCAGGCAATCAACAATACGAATAAACCAAGGATTGAAAAAACATAGATATACGTGATATTGCCCTTCTTGCCCGAGTTGCCTTCGATGTCATCGGAGTAAAAGTGAATGTCTTGTAGAGGTTGCAGCATATAACTGCTTTTGCCTTTAACTTCCTTGCTTTGATTGGTTGCAACCAACTGGTTAATTTTTGCTGCGGTTGACTGGGCGGAAGTTTTGTCATCTAATAATAAATAAGTTATAAAACTATCGGAAGTCCAGTCGGAATTGATAAACTTTTTAAAGCTTTCACCGGTGATGCTTGATTCTGACAAAAGAAGGTTGAAAGAGAGATGAGAATTAACGGGGAAATTTTTTAATACCGCTGTGATCTTAAATGGTGTGCTATCCCTGTCAACCATTATCATTTTGCCGATAACACTGGTAGTACTGAAAAATTTTCGCGCTGTTTCTTCGGTAACAATTAGCGAATGAGGAGCCATTAACGCCGTGTTGCGATCTCCTTCCAGCAGTTTAAAATCGAAAGCGGTTAAAAAACCAGGATTGGCAACGGTGTAATCTTCATAAAAAACATTTGTATTCTCAACATTCGACACATTTATTCTTCCAAATGTAGTGATGCGGGCTACGTCCTTTATACCCGGCAGGTCGGCTTTTGCTTTTTCAGAGACGAGCCAACCAGCGCCAGCCACCTTGGTTTCTTTTCCTTCAGCAGATGTTTTCCGGTCAACCACCCGGTAAATATTATTTCCGTTTTTATGAAAACCATCAAAGGTCAGCTCATCAAAAATATACAGCGCAATCAACAAAAAGCTTGTGAGCCCAATGGTTAATCCAATGACATTGATGGATGAAAACATTTTATGTTTCATCATGTTGCGCCAGGAGATTTTGAAATAGTTTTTTATCATTGGTTGAGACGGTTGAAGGTTGATGGTTGAAGGCTGAAGGTTGAAGGTTGAAGGTTGAAGGCGTATAGGCTGTAGTTTTTAATTTATAATTTTTAACTTTTAATTTTTAATTCTTAATTCTTAACTCGAACTTCCTCCAGGCAATACACTGTCCCATCTGTACTGGTGATGATTAAAGAGTTCTTTGCAATTGCGGGTGATGAAAATATCGCTCCCCATTTCAGCTGTGCATTGATGTAGTCCACATTATTCCTTATAACCCTAAAAAAGTCATCGCTGAATGAATCATCCGCTTTAAAATATTTATCATGATTTTGCTTGTAGCCATCGGTAACAAATGTCCACCGGATGGCGCCGGTTTTGCTATCAATGCCAAAAACTTTCCCCATTAGGTTGCCGGTGTAAAGCATTGTTTCGGAGAAAGCACAAGGTGAAAAAATATTAAATTTTACGTCCGTTCTCCACAGTTCCTTTCCCGTTGCAGGATTTAGGGCGGCAATTATTTTATCTTCTGATGTACCCACAAAAAGTATTGAATCTTTAATACTAGTTGCCAGTACCCAACCCTTGGGAAATTTTTGGTTCCAATGGCAGTAGCCGCCATCTGCGTTGATGGCGTATAAATTATAATCGCGGCTGCCAATGTATACCAGTCCATTGAACACCACCGGCGCACCCTGCATTTCGCCTTTGGGAAAATATTCGTGTCCAACAGATTTAAATTTCCACACCAATGTTCCGGTCTTGCTGTTAAGTGCATATACATTGCCATCAAAGGAGCCTGCAATAAGTTTATCCTTGTAGATTACCGGTGTGGCGTGAATGATATCGTCAGTTTTAAAACTCCAAAGCAGGTCGCCGTTGTCTGCATTCAGTGCATTGATCTTTCCGTCTCCCGATCCAAAATAAATTGTATGATTTTGTATCACCGGTGATGCATTGAAATAATCTGCAATGTCATATTTTCTCTCGCCCAGGAATACAGCGGTTTTATTGAAAACCCATTTCCACACCTGCTTCCCGCTAACTTTATCGATCGAATAGATGGTACCATCACCGCCCACCAGGAATAGCCGGGCTCCGTCTACCAGTACATTTGAGCGTATTTCCCCGCCCGTGCGGAATTTCCAACGCGTATTGCCTGTGGAGATATCGAAGGCGTACAGAATGCTGTCCAGTCCGCCCACATACACTGTATTTTCATCAATAACCGGTGAAGCCATAATGGGCTGGCTGCTGTGAAACTTCCATTTTACAGCAGGCATATTTTTGATGTCGGGTGAAGGATCCTGGTTGATGGGAAGTTGTTTGCCCTGTGGATACGAAGCGATGCAATAAACCGGAAATAAAATTGCCAGCAGAAGCCAGCTAAATAGCACCAAGAGAATTGGCTTTGCAAAAAAAACAGATCGCTTTATCATCGTGTTTTAATTTGATGGTTGATAGTTGATGGTTGAAGGTTGCTCGTTGGTTATTAATGCCTCGTGTCTTTTGCCTTTTACCTTTTACCTCTTGCCTTCTACCTTCCACCTTCTACCTTTTTACCCTTTGTCCGTCTCCTGTTGCCAATAGCTTCAATAGTACAAGAGGGCGATGCAAGAATGCTCATTTGTAATCTATCGTTTGGCCCATAATTTTTTTTGCATTTTTTTCATTTTCCCTTGCCACAACTTTCAATGACTTCGGTCTTTAATTTTCGAATTTTCGCATTGTCGAATTTTCACATTCGCATATTAGCATATTAGCACATCAGCACATTAGCTAATTAAATTTATTCCGTTCTCAAACTTTTTACCGGATTCGCCATTGCTGCTTTAATTGCCTGGAAACTCACCGTAGCCAGTGCGATCAGTAATGCAATGAATCCTGCAAAGGCAAAGATCCACCAACTCATGTCTACCCGGAAAGCGAAATCTTCCAGCCATTTGTGCATACTGTACCATGCGATGGGAAAAGCGATTAAAGCGCCCACGAAAACCAGTTTTAAGAAATCTTTCGATAACATGGAAACCACATTTTGGATGGACGCCCCAAGCACTTTGCGTACGCCGATTTCCTTTGTCCTTTGCTCAGCCATGTAAGTAGCAAGACCGAATAATCCCAGGCAGGCGATCAGGATAGTGAGTATGGCAAAGGCTAACGCGATTTTGCCTACCCGTTGTTCGCTCCTGTACATGTTATCAAACGCGTCATCCAAAAACTGGTAACTGAAAGGCATACCCGGTGCCATTGCCTTCCATTTATTTTCGATATTTTTCAGCAACCCCGTTACATCTGTCGCAGATACTTTAAAAGCAGTGGACCAGCTATTGTTGCCCATACGGAAACATAGCGGGCCAATGTTCTGGTGAAGTGATTCAAAATTAAAGTTCTTTACCACCCCGATGATTGTGTACGAAATACTTTTGGGCGGCATCACCCCATCGAAAGTATATAACTTTTTTCCGATCGGGTTATCATAGCCAATGATCTTTGCGGTGGTTTCATTGATGAGTATGGCGGAGGAATCGCTGCCGAATTCCCGCGAAAAATTGCGCCCCTTTACAATCTCCATTCCCAGCGTATTCAGGTAATCATAGTCAATATTCCACGTCTGCATGTTGAACCCGCTTTTGGTATCCATCACCGCCTGGGTAGAGTAGGTATTGTCGTTGCGGGCAGAATTGCTTACAGGCAGGTAACCACTGAATGAAGCGCTTTTTACGCCACTCATTTTGGCCACTTCATTTTTGAAAGATTCCGCACTTTTGCCCAGTGCACTTGTGCCATTTAAGATCAGTACCTGGTCTTTATTGTATCCCAGCTTTTTATTTTGTATATAATCGAGTTGCCGGTAAATGATTGTTACCCCGATGATTAAAAAGATGGAAATAAAAAATTGAAAAACTACCAACCCACTGCGCAGTGTGCTTTTCTTAAACCCTGCATTTGTTCTTCCTTTTAGTACCACAATGGGTTGAAAAGAAGAAAGAAAAAATGCAGGATAACTGCCAGCAAGTGTACCTACCACGAATGGCAGCAACAAAAGAAATGGCAATGTTTTATAACTGAAGAAGGTGGCAAATGTGAGCGTCTTGGTAGAGACAGAATTGAAGAATGGCAGAATTGCCCAGGCGATCAGCAGGGCGACTACCAGGGCAATAAAAACCATCAGTGTCGACTCGGTAAGAAACTGCCAGATCAATGCATTTTTATCGGTGCCCAATACCTTGCGGATGCCTACTTCCTTTGAACGGCTCGCTGAACGGGCGGTTGATAAATTCATAAAGTTGATGCAGGCAATCAACAATATGAATAATGCGACCGCTGAAAAAATATATACGTATTGGATGTTGCCATTGACGCCGAGTTCAGGCGTACGGTCTGACCTTAGGTGTATATCCGTGAGCGGCATCAAATGATACTCGAGGCTATTGCCATTCTTCCTGAAATCATCCATGGTGTTGATCTGCATAAACTGCTTGGCCTGTGGCAACACATATTTATCAACCACCTGCGGGAAGTTTTTTTCAAAGGCCTTGTAATCCATGCCCTTCTTTAATAAAATATACGTTTGAAAATTATGGCTGAGGTAGTTACCGAAATCATATTCCACATTGTCCATGGAGAAAATGAAGTCGAAATTGAAATGTGAGTTATGGGGAATATCCTTAATCACCGCCGTCACTTTGTAAAGATTGTTCCTGCTTGAGTTGGTTTCAACGGTTTTGCCCACAGCATTGGTGGTACCAAAATATTTTTTTGCAGTTGATTCGGTGATCACCACGGTATTGGGTTCATTCAAAGCATTCTTGGTGTCCCCTTCAATCGCAGGTAAAGTAAATACATTGAACAATGTAGAATCTGCGTGGGCTACCCGCTGCTCATCAATAAATTCATTCCCTTTTTTAATTAGCTTAGAGCCGCTGGAGTTATAAATACGAACATATTCCTCTACCTGTGGATAGTCTCTCTTGAGGGTGGCACCCATGGGATCGCTGCAAACGGCAAGTCTTAAATCGGTTCCTCCAAACCTTATGTCAGAATTAACGCGGTAGATCCGGTCGGCCTTATCATTGTACCGGTCATAATTTAACTCATCAGCAACATATAGCGCAATTAATAGGAAGCTGCACAACCCAATTGCCAGGCCCGCAATGTTGATTAGGGAGAAGGTCTTATTCTTCAGTAAATTTCGCCAGGCAATCTTTAAATAGTTTTTTATCATGGCAATTATAATGAGTAATGAGTAGGGAATGATCAGTTTTCTTTATTTCGTCCCACTTGTTTTTTCAAAGATTGTTAAGAGTTGTTTTGAAATAATTTTGAGAATCCCCTTAAAAATATATGAGTTGATTGTTACAATTTTTTTGATGGGGAACCGGGCTTGGCTTCCAGCCAGGTTTCCGCCGGGGCAAAGCTTCGCCCGGCAGAATGTAGACCCGCAAATCGAAGTCCCAAGAAAACAAAATCAGAAAACCGGATCCACCCGGAGAAGTATATCATTGCACAAGTTTAAATATAGCAGTGCAGTTTTGTATCCGGATGGTTTTTATATTTCAGCCTATGAAGGATAAGTTGGAAAGGTTTTACCGGGATCACAAAGTTTCATTGAATGGATGATCCCGGTTTGGTATCCTGGTAAGCAATTGTGCTTATACCAATATATTTTCTGTAACCGTCTGCCCATCCAGCATACGAATAATGCGGTGGCTATATCTTGCATCATGTTCACTGTGGGTAACCATTATCACGGTGGTACCTTGTTCATTGAGATCGGTTAATAATTGCATCACTTCGTTACCATTGCTGCTATCGAGGTTACCGGTAGGCTCATCCGCTAAAATCAGTTTGGGATTGTTGACCACGGCCCTTGCCACAGCTACACGTTGTTGTTGTCCCCCGCTAAGCTGTTGTGGGTAGTGATTTCTGCGGTGCATGATTTGCATCTTGTCTAACACTTCTTCCACCCTCTTCTTTCGATCAGCGGGTTTAACTCCTGTATAGATCAGCGGCAACTCAACATTTTCAAATACTGTCAATTCATCGATGAGGTTAAAACTCTGGAATACAAAGCCGATATTGCGTTTGCGCAGGTCGGCCCTTTTGCGTTCGTTGAACTTTGCTACCTCAATGCCATTGAATATAAAACTCCCTTCATCCTGGTCATCGAGCAAACCCAATATGTTCAGCAGGGTACTTTTGCCACAGCCGGAAGGTCCCATGATTGCTACAAACTCGCCTTCTTTAATGTCGATGGAAAGATTGTTGAGTGCAACAGTTTCAACTTCTTCAGTCCGATAAATTTTTTCAAGATTTTGAATGTGTATCATTTTTTTCTGGTTGATGATTATTTATTTTGAAAGGATTTTATTGTAACAGTATAAAACGGCTGATAGGTGAAATTGGCACTTCAAGATCTGCGGACCGTGTAACGGACGACTCTTCTTCTTTTTTCTGCACAACGGATGTCTTTTTAGCACATGTTATATTAATAGCATAGTCATTCTTAGAATGCAGGCAGGCCTGCTCTGCAATGGATGAGGTGCATGATTTTTTGGCACCAACATTTTCCCTGGATGAAGTTAATACACTCATCGTTACAAAGAGGATTGATAGTTTTATTATATCTTTCATAAAATCCTTTTTAATTGTTAGTTTTTAACCTCAGCCCGCCCTCACGAAGAAAGCGGGCCGGAGTTTTCTGGTATAAATTCCTTTTTATTATCCTATTAAGGTCCCTTCAAAACGAGTTCCTGGATATTTCCATAGTTTTCATAACTGCTGGTGATTACCTTATCGCCTGCTTTCAATCCCTGCAACACTTCATAATAATCAGGATTTTGGCTACCAAGCTGAATATCTACTTTATAAGCCATCGTGCCATTATCGTTTACTTTGAATATCCAGTTACCGCCGGTTTGCTGGTAAAAACCGCCCTTACTTACCAATAATGCATTTCTTTCATCACTTAAAGCAAGATGGATCTGGAGGGTTTGCCCCCGCCTGAGGCCTGATGGGATGCTATCATTGAACTCCATATCTACCTGGAACCTGCCGCCGGTAACTTGTGTAAACACTTTCTTAATGGTAAGTTTATAATTTTTGCCGGCAATGGGACAATCCCCTACAAGGCCAATGAAAACACGTGAAATATAATGTTCATCTACGTTAACTCTTGCCTTGAACCCACTCATCACATCAATCTGCCCGAGGCGTTCGCCTTTGTTTTTATTCTGGCCGATCTCCACGTCAAGCGAGGTTAGTTGCCCGTCAACCGGTGAGCGTACGATCAGGTCGCCCACCTTTTTGCGCATTAGTTGCAACGTATTTTGCATGCGTTCGTAAGACTCCCTGGCTTGTGCCACCTGCAATTTCATTGAGCTTCCATCCTGTTTCAAAATATCTTCTGCTAATTTTTTTCTGCCTACCTGGTAATTGTACAGGTTAAGACTGGATTCATATTCCTGTTTACCGATCACTTTTTGAGCGTATAACTTTTTATTTACATTATATACTCTTTCTGCTTCTTTTAAGGCATTGTCCACATCTGCCATCTGCGTTTGCCGGTTCATTGAGTTTTGTTCCGCCACATTTTTAGTGTTCTGCATTTGTGTCAACACATCAAACACGGCAGTTTCCTGGTTGGCCAAACTTAATTCGAGATCGGTATTGCTTAACCGTAAAATCGGTTGGCCTTTTTTCATGATGGCGCCATCCTCTACGTATTTTTCTTCTACTCTGCCGCCTTCCATTGCATCCAGGTAAATAGTAGTAACGGGAAGCACCACCCCATCCACCGGTATAAATTCCTGGAAAGGACCCTGCTTCACTTCGCTGATGGTAATACGGTCAGTTACTACGTTCAGTTTTGATTTGCCCGAAGAAAAATATACGCTGGCCGTTAACAATGCTACCAGCGCTACAGACCCGCCAATCATCATGATCCGTTTACTATTCCAAAGTTTTTTTTCTATTACCCTGTCCATTTTTTTATCGTGTTACTTTTGTTTTAATCTGGTACGGCGGTCTTCTGTACAACTGTTCATCAACCCACCGATTTTTCTTACTTCATTATACAAAGCCATGCCAAATCATAACCAGTTGAATTTCATTTATTTATAGATCAAAGTTAACTTTTACTGTACGCTATCGATACAACAAGTGTACGGTTTTGATACAGTTTCTTTTGCCGGGGTTATGCAGGTAATTTTCATTGCTTTTTTTGCGATCGCTACCAATGCTTAATGGGTGTTTTTAAAAAGAAAAACTTCTTAGCGCAATGCCCTTTTTCCGGCGCTGAATATTCCAGAGATCTGCGACACTGAAAGTTTTTTGACGGGGCAGATCCATACCGCTTGCCAGGCTTTCCTTCACTTCTGCGGTAAGGTTTGCCAGCGAGCCGGAGCTTAATCTGGAAAACAAAATGTTTGACTGCTTTTTCATGACTATAATTTTTAATTTATTTAATATTTTTTGTTACAGGAATCTTCTTTGCGGGATAGGTTTCTTTTGGCGTTGAACGTTCCATAATTCTGCTGCTGTAAAAACTTTGGGTCTGGATGATATCAACCCGAATGCGATTGTTTCTTCAACCTCTTTTGTAAGGTTTGCCATGTCACGATTACTTAAGGAAGTAAATAACATGTTTGATTGTTTTTTCATGATGCAAATATTTTTTTTGTTGATAATTTTTTTTGTTTTTTTTAAAAGATCTTTTCTGTTACATCTTTATATAAAGACGTGCCAATTCATAACATGCTTGTTTTCAGATATTTATAAAAGCCTTGTAAAATCTACTGTTCGCTTTCGATACAATCACTATCCGCTTTTGATACAGGGGGGCATGGAGAAGGCAAAAATGTATGGAGTTTATGTTGATGGCTTAGAATAAGCCCGCTGGCTATCAACGCGGTAATATTTTACTATTCAGTGAAAGCCAGGAATAAAGTGGACATTGGTTAGTGCGACTGATAACTGAAGAAGACATTCATTTTATGGGCGCTTTTGGATATTCCAAAAGCTAATCTTTCGTCTTGTAGTAAATCCCAATTTTTCGTATAGTTGAATTGCTCCGTAATTATCTTCAACTACGTGTAAATAAGGTTTTACATTTTGATCGAAGATATTATTTACAGTATGAGCAATTAGTTGTTTGGCATATCCTTGTCCTGTTTGGCTGGGATGTGTAACGATAGCACTTACTTCAACAAACCCATCCATCTTCATGCGTTCTCCGGTAACAGCAATAAGTTCATCATTTTTAAATATTCCAAAGTAATTACCTAACAAAGCTGTTTTCCTTCTGAAATAGCCAGGTTGCACTAAATTAATTAATTGGAATAACGAATCTGTGTGGTCGCTGGTAAGTTTTATAATCCTGTCCTTTATTTCAATTTCAATCCTGTGTGTAATAATCATTTGAAGACATACTGATTCTTTTCTCAACACTAATTGATTTGAAAGCCCAGGTTTTTCACCAACGATAAAAAAATTGTCAACGCTTGCTGAATATTCATCCAGAGGCTTTGCAATGCTCTTCACTTTTTCAAAACCACCAAATGGACAGTAGTCGGGATGATAGAATTTTATATGATTATAGTCGATCGAAAAATTCCGGTGAGTCTCGGACAGCGAAAACCAAACAGGATTGTCTAATTTTTTGTCAGTTTGTGTTTTCATCTTTTGCAACCTGTCTGAACATGAATAAAAAAACTTGTAGCAAAAATAAATTTGAACAAAAAAATGCTACCAACCTGTAGCAAAAATAAAAATTTCGAAAAAAATGCTACAAACTTGTAGCAACGAAACAAAATAGATAAAAAATGCTACACCTGTTATTAAAAGTATTGCAACCAAAGCCATTTAAATGATTACACTTACCTTATTTACCGACGGAATTTTTTAAAAAGAAATAAATCGTTTTTGCAAGGAAAATTTCACAGGGAATTTTCATTTTTATTCAAAAATGCGGCGGAGATAATTTACCTGCCCGAGGTGATAATTTAGATGCAGTAACAACTGCAGCAGTACATAGGTGGTAGAAGGTTTCATATCGTCGAACATAAGCGGGTACTCTGCTTCCGTGTGCTCCGCCGTGAGATCGTTGATCGTTTTGTTGATCATCGGAATAAGTTCTTCCAGTTTAACCAAGAGCTCTTTTCTTTCAGCGCCTTTGCTGGTAAATTCCTTGTTACGTTCGCGAACATAGCCGGTTTGTGCAAGTGTAGCTCCAATAAAATGATTCAGTCCCCCAATGATATGTAATACAAGATTGCCAGCCGGGTTCTTCACAGATCCCTGGGTTCGCCACAGGTCTTCTTCATTTCTAAATAGGTGACTTCTTCGATCATCTTACGGATGTCTCGCTCGTAAAAAGTTGCTAATATACTATTCAAAATAACAAAAATATTTACCGGTAAAACTATTTAATCTGAATTCATGAAACATTACAAGATTAGTGGTTCGTGTTTTTTTTGCGACTAATGCTTTTCCATTTGGTAGTGTTTTTTTAATACATCTTCTCCATATTCATTACCTTTTTCCCGCCATATCGCATGAATATGATTTGCACTGTTTCTCGGCCCGCCGTTATTATCAAATTCGATAATGAAGGTTGGGCCATTTAAAACATAGTAATGTGGCTTTTTTTCGTCGTATTCTCCAATCCATCCAAAATAGATTTTATCAATCCCTGCTTTCATGATTTTTTCATATTCAATATCTGCCTTTTGGTACTCAAGGTTAAATACAAATTCCCGAATGATGTATTTCAAAACTGCTTTTTGTCTATCATTCATTTCAGCCCCTAAGATGCCCCAATTGTCAACCAGGCGCTTCCCACTTTCTGCGGCAGTGATGATATCTCGTGGCACGGCGGTACTCATTGTTGCTTTCTTTTGTTGACCAGGTGAAAAGAGATTTACTAACTTAATGCCTAAATCTTCCTCTTGCCCCAGAACCCGCCAGCCTGCATACTCAGCGTTAGGATATTCGGCCGGGTCTGTACCCATGAAAAACGGAGTCACTGAGAGTTTGTCATTAACAAATGTAAAATTCACTGATAAGTGATGACCTTCCAGTTTATAGCCCCAAACGCTATCTGCCGGCCGGCCAAAAAAGGCAAAAAAATAATTTTTGTGCGACCATAATAGCGACCGTATGAATGTATAGGTAGTATCGTTGATTTCTTTCCTGAAATAAAGGCTATCGTAAAACCGATTCAGCAAATCATCGAGGTGCATGATACCGGTAGCTTTTAGATAGCCCTGTGAACTTAGTGAAACAGAAAGAATTCGATGAACAAGCTTTCGTTGGTCATCATTCATGTTTCCTATACTTGTTCCTGCTCTTGCCCGCAGGCCAACCGGAAGATTGTTCCATTTAAGCCGTGCAGTATCATCAAAGCTTAACTCGCCGGAACGTTGTTGCACTTTGTCAAATGAATTGTAGAGTGCGACTGCCACCTTTTTTATTTCATTGTTATAAGTTGCCTGGCTGTTCGCGGCGCATGTAAAAAACAGCATGAGAATAAAAGCGCAAAATGGGCGGGTTCTGTTTTTCAAAATGAATGAGTTTAAGTGTATGTTCCGGCATTTCCAGTGGCTGGCATTACCTGATGATGTCTGTGTCAACCGGTATGTATCCAAGGTGCCGGCTAATAGAAAGGATTTGGCCTTTATGATGAAATTCATGGGTTATTACATGAGTAAATAGCTTCAGCCTGCTGATACTGTTGCTTGTTCCATTTTTTTCATAATTGATTTGCTCAGTTCCTGCAAACTGGAATGATTTTATGAACTCATACATAAAGATGTCAACAGATTCAAATAAGTCGATTATGTCACTTATATTTTTCATAGTTTGATAATCAGTAAAAGAGATATTCTTATTTAATCCATTTTTAGCAATCCAAACTTCATACACATTGGCAATATGCACTAACAAATTCCTGACACTACCTCCTCTCCCAAATGAACTATTTTCATTTATGAAGTCAGTCTCAAAAATTGTTTCGCAATATTCCAGCAGCACTTGTCTTGATGCTCTCACAGCTTCGTACTGTTCTGTGACGTATTTGAAAAGAGATTCCATTCGAATTGTTTAAGCTTACCTGCAATATTATTTTGGTTGGATCCTGAAGTTGGAGTAGGAATTTAAATGTGTGTACTACTTTTTCAGAGAGGATATGGGATATGCACTAATGTCGATGACAAAAAGTTCTCAATGCGCTGCAAAGTAAATGTTTAACCAGTGATACCATACCGGGCCTGTTGTTTCAATTCCTTCCCAAAAACCTGCAGTTCCAGTTGAAGGACCGTCTCCATTGGAGTCCCCTAAAAAACTATCATCCTCATAAGAAGTAAATACAACGCCCAGTCCATTGTAGTTTTGAATTTGAGAAGTACCCTGTGGTACAAAAAGCGTAAATCCGGGGTTGGTATAGCGGGCAAACTTCAGTACAACGCCATCGCCCAGGACCAAAATTTTTCCGGGGTCGAATGCCCAGGAATTACCACTCCAGCCGCCCAATACATAAGGAACCTGTTTGTTGGTCCATGTTAACGTAAGCGCCTGGTCAATATCTACACAATCAACATAAATGGCATTGGATTGATTAAAACTAAATTCATTGCTGTTATCAAAATCAGTCGCTATTCCGATAAGAACGGGATGGCCGGAGTTGGAAAAGAACAGGTTCTGTTTTGCAATGGAACTCTGAGGGCACCTGGACATGTCCAATGTTGCAGTTGTTTGATTGAGAGTTCCGGAGTTATATTCAAAAATTACTTTCGTAACGGTATTGTTTATTCCGGAACCCATGTTTAATGCCCGCTCGTGATTGAGCGATGCATAGCCGGCATACTGGATAGCGCCCCCGGTAATACTATTGCCGGAGGAAGTACCAAAGGAAATGTTAGCCCAATCACCATATTTTTTAGCGCCTGCAGAAGATGTAAATACCGCGTTTCGGGAAATGAGTTTTCCTCCACCCTGAACAATCATACCTTTTTGCGCATCAAAAGTTACGGTTGCACCCTCAATGGTAAGCGGCGCATTTACCGAGACATAATATTTGCAGTGATAAATATGACATTGATCCCAGACTGTTGGCGTATCAATGGTAGGGCCAACTTCTACAATCTGCGGCACGCAAGAAAGGCCGATATATTGTGAGTCCACAGCTATTCCCCCAGGTCCGGTTGCTGTCAACTTTACGATTGTATTTGTTAAGTAAGGGGCAAGTGTTTTATAAAGATGTGTTGGATTGACAGCAGTTGAAGTATTATTGACCCCACTTGCGGTGTCACCAAAATTCCACAAATAACTTGTTGCGTGGGTGGATGTATTCGTAAATGTAACAGTTGCCGGAACTGTAAATGGTCCAGCAAACGTAAAATTCGCAACCGGTGCCGCAACTCCAGCAACATCAAAAGTATTCCCGACATCTACGGTAACACGATGCCCGTTTGCGTTTAAAGATTTACAGGAAGCATTTATGTCTATATGAATGTCGTAGTTTAAAATAATGTTCGTTGTATTGGTGGGGATAATATTGTTGCTCCACATGGCCTGGTCGCTCCATGCTCCTGATTTTACATTCGTTACTTGTCCAAAACTTAGATTAGTTAACAGAAAAAGTAAAGTGGTAAAATGTAATTTCATTAATTGAATATACTCAATGCAAAAGAATTTTCGGGTTATTTTCTTGTTTTGAAGAAGAGGCACCCTCCTTTGTTTCAATCCAGATTCAGAATCACCCCTGGGTAACCGGGGACAGGTGTTGCCGCAGGCGGCCAGAATTGCAGCTTATTTGTTTTAAAAGTGAAGATTAGCCGCCTTTTTATTTATCAACCACTTGCATCTGCATTTCATTCATTCGTCCACCGTGAATTATTATTTTAGAAGAGGCGGTGTCAAGCTCTAGCATATCGGCAGGTGTCAGATGAATATTGATCGCTCCTAAATTTTCACGCAGGTGTTCCATGTTTCTTGTTCCTGGTATTGGAACAAGAAATGATTAATTCTTTTATAACACCAGCCACATCTTCTATTGGCACTTTCGGGTCAACCCGGTGTTGGTAGTACAGGTCGATACGGTCGGTTTTAAGTCGTTTAAGTGATTGCTCAATTACTTTTCTAATGTGCGCTGGTTGGCTGTTAAGTAGGCTCAACATCCCAACCTGTTGATAATTCGGGACTGTTGAAGAATACCGCGGTAATTGGTTTGGGATCCGATTTAGACTTGTCAATAAAATTAATTTTAATAGAAATCCTATAAAAGTCAACTGTTACAGGTTCAGACTTTAAAAGCATATTTGGTGGATCGTAATAACCAATATCAATGTCATTGTCCAACGGCTTTGGCAAGCCCAGGTATTGATTGAACGATTTAAAATCTTTAAATGTCATCTTGCGAAGTTAAAGATTTACCGGCGTTGTTATTGGTGTGTTAGATTAAATTCGCTGGTGATGATCGTATTGAGTAAAAGAATTAATTTATTGCGGCAAGCTTTCGAATACAGATAGATTTTTTACGAAATCCACCGGTTGGCTTCCAAAATAACTAATTGACTTTTATGAGAGTATAGATAGCCTGGAATGTTTTCCTGGTAACCGGTGAGCCTTCAATATTGATTGAATCAATTAAACGGTCCTGGTCGGAAACGGCAAACATTACATCTTTTGAAATAAAGGTTATGCCTTCGATTTTATGATTGAATTTAATGATTGTACCGTTTTTGTTTCTTAATAATTCCGGGCGCTCATTTTGATAAAATTTTGCAATGGGGATGCTCCATAAATATGCACTTAACCGAATGCTGTCGGTATTTGAAAACTCTTCTACCGAAGAACTGAAAAAAATCTCCTTCCGAAATTTGTTATAAGCAATTCCAGATAAGCCAACGTTAATGCCTAAAAATTTTGTAGGATCTATTTCATAACACTTCTTAAAGTTATTATCCAGGATTACTTTGCCATTAACCAAATGGTATTTGGATGAAAGAACAATAAATGTATATTCGGGATCTTCGAAAGATTTTCCGATTTCCCGAATGCCAAACAATATGACAGAATCAGGCAAGGCACAAATGCCCTCAATCTTAAAATAAGGAGGGCCATTGGGGTAGTCTGATGTTTTAAGCGCATTTAAAAACAGTTTCCGCAGTCTTTTTGAGCTTTTTATTCCATCGTCAATAACCTCATCAATATAGTGTAGTGAGTTATAATCCCCATCTTTCCAATACAAAATTGAATTGTAGGCATCTGCTTCATTCGGTTTACCAGTAATCCATTCAAAATCTGTGGTGGCAAAGCAAATATCCCCGAAGGGCTCTTTAGTCATGTCTTCAATTTTCCGTACATTGATAAAACTTTCTGAAGTTAAATAGGTGACAGCACTTGCAGGGATGATATATGGAAATTTTTCGGTTAATGGAATTGAAAAAACAGGTGACAGGCCTGCCTGCATAATCTCTTTATCTTCTGCTATGATCAGCGAATTGTTGGCTAAAAAAACTGCTGATGCTTCGCAGTTTATTGGTTTATTCTTTTTGTCAACGATTTCGTTAGCGAAACAATTAATGAAGCCTTCGTGAATAATTTCGCCATAACTAATCGGGGTCGCAATCTTTTTTGATGAGGCGCATGAGCAAAATGTGTATATGCAAATTGCACCAAACAAGAAATGTTTCATGATAGTTTATCTTACATAAATTATTAATAAACTGGCATCCATAAAATTATAGCCATATATAAGCGCAGCGTTTACTATGCAGCGGCGCAAGGTGCCTGGCGGAGATGCTGCTTGTAAATTGACACCCTGTGCTTTGTCTTTTGAGAGCAACCGGTGATAGCAGGTGAATGTGGTAAAGAATTCAATCACTTTCCTCCTGGTTTAAGCGTTGAAATTTTATTCAAAATATCAAGCCAAAAAGGCGTACCCAGAATGATTGCAAAGATAGTTATTGCCATTCCCATTAATTTAGTAATAATAATATTGAATAATTGGAATGCGTTCTTATCACGGAACTCATCCCCCTTCCAACCAAAAGGAAGATTATTATGTAACATTTCATCAAACTGTTTAGCAGCTGTAAGTTTTGATTTTAATTCTTTTTCAACTTGAATATAAACCGATTTCAAACTATCGCTTGTACTGCCTTGTGTTAGATGTGAAAGTGCTGCTATTTTTTTGTACAATGTATCATTTTTAACGGCAGCATCTGTTTCTGAAATTACTTTAGCGTTTGCTTCAGGATTTGTATATAAGAATTTAGAGATAGCTATCGTATCGGCGTTTAAAAATATTGTAATCAAAATGGCGATATACAAAATGAACTTGCTGGCATATTTTGAAACCACCTCTTCTTTTAGATTCTCAACGCTGTTTTCAAACCAACGCTGAATATGTTTTTTAAACAGTTCAGTTTCGCTGGAAGATTTTTCTGACAATGATTGGTAGACCTCTTTAGCTTCAAAACCATATTGAAGCAATATTCTTTTCATTTCAGAACTTAAACTATTAGAACGCTCGATGCCATCTATTATCTCTTCAAGGTATTTAGCTACCCTATGAGGGTACTTACTATCATACGTGACCGCTTCAATTAAGGCGTTTGCAAAGTTTACAGAAGTAATATGAGTTGATGCACTGCCAGGTTTTGACATTCCCGTTATTAAAGTATGATCCATTAAAACTCTCGATACATCCGATTTATTCTTTCACAAATTTGTTGCGGCTTAAAACAGTGCCATCCCTTGCTGTTACTTTAATTATATAGAGCCCAGATGGTAATGTGCTGATGCGTAAGGCTTTATCATCCTGCATGACTCTTTCTGAAAGTAAACGTTTGCCTTTGAGGTCAAATACCTCAATTATTTTCTCCTTATTGTAACCTCTTATAGAAATATTCACTACCCCGTTTGCCGGGTTCGGAAATAATTTAGTAGCTATAACCCCTGTGTTTGCCGTAATAAAGGCACTCCTGCTGGCCGTACCTGTGGTTATTTTTAAAGTATAACATACCGCAGCGTTATTGGCAGTTCCGGACGGATACACTTGTGCATAATAATCACCGGCAGCCACCGTTGCATTAATAGTTTCGTTGCCGGTGCCGCTATTATTAGACCTTCCAATTCTTTTTCCGGAAGAATTTAGTAAGTCAAGATTATAGTTGGCGGGCAATGTTTGTAAGGTAACAGTTATGGTACCTCCTATTGTAATATGAAAACGATAATGGTCTATATCATTTGCCGGGCTGATAGTGCCTTTGATATCAGTATTCAACGGTATAATAGCCGCACCAACTGTTGTTCCATTTGAAGAAACATCGTATGCACCCGGACAGGAAGAAGCAGCACTGGTAGTAAACTGCGCCGATACATAATTGCCCGTAGGAGCTGTACAATTTGGTTTTACTCTCCAGTCGTATAACGAATTGGCCGTTAATCCGGTAAGGTTTACAGAAAGGGAGGTAGTAGCAGTGGCCGCATTTGTCCAGGTTGATGATGAAGCGGGTTTATACTCAACATCGTAATTATTAGCGCCACTTGCTGCCGACCAACTGATAGTTGCAGTTGTTGATGTGATGGCAGAACTTGTTAAGTTACTAACAGTGCCGCAGGTAGGCAGTTTGGTGCTTGTGTTGTTTTTGGTGATCAGCCACGCTTCCGGGTCGATAACAACAGCATCTGCAACAAAACCTATTGACTTAGTAAATACTTCACCATTGCTTGTATTGTTCACTATTACTGTTGCGGATTGTGTTGCATTGCTAAATTTAAGGGCGACAGGCAATTCAAAAAATGGAACTGATGTATGAGAAGTAACCTGGTTCATTTTTATCCAAACATTGCCGGAACCGGAATTTGACCATTGTACATTGTAGGTGGGATAACCCTGTCCACTGTACCATTGATTAAAAAAGTTGGTTAAGTTTTGACCGCTCGCTTGTTCAAGGTGTTTTTTTAAGTCAGCTGTTCGGGCAAAGCCATAAACAATTGCCGGATCTGTTTGATAATTACGAAGTGCATTAAAAAAAATAACGTCACCCAGTTTCCAGCGTAACATGTACAACAAATGACTGCCTTTGGTATAACTCAGGCGTGAATCAAAGATGCGGTTCACATCGTTGGTATCACTCACTTCAACAGAACCACCGGTTTGTGAAGTAATGTTATTTATTTCGCTTTGCCTGGTACTGATGATGTTGGCGGGGTATTTCTTTTCCATATACATGCTGGCCAGGTGTGTGGCGAAACCTTCATTGAGCCAGATATCTTTCCAACTGCCACAGGTAATTTTATCACCAAACCACTGGTGCCCCAATTCGTGTGCACACAAACTTTCGCCAATGTTTACAACAAAGGTGGATGTTTGATATTCCATACCACCACCCCATCCAAACTGTACATGACCATATTTTTCATTCATAAAAGGATAGGGGCCAAAAGTGGTATCGTAGAGTTGCATGGCATTTAAAGTATTAATGGTGCCGGTTTGAAAACTACTTAAGCTTTCGGGATAACAATAGGTTTGCATCGGTAAAATGCCTGTACTCAATTGCACGGTATTATTGAAAACACTGTAGTTGGTAACGGCAAAGCAAATAAGATAAGTGGCAATGGCATAACGGTGTTTCCAATGTGCTGTAATTTTTGTTCCGCCTGCGTTAATGGTTTCGCTTTGCAAAATGCCATTCCCCGCCGCTCTATAACCGATGGGATTGGTAACTAAAATATCTATTGAATCGGCTTTATCATCCAGCCCGTTTTTACAGGGCCACCAGTCGCGGCTTCCGTATGGTTCGCTGAGGCTCCACATTACAGGCGTATTTGAATGGGTGGATTGTATAAAGGAACCAAAGCCCGTATTTGGAGGAACTCCCTGGTAAAAAATGCTAACCGAATCTAACGTGCCGGCATTTACCACAACAGGAAAATTAATAGTGAGTGTATTATTTGCCTGCGATTTTCCCAGCAATGCATTGTGTTGTTTTACGCTGTCCGCAACCAGCGGGCTCATCAGGTCAAATGAAATATTATTAGTTGCTGAGGTAATGGTATAATATGCCGTCACCTTCCCTTTGATATAGCGGATGGCAGGGTCAACTTCCCACTCACAGCGGTAATACTTTACATCAAAATTACCGGAGGCCATGGTTAGTGTTTCCGTGCTGCTAATCCGTTGATGGGCGAGGCGTTCCATCGTGGCGATATCGCTTATGCTTTTACAACTTTCTCCAGGGATTTGGGCATGAGCAATTAGTGATACCAGCAGTAAAAATGTAAAAAGCAAGCGCATAAAATTAGTTTTGGGTGATATAATGGTGTTTAAAATTAATAATAATTCACATGTATAGGGGAAAACTTTCTGGAATATCGCTGTAAGCGGCGGAAGTATTTTCTATAGAAAAATTGCATTGATCCTAAGTGCAGTTCGCCCGGCCAATACAATCGGTTATTGCTTTTATGGATACTATCGAAGCACTTTGCGGACGCATGCTGAATGAATCCTTGCTGCTCCCGCCCTAAAATATATTGCTCCACGAAATCTACCTAGTTGGCTTAAAAGAGTGAGCACTTCAATTTGCAAACAATAATAATACAATAAGAAACCGCATTTTTGTGATACCTCATTAATAAAAGCTTTCTGTTGGGTTATCCCTACTTTTGCGTAATTTTTAAAGCATTCGAATGTGATAAGTGTACAATTAAATGAACGTTGCCAGGGTACTTGTGAATTGTGCAATAGTGTACCTGCTGTGCATGAATATACCGTAAGTCCAAAAAAAGATGGCCTCACTGAAAACGAGGTTGCTCTGTGTGATACTTGTTTAAGTGCAATGGGTGCAAAAGACAAGGGTAATTACTGGCGCTGCCTTGAAGGGAGTATTTGGAATGCAGAGCCCTCGATACAGGCATTAAGTTATAGATTGCTTCAAACATATAAAAACGAGGACTGGGCAAATGATGTCATCAACTCGATTGACCTGGATGAAAATACCATACAATGGGCGATGAGTGCTTTTGAAGTGGCTGATGTTCATAAGGATTCATTTGGAAACCTGCTTGAAAATGGTGATACGGTTGTTTTAACACAAGGGCTGAATGTTAAAGGCACGAGTTTTACCGCTGCCAAAGGTACAGTGGTAAAAAAGATAAGATTAGTCACCGATAATACAGAGCAAATTGAAGGAAAGATCAACGATCAAACTATCGTCATTCTTACCAGGTTTGTAAAAAAAGGATAAGAATTTATCTGGGATAATTCCTCTTAGAACTTCATTTATCAGCATGTTAAGTACCAAAGGAAATCAGGTGATTGATCAAATAGAAGTCTGTCCATTAACCACCTGCATTTTTCAAAATTATTTCATTTGCTGCCGGCGAAAAGTTTAAACCCTTAACGAGCCACGAAATCCGCGGGCTGCATAGTAAGATTCAGCACCGTTGTGGTACAGGAAGACATGATCGTACCGGCGGTCACAAAAAAGAGCCCCACTAAGCTTTCTAATATCAGCGGGAGTTTGGACCCAGCTCGATGTCTTCGTATCAAATTCTCCAAGCCCCTGTAATTCCCTGTATTGTTCTTCCGTTAAAAGTTCGATGCCCATGGCTGTTGCCAT
This sequence comes from Ferruginibacter sp., assembly GCA_025963635.1. GTDB lineage: Bacteria > Bacteroidota > Bacteroidia > Chitinophagales > Chitinophagaceae > Ferruginibacter. The sequence continues at coordinate 49,073 of JAOQAK010000060.1, forward strand.
ATCCATGGCATTATTTTTCGGTTTATTTTCTTTCCTTGACTCCAGGGCCTCGCCGTCGTAACAAACACTTCTGCGACCTTTAGGACTTTCCGCCGAAAAATCATAAAAAATGTATTCGCCCGTCTTTTTATCATGACCCACCACATCAGGTTCACCGCTGGTTATTTCCATTTCATTAAGCGACCATAGTTTTCCAGTATTCGTTTCCAGCCTTGCCTGTACTCTATCCCATTCAAAACCTTTATGGCGTATCATGTTCTTCTCAAAACGAGTTTTCAGTGAGCCGAGTAGTTCTTCAATTTGTTCCGGTGATAACTCCTTTTTATTGCTTTTCATACTTTTGTATTTATTGCTGTTGAAATCGAAAATACTAATCATTTAATCCCTTCCCATTCAGAATTTGCTGCATACATTTCTCAATCCTCGATTCCCGGGTTTTGGACTGTTTGGGGGCAGAAAAATAAAGAAGGTATCCTCTCTGACGTCCTGGCGTCAGAGCTTTGAAAGCTGTTCTCAAGGCGGAAATTTTATCTAATTTATTTTGAAACTCTTCGGGGATGGAGAATTCGGCGGTCTTTTTTAAATCCACTTTGAAACCGGCTTTTTCCACTTCGATGGCTTCATAAATATAAACTTTCAGGATGGCTTGCATTTGAACTATTTCCCGAACATTCGTAAACCTGATCTGCCGCGCTGCCTGCACACGCTCCGTTTGTTGAATTAGAATACCATTGACATCCTTCAATAAGGCACCCTTGAAAAACAAAAGCGCACAGTACTCTTTAAACACATGTATTAGAACGATGTTACTTTTCTGCAACGTGTAACAAGGAACACCCCATTTCAATTCTTCTGTGAGCCCACAGCCAAGAACGATGATTCTTAATTGCTCCAGTTCCTCCTGCCAGCTTTTGGCTTTAGTAAAATAAAAATCAACTTTAGAATTCATTTTATTTGTTTTTGTAATTAAACTGCCTGGATATTTACCATGGTTCTATTTGCAGGTCTGAAATACCAGGACAAAATAATAAAAACAGTCTGCATAAATGGTCCAATAATTCCCTTTGCTGCATAATCGCCGCTTGCCAAATGCGAAACAATCGCCCCGGTCATGATAAAAAAGAAACCTGCATAGGCCCATTCTTTAACAAGTGTAAATCGCGGGATTAAAATAGCGGCTACGCCAAGTATTTTCCACACACCAATGATGTAGAGGAAATATAATGGATATCCTAAAGGAACAACTAAATCAACCATCGCTTTTGTTTGAAATATTTGCGCCAGGCCACTTCCCAACATGCCAACGGCCATCAAAGCTGTTGCAATCCAGTAGACAATTAATTTTCTCTTTTCCATAGAATGTTATTTTAATTTGCTTACTATGTTTTGTAACCGGTCATGCGCCATATTAATGCCCTGGGCAAAAGGTAGCTGCAGTATTTGGTCCCGGTAGGCGACTGATCTATATACTACATGCATAATGATTTTACTGGTGTCCTCAGTAAGTTCTTCAAATTCCAGGAATTCAAGCTGCACGCCAAATGGCGTATTCTCCATTTCAAACGTCCGCGTGATTTTCCGGTTCGGAACAAACTCATGGATTACCCCATTGAACCCGTATTTGTTTCCCTTGGGATCGGTTGTTTCAAATTGATAACTGCCGTGCTTTTTATTTTCGAGTTTCAGCACTTTCGTTCCCATCCATTGCTCAATAATTTCCGGCGCTTCATAAGCTTTGAAAAGTAATTCCAGCGGCAAATCAAATTCTCTTGTTATCATCAATTCCTGTTTGCCGTCCTCGGCATGAATCTTTGTTTTCTGTTCCATATTATTTGCTTTTATACTTTTTCATGATTGTTTCTAATTTGTTGAACCGGTCTTCCCACATGTTACGGAATGGCTCAATGAAGTCAGCTACTTCTTTCATTTTTTTTGCATTGATATGATAGTATATTTCCCTGCCGTTTTGCGCCGGCTCAAGTAATTCGCACTCGGTGAGTATTTGCAGGTGTTTGGAAATGGTCGGTCTTGCAGTGTCAAAGTTTGACGCTATTGCACCCGCTGTCATGGTTTGTGAGGCTAACAATAGCAGTATCGCCCTCCTGGTGGGGTCTGCGATGGCCTGGAAAACATCTCGTCGTAAATTCATTAGTAGCTATTTGACTACAAATTCACGTGTAGCTATTTAACTACGCAAATTTTTCTATGATTTTTTTCAGGACATTTTTTTCAGGACCGTTCGTTCTTAATCTGAAAAATGCCGGCGGATATTTTCCAAAAAGCCAGCAAAGGATTGCCTCGCTAAAATTGATTGAGAGATTGAAATGTAGTCAGTTTTACGTTTACGAAATGATAGCCGTTCGTTGCTTTCGTTGTGTTACTTCTTGTATTTATTGTCCTTCCATTTGTTAGTTCCATTTTCGCTGTCCGCTATAAGTTCGTTTAGTCGCTTTATTCTGGTAGTTGCTTGTTTTGCACGCATTACCCAGTGCGTTGAAAGTTTTCTGTACGAAGGTGCAAGTGATTGAAAATAATCCCACGCTTTTTTATTTTCCTTAAATTGTTTTTCAAATTTTTGGGTAAGTTTTACTTCTTCATTCTCGTGAGTATATATTTTAGATTTCTCTTCCTTTCTTTTTTCAAAACTTGCAAGCCCTGCTGGTTGCATAAGTCCTTTTCTTGTTAATTCTTCAATTTTTTTGATGTTGATTGCGCTCCAAATGCTTGTCGGTTTCCGCTGAGTGAAACGAATCTGGTAGCTATCCTGATCAATAGATTTCCGAACCCCATCTATCCACCCAAAGCAAAGTGCTTCGTCAACCGCCTGAGACCAGGTCATGCTGAGTTTTCCGCTGCCAACTTTATGAAAGCCAACTACTAATTCAGTTTCTTTTTTATGGTTTTTCTTTAACCACTTTTGAAAATCAGATTGAGTTGCAAAAAATATTGGTGTCATTAGTTATCTTTTTTAAACATAAGTCTACCCGATCTCAATATCGTATTTATCCAATAATCCAATAATGCCCGGCATAGAAAATTTTGCTTTTTTGATTTTATTTCTCTCCGGATTTATCGAATAATTAAATGAAGTGCGGAAGTCGGCTTTCTCCAGGACAGTATTTTCGAAAGTTGCCCTTGTTAAATCGCAATTATCAAAGAGCGATCCTGTTAAGTCGGTTTCAGTAAAATCTACTCCCTGCATACTCGAATTTTTAAAGTTCGTTTTTTTTAATTTTCGTTTGTAAAAGGAAGAAAGATTGAGAACACAATTGTCAAAATCAACAGTAAAGCGGAATTCGCTGCAATTATCAAAATGTAAGCCCAATAATTTGCAGTCTTTAAATTGAATGTCCTGGAAGCCCGTCTTTGCCAGGTCTGCCAAACTCATATTGCAACTAAAGAATTTGCACTGTGAAAAATTGAATTTAGATAAGTTTAGGTTTGAGAAATTGCAGTTTGTAAAGATGCAGTTTTCATACTCCCCGTCTGCGAATCCGGTTGTGGTATAGTCTACGTTCTGAAATTCCTTGTCTTCGATGTAAGTCTTTTCCATTCTATGTAAATATTTTAGCAGGTTTTTTTAGCGTTGCGCTAACGTTGTGTGGTAGTGGGCTTTGTTTTGTTCACTATTCAATTAGTTGAAAGATTGCCTAAACTCCACCGGCGAAAGGTGAGCGCTAACGTTGGCACCACTGAAGAGCAGGAATTGATGCAGATACTTTCCGGTTAAGATGCTAAATCAATGTGGATTACAAACCGAAGAATAAAGTCTTCATATCAAAATCCTGGCCCTGTTAAAGACGATAGAAAGTTAATGTCCAATGCCCGGTCCCGAGTTTTGGCAATACATTATTGGCAGCAGCATTTGTTCCTGGTGTTATTAGTCTTTCCGTTAAGCATTTCTCAATATCTTCTCCATCTTTTTGCCTTTCGCCAATTCATCCACCAACTTGTCTAAATACCTTATTTGCTGGGTTAAGGGATTTTCAATTTCTTCCACCCTGTAGCCGCAAATCACCCCGGTAATGAGGTGTGCATTTGGATTTAGTGTAGCTTTTTGAAAAAGTGTTTTGAAAGTCGCTTTCTCGTCAATCAGCTTTTGCAGCTTCTTTTCATCAAAACCGGTCAGCCACTCTATTACCTGGTGCAATTCTTCTTTTGTTCTGCCTTTACTCTCAACTTTTTTGATATAGAGCGGATAAACTGAAGCGAATACAAGTGCTGCTATTCGCTCATCGTGTTCGGGTGTCGTGTTCATAACTGATGATTTATTTGTAACGTTAATTCGCTTCAAATTGCCCTGTCGGCCAATGTAAAACGTGTTTGAAATGAAAGTAATTTTGCTCAAAATTGTCTTGTCACACTAAATAATGCTGTAGTAAATGAAACTCCTTCACTTCCTCTTGAATAGACAATGTTTGGAGTTGCTTTAATTTTACTATTGATGATTGATATCAAAATGTCCCCTCCTATATTTAGATATAAGTGTTTTGAAAGTTCAAAAGATACAGATAAAGAAGCTCCATATCCGAAACCTGATCCGGATAATTCATTTTTTTGGGTATTAACGTGTAATTCATTTTTGAATTGAGCATAGCCAATAGAAAGATCAAGTTTAAGACTAACATTTGCTGATTTTGTAATTGCATATGAACCTCCCTGAACGATACCAATATAATAAAGAGAAATATTTTCAGAAAATCTATGGCTACTTTTAGCATTCATATTATAGTAATCTCCACGTATACCGCTATTAAGTTTATTTAAAATAAAATCATCATCAGTTGAAGTAAGTGAAACCTGCAATCCCATTTTATATCCGTTGTAGTGTATCGCTTCCGTACCATTTCTAAGCGTATTTAAATATGTTTTCGAATTGTCGATTGTTCTTGTAGAATAGCCAGCATTTGCCGATATAGCTAATTTGTTTTCTTTCCAAAAACTACTTCGGTTATAATTTGAATGAGACTGACCAATAGATGAGAACGAATGCGCCACGCATAAGAAAAATAACAAACTGTGTAACTTTCTCATAATGCGGCAACTTTTTTTTAAATGTGTAATGAATGACGACTACTCTCAAAAAAAATATCTGCTAACGTTTTGCATTGCTGAAGGGCAGGGAAATAGAATTACTGAAGCACGGGCGACTGAAGCTGCTCATGGCTTTTAAAGTACAAGTTAGATAAAATGATCCATTATCATCGTCTGTTAGACCAGGCCTGAAGCCAAATTATTAACCGCGGCTGAAACACAGGATTGTCAAGCCCGTATTTTGGCAATGCATTGTTAGCTGCAATGTGCTTTTTAAGTTAATGTTCTTACTTTTTGTCTTGTTGTAATTTCAAAAAAAATATCTACGTCAATGGTAATGAGACAAACCATTTCGCAAATGATTCCAGCCCAATGTGAACTTGAAATATCCATACTATATAAGTAATAAAATATAGGCAAAGAACAAATGGGAATACCCATGTTCCCTTTTTCTGTTTTCTTTCTTTTATTATTAGTCCAATAAGCAATGAAAAAATAACTGAAATTGTAATTATGCTTGCGAAATAGAAGAAGTACTCAGAGGTTTCAAATACGTTAAATAGAGCAAATAAATTTAGCACCAATCTTGTTAAAGCAGGTTCAATAATTGAAACGCCTGTTGCAATCATTGCTCTTGCATGAATATTGACATTATGCCGATATTTTATTGCAATAAAATAAGCCGTCATAAAAACTATAAAGGGTCTGAACTGACCAAATAAATGAAGGTCTAAATCTTTTTCATCAATAGCAGGGCGCCCTTGATGAATTATCAAAATAATTGAAATAAGCATCACTGGAAATAATAAATAAGACAACTTACCGATGAATCTGTGAAGTGATAATTTCTTATTTCTTATTAATATAGGTTGGATGATGAGCATAAGAATCCAAAGTATCATCATAGTAGCATGGAAATGAAAATAAAAATTAAAATCTGCGGTGCCATTAAAGAATTTGGCAAAGTAAGAAGGCCAAAAACCTAATATGGCAAGTGCAAATAGCCCTACAAAATAATAGCCTGAAATATCAAAGCGCAATTTTGGTGTAATCTTTTCCATTTTGTGTTTATGATGGTTATTTCATTTTGTATTTGTGTTTCATCTAAAATTTTGAAAGATTGAATTTGCCATAGTTGGAAATGCATTGCAGCTAACATTCATGTTGACGCACACTAAAGTAATCTATTACAGCAAGCAACCCAAATACAAACGCTTTAAGGAAAGCGCTCTGTTCGGATACTGGCGGACACAAGAAGTACTGCAATTTGTAAACAGATGACGACATTTTACGAGGGCCTCATGTTTGGTATTATTTGCAATCATTCAAATGCAAAAATAAAACAAACAAATGACAGAGTCGGGCTCCCTGGCGGACGAACACCCGCGATTTGGTTTGCAAGCGGATATTGAAGCATTCCTGACTTTTAGCAATGCATTACCAGTGGCAGTTTTATTTAACAGTTTTGTTTGTGCTAATTGCAATTCGATTCCACGCATTTATTACCACAACAGCCATTATGATTTGGGCAATGTAATTTTTGTCAAAGTGTTTTTCTGCCTGTTGATAGGTTTTGTCTGACAGACCGTTTTTATGAATCAGCGTTATTTCTTCGGTTATTGCTAAAATAACTTTTTCTTCCTCGGTAAATAATTCTGTCTCTTTCCAGGCGTTGAGTAAGAAAATCCGTTGAGCCGTTTCTCCTTGTTTCAATGCGTCAGTAGTGTGCATATTGATACAAAAGGCACAACCGTTCATTTGAGAGGCACGGATTTTTATCAGTTCGTAATGGGTTGCAGAAAGTTGAGCGTTTTGCAGATAGTTTTCTAAAGCAAACATTTGCTTGTATGCAGTAGGTTCCAGTTTTTGAATGTCTATTCGATTTTCCATATTACTTCGATTTTTACTTTTGGCAAAGATAAAACCCCGGTTTGTGGAAAATCTTAAACTGGTTTAAGAGCGTAATTTCTTTTTTATTTCACTCAGATATTCTGGTGTCATATTAAGGTATGAAGCCAATAAGTGTTGTGGGATTCTTTTCGCAAATTCCGGATAGTTTTCATAAAAATGCTGATAAATTTCTTCTCCCGAAAAATCGTAAAGATATTTTGTCCGAAGCAGCGATGCAGCATATGCCCTTTGATTAATCAATCTAAAATAGCGTTCGAGTTGGGGAAACTTTCCGAGTAGTTCTTCCTGGTGTTGATAGTCGATTGCCAAAACATTGGTTGCTTCGACTGCCTGGATGGTAAATTCGGTTTTAGTTTGGCTTTCAAAAGCGAAATAATCGGTTATCCACCAATTTTCAATGGCAAATTGAATAGTTTGTTCTACCCCTTTTTGGTTCACAAAAAACATTCTCAAGCATCCTTCGGTTATGAAAAAATTGAGTTTACAATAGGTGTTTTCGTTGATGAGGTTGGCTTTTTTTGAGAAAGTTTTTGGCTGGAAGAAATTCAGGATTTCAGTTTCGTGTTGTGTATCAATTGCAACGTATTTTTTAAAATGTTCGATAAGCTTTTCAGACATAACTTCGATGCTTAACGTTGTTTGGGTAAATGCGACTGACACTCGTAATCATGCAGGCTAAACTAACCTATTACGGCAAGCGACGCAAATATAAACTACTTCCCCAATCTCTATAATGGCTAAAAGGCATTCCGCCGCAACAAGAGATATTTTATGCAACAAATAAACAGCTATCGGCGAGAAGAGCACTGGAGCTAAAACCGGACGAAGAACAATTAGAAAAACAAATCGAAAATTACCGATGCAGTATTGCCTAAGTTTCAACTAAACTGCTGGCTAAATATTATTCCCAGGCTGGTCGTATTGGATTTTATTAGAACTGAAATATTCAATTGCTGCCTGTATTTCCTCGACGGACTTATCTAATGTCGGCGAAAGAGAAATTTCAACGCTGTCTGCTATTCCTGTCTCGATGCGATAGTATTCAATGTATAACGAAAACTTAACTTCAAAGCCTTGCTCCGGGTCAACCTCTTCAGTGTAGGCCTGTATAAATCGATCCGAGGAAGTTATCAATTTTTTGTAATAAAATATACCACCCTCATCAATCCTGAAAACTTCAGTACGACGAGTACCCGCATAAATAGCGCCAATGCTGGGTACTAAATAAAGTGCAATGAATGTAATGTAGTCAGGAATGTCAAATATCTTCTGGCCCCTTATTGTAATTATTACCCCAACGAAAATTGATAAAAAAATTGCCGCGAATAATAAATTAAAGAAAAGAGACTGTCTTACGATGAGACTATTGTTGCTTTTCATGAAAAATCTGCGTGGGCAGGTATAGGTTTTAATTATGGCTAATCAAGATTTCTGATCACTTACTAAACTTCGGGGTAACAATTCCAGTCCTGGCTTCGACAATGCATTTTTAGTGATAGTTTTATAACCTTTCATAATAGCTATTTTTTAGTTTGGCTGTATTTACTTTGTTTTAATGAAGTTGTTGTATTTGTTTACAATTTGGATAATATGCACTTCGTTATAAACATTGTGTTTGATCTTACTCGCCAATTCCGGATAATCCTTTAAGTATTCGCTTAATTTTCGTCTGAATGGAAAGAAAAAGTTACCAACATCATAAATAAAAAGCTGGTCAGTATCCTCTTTTTGAAGAAGCACTTTATAAGAACTTCCTGCCTGGGGACCTCCATAAGACTCCATTTCGTAATAAGATAGAAACCCCTTAATTTTTATTTGAAAGAACCCCTTCCTTTCCTTCTTATCCGAGAGATATTTAGATTCATATATTTCTTTTCCAATAACAAACCCTTTTATTTCGGCAGGTGGAAATGGCTGTGGCTGTGCTTCTTCGGTTTGCCTGAACAGAACACTTTCGTGTACTCTGTATGGGAAGGTATTTCTTAATTTAAGCAAGCCATATATTGTATCATTTTTGTTTGTAACAACAAAGCCGCTGTTATAACCCGTTAGCACTTGTGATGTCATGCACATTGGAAAGAAGGTAAATGCAATAATTAAAAGTTTCATTGTGTATATTCTTTTGTATGCTTTGTTAATTTCATCCTCATTTACCTATTTTGCCACCACTAATTTTTTCAACTGACTAAATCTAGCCAGGTTATTGCCAGGCTTTATTACAACAGAAAGATAAATGCCGCCTTTTGTTCTGTTAAATGAAGTTGAAGAAAAATTTAATTGAGTCGTTACATCTTTCGGAGTTAGTATATACATACTCCCGGTTGTAGCATCAACTGCAATTCCTATTAACACCGAAAACAATTATCCGGCACTGTATACCAGTGATGAACTTAATGATTACGGAAATCAGCGGCCCAGGCATCAGCTTCAAATAATTTTCGCAAAGTAAGCATTTAACGGTTTCAAAAACGCCCTGCTATTGTCGAAGTGAAAATAATTAGTGCCTTCGGTTAATAATGCCACATTTTTTGGATGGATTTATACTTCTTTTGCTCCCGGCTGCTTTTTGAAGGATATTACCGGAGGCAACCATGTAAATGACGTGTTCTTTTTTAACCCGCACAAATAACGCAGCAGTAATTCAACGCTTTTTTGAACAGCTGGTGCAGAAGATATCGTAAAGACCTTCCTACAAAAATTTTTCAAAAAATTTTTCAAAAAAAATTACCATTTTTTATTTCGCGAAAGTTTTGTTTAAGGGTGTAAACAAAAACATGTTTACATGCATCTTGTTTACACTATTGTAAACAAAGCATGTGTAAACAAAAAAATGTTTACAAGGGTTTTGTTTACACTTTTATTTTTTGCAACGCTATAAAAATGTGTATTCTAAGGGCAAAAAACAAACGGTGGTGGGTGTTTTTTATGGATCAATACCGGTATTAACTTTCGCGGCCAGCCATTTTTTGGAGATGAGCCCTACCCTGCTTCACCTGCACACAGCCAACACGGCAGTCTCCGATCGCATGCAATACTGCCGTTAGCGCTGTGACAAACATTATTCTAAAAAACAAGCAAAAGCCTTACCAGTAGCTAAATACAGCCAATTCAAACCTGCGACCGGTAGCGTAAGTTTTATAAAGCAGGGGCAAAACGGCGCCTCGCCAGGTGCAGGCCGCGGGAAAAGAAACCAGCTATCATTAAAGAAAAATACCGGCAGGGAACTGCTACCGAACGCTTGTTGCAAACCCTGGCGGGTTTACCCGTGAACCAAACAAGAAAACAACAACGCTGGAATGAGGAGCAGCGTCACCACACATAGAAAAAAATGGAAACCAAACATTGGATGCTGCAAAAAAAATCAGAAGCCGCCACCGGATTTTTGCCATACGAAGCAATTTTTTGGGGAAATTCAATAAAAGAAAAATGCCTGCCGGCAACCCTTTAACATCGATGGCACGTTGGTTTATTAGGGGGAGAAGCTAAAGATAGCAACCACCGCGCCAGCGTTGGCAAACCCCCGCGGCGGTTATCGCTAGATTTATAGCGATTTTAATGTTGTCCGGATGCAACGGGTTATTTTTTTTAACATTTCCCATTTTCCTGAATATTCAAGCCCGTCAGGGTTGAGGGCTGCACCATTAGAACCATTGGTTTCACCAACGGCTATTCATATTGAAGGCCTTTGGGTTTGCTTGGGCAATTCAAATAACAATTGTTTGACCAGGAGCTTCAGGAAAACCGCAGAAATGAATAATGTTACTCAATGTTATAGCCGAACCGAATGCATAAATCACTGCATAACTAAATCTCAATTTGTGTAATTCGTTCTTTCGAATTCGTGCAATGATGTTTCTCAATTCGTGTAATTCGTGCCATATAATTTGTGTAATTCTTTTTTAATTCGTGTAATAAAGTTTCTAAAAACTCGTCTAATAGAATTATTTTCTGTTTCCTTCCCCACCATTCTCACGACCAATAAAAAGGAAAATCTATTTCTCTCCTCCGCGAACCACGCATGGCAACTTACCAGGCATCTCCATCTGCCTGTCGAGAATACTGTATTGAAAAAAATTTACCCAAAAATCTGCTTTCTTCGATCCTCTACCTGTATAAAAATCACCCGGTCATTCCTGCAATGAACCCGCTATCAAGTCAATTTAATCCATAAACAAAACACCATGAAACGGATATCCACCCTGCTGGCAGCGATCGCAATTTTCACTTCCTGCAATACAACACAATACCTGCACCAATCAGGCACTTACACTATTAAAGAAAGAAACGGAGACGTAACCGAATTTTATGAAGTGAAAGGAAGATACAATGTGATGTCAGATACATTGAAACCCAATGACAAAATAGTGATCAACCTAATCAAAGCAAGGCCGTTTAAGCAAAGCGCTAAAAGGAAGAGGTATGATTTTGCTAAAAATTTTTGAGGTTATTCTCAGTACTAAGTATTAAGTACTGAGTACTCAACGTACAGCGGTCTCCGCATCCAGCACTTCAATTGTTTTTTCGTACAATGAATAGGCTTCTTCCGGTGAAGCCCCGATGCAAACGATGCCCATTTTCCCGTACTGGGACAAAGCCCCGATCATGTGGAACATCACTCCTTTTTGTGTGGCTCCATCAAAATGTAATCCATGGAACATAGCTATATTGATAAGGTCTTGCGGCACCAGGCCTTTGTAAGCTTCACTTTGCAAATTATCTGATGTGTAATAGTACCTGTTCTCTTTGTTGGGCGTTTCAAACAAGCCGCTTTCTTCATCGTAATGTCCGTTGGTTAAAAACTGCAACATCAAAAAAGGATGGGTGGTGCCACCCTTTCGGATATTTATTTCGATGGCATAATGTTGCCAGACCCCATTCACTTTTACAGAAATAAAGTCGATACTAAAGCGCCCCAAAACTCCCTGTTTTTTTAAAACCAATGCAATCGCCCTGCCCATTGCGCTAATTTCTGCACGATATGCTGCATTTGCGGGAAAATGTGCGCCGATAAAAACCTGGCCGCTCTCCCCACCCAATACCTGGTCGTGGGTAGAAATTACTGTTACTTCTCCCCTGGGGTTAATTCTGCATTGAACCGATGGAGAAACCTTTGTTTCGCCGTCAATGAATGCTTCCGCAACTCCTTCCATCAACTTAAACTTTCTCAGGAACAGATCGATACTCATATCTTTTGCCGCCGGGATAATTTCTTTATAAAGATTATGATGGATCCAGTCGAAGAGTTCTTTCTTTTCCAGGTGATCGGGATATTTTAATATTGCATTGCCCTCTCCGGAAAAACCCTCGTTTAATTTTATAACCGTTTTTTTCAATTTCGGATACATGTCTTTGATAGCGGCAACTGCCCGAACAATGTCTTCATAATTTTTCAAATCTCCGGCACCGGGAGCCATTGGCACACCGGCCTGTAAAAAAATTCTTCTGCTGCCACTTTTGGTTCCCTGGTAATTCAATAAAGGGTCACAGCCATAAACTGGTATACCTAATCTTACAGCGAGTGTTCTTTCATAAGGTGTTGTGTTGAAACAAGCGATATGTGCTACGTGGTTTGGCGGAATAAATTGTTTTATACGCTCAATGAGCCGTGGGCGCTGTAAGATTTTTTCGGTAAGCGAAACCATTGAGGCATCATAACAACTCAGTAACTTCAATCTCTCCCTCGCATGAAAACCGGTGATGCCGGGCAGCGAATGCAAATAATAATCAATAATAAAAGGGTCAATCGGCATACTGCTTACATAAATCACATGGGCTCGCGGCATACGCAGCAACATAAGCAGGCACAATAGCCTCTCCTCATAATGCAGTGCGCCTTCTAATTTTGCCAATACTTCCTGGTCGAGTGTAAGACTCGGAATGACGACAATGGTTTTAGCGGCAAGATTATCCGGGAAAAAGAGTTCAAACTGGTTGGAAAACCCCTTCTGTATTTTGTGAAATTGATGCAGTTCTTCGGGCGATCCCGCTATCGGCCCGCAGGAAGTACAATGATTGTTTAAAAGTTGACCAGGTGAGAATACCTGTTGTTTAATGGCTTCCATTGTTTGCGCATATATATCTATACACAATATGATTAAAAATATCTGTCAGAACACTGAGTTTCGTCATGAGAAACAAGGAGCAATATCAGTGCGCAGGTTTGGGAAAATACAGGGTTGATGTTTCGTTCGCTTGCAACTGCGGGCAATGAATGGCATGCCCACGCCTGAGCACTATAATTTGAAGAATATTTTTTTCCGGTAAAGAAAGTAACAAAGCAGCCATTCCGGTAAAAAAATACATAGACAGGAAAAAATAAATTTTAGCGGATCACCAATATTAATCCATCCTAATACCCCGTTCGAAATAGAGGAGATATAGCCGTTGAACCATCGTGCGCCTACAATTTCAAAAAATACATACAGAAAGATGGAGTTCATCCCTACAATGGTAAAAAACGCAAGGTTTTTGCGATGGCCCAGGGTATCAATCCACCAATAACTTACCGCTAAAAACCAAAGGCAATATCCTAACGACGCAATGGTGAAAGAACTTGTGGCAATTCTTTTTATGATGGGAGTAATGCCGGTCCAATCCAATGCGACACCAACTACAAGGCAAACTAACCCCCATGCCAATAACATTTTGATTTTATCTTTCCGCCCACTCAACAAAAGCTTTCCTGCCAGTGCACCGGCGATGGTATGAACCGCAGTAGGGATACAATTAATGGCTACCCATCCGCCTTTATTGATCTTGTGCATCAGCACCATATCCATATAATTGCCAAAATTGTGCTGATCAGTAAACGGCTGATCAAATCCGGGTATATGGGTGAAGCGGTATAAAACTTCAGTCAACAACAATAAACCAATACATACCCCGATTTGTGCAATGGTGTTCCAACGGAAAATAAGAAAGGCGACCATTGTGGTAAATGAAAGCTGCGTCAACACATCCCACAATTCAAACGATAATCCCGTTGGCCTTACCGCGTAATCCAGCACGCCCCAAAAAAATAACCAGCAACAACGCTTTAAAATCTTTTTAAAAGAGTTTGTCCAGCTAACACCCTGCGACCATTGCTTGTTTAATGAAAAAGCCATTGCCGTGCCCGCCATAAACATAAATGCAGGCTGTACCAAGTCCCAAAAACGTAAGCCATTCCAGGGATGATGAACAAATTGGCGACAAAAAACATTCACCGGCTCACCTTCCGAATGATCATACAAATAATCATACAGCCCGGTGGACGAAAGGGCGAGCAGCACCATGATCAATCCACGCAAAAAGTCAAGGGAAAGTAATCTTTGTGCAGGTGAAACGGGGGTTGGTTGAGTTTCGGCCATAGGAAAACGCTACTTCTTTTTTAGATCCGCATAGCTGATGAGTTGGATATTTTTCTTTTTGATGGCTTCCACTACCAGCGGATTGATCCACACATCTGTTACACCCTGGCGGTCTTCCGCAACATTTTCATAACCGATATGATAAACAGCCCGCATCTCCGGACCATCCAGCGCCGGATGATCTACAAATAAATAAGTTTGTCCGGGTTCAAGGCTATCCAGCATGTTTAAAAAACTTTTCAGTTTTTGTTCCATGGTTCCATTGGGGCCTTTGTAACCGGTGTATTTTACTCCTGCTTCTTTGAGATCGATATCAATATTATATTCCACCATTAATTTTTTTACCAGCGCACTTACTTCTTTATTAAGATCGGTGCACCCCATGTGAGAAGAAATATGACTGAGCCGTGGAATCTTTCTTTTGGCTAACTCTATTTGTGCCCTGAATTCCTTTTCGATGTCTGCCAGTTTCCATTGATTTTCGCTAATGGATTTACCGGGATAATTTTTATTGGGATACACCATGGGAAAAAAATAACCGTTGCGGTCTTTCAGGCTCGGACAATCTGTTAAGGGCCGCCATTTAATATTTTCCCATTCACTCGTAAGCGCCAGGTGTACGCCTACGTCGATGCCGGGGTTTTGCGCTAATAGTTTTACTGCTTCGGGAAACCAGGGCGAAGCAACGATCACTTCGATGGAAGTTTCTATACCGCTTTTGTACACTTTTATCAATGCTTCGTTGCCCGCATGTGAAAAGCCCATATCATCTCCCCGAACAATCAGGCGTGCTTTTTTTTCCTGTGCAGTTGAGACATTACAGATCGATAATAAGAGAAGGAAGTACACTATTTTTTTCATGGCTGCGATTTTCGTTTTAGCTTTTAAAGATAATTGTATAATGTTAATTCAGCGCAACCTAATATAACCAGACCTCACAGGTTTTAGAAACCTGTGAGGTCTGCCGCCCATGAGGTGTTTCGAATTTATAACATCAAAATCTTACGGAGAGCAAATCAAATATAATTGTGAATTTTCAGGGTCAAGCTCCCCTCTCCTTTGGAGAGGGGTTGGGGGTGAGGTCACAACTCACTTTTAAATAAATACTCCCCCGACCCCACCTCCACAACAGCATATCCTTTTGCATACAGCGATACCGGTAAATTATTCCCGCTTTCAGTAATCTGCCTGTTTTGTTTGGAAGGGATATAAATGGTTGCCCTGGTATTTGGCGGAATAGAAACATCCAATTGAAAATGTCCATCCATTATTTTCCAATCACTTTTGATATTCCCTCTTACTGACTGGTAATTTCCTTTGGCCCAGCTAAGATCGCCCGTTGGCTGGGGTTTTATAATGATCTTTTCGAAACCGGGCGCTGCGGGATTAATGCCCAGGAGTGAACGGTAAAACCATTCGTCAACAGAACCAAACATCGGGTGATTTTGTGAAGGGCCGCTTTCAGGATACGCCCATGTTTCCCATAAAGTGGTAGCGCCATTTGCCAACATATTGCCCCAGCCGGGATAATCGCGTTGATTGGCGATGCGGTAGGCAACTGCGTTCAGATCGTTTTCCCTCAATACATCAAACATCATCTTCGTAGAAAAAATACCTGTTGATAAATGCCAGTTGTGCCTTGCAAATTCATTTATCAATATTTGAATCGCCGAATCTTTTTGCACTGCCATATCATACCATAAAGCCAGCACTTGTGCACTTTGCGTGGCATTATCAAAGCGGCCGGTATTTTTAACGTAGTACCTGTTTTGTATAGCCGATTTAATCTTCATCGCCAGCTTTGCATAACCAGCTGAGTCTTGTTTTTTACCTAAAATTCTGGCAAACTCTTCCGCCAGTTTTGCATGGTGGTAATAAAAAAGCGCCGCACTAAATGCTTCGGGTTTGGTATCCAGCGCTTCATGATCACTGATGTCCCAAAAAAATAAATTATCCACTGCCTTTGATTGCAGGAAATCCATTTGCTTTTTAAAAGCGTTGTAATGAGTGGCAATGATTCTCTTGTCACCATAAAAATCATACAATTGCTTTTGCAAAAATGAAAATCCCAACTCCCAGCCCAGTGGACCGGATTCGCCGCCATAACCACGATCTGCAATACCAGTATGAGGCGCTATTTCCGTGATGCCGCCATCCGGCTGCTGCTCGTTGGCAAAGTCGTTTACAGCTTTATTGTAAAAGCCGCTCATATCATAATTGTAAATAAACGCATTGGAACTCACGACCATATCCGCACCATAGCCCATTTTTTCACGCCCCGGGCAATCCGACTGAACGCTGAACACATTGCTTAGGAAAGTCCATTGGATCACCTCGTGCAGTTTGGTAAACATTTCATTGGAGCAGGAAAATTCGCCATTCAGCGGCAGGTCGCTGTTCATGCGCAATCCTTCAATATCTTCTGTAGTAGGCCTTCCCGGCCAACCCGTAATTTCTACATACCGGAAACCGTGAAAAGTAAATTGAGGATTCCATGTTTCAATGTCACCTCCTTTTAAAATATATCCATCTTCCTGCCAGGCTGTTTCGGGCGCACCCGGACCGCCCTTAATACCACCTTTTTTAATTTGTGTGGCAACGGTGGTCATGTAATTTAACGAGCCGTTTTTCCAAAGGTCTTCTCCATACCGGAGGTTGATCTTTGTGCCTGCCGCTCCTTTTACTTTAATGCGGGTAACCCCTGCAAAATTTTGCCCCATGTCAACAATGAAGGTATCTTTTGCCGGCTCGGTAATTTTAACCGGGTGGAGGATCTTTGTAATCTTGATAGCAGGCAACATTTGAGCGGTCATAATTCCCGACGGGCCGGTAACTGTTACCGCATGCTTCCAGGTGCTTTCATCAGCACCCAATGTATTCCAGTTTTTTTGTTCGAGTCTTGCATCATATTTTTCACCCAGATAAACATTATTATGCATTATAGGACCAGCAGTTGTTAACCAGCTTTCGTTGGTTAGGATGTTTTCAGAAGAGCCATCCGTATAGTCGATATGTATCTCCGCTTTTACACAAGGCCTGCCGGTTTCCTGTATTTTTCTAAGATCGTACCTGCCGAAGATGCGCAGAGGCAAAGGGTTCCACCATCCACTCCCTAACATCAGCCCGGCAATATTGTCGCCTTTTTTTATCAGGGAGGAAATATCATACACACTGTACAACACCTGCTTCCTGTAAGTGGTAAAACCGGGATCCAAAACATGGTCGCCGATTTTTTTGCCGTTTAGAAATGCCTCGTAATAACCAAGTCCACTAATATATAATCTTGCGGCAGTCACTTTCTTATTTGCTGAAAACGTTTTCCTTAGTAAGGGCATCCTGTCTTCCTTATAATAGTCTTCGTCCTTATCGGGGTTCCGGCTGCCATCACTGATCCATTTTGCTTTCCAGTCATTTTGATCCAGCATGGCTATTACAAACCAGTTGATCTCACTCCATGAGGATGCGTTATTGTCCTGGTCAAAAACTTTTATCCTCCAGTAATATTTGGTAAAAGGTTTTAGCGGGCTGCCGGCATACTCAACCTGTATATTTTGAGAAGAAACGGTTTTACCAATCGACCATACATTTCCTCTGCCGTTCTGCACCTGCTTCAAATTATCCCCGACAATGATTTCATAACCCGATTGAAACTGGTTTCTCTGGTTACTGGTAAATGCCCAGCCAAACCGGGGAATCTTTAAATCAATACCAAGGGGATTAGTAAGATATTCGCAGGTGAGCTTCGCCGGCTGCAAAGCAGCATCGCAACTTAATACAAGAAATAAAATGAGGCCAGATAAGGCGAATACTTTTTTCAATGAAAGCAATTTTTTGATTGTTGAATTCGAGATATTGAAATGGAGATATTGCGATATTGAAGGAACGATATTAGAATATTGAAAACAGGGTTGAGATACTAGGTTTCAATGTCCCAATGCAAACATACCAGTATCTCAACATCTCGGTAACTATTATGCATGGCAATCGCAATCACCACCGCATTGTGTAGGAGAAACTGCCAACGCGTATCCTAACAATACTTCCTCGTTGGTTGCTGCACGCACTTCATCGATTATTACTTCAAAAATAAAATCTTCACCCGTTAACCCGGAAGATGTATTTAAGGAAACCAATTTGCGGTCACCCGTTTTCAATCCTTCTAATTGCTCCTGTAGTTGGGGCAAAATTCCACCCGAACCATGCAAGTAATATACGGCTACACTATCCACCGTGTTTTCGAGTATTTCATCCTTCGCATTCTTCATGATGTAACGGATAGATACAACGCTGTTGTTTGAAATGATCATATCGTTACCTGTTTACCGCTGACAAATGTTTTATTTACTTCAATGGACCCGTAAACGATTACCAGGCTATGTCTCCCCCCTTTCAGACTCACGTTCCCAAAACCGGTTGCTGTAGAAAGAAAGCTGGTAAAGTCGCCCATTTTTGAATCGATGTACAATGTTTTGTCCACCGCATCATAACGAACTCCTGTAAGCGCCTGCAGGTATCCATAACTCGACAAAGCCCTCGCATACCAGTGGCCGCACTCATATTCATTAAATGGATTCCGTATCCGCCCGTCGTAACGGTTGCGTGAAACCCGCAAAATATCAAGACCTTCTTTTACATGGCCCGCAAGCATTAAATGCGAGGCTACCTGGTGTTCTATACCCGTCCACACTTCATCGCTGTACACAAATGGTAAAGAAAGTTTGCCGCCTTTTGGCCAGGAGCACAATAATAAACCGCCTTCATCACCGAGTGCAAAGGAGGGCCGTTGCGGGTTGGCGTGCTCGCTTAAGTTTTCTTTGAGATTGTATTTATACACGGCGAGCAAATGACTTGCAATTTTTGCAGGATCGATTATATCCGGCAAACCACACATGCGGGCAATCCATGCGCCCAATACACCATCTGATAGACAACCTTTTCCGTACTGGTATTTCGGACCTTCTTTTTCAAGCAAATCTTTTGCTTCTTTGGAATATTCGCCCCCGAAGGATTGTACCGTAGCCGGATTTTGAGCGGTTAAACCATCCACTTTTATCTTTTGAATAAAATATTCACCATCGTACAATTCTGTCTCGATCACTTTTTTTGCGGCCGCAAGTAGTTGCTGGTATTTTGAAATATCTGCACCCACAAATTTGCCCATGGCGCTGATAGCATCCAATGCGCCAATATAAAAACTACTGTGCATCCCATCGGGACCCCAGAATTCTATGTCATAGGTATTATGATGCGGCTCTTCAATTACCCCTTTGTGCCTCGGGTCCCATGTAGCGATGCAATAATCCATACTCGTTTTTACCATCGGAAACATCTTTCTCAACCATTCGTTGTCACCGCTGATGCGCCATTCTCGATAAACTTTCATGATACCGCCTAACTGGCCATCGGCTGCGGAATGAAAGTCGTGGCTCGCTGGTTGTATCGGTAAATTTGCCCTGAAATTCTGGTGCCCCGCGATATCCTGGTTTTCACAAAACTCTGTATGGCGCAGGCTTCTTTCCAGCGCCGGAAACAAATGGGGAATGGCCTGTGCATAGTTCCATACGTGCGTACAGGAACCATGACAGCAGCCCCAGTTATCGCCACAACCTTCAAAATTCCAGAGCCGCCCATCATATTGCCGCATCACTGTGGGTGATTTCAAAATGGTGAGGTTTGCCGCTACTGCTTCAATCACTTCAGGCGGTAAGCTACTGGCATAAAAAGCATTTGTAAACAGCAACGAATTTTTCCTGAGGAGATTATATTGCTCTTTCCAATAACCCGTAACTTCCTCCACACTTTTAAAACGGCTGCTGTACCAGGGTTTATAAAATTTGCCATCAAAATTCTTGTCATATTTATCAAGCGCCAGGTCAGAAGGTGAACTGCAGCACCCGGATGCCGGATCGCATTGTTCTTTTCTGACGCCCATTTTACCATAGGTTTGCTCAGAATCCGGTGAGTACCACGACATCATCACCTTTACTATTTTTTCTTTGCCGGGCGCAATTGTAAGCTGAACAAACAATGAGGCACCTGGCGCATCCTTTTCTACGGGCGCACTTGATTTCATTTCACCATTTTTCACTTTATTCCACGCCATCGTGACCGGATCCCACCATCCGCCCCGGAACCAGCAATGATCCACTACGGTAGCAGCATCATCGGTACAAATTGCGAAGTCGGTTGCATAAGGTTTTTCATTTGTTCCGGCTTCTGATAAAATAAAACCGTTTTGAATGGAACGAATTGAATTCCTGCCCTTTTCAACCTTTAAAAAATTTTTTGAATTGAAGGAAAATACCGCTTCAAGCGTTGATTTACCTGTGTTGGTAAACTTATATTCCATTGCGCCCGTTGGCAAACCAGAATTGTTTTCATCAGTTGGTATAAAGGGGCTCCAGCCGGTTACCTGCACTTTCATTGGCAGGTCGGCATCGCTGAGATCAAGATATGCGAAAGGAAATTTTACTTTAAAAGATGCATTGCGAAAATGCGGCAAGCCGGTAGTAGCGCCGCCTGAACCATTTCCTGCATCATGCTGACCAAATTTTTTCCAACCCGGAACAGGCCCTTCCAGCAATTTAGCGCCATTTATTTTTCCTTTTACGGAGATGGCTGCAAACATGCCCGGCTCGTTAAAAATTTCAGGTTTATTGCGAACAGATATATGCGAGATAGCGCCGGTACCTTCCATGCAAAACATACCTGCACCAAGCCCGCCAATGGGGAAGGCCACCCTGTTGAGGTGGTCGCCTGTATAGGCTGTGTTATAAGGCCGCTTGCTTTTTACAGCTGAAGGTTGCTCCGGGTTTGAAGGATTTTCCACAGTTCCTGTTGCATTTGCAATATCTACAGGAAGTATGGCAGCACTAATGGTTCCGATACCAATGTTCCTGATAAAGGATCGCCGGCCGGCAGTTTTTTTCATATAGAAGTTGTTAAAAGCCTCCCTGCCCTTCAAAGGAGGGTTCCTGGAGAATGAGAATTTCTTTTAAAGCTAACAATCTTTTATTGTACTGAAAATTCTGGCCAGGGATATTCATGTTCTATTCGATCGTTTGGTATCACTCGTATTAGCACCACGCGTTCCTATGGAACCTTGTTCCATTTCGGTTTTTTCTACCCACCAAATGTTCCAATGGAACATAAAGCAATAAACGACGTTGATTCGTCTATCGTGAAACATTCAATGTCCCCGCAAAAGATGCAATGTCGAATTTGGATTTACTTAGCGGCTTTGCTCCTTTGCGTCTTTGCGTGAACCACAAAATAATTTGAAAACTGATCATACACATGTGCCTCGTTGCTGCGATGATGAATTTTTTTAAATGGATTTCTATTTCTCGTAATAAACGCAGTACTCAATCTTAGCAAAAAATATCGCCGAAAAAAATTCAACCCTGTTAGGGTTGAGGCAGGAATCATTAAATCCATTGGTTTCACCAACGGCTATTCATATTAAAGCCCTTCGGGCTTGGATTAGTACATTCACCGATATCTTTTTGTTAAGAAAATAGAACGTGAAGAAGATGATTCATCGCTTGGCTCCGTTACATTTAAGGGGAGTTCCTGTGCCTCCGTTTTCAGAAAAGCTATTGGCAACGCTAGACTCCAAGAACCCCCCTTTGGGGGCAGGGGGGCTTATTTCCCCATCCATTTTTTAAAATCTGTAACTTTCTCGCGGCTTACCAATGCCTCTTTATCTACGGCTGGTTTTAAATTGAGCAACAGGCGGTTGCCAAAATAATCATGTATCTGGTCTACACTGGCTATTGAAACATAAAAGGAACGGCTGATGCGAAAATAAATCTCAGGATTGAGCATTTCTTCCAGTTCGTCCATTGTATAATCTACCACATATTTTTTGTTGTCGTTGGTTTTGAAAAAGTTCAACCGTCCATCGCTGTAGAAATAGGCAATATCTTCTACTTCAATGCTCACCAGCTTTTGCGCATGTTTTACGAGGAAACGCCTACGGTATTCTTTCGGTTGTAATTTTAATTGTAATTCTTTTACCAGATTGTCCACATTCAAAGCAGGAACTCCATTAGAACCCCCGTAAATATTTTTCATTTTTTTAAACTTATCCAGGGCAGCTTCCAGGTCTTCTTTCTGGATGGGCTTCAACAGGTAATCCACACTGTTTACCTTAAATGCCTTTAGGGCAAATTCATCATAAGAGGTGGTAAAGATGACGGTACTCTTCACTTCTGTTTTTTCAAAAATTTCAAAACTCTGCCCGTCGGCCAGTTCAATGTCCATCAGGATCAGATCGGGCGCCGGATTAGATTCGAGCCAATTTACAGAGGAACGGATGCTGTCTGCAACTCCTACTACTTCTGCAGTGCTGTCTACACAGCACAATGTTTTCTGCAGTTTTTTCACTGCGAGTTCTTCGTCCTCAATAATTAAAACTTTCATAAGAAATGGTTTAGGTAATCGATATGATTAAATTTAATGAAACGCCATTTTAAGTGCCGGTTTAAATGCATCAACTGTTGAATACTTTGCATGAATTGTTGTTTTTCGGGATGAATTGTTGTTGCGACCGTCACAGCACTGAGCTACGTTTTCACCCGGGTTTTCATCTCTCTATTCATGAAGTCAAAGTTAGCGCTGGTCTTTTTTTCGTTTCTCCCTATTTGTATTGAATTGGTGATAATACAGTATGAACTGTTGGTAACCGATTGATGGTTTACTTGAACGAGGCCGGTTAATATTAGCTGTGTACACCCAACTGGTGACATTAGATATTCAGCGATTCAGTTTTTGGTCACAAATCTATCATTTTCGGCGGACAGTCTATTGTTTTAAACGTTGTGCTTTCTTTCTTTCCCTTTGCAGTTGCGCTTTGATGACGGATAAATCACTGCGACCGAGTTCCTCATCGCTTAGCATGGAAATGAACTCATACAGATCCAGTTTGTAAAACTCGCAGATCCTTAGCGCCATAAGAAAGCTCAATTCACGGTGACCGCGTTCTGTTTTGAGGTAAGTTGTATAAGAGGTGTGTAAGGCTTCTGACAACGCTTTGCTATCCGGCTGGTAAATTTGCCGTAGCCGGGCCAGTAATTGCCCGATAGAAAGTGCCTGGTCCGAAAGTGGTTGCTGCATAAACTAAAAAGTCATTGATACCCAAAGATCGTATTTTCATATATGCCGTTGAAACGAAATATCCCGGAAGTCAACAGCAGTTGGCCGTCATCCTGAAGTTGAGCCGTGTATAATATAATCGCCACGAATTGGTCATCCGGGCTGTATTAAGGGAACGGCCACGGAAAACTCTTTTCCATCATCCTGCACGGCAATTTCATCCTCTTTCATCAACTCGTATTTTTTGGCGATATTATTAAGGCCTATTTTATTGGAGATTACATTACGGCCCTTTCGCTGCAGGTTGTTACTAACGATCAGCTTGCCGCTATTGGTAGTCATTATTAAAATTTGCAAAGGGCTATCTTTTAAGATCATATTGTGCTTAACGGCATTTTCTACCAGCATTTGTAAGGTTAGCGGCGGCAACAGGTAACTAAGGTAATGTTCATTGATCCTGACTTCCATTTCCAGTCCATCGCCGTACCTTGTTTTCAGCATGTGAAAATAAGATTGAATAAACTGCATTTCCGTATCCAGCGTAGCCAGTCCTTCTTCGTTATTGCGGAGCAGGTAACGGTATACTTTACTCATTTCATCCAAAAATTTTTCCGCTTTTTCAGGTTCATCTGCAATCAGCGACGACAATGAATTGAGACTATTGAACAAGAAGTGGGGATTCACCTGGCCTTTTAATCCTTCCAGCTGGCTCTGCAGGTTTTCCTTTTTGAGGTTTTCGGCTTCATCCACCATCACCCGCCACTTTTCATAAAAAGAAGCGCCTTCATTAAGACTTGTGGCAAGTACATTGCAGGCCACCCCTACTAGTAATACTTTGATGTAAGTGTTCCAATTAATTTCGTATCCCAGAAAACCGATATAATCATATCCCAGGAAAATAATCGTCACCGCGGCGATCATGATAATGATATACGCAAGTAAACTGATGCCGATCCTTTTGAAAGTTTGATGGTATTTGGGAAACCTGTTCAACAAAACAGCTGCTACCATGCCGCAGGAAATATATACCAACACCAGTACGGATAAGGTAAGCAGCGTAGCGAGTATGAAAGTGCGGGTATCAAGAAAGTATTGCTTCCCAAATAAAAGATAGTTTAGCAATAAAGCAATCGGAGGCATAATGATCACCATTATCAGCAACTCTTTGGTGGAGTAAGTTAATGGTTTTACTAGTTTTAAAATGCGCATCCGGTAGCCTTTACACTCAAATTATTGATACTCCCTAAGCCAAATAATGGAGCCTGCATGAACTGTGTTAAATATGTATGAATTGTCGTTTTATGCGAATGAATTGTAAGTCGGCATTTTGTGTATCGAACTATTATTTGGTAGGACAATGGTGATTCATATTTCCTCCATGAAAATGTTGAAGATTGTTATTGAGCATCTTCTTAAAGGAAGGTTAAAAACCGAAGATTTTCCTGATCTTCTTTGCCCCTTTGCACCTTTGCGTGAAAACACCGGATAAGCACTCACCGGTAGTTATAAAACAAACTGTAATTACCGCATGCATTTCGTATTTGCGTCTTCTTATAAAAGCTAAAGAATGCCATGAGTACACAAAATGTAACAAAGAGAACGATCTGCACTTTTTTGTTCATCAGTGACATATTTTAAGAGACGCTTACACCATAGTCAAAGATAAATTCTGCAGTACCAGGATAAAAGGGCCGCCTGTGCGAACTGCGGGAAAAGCTACATGAATTGTGTAGAATAACTAACCATTCAAAAAAGCCATCAAGCAATCTCTTTAGTAAAACACCAACCCGCATTGCACTAGTGTTATGTCAAGCGTGAATTGTCTGTGAACAATCACCCAATAATAACGGTTTACCGATGACAATTCAAGGAGTAAAGCGTCACTTTAACTTGACATACACCTGGCATTAAAAAACTTACTTATGAACCATAAACAGCTCCCACCACCAAACTTAAAAAGCCAATGATATTTACAACTTGTCTTTTTGCAAACACAGATATCCACCGCTCCTAATATGAAGGGCTGCAAACCTTTAATAAAAGCGGGATACCATGGTAGCCCACAAGGTTTGCAACCCTAAGTTGTAAGCATTTATCGTTGTTTTATTTATTGAGAATGTGAAATTTTGAAACCCATGAGGGGTCTATGGTGGAGGGCTGATTGATATCTGCCCCGGGATGTGCATCCAGATCCACCATTAATAAGTAGGTATTTTCCGGGTCATCCTTAAGATTCGTTTGCTCCCACAGGTATGTGTTGGAATGCTGATCTCTTAATTCATTTTCAGGAATGGCTCTTGTTGAAATGGAACCATTTCTAACGATCCGGTACACTCCCTTTTCTGCCCTGGTGGTGAATATTGGTTGGCCTTTTGCGTCCTTCGAGAAAATGACAGATCCGTTTACCTGCGTCCAGGTTTCAGTATCAGTTCCGTAGCTATTGGCCTGGATATACAATAGAAATTCAAACCGGTTGTCGGGTAAAAATTTAAACTTTACAATCATACCGCCGCCACTTCTGTAGGTGTTGTAATTGCTTCCCGGTGTTGTGTTTACATACCTGATGGTTGAAACCGTGGAGATCGTCCAATAAACATCGGTGGCTGTTAGTAACGCCGGCGGAACCTCAGTAGCAGCAACGTTCATCATGATATTTTTTAAAGACCCCGTTGATTGGCCCTGAGAATAAAGGGCCAATCCAATGCTTAAAATAAAGAATATCTTTTTCATAAAAGTGATTTAATGATGGATGTTTTACAATAATTGTTCAGGTTTCGACAGCAGGTAACGGGTCATAAAAATGCCTACTCCGCCGCCGTCAGCAGGACTTAGCGTGAAAGAAGTTACCTGGTCTATTTTCCAGCCTTCATCGGTATACGATTTGAGGGCTTTCAGCACCTGTTCTTCATTTGATTTAATGTTCTTAAAATTGATACCCACCATACTGAAAAGGTTTTCGAGATCAGATTCCTTCTGCGATCCATCCGGATTGGTGACGATCATTTTAGAGCGGCCCAGCCCGCCGCTTACAACGGATTCAATGGTGTTGATCTGCATAAATTTTTTATTACCGGCAGATTTATTTTCCTGCGCAAAGGCACTGCTACAAAATGCTACTGCGATAAAAAGGGCTATATACATCTTCTTCATAATAACTGTTTTTTGATTGTTGTTTATATGTGTGTTTGAGTGTTGATTATATTATTTTTTGTTTATTGGCTAATTTGCCAATTGAATTCCCTATTGCTTAATAAACTCCACTCGCCGATTCTGCGCCTTTCCTTCTTTGGTTTTATTGTCGCCGGCCGGCACAGTTTCTCCTTTACCATCAGTTTCGATCCTTGAGGCATCAATGGTGAAATCATTTACCAGCGCATCCTTTACAGCAGCAGCTCTTTTCTTTGACAATGCCAGGTTTGTAGCATCACTGCCATCGCTATCGGTATGGCCAATGATATTCACTTTAATATCCTTGTATTGCGTTAGAACACCCGCAATCTCCTTCAGTACGCCACCGGATTCGGGGCGAATGGTAGCTTCATTTACATCAAATAAAATAGCGGTGGTACTAAACTTGCCTTCTTCTACGAGTTTATGGCGTGTGTCCGGCAGTCCCTGTGCAATTTTGATATTGCTGATATACATTGCGTATTGGTCATCCTTATAATTGGTGTTGCCCACCTGGAACAATAACTGGTTCATCTTATAACCCAGGGCAACTCCTTTAGGTACATCAAAGGCCTTGGTTTCATTGACCCAGATACGGTATCTTTCCTTTTGCACCTGGATGGCGATATGCGCCGGCTTGTTATAATATTTCTCGAGTGCTTCTATCGGCTTTGCATCACTGTTAAAATAAGATTTGTTGTCGTTGTAAGACTCGAGTTTGATCTTGCTGCTCTTGTATTCGCCTGGATACAAAGTTGAAATGATGGCAGCGTACTTTTTAAACCCTTTGAGGAAATCATTTCCTGTGGCGGGTTCACCATTGGTTCCAAAAATGCCGATCGAAAATGTAGGGTACATCCAGCCATTATTTTTCAGTTGCATGATCACATCAAATTCAACTGTGAAATTTTCGCCCAATTGTTTTTCATTACTCGTTAAATAATTGAATGGCTGATGTAGCCGAAGCCATTTACCCGGAAAATTATCAAGGGTAACCACTTCTCCGGTTCCATTCGTGTTCCAACCTGTGGGTAGCTCGGCAATGGCATCCTGCTCAAAATTGTCGTAGTAAACGACCTGTTCACCGGCAATAAAATCGTATTTAGAAAAGCTGGTAACGGTGGGCTCTTCTTTGGCCGGAGTAGCCTCGCCGCCGGTGGATGAATTGTCACCGGTTTCTTTACCTTCCGCTTTGTCAAGCGTTTCATCGATGGCTTTGTCGATCTTATTATCAACCCGCTGGTTTACCTTGTTTTTAACTTTATTAAATACTCCCCCGATTTGTGCGTTGGAAATAAAGGGAACGGCGGCGATAAAAGCAAGCAGTAAAAATTTTTGTTTCATAATAATTTTCGTTATTTGAAAACAAAACTATTATCCGGAACATGATTTGTAAAAGACAAGCAGCATGAATTGAGGGAATATTGAGACCAATTGAAATATCCTGTCAAGTTAAGGGTAACTTTTGAACGGCTTACCGAATATTATCAATCCATCTTTGATCTTTCAAAGGAAGATTTATGAATCAGACCCTTTCAGTTTTGCTGATTTTGAAAAAGATTATATCCATAATAATAATCTTTTCCGGCAAAGAAAATTAAAACCTGAAGTGCTTTCACAAAGTACAAATGAGTTCGACTACTCTCCCTTTTACAAAAAGTTTCCGATACTACTTGAAGAGTATAAAAAGCCCGGTACCATTTCAATCTCTTACCAGGCATTTATAAAAAAGGTTTTAGGAAAGGCCGTATCTGTACTGGCATAAATTATCATTGCAGCTATGTATCATTAAAAAAAAATCGTGGGGATGTCCGCTTTTCAGAAATAACTGTCTCTTATCTTAATGAATATGAAAGTTGGTTAAAAAAAGCAAAGCATTTCTGAAACCACTGTGGGTATGTATCTCAGGCCGCTGCGTTCTATTTTCAATAATGCAATCGAAGAGGGTATTATAAGAGAACAGTGTTATCCCTTTGGAAGGCGTAGGTATTGCATACCAGCTTCGAAAAACACAAAGAAGGCACTTGACTTAAACGACCTTAAAAAGATATCCTATTATAAATGCGCACCAGAAATGGAAAGTGAAGAAAGAGCAAGGGAATATTGGTTGTTCAGTTATTTTGGAAAATGGGATGAATGCAAAAGATATTGCCTGCCTGAAGAACAAAAACATCAATGACAGCTATGTAATTGCTACGCATAGCTCTTTTCTGTTTTTGAACGTTCAAAAGAAACAACATGAAAGCGAATAAAAATGTGCCGACTTTAAATACACTGAAAATCTGGCAACCACTATTAGGTTTCACCTTTGGTCGGAAATAGGAACTACTGGTTATCTTTTTAATACTTTACTTCATCAGCAAGTGTAAAACTGCTTTTTAGTTTTATATCATCTGATGCAGTACCTATCATCAATTCAAAAGTGCCGGGTTCAGCGATCCAATCAAGCCCGCTATTGAAGAAGGATAAGGTTTCTTGTAATGATGAATTTTATTAGCCTGGTTTGCCGGTTTGGAGTGTAACTTTTTTAAAGTCTTTTAATCCTTAAACAGGGCGAACTACAGATGACACATTATCCCGGAGGTACAACTGTACTGTTTCTTCACCCTTATATTTACCCGTATTCCTGATTTTGAATTTAACAATGATTGAGTCATTGCCGGCCATGGATATTTTGTTCAGTTGCAGATCGCTCAATTCGAACCTGGTGTAGCTAAGTCCATGGCCAAATGCATACCTGGGACTATTTCTGCTGTCAATATATGCCGAAACATAGCCGGTTCTCCCTTCCTCTGTTAGCGGACGGCCGGTATTGGTATGCGCATAATAAATCGGCACCTGGCCAACAGAGCGAGGGAAACTCATGGGTAGCTTCCCGGAAGGATTATATTGTCCAAACAATACATCCGTTATGGCAGGAGCAGCTTCCTGACCCAGCCAAAATGCAGATAAAATAGCCTGTGCACTATCAGCAATGTAGTTGAACACCATTGGGCGTCCAGACATCAATACCACTATTACGGGCTTGCCTGTTGCAGTCACTGCTTTAAAAAGCGCTTCCTGTACACCACATGTCGGGGAGGCTGCAGAATTATAATCAGCCGGGCGCAGGTGCCGAAACCATTTTAACCAATATAAAATCAACTCCTAATGGCGCTTACCCGGTTATGAACCGGGATGAGTCAGCATCAGGAAACCTTAATTTCCAGAATAATATATACAGCCAGGTATTCAGAAGCGGTTACCTTCTTTCCCATGGCAGGGATTTTAAACTGGACGGCAGCCTGAAATTAAAAATGGATGACCTGGTGAAAGGGATGTGGGTAAAAGGCCTAGTAGCCTTTAAAAGCTACAACCTCGAAGATATTGAAATAAGCATATCCCATTTATAATGCTTACCGCAAAAAATGCACTACAGGCCAGGAAGGACGGCATCGGTGGTGGTGCAGATCACTATTTCAGTAAACCTGTTAGTATGAAATTGCTGCAACTTACAATCCATAACTTGTTTGAACACCGGCAAAAAATAAAAGAACGCTATTCACGCGATTATACGGTTGAAGTAAGAGAGCTGGTACACTCCACAAAAGATAAGGAGTTTATGAACAGCCTGCTTGCACTGATGAAACTTCAACTGGAAAATACTGATCTCAATGTGGATTACATTTGCCAGCAAATCGGAATGAGCAAAACGAAACTGTATAAAAAAATCAGGGAGATTTCAGGGCAAACGATCAATGAATTTGTACGGGCTTTCCGCTTAAAAAAGGCAATGGAGATAATGACACATGAAGATATAACTGTTACCGAGGTAATGTATCGTATCGGTATCCAGTCGCATTCTTACTTTACAACCATTTTTAAAAAAGAATTCGGCAAAACTCCCTCACATTTCATGCAGGAGATGGAAGCAAATAGAAAGGCGAATGAGCGTAAATAGGCTCCGGCGCGCCGGCATTGCTGCCTTTTGATAAAATGAAAAATTGAGCATCTGGAGAAAATTGCTGTGATGGATGATAGCAACGAATTACAAGCGGCATCATAAATTGTATATCGCTGGTTTTTACATTTGTGGCAAGCGCCACATTTGGCCAGCGATAGGCACCCTAAATGCAGCGTAGGTAGGAAGGCAAGGTTTTATAGAAACCAAATACCGGTAAAGCCATACTTAAGCGCAAAACAAGCAGCAAGAAGTTGAGTGCGTCATTGAAGCGGATGGATGAGTGGATAAAGGAGAATAGACATGTTCCTATAAAAGAGTTAATATCGAAGTTGAATGAAAAGCTAGGGGGGCACTATGGTAATAATGATAGCATAAACGCCGTCAGTAAAAGCTTCCACCCTATTTTTATTCATTGTAATTTAATTGGGTTTACTAATACCCAGGTTCTCTTTATTATGCAATTCAGGATTTTGAACAAGGGTTGCTACAAACGCAGCAATACTTTTTCTTGAAATGGCTGAACCTTTTTCCGGCGTGCCTTTTTGAGTAATTGCATAATCAACTTCATTAGCATTGGTAAACCACTCGGGGCGAAGAATAGTGTAATCCAATCCAGAATTTTCTATCACATCTGCTAACTTTCGGTAAGGAGTTAAAAACGATTTTAAGTTATATAAATACCAATTGAACTGATGGAATTACTCTTTTCACGCCGGTCTCATGCATTGCTTTTACAATATTTCTGGTCATTGCTTCCAAGTTCCCTGCAAGATTGATATAGACAATATCCTGACCTTCTATTGCATTTCTAAGCTTGACATAATCCATTATATCAGCTTCTACAACCGTGCAGTTGGTGGTAGTGTAATTTGCCATGTTCTTTCTGTTTCTTGCTAATAAAGTGAGGTGAACATCGGGCACATTTTGCAAGGTGTCAATTACATATTTTGCAAGGCTTCCGCTTGCACCGATTACTAAAACTCTTTTCATATTCTAAAATAAGCTGACGAGAATTATTGTTAATAGCGTATTCTTCGTCTAAAAAACAACCATTTCAAAACTCTTGTTTTTCCCGTTCTATGTGAATTGTGCATTCACCAATCAATGCTGCCATTGCTCCAATCGCAGCTAATACAGGTGCAAATACCGCTCCCACTACGCCAATTGTCAATGGAAAGCTCACCAGTTCCTTGCCTGCCTTATCAGTAACGGTAATCTTTCTTACATTACCTTCTTCAATAAGTTCCTTTACCTTTTTTACCAGGTTTTCTCCTTCTATCAAAAATGATTCTTTGATTGTCATCGGTTTTATATTTAGCGTTTAAGATGTGTAAACAAGATGTAAAGTAATAATTTTATAAAAGCAAACAGCAGCCGCGTTGGTGGCATGCTGGCAATACAGCCGGCACCCTTGTATCAATGGCCACTTCAAGTGCTGAAAACAACAGCCAGGATACCAGCAAACACAGCAATAGGAGCACAACTAAAATCGATATCATCAATAAAGTTGCTTCATAAAAAAGCGTGGACAAATGACTCTTATCAATCATTTTATTGAGAGGGGTCAGTTAGTTTATAAACATACCGGCAGGTATGATGCGCAGTGTTGTTGTAGGTATTCATTCAATACCGGGAGCGCTGATTTTATCAACCAGCTCCGTTAATAATGGCAGCTGGCCCTCCAGCAGTTTGGTTTTGGCTTCTTCAATACCGAACCATGCCACTTTATCAACTTCCGGAAATTCTTTCTTCTTACCGGATTTAGGCGGCCATTCCATTTCGAAAGTATTGCTTTTACATTCTGAAGTATCAATATCGGCTTTCAATGCCCATGCCAGTATCAACTTACCGGCTTTTTGTTTTACAGGCGTCAATTCGATAAACTGGCCGGTAATTTTTAGTCCTGTTTCTTCTTCAAATTCCCTTATCGCAGCAACCAATGGTTCCTCACCACCAGTAAATTCCCCTTTTGGAATTGACCATGCGCCCAGGTCTTTTTTAGCCCAGAACGGTCCGCCGGGGTGCACTAAAAACACTTCCGCTATATTTTTTCGGAAGCGGTATAAAAGGATTCCCGCACTTTGTTTTTGCATATATGAATTTTGGAGAGGTGCCTAAAGGAATATCAATTTCGTGCTGGTTGCATGGATGAGGCTTTTTGTTTAGAAAGTCGATCACTAATAGCTAGCCCCTCAAAACACTACTCAAACTTTGCACCATCGATAAAAATCCGCTTAACATCTTTTTCATCTGAAATAATATTGAAAAAAGCATCCAGGTATTTCAGCATCTCCTTTCTATGACCTGGTAAAAGAGGCTCGAAGTTGCTGATCAATGAATCCATTGCTTTTCTTTGTGTAAGAAATATTTGTAGCGCTTCCTGAAGTTCTTCCATCGTTCTCGGAAAGCCCCGATATAGTCGCTCCCTCACCGAATTGATGTTAAGTTCGGGAATGGGAATTGCATAGCCCGCATTCACGAGGCCACAGTAATCAAAATCATAAGGCACTACAAAAGGCCATTGTGAACTATCGTTTTCACTACGCATTAGCTTTACATTCCTGTAAATAGGAACTGCCCAGTCTGTGTTACCGATCATGTATTCGAATAGGGCAACTATGGTGGTTAGCTTGCGATCAGTTCGTTCGGTGTGGAAACTTTGATCTTTTACTTCCATACAATCGTTGCGCTTTGCCATTGCTTCTACATCTTCAATAAAGAAGGCAAACTGTGTCCTTGATTTTATTCTTTTTTCTATATCCTGGTAGGTGATTTTTACCAGGCGAACCCGGAAACTTTTTTGAGTTAACAGGTTGTACATTTTATACACCAGGTATTCCTTCAACACGAGTTGCTCGTTAACATAATTCGCTGCACATGGCCACACTAATTTAAGGTGCCCCAGCTTTTTTAAACCAACGGCCTTATCGGTTTTAAAATTAACCATCAAAGGAGGGATATAACATTCAGATCTCCGAAACTGGCCACGGGCTTTCACTTGAATCTCTTCAGTAAGTTTTGATCCATCCGCAAAAATGCAGGTAATGGTAGCAGGCTGATACTTTTGCAGGTCCGCTTTTTTAAGCTTTTCACTGACGAGTTTCTTAAAGTCTGAGACAAGCGTCATGGTAATCAAATCATCCTCTTTAAAAAACTTTTTTTGAGTTACTACCGGTTGTCCGATACCGTCGCTTGTTACAACTAAACACAAAAGGATGGTCATAATATTGATTGCTTTTCCGAGAAGCCTGGTAAATTCCTGCGCTCCTGGCCTTGCCATGCCCCGTCGGATAAAACACCTTGGCCCATTTGACAAATGCCCTGTAATATAAAAGCCATCTGCATTTTTTATAAACTGCTGGTTAATAAAGTTCATGATTTCAATTTTAGCCCGGTGAAGGATGTTGCAATAATTCATTAAAAAAGATACACAAATTTTTTAAAATTTTATTGAACCAGATTTGAGGAACCTTACTATTGATCCATAAAGTTCAACACGTGAAAGCTTTGTGATCATAATTGCACATTCATTGCCTGACCACACTCAATGCTTCTACTGACGGTGGTCTTCAAATGTGAGTACATCGGAAGGTACATTTGATATGTAAATAATTACGACTATTTAAATCAAAAGCTTTGCTTACCACCGGATCAAATGTATGCTCATTATTAAACTTTCAGCAAGAAAAGTCATCCTTGTCATTGATTAGAATCAGCATTTCCGATGATCTAAATTCTCATTCCAACCTTTTCACAACGATACCTTTACACGCAGCAGCTTCTTTTAAAATTCAGTCCTATGCAAAGTATGCTAACCAATTATAAATGTCCGATGACCAATTATATACCTGAGTTGAAGTTAAAGCAACTGCGGTACGAAATAGATACCTGGAAAAGATTGCTTGCCTTTATGATGGAGGAAAATGTACATCTTAAAAACAGGATATCGGAAATACTTAAAGATAAATTTGATAAAAATTGGCTTGAAAAAGTGGAATATTTTCAAAGCAGTTTTATAACCCAGGATCAACTGATCGGTATTCTACGAAATGATGTTGCAATAGTGGAAAAACTACTAATGTTAGAGCAATATGAAGACGACAGAATTATCAGTCAAATTGGTGCCAGGCTGAAAAAGATAAGGGGCAATATAATTGCCGCAGAAAGGCAATTCGGCATTTTAAAGATGGAATTCAACAGTTATCTCTTAGAAAACAGGTAAGGGGCTATGCAACTTTCAACTCACTGTTCCGCAAACGGGTTGGGCCCAGTTCTGCAAATTTAATTTCGGGTAAGACAACGAAAATATACTACAGACCACTACATAACAGGTCTGCATCATCACGTACATTGAATAGATATTGTAGCCGCTCAGTTGAGCAGGTGTTCCAGTTTTTTGGGATTGATTATCGTGATCCTGCTGTCCTGGATGTCGATGAGTTTTTCATTGCGGAAGTCACCCAACGTGCGGATAAGGGATTCGGTTGCCGTACCGGCAATCGCCGCAAGGCTTTCGCGACCGATGCTGATGGCAAATTCCGGTTCATCTGCCACCTGGTATTTTTTTTGCAAAAGCAGCAGCGCTTCGGCCACTTTTTTCCGGAGGGAATTATAAGCAAGGCCTAATAACTGGCTCTCTTTTGCGGACACATTATTAGCCAGCATGCGAATAAACTTCTGCGCAACTTCTCTGTTTGAGTACACCAGTTCTTCGAAATCTTCGACAGGTATTACTGCCAGTTCAGTTAATTCCAAAGCCACTGCCGTATCCTGGTAAACGGTCCCTTCCATCAGGGCCACATATCCCAGGAAATCGCCCGGGCTGAAAAGATCGGTCACGAGTTCCTTACCATCGTCATTTCTTTTGTAACCCTTTACTTTCCCTTTTAACACATAATACAGCCTGTTGGGATGATTTCCCTCTGAATATACTATTTGTTTTTTTTTGTAAACATTAATATTGCGCCCGTCTGTAAGGGATTGCAGTACATTTTTCCCAAGAGGAAATTCAATCAACTGCTGCAGTTTGTCGATACCAGGATACATTTGCTCTTTAAGCAATTCAATCTTTTTGAGGCGGCTGTCCACGGCATTCAGTAATTCGGTACCACTAAATGGCTTGGTAATATAATCGTCGGCCCCCAATTCCATGCCTTTGCGAAAATCACTCCTTTCCGCTTTCGCGGTTAAAAAGATAAAAGGCGTATTTTTTATCCCTTCATTTTTATGTACCGCATGGAGTACTCCGTATCCATCCAGCACGGGCATCATAATATCGCAAATGATCAGGTCTGGCCCGTTCTCTATGGCTTTTTCCACGCCAATTTTACCATTTTCTGCCTCTATCACCTGGTAACTCGACAATGCCAGTATCTCCGCCGTGTTGCTGCGGATATCATCGTTGTCTTCTATTAGCAAGATCTTTTTCATATCAAAAATTTTTGGGTGTAAATGTTATAATAAATTGGGTTCCCTTTCCCAGTTCGCTGTAACACTCCAGGGTTCCATTCATCAATTCTGCATATTTGGATATTATGTGCAAACCAAGGCCGGTACCCTGTATGCTGCAGGCATTGGTACCACGAAAGAAGCGCTCCATAAGGTGTTTTTGATCTTCCTTCGAAATACCCATACCATGATCTTTAACCGACAGCTGAAAAATGCCATCACCGATGGTAGTATTTATCTCGATATTGCTGGCTTTCGGTGAAAATTTACTCGCATTGGAAACCAGGTTCATAATGATATGTTTCAACAATGAGCTATCAAGGCATACCTGCTGGTCGCCTTTATGTTGATAACGGATCTTCTGTTTGCTTCTCAACGAATTTTTCATCTCGTCTATAACCAACTTCACCTGCTCACAAATATTGCAATTTGTAAACTTCACCTGCATTTTACCTTCTTCTATCTTACCAAGACTTAAAAAATCATTGAGAATATCTGTGAGCATGGTTACAGAAGAAACGATTCGCTGCAAATGTTTCTCCCGCTTCAATTGGTCGTTTGAAGAAGTGTATTTCTGTACAAGGTATGCGGAGGAAAGTACCGTGCTCAATGGTGTGCGAAATTCGTGGGAAGCCATTGAAACAAATCTCGACTTCAATTCATTTAGATCCTTTTCCTTTTTAAGCGAATCCCTCAAGGCTTCCTCCGCCATTTGTCTTTTATAAATGTCTATGGCAATCCCCATAAAGCCGGTAATAATGCCGGCTTCATCCCTTATGGCAGTTACGGACAATAAAACGGGAAACGACGTGCCGTTTTGCCGTAGATAGGTATATTGCTCCTCTCCATGAATATTGCGTTTTGCTTTTTCAACCAATACATCAAAATCGCCGGGAACAACCAGGCCAAATTCCTGGGATAATTCCTGGCGCTTCTTTTTTATTTCTGTTCTATCATGAAGGTCTACAACATTTTTTTGATCAATCACGTCAGATTCTCTATACCCTAAATTGATAGCCGCCTCCGGGTTGAAAAGCTTTACCAGTCCGGTTGTATCTGTCGCAATGATCATTGCGCCGGCATTATCGAGCAACGCTTTCTGGAAGGCCTGAATATCGGCGAGTTTATCTTTTGATTTCTTCAATTCCTGTAACGTCTCCTGCAGGTCGCTGGTACGCTTTTCTACGGTTGCTTCCAGTTCAGCCTTCAGTTTTTCAAAGGCTGTTTCTACTTTTCTGCATTTAGAAATATTCTTGATGAATGCAATCACATAATTTTTATCATTATCCTGGTAATTGGCCAGGCTAATTTCCATTGCGATCTCTGAGCCGTTTTTATGTAATCCAAACACTTCTATGCCTTTGCCCATCGACCACCTGCCAGGACTGTCCATATATTTGTCACAGTGGTACCTATGACCGAGGTGAAACCTTTCCGGGATTATTACTTCAATGCTGTTGCCTTGTAATTCGCCTTCGGAGTATCCAAATTCATTAAGCGCATGGGAGTTAATAGCAATAATTTTCCCGTCGCTGCCCATGATCAGGATGCCCATGGTTGCATTCTGAAAAAACGCTTCAAAAGGCGCTGAACTGTCAATTTTATCGGGAGCTTGCTGCAGCATACATCGTCTTGAAATAACGGTCTACTAAGCTCCTTAAAGCTGAGCTGGTTATTGCTGACTATTGTCATAATCCAACATGATAAATCGCATAACCTCTTTGACCAGCTACCTTGACATGCAGCTTTTATACTATGTGTATTTTTATAAATAATCCTTTTAAGTTTCAAACCTGCCAGAGAGCTCGTTTACTACAATCCGGTAAATCACGGGTTTAATATGGGATGATTGGCGTGAGTGGCCGGGCTTTTCATGGATAACGGGCGGAAGTGCTGTTTCGCTAATTTTGATATGCATCATCCTGTCTACAAATAGCTTTATCGCATAATATCTCTCCCTTTCAGCCTGTAGTTCCTGGTATTCGCCCCATGCAATAACACTTTTCCATTGTGTAAAGCTTTTCATTTCATCCACCTCAA
The DNA here is from genome assembly GCA_025963635.1 of Ferruginibacter sp. Taxonomy (GTDB): domain Bacteria; phylum Bacteroidota; class Bacteroidia; order Chitinophagales; family Chitinophagaceae; genus Ferruginibacter. Next base: position 87,062 of record JAOQAK010000060.1, read on the forward strand.
AACATACCTGTGGATTGTTTCGCATAATTTCTATTTTCATACCCATTGAAGAATGGGCTATGATATATTTTCCATCAAACACATAGTTTACAGGTACCACATAGGTTTTTTTACCATCATTACAACCTATACGGCCCAATACATTCTCCCGGAGCACCTGGTTAATTTGTTCGTTTGTTAATATACCAATCATGTAATCTTGTTTACAAATTTTCCTCATGAATCAGTTTCACACGCTGTGATGTTTGGTGCTACCCAATGATCATTTTTCTTTCCTACCCGCCTGCCGTTACACCTTTATAAATGTGCAATAAAGATCGGTTTCATGATGGTTTGGATCAGCAAATCAGCATTACGGTTTTTGAAGTAATGTGCCAGCGGGAAGTGTTCGTAAGCGCCCATTACCAGGAAGATATTTTTTTTGTTTAGAAGGTAGGAAATCAATCCTGATTCGGTTTCTTCATGCAAGGATTGGAAATCGACGGCGTAATAATGTGCATTTAGCCATTCTTTAAGTTTAGCCGTATCCTGGTCATTCCATTCATCGGGTTCGTTCATCTGCACCACACAAACTTTTTTGTTGAACAACTGGGAAAAAAGGTAGGTAAACTGCTTAATGGCAAACAGGGAGGAAGTAGAGCCATTGTAGATAAATATGATTTCATCGATGCCGCTAAAACTTTCAGGCGCAATGATCACGGGGCATTCGGCATTGATCAGGATCTCATGCACGAAATCCGTGGGAGTACCTTCATAACGGTTGTGAAAGGAAGTTTCGGCGTCCACCACCAGCACATCTGCAAAACGGCTCTCTTTAATAAGATCATTGGCTGGAAATCCCCGGTGCCGCCGAACATTAAAATTCACTTCTTGATTAATACACCCTTCGCGGAATGCCGCAATGTTTGAACTGATAAGTTTCATTTTGGTGCTGTAATCACCCGGCAATTCATGTTCTTCCTCATCGCTATATACCGCACCATGTACCTGGCTTAATACGGGCGCTTCTGCTGCCAGTTGGTTCTCCAAAAAAACGCCTGTTACTCTTGATTTGGTCAAACGTGCGAGATAGCAGGCAAAATCCAATGCGTTTTTTTTAGGGTTTACAGCATCAACGGCCAGCAATATCTTTTCCATACAGGTATTTTTCCCAAATCTATTTCATGCTTTTACAATTTTAGATGATAATCATTAGCTGGTACAATGATTGTTATCAAATAAGCACGGCAGTTTGGTAAACCTCAACCGGCTACAAATGAATTTTAACCTAAATATAAGATGGGCAATACGTCAATAGCATCCTTCCCTTGATGAATTGGTTAATAGTTATATATATATTTACAAACCATAATTCACAAACTATAAAAATTTAAATATGAAAAATTTGCAGAGGGTTATTTGTACCTTATTTTTGGCTGTTTCGGTTGCAAGCGTTCATGCGCAAACTGCGGATGAAATTATTTCAAAACACATTGAAGCTATTGGTGGAAAAGAAAAGTTGGGCAGTGTTACTTCCCTACGCCTGGAAAACACCATGCAGATCATGGGAAACGACGCCCCGTCACAGTCTACCCTGCTGGTTGGCAAAGGTTTTAAGAGTGAGTCTGAATTCAACGGGCAAAAAATTGTGCAGGTAATTACCGATAAAGGTGGTTGGGCTGTTAACCCGATGGCTGGCTCTGCTGAGCCAAAGGCAATTACTGACGAACAGTTTAAGTCTACCAAAGACCAGTTGACTTTTGAACCTTTTTTAAACTATGCCGCTGAAGGAGGCAAAGTTGAGCTGGCAGGTAAAGAAAAAGTGGGCAACGCTGAAGCTTATAAAATCAATTTAACAACCAAAGACGGTATTAGCACCAGCTATTATATCGATCCTACCAGTTGGTACATCGTTAAAGCTGTTAAAAAAGGGGATATGATGGGACAGCAAATGGATATTGCTATTAATTTTTCAGATTTCAAAAAGACTGACTATGGCATTACCATTCCTTATGCCATGGAAATGGACTTTGGCGGTCAGTTCCAGCTAACTTCAAAATTAAATAAAGCAACTTTCAATGAGCCGGTAGATGCAGCAATTTTTGAGATGGGCAAATAGTAAAGGGCACTGCTGAGTAAGCGTGGGCGATCATCTGACTTAATAAATACTGCTGAACTCTTCTCATTATACACCGTTGCCGCCCGGTTAAATACTTAAGGGAAGGTGGTGCATTAATCGTTCGATATTGTTTTTCTATTACTTAAAAAAAGGCCATCTTATCGACGGCCTTTTTTCATTTTATTTCTTAACCATTACTTCACAAAGGTTTGATGCAGCATTACATCATCAATTTGCACCAGTAGTTTATAGGTGCCTACGGATAAATTCTTAAGGTTAATAGAATTCTCTATAAGCGTTGAAATTATTTTTCTTGCCACTACCCTCCCATTAAAGTCAATTACGGAAACAGAGGCTTTTTTGTCGGTCTGCAAGCCGGTGATCACAAACCTTACATCTCCATTTACAATAGGGTTAGACAACAACATCAATTCTGCATTCGCACGGAGGTAGTTGATCCGTATAATTTTGGAGTAGGTATATTTTCCATCTTTATCCACCATTTTCAAGCGGTAGTAAACATAACTCCCGCTTCCTGGCATCGGCAGATCGTTAAGACTGTATTTATTGCCTGCACCGGTATTGGTAACCGCAACAGTCCCCTTCAACACCCATTGTGAAGTAGCAATATCCTGCTGTTCAATTTCATAATGGCTAAGGTTGATCTCTTCTTCAGATTGCCAAACCAACTGGATTTTATTTTGTTCCTTAAAGCCATTGAACAATTTAAGCTTTACAGGAAGCACAAGGTCGCCCAGCTGGCCCCTTATTTCACCGGCACCAAAATTTACGGTATGAATATTTAAATAAGACCACCCTTTTACCATGGAGTCCGCAAAACTGGCCCTTACCGTTCCTGTACCCGTAACAGTACCGGAAGTTGTTCCCCCAAACTGTAACGGAACCACCACACCACCGTTCGTTCCGGCAGCGCCGCCATGAATATGGGTATTATTGATATTGCTGGTTAAACCGCTAAAGCTGCCCGTAACAAATACCTTGTTAGTAATCATATCCAGTAATACTTTTGCGCTTCCCGTACCGCCTGACACTACCGGAACTGCGGCAACAGACTGAGATGCCTGTAAATTGGCCGACAAATACTGGGATGCGCCCATGGCCGTTGATAAAAGCTGGGCCCGTATTTCGCCTCCGGGGAAAGTTGCATTGTGAACATTCACATACATATTTCCGGCCAGCAGGTCTACTTCCTGCGCATCCGTTAAAGTAGCGGTGCCGGTAAGCGTACCGGTGGTACCAGCGGTTGTTGTAAGATTAAAAAGAACACCCGCGTTTGCGCCGGGGCCTGCAGGTCCATGAATATGTGCGGCGGTGGCATCAGCAGTTAAATTTTGATAGTCACCCACCAGCTCTAAAAAATTAGTTTGCGTATTATATTTTACGATCACAGTACCTCTTGCCGTTGAAGCATTCACCGGAAACTGCTGGGCTCCGGTTAATGCGTTGCCAAAAAACACCATCTGGCTGAGCTGTGTAAGTTGCCCCCTGATCTCACCTGCCGGGAAGGGGGCTGTGTGCACATTCACATAGGTATTGCCACTAAGAATATTGTCACGAATGGCAGCCGTTACAATTTGTGCCGTATCCAGCGTTCCCGAATTGGTGGCTGTATATTTTAAAGGAACGATTACACCTCCCGAAACATGGGGAGCACCGGTATGAATATGTGCATTGGTTGCCGCAGTGGGCAGGCCTGAGTAACTGCCCGTTAAAAATAATGAGTCTGTGGCTTTATCAACAATCGCATACACAGTACCAGTTGCCGGTGAGGCGTTTGGAGGTGTTTGCTGTGCTCCCTGTAACCTGGCATTGAAAAATTCCGTTTGCCCATCTGTTGTGGTAGTGAGTTGTGCCCTGATCTCTCCACCGGGATATGTGGGGGTATGAACATTTGCATAAGTATTGCCTGCCAGCAAATCAATTTCCTGGGCGTCTGTGAGCGTAGCAGTCCCCGCGAGAGTACCATTGATACTACCCGCCGTAAAAGTTAAGGGAACCATTACACCCGCATTTACACCCGGAGCTGCCGGTCCATGAATATGAGCATTGCTGATGCCCGCAGTAAGGTTCCTGTAATTACCGTACAATACAAGGAAATTGGTGCTGGTATTGTATTGAACAATAACCACCCCGGTACCAGGGGAAACCACTCCGGCCCCTTCCTGCCCGGCTTGTAATACCCCTTTTAAATAGCGCGTTTGGCCATTTACGGTAGCCAGTAAAAATAGTAGTGATAATAATAAGGTAAATTTCGATTTCATAAAAACTACAATTTAAGGTGAGTGTTAGCGTGTAAAAAAGTAAAAAATATCGTGGCAGGCAGCGAATTCCCTGGTGTATGAAGAAGATAGCAAGACAGTACTACTATGCACATACTGTCCACAAACGATATAAATTAAAAACGGGTTGCCTGTATATCAAAAAATATTGACATTTATGCAAGGCAGAATAGCTAATATAAACGATAAGTGGCTGCAGCATTGCCCTTCGGCTCAGGGAAGTCTTCCAACCAACGAGGCGCACCGGCAGATAAGAGGTTGTTTTGGTCCGGGCATTGGATTTCAAATGAACATTCTTGCATCGCCCTCTTTTACCGCATACCTATTGGGATCTTCGGGTGCGCATTAAAAAAATTAATAGGAAAATAATTATCTTAGCCGGTAAATAATAAATCATGAAGACAGCAATTGTAACCGGTGCTTCCGGCAATATGGGACAGGCAGTAGTGAAAAAATTCCTTGCCGAAGGATACCGGGTGATTGGTACAATTGTTCCAAATGACCCGGTTCAAATTGCCATTGAAGATGCTAATTTTAAAACGGTAGTAGTTGACCTCATGAATGAAGCCGAAGCGCAAAAGCTGGTTGATGAAACATTGGCCGCCTATGAAAGTGTTGATGTACTTGTATCAACGGTGGGCGGTTTTGCAATGGGCAAAATTGCGGATACCACAACAAGTGATATCTTAAAACAATACAAACTGAATTTTGAAACAGCTTATAATATTGCCCGACCTTCTTTTGCACATATGATGGAAAAAAAATCAGGCCGCATATTTTTGATAGGGTCAAAACCCGGGCTCAATGCGGGCAATAGCAAAGGGATGATTGCCTACGGATTGGCAAAATCACTGATCTTTCGCCTGGCAGAACTGATGAATGATGAAGCAAAGGGCACCAATGTAGTAACCAGTGTCATCGTACCCAGCACCATTGACACTCCTCCTAACAGAACCTCCATGCCTGCTGCTGATTTTGACAGCTGGGTGAAGCCCGAAGCCATTGCGGATGTTATCTCTTTCTATTGTACGGAAGCAGCCGAAGTTTTGAGAGAGCCGGTCATAAAAATTTACAACAGGTCATAATTCTCTGCTTAAACGGTATGAGTATGTATTTTTAGGGATGTGCCGATCCAATCGTTAGTTTCAAAAATGGCCGCTCTAAAACCTCGTTGCCTGCGGTGACTTCTGCAGGCGCAATGTACTCCTCAGTTGAGGGCCTGAACGCACCCGTGCTGATATTTTTAATGGCACTGGCAAGGCTTGTTTCAGTTAAATCGCCCCAGTCTTTATCCAGCCCGTCAGCTACACTGCTGTTCACTGTCATTCCACTAAAATAATTACCCTCTCCGTTTTTATTAAAAGATCTGAACGATACGGGAAATATATACCACTCGCCTACTGGGATAGGAAAAAAGCCGACTGGTTTCCCATAGGTGGTGCCACCCACCAGTTTAACATCCATATAAGGTTTTAAATTGTTGATCAGCAGTTCACTGGCCGAAGCAGTCGCTTTACCCACAATAAAATAAATGCGACTCAAATTTAAAGTACCGGTTTTATGAAAGGTGGTTGTTTCGTTATTGGCCGTATTCTCTGTGTTGTAAACCTCTTTCATCATTATTCCTCCATTTGCAGCCGTATTAGCGAGGTAATTGGCCAGCTTTTCCTGCACTGAAACATAGCCGCCGCCATTATAACGCAGATCTACAATTACATCCTGTACACCTCCGGCCGCAAAACGACTAAAAACCCTGTCAAGGTCACTGTATAGCTGGTCAACCTTTCCCAGGAAAGAGTTGAAAACGAGGTACCCAACTTTTCTGTTGTTGATGCTGTACACGCTATCCAGGTAAACGGGTTTGGTTAGATAATGTGCCTGGTTCAAATCGATGCTGACAGAAGATCCGTCAGGTTTTTGAAAAGTAACATTCGCAGTAGCGGCATTGTAGATGTTAGCCACGATAAAATCAGAATTGCCGGTGGTGATATCGGTGCTGCTGTTAATTTTAGTAATTCTCCAGCCCCTGTGAATACCTGCTAATCCGGCCGGTGAATTGGGTTCTGCCAGCCTTACCCTTAAATCTCCCTGTGCCTTAAAAAACACGGTCATTCCGAAATCACCGTTTTCAGAAAGCGTGGTCTGTACAGAACTCATACCTGTACTAAGATTGTCCCATTCGGTTTTTTTAACCGCAAAACTATACCTGTCAACCGCTTGTGCGAAACCCGGCTCGATACTATACTGCCGTATGGCTTGCATCACCTTATCCGGATCATCATAACTGCGCGGATTAAAAGTAGAAGGTATCTGGGTGTTCCACAGGTAGATGTCTTTTGAAAGCAGGGCCACAGAATCTTTAATCACGTCAGCGCTAACGACTACTGGCGCCGGTGGAGTCACCAAAGGGGTAGTTGCAACCGTATCCGGAGTCGCCTTTTTACAACCAGCCAAAATCAACAATGCTAAAACCGCAAAAGAAAAGTTTTTATAATGCATATCCAAGAAGTTTATTCCCCAAAAATGAAACTAATAAAGAAAAATGAAACTAATAACGTACGAACCGGGGTGAAATGTTTGGACCAGGCTCACTTTAACAATGCATAAACAAAACACGGTCCATTTTAGCAGTTTGTAAAGCCAATAAGCTGAAAATGTCATTTTTTATCAATATTTTAATGACTCGTTGTGAATGGATTGGCTTCAAAGGCTAGCAGTGACAACTACCCAATGAAAGGTAAGTGGAATAGTACCTTGCTTTTATTTATCCCCTACCCGACCGTATAAAGCCACTATCCACCTGCGGGGAAGCAATCGTATAAAAAAGGCTGATATCTTTGCCAGGCTCCCTGGTACAATGATCAGCTTTTTGTTAAGCGTTTCTCTAACGGCGATCTCCCCTACTCTTTCGGGCGATACTGCCATCTTCATACCGATCCAGCCAAGCTTTTTCTTTGTATCCTCCCGTATTTCTGGTTTTGTAAATACCGGCCCGGGAGCAAGACAACTTACGCTGATGTGTTTTTTCTTCAGCTGGTAATGAAGCGAATAGCTAAAAAACACTACAGCCGATTTGGTGGCGGAATATAAATTTTTTATGGGAATGGGGGCAAAACCAGCCATACTCGCCACATTAAGAATATAGGAAGGAGCATTTTTTTCAAGTAAGGGAAGTAAACTGAGCGTGACTGCCATCGTTGATTCTATATTCAATCTAACCATATAGCGAAGCGTATCGAGCGGCAATGACAGGTAATCCCTGGCACCGCCAAACCCGGCAACATTACAAAGTATTTTCAATTGTATATTCCTGTCTGTGCACCATTTTGTAATAATATCCGCAGTTTCTTCCTTTGCAAGATCGTATGCCAATAGCTCCACATGAATGCCATAGGTGGACTCCAGGATATTTTTGGCCGAATACAAACTGTCCAGGTGTCTTGCAATCAAAACAAGGTTATAACCCCTCCTGGCCAAAGCTTCTGCAATGGCATAACCAATCCCCTTGCTTCCTCCAGCAACAAGCGCATACGGGCCTTGTAAAGGAGTATCCGGCATCGTACCTATCTGCAAAATGGTGTTGTCTGCCGATGATGCTTTTGCTTTTATAACCGCTCCCAGGCTGATTGTATTTACCAAACCGGGCGGTACAACCCACAATAAATGCGCCGACGGGCCAGCACCGGTTGTTTTCAATCCCCTTGGTTGTGAATAGACACTCACGAGAATGACCATACTAGCAAACAGCAGCAATTTTTTTTTCATCAGATGTATAATGGTTTAATATCCAAACGCTTTCTAAACTATTTTGGTTGCTATGGCACTTCATCCATTAATATGTGGCCTGATGGCAAGGGTCGTCTCTGATCATTGTTCCGGAAACGAAAATATATAAAGTGGACTAAAAATGCACAGCACCTTGTCCTGATAGCTTTACTTATCCAGCATTTAGTGCCTGGTCATCGCCACTTTTATACCAAGAGCCACCAGAATAAAGCCACAGGTTTTGTTTAGGACCGACGAAAATTTTTCGTTCTTTCTTAAAGCAGAAGATATAGCCGAAGAAAATACAGCAAGCATTGTGCACCAGATGGTGCCGGTGATCGTAAAGGTAAGTCCAAGTGTCAGGAACGGCAATACATCGTGCCGATAGGCAGGGTCAATAAACTGCGGCAGAAAGGCAATAAAGAACATCGCCACCTTAGGATTTAGCACATTGGTAAACACTGCATCGCGGTATACATTTTTAAAATAGCTAGAAGATTCACTTTGAGCGGTATTTTTAGTAGTGTGAGAAGGGCTGACAATCATTTTAAATCCCATATACACCAGGTAAACGGCCCCTGCATACTTTATAACAGTGAATGCCCAAACAGATTGGGCGATGATGATTGACAAACCAAATGCTGCAAGCGTAGTGTGTATGAGCGACCCCGTTCCGATTCCTAATACGGACAACAAGCCAGCTTTTTTACCAAGGGCTATGCTACGGCCGAGAATAAAAAAAGTGTCATTCCTCGGCGTGAGATTCAATAGTATCCCCGTGATCAAAAATGTTTCAAAATGAATAATCCCTTCCATATTGATTCCTCCCTCCAAATATACATTTATTTGTTTGGCGCCTTTCTTATGTAATTGGTACAAATTTTAAGTGTTAAACCCGCAGTGCCGAATTGCGGAAGCCTGCCAAACCTTTTTTATAATGTGAAAACCATTCACTCTTTACTTTATGATTATATTATCTTATTCGTATTTTTGTTCTTTTGGCTGGCATGCCAATGACAGTATTTAATAAATTAGCAATTGTTTCAATTTAGATTGGAATAATGATAGCTTTAAAATGATCGTTTTGACACAGACCTATTTATATATTTATACAGCTTCGGCATTTGTTGCCGGGTTTATTATTGCCTGGATAATTCGCACCATTTCCATGGCTAAGATCATGAAACTGAAAAAGAGCACGGAGGGATATCTTGAAAGCGAAAAATTGATGAAGGAAACGCTTCAGAAAGAAAATGTGATGGTGCATCAAATGAAAGAGAGTGTTGTGCAGGAATTAACTAAAAAGTTGAAAGAATCCCAGGACCTTAACAGGATACTCGACGAAAATATATTGTTACTTCAAAAAAGCAATGAGGAAACGGAGGCGCTTTTAAAGGCCGGCATGCCCGCCTTGCATGATCTGAAGCTCAAACTAATTGAAGCACAGAATACCATCGCAAGAATTAAAGCACAGGGGGAGCTAAAAGAAACAAATTTTTAGACCCGTTTCGAGGCTTTCATTCCTGATACGGGTTCTGTAGTTAACATGAACAGTTGTATATCTGCTGTCCGACATCTTATGGGCTATTCGGCATACCAGGTTCATTTTAATAAACTTAACATTGAAATTTGGTTTTAAATATTAAGTTTGTGTTAATCAATTCATCGAAATATAAAAGAATGTCAGCCAAACAATTACCCGAAGAAGTAAAGGAATCTCCGAAAGAAATTATGGTTCATGAGATATCGGCCCAAATAGCGCTTGCCTTGCCCGGATTGAAAGAGCGGCTTGGCGAAAAGAAATTCGACAAGCGAATTAAAAAAGCGGTAAAATTGTTAACCGAAGGAATCAAGCCGGAAATCGCCAGGATAATACCAGTAAAAAAATCTGCCGGAGGCAAGGTGAAAAAAACGCAGGAAGCTTCTCCGAAAAAGAAAGTTACGGATAACTCCACCTCCAAGTAGTTTCACAACTTGATAAACTTCAATCCACCGCGATAAAGCCCGTTCGGCGTCTATTTGTCGCAAAATTCTCTATATCAGTCGCTTTCACCCCCATTTTCCCGAGATATTCGAAATAGTTTTGTATCATACATTCACTAAAAACAATGAGTTATGACAAAAGAATTATGGATCAATCTTCCCGTGAAAGATGTTGCTAAATCGAAAGAGTTTTTTAGCCAACTGGGATTTTCGTTTAACACGAATTATGGTAATAGCAATGACTCTGCGTCTTTGCTGATTGGGAGTAAAAACGTGGTGGTGATGCTTTTTTCCGAACCTGTTTTTGAAGGATTCACCGGTACCAAAATTGCCGATGTAAAACAAGGCGCAGAAGTTTTGCTTTCAATAGACGCTGAAACAAAAGAGGAGGTGGATGAAATGGCAAAGAAAGCCGCAGCTGCAGGAGGTGTTGTGTTTGGAGAGCCCAAAGAAAGCCAGGGATGGATGTACGGCTGCGCCTTTACTGATTTAGATGGGCACCGGTGGAATGTACTGCATATGGATATGAGCAAAATGCCAAAGCAGGCATAAACCGCTTTAGGAGCTGGCTTTGGATTACAGTAGCATGAAATTCGTGGCTGTCGCAACGTACAGGCATATGGAGATTTGCATAAAAATCCTGAATTGAAATAGCTGCAATCAAAAATCCACACAGCTATAATCAAAAAGGCCGCCTTGTTACCGGCGACCTTTTTTGATTTGGTTATTACTTTTACTTACTACTTTTCCTGCTAGTTTTCTTAGTGGTGGTCTTCTTCTTTGTAGTTGTATTCTTCGTAGTAGTTGTACTCTTCTTTTCCGGCGCAGCATTTAAATTGATATACTGCCCATTCTTTAATTGGGTAGTAGTTCCATCTTTAAACCGCACGCTACCATCAGCCTTCACTACGGCGCCGCTTGCTAACGTAATAGATTCGTTCAATGCGGTTGAATCCCCATTTTTTACCACCATCACCTTACCATTCATCATTACAACCCTGTCTTCCATTTTGGAAGTTGTGGTAGTTTCGGTGGTACTGCTGCTTTGAGTGGTGTCAGTGCTACTATTTGCATTACTATTAGCATTCGCATTATTATTATTATTATCTCTGTTGCTGTTGGAATTGTTATTGCTACTATCGCTGCTATTGCCACTGCTACTGTTACTATCATTATTTCCACCACCCTGCGCTGCCGGTGTTAATGCAATGTATTGACCGTTTTTTAATTTAACGGTCGACCCATCTTTGAACACCACCGTTGCATCACTTCTTACAACTGCACCGCTGCTAAGCTGTATGCTATCTGCCAACAGTGTTGAATCGCCGTTTCTCACAACCATCACTTTATCGTCTCTCATTAGCACTTTGTCCGCGTTTGCCGTGGATGTTGCAGCACTATCACTCGAATTGCTGGCATTCGCACTGTTATTGGAATTAGGCACAGTGTCCCTTCCGGCTTGCACATTGGATGTACTGGAACTACTGTTTCCGGGAGCATTATTGTTTAAGTTTGGACTTCTGGCACCAGGATTGGCCGTGTTCGTGTCTGGCCATTTTCGATTCGTAGAAGTATCGGTGCGATTGTGCCGCATAGTATCCCTGTTCCCTGGCGAAGGCGGAATAGTGTCCTGGGCGAAAGCCATGGCGGTTAAGAATATTGCCGATGATAAACTGATTAACTTTTTCATTATTTTTCGTTTGGGTGAAAGAATTAGTTTTTTAAAGTTGAATTTGAAATCAAATTTCATACCACTCAAATAATCCAAAAACCGAACCACAGCGGCGAGATTACCAAACAGCTAAAAATCAGAGAAAACTTTTCTCATTTTGGGAAAAGCAGGCAAGTAAATGGGAAATAAAGGTTTGTTAAAAGAAAGAGACCTCACTAAGTGGCACACTCAATACTAAGAATATTTTGATACCCTTACTAACTGTTGATAATGTAGCCTTGTAAAGATGCAGGCAGTTAAGGATTTATGATATTCCACGGAGTGATAACACCCGATTCTTTTGCAGGCACAGGCTCAGTCTGTATTGTGGGCTGTTTATCGTCGTTATTTTTCTCGTCGGATGCTTCCAGGCCTTCATCCGGCCGCTTGGTTTCTTCAATTTCTTTGTCTATGTCTGTTCTTATGTTTTCTATATCCTTGTCAGAGATTTGGTCATTTATATCTGAAAGGTGTTTATGAATTTTCTCGTCTGTTTTTTCGTCAGTAAATCTTTTTTGCGGGTTTTCATTCCTGTTATCCACAGGCGCATTTCGTTTGTTGATCATAAATACTCGATTTTATTGTATCATTAAAAAATGATGCCAATTAATATTGTATAAACGAGTTCAAAAAAAACTTTCAAACTATTTGTTTTTGCCGCTTTGTTAAACTTGCATTATTGTTAGTGCGATAATCGGTTTCGATTGAATAACAAAAATTATCGCTTTAAAAATTTCCCCTTTAACAGTTTATCCAACACCTCTTCCTTCAGGTTTCTGCTGATGGGTAAATGCTGCCCGCCAACCCATACTTCATTACCGTCAATACTCTCAACTTTGGAGGCAGCAATGATATAAGACTTATGCACTTTTAAAAACCTGTCTTCGGGGAGATACGCTTCCATAGCTTTGAAGGTGAGATAGGTAATGTATTTTTTTTGAATGGTGTGAATGCAGACATAGTTCTGTAACCCTTCCGCAAACAACACATCATCCAGTTGTATTTTCACGAGTTTATTATCACTTTTTATAAAAAAGAAGTCGCTTCCACCTGCCGTTTCAGCAACGTTTTTCGCCTTGGATGCATGATAATCTTTTGCTTTTAATGCTGCCTTCAGGAAACGATCGAATGAAACAGGCTTTACCAGGTAATCCATTGCATTTACTTCAAATCCTTCCAGTGCATAGTGCGGGTAAGCCGTGGTGAAAATAACCGGCGGCGGATGCTTGATGGTTTTTATAAATTCCAGGCCCGTGATCTTCGGCATCTGGATATCAAGAAAGATGAGATCCACTGCCCCTGTTCCAAGCAATTCAGTGGCCTGCAGGGGATTATCGAATTCACCCGTAAGATGCAGGAATTCCACATCTTCTATATATTCCCTTAATCCTTTCCTGGCAAGGGGTTCATCGTCGATAATGATACAATGGATGAGCATATTATTTGCATTAAAATTGTATACTTAAGCTAACGCTAAATAATTCATTACTGTTATCTATTTCCAGGCGGTGTTTGCCAGGGTACATTAATTCCAGTCTTCGCTTAACATTGTTTAAGCCAATTCCATTGTGCGTCCCAACTTCCTTCTCAACTACCTCTTTAGAATTCTTTACTGAAAAACAAAATTCGTTGGTTGACAATGCCATGTCGATAGAAATGAAATTTTCCCTGTTCCTGCAATGAGAAATATGTTTGAATGCATTTTCTACAAAAGGGATCAACAGTAGCGGCTCAATCAAAAAACCGTTCAATTGCGATGGATGATTAAAATTAACCTGGAAGCTTTCGTCTTTGCGCAACTTTTGTAAATCTACATAATCCTGCAGGTAGCGAATTTCTTTATCAATCGGTATCTTATCATCATTCATTTCGTACAACTGATAACGCAACATTTCTGAAAACTTATGCAGCGCATTCCTGGCGCCCGCATTTTTTTTATCAATAAGAAAATATACTGAATTAAGTGAATTGAATAAAAAATGCGGATTGATCTGTGATTTTAAAAAGTTGAGTTCAGCCTCGGCCTTTTCTTTGGCAATATCGGCCATTCTCTGTTGCAGCTTGCTATAATCAAGCATCAGTTTTATTGCTGCACCGGCTATCACCAAAAAAAAGTGCGGGATAACATTATCATAAATTCTTGCCTTAAGATTATCACCTAAAGAATACAATTGAGGGTTGTTCATTAACCGGCCAAGTATATTCATTTTAACCATACTGCTGGTTACTACCAGCAAAAAAAAGCAAACTACGAACAAGGCATACCGCTTCCTGTAAAGCAGGCGGGGTATCAATACATAATTGGTAATGCTGATCATCAGGGCAAGATCTACCACCTTTATAAGGGTAACCTGGAATGCCCTTTCGCCGCTTGAATAATCCTGGTAACGCAGGAAATACCATAGGCCGAACAGCAACATCCAGAAAAAAAGATGGTGAAGCTTGTATTTCCATAAAAATGAAGCTGCCGGCATATAACAAATTAAAAATACAAAATCAAAACGGCAAACCGATTACACTTCCGGGGGTTTTTACCTGACGAAATGCGGCTTTTCATTTCATCAAGGCTTTATTGCAAATGGTGTAAAGAATTTGCAGGTAATCATTACAATCACAAAATTTGCAGAAAATAGCGTTATGAAATCTTTTATTTTTTTTTCGTATGTGGAACAATGATATCATTGAATGGTTGTTCCCAAACCAATCCAGGTAAGCAGGAAGCGCCCAAAAGCATGGCTCATATTGGTGGGACATGCGAGGGCTGCGAAGCAATATTTGAAAGCTCCATAGCCCTTGAAGAGCTTAACAATGTGGACACACTTCCGGATTTTGATGAGGCTGGGCCAAAAATTGAGATCAGCGGAATAATTTACCAGGCGGATGGCCGCACGCCTGCGCAAAATGTGGTGCTGTATGTTTATCATACGGACCAGCAAGGAAATTACTCAACAAAGGGCAGCGAAACTGGATGGGGCAAAAGACATGGCTATATCCGTGGGTGGGTGAAGACGAACGAAGATGGCGCTTATAAATTTTTTACGCTGGTGCCGGCATCGTATCCCAACAGCAAAAATCCCCGGCACATTCACTGTACCATCAAAGAAAAAGATAAAAATGAATACTGGATCGATGAATACCTGTTTGATGATGACCCCTACTTAACAGCAGATAAAAGAAATATTTCTAATTCCCGCGGTGGGAACGGCATACTTAAAGCAATGTCAAAAGATGGTATGCTGAGTGCTACAAGGAATATCATCCTGGGCAAAAATGTACCCGGTTACCCATTGACAAAAGCAGGGAAAGATTAATCAGCCATCTAAACCCGTTGCAATGAAAACTTTAAGGATTTCACTGGCGATCATTACATGTTGCACGCTGCTGGCAGGTGCTGTAAATAAAGATAGGCCGACCAGCAACCATATAGGCCATTTTAACTCAAATGCCATCACTGCAACTTCCAACGGGCAGGTGAATAGCGATCATACCGCTTTCAATTTAGTGTATGAAAAAGATCTGCCGATGTTCTTTGTTCCCTATTATTTTAGATAATCAAAAGCTTACGGCCTTCCACGATCCGAAAAGGAGAGAATCATTACGCAGATACGACGTTTGTGAATATCATCCAGTGTAAAGAAACCAGCGGCCGCACGGATTGTCCCTGCAAAAATTAAACAGCTTCCTTCGTCAACAATTCAGATAATTTCTCCAGTGCTTTGCCCAATGTTTTCGCCTTTACCTGCCTGGATAGCCTGGTTGCCGTAATAAGCAATTGCAGGTGTTCCAGCCCGTTAGCCAATTTGCTCTTTGCCCCGGCCGTTCCCCAATATTTTTTAATTGAAGCTATAATGTCTTCCGGCTTTGTGCCCGATGGCTGCAGGCACAACCTGGTAAGCAGTACATTGGCATTATTCAATGAATCCCAGAATTCGTAATCTCTTTCAAGATCAATATCAGCCGAAAGCATGCTATCCAATAAACCCATTGCTGATTTTAAGGTGGGCAATTTATATTTGTTGACAGAGTTTTTACCCCAATCGGCCGTAGCGTTCTTGCCTGATAATAGCAACATTGTTTCAAGCTGCAGCCAATTGCATAGAGGATCGAGGAAGCCCCGGTCGTTCTTCTTCGCAATTTCGTATGCTTTTCGATATTCGCCCGCCGCATTCTTTAGCGCAACTATTTTTTCTGCATCGGCATCAGACTTAATAAACATTATTTTATTCGCCATACCCAATAGCAAATGGCGCTGGCTGGTATCACCAATTTTGAGGAGGTAAGAAAAATTATCAATGATTGCCTGTATATCTGCGGCGGTTTTTCCGGGTGCATTTTTCGTAACCTTGATGTTGAGATTATATAGATTTTCCAGTGTGTTTACTGTGTAATCTGCCTCCTCAAATCTTACAAGTTCATTGATTTTTTCGATGGCGATTTCCTGTTGATTCAGTGCAATCAAAATTTTCGTTTCCATTTCGGTGATGGCGCCGTTGCGTATGCCCGACTTGTCAATGGCCGTACTGATTGCCTTCAGTTCTTCAAGATACCAATCAAGTTCATATCTTCCATCCATTACTTTATTATAAAGATTGGTCAGGTCTATCTCAGCCTCCATGGTCAGGATATAACTGTAAGCTTTTCCTTTTTTTACAGAATGCGTAGTGAACTTATAAAAATGCTCGCCATAGCATTGATAAGCGCCCCAGGTATTGTTGTCCGGGTATTTTTCAAAACACTCACTGCGAGCTTTTAAAACAGCATCACTGAAAGTAGCCCCGGCAAACATTTCCGTATAAAATGTTTCCGCAAACAGTAAAGCAGAGTTGTCATCCACCGCCCATCCGGCCGCAATCACAGCCTTTACGCCCATTTCGATTAATTGTACGCCGAGGTTGGCAGCAAGCCTGTAATGTTGCTGAGACAATGTTTCTGAAGCGCCATCTACCTTACCTAAAAAGCAGCAGTTGATAAAAACAAATTCGGGCACCTGGCTCATCTGGTTAATTTCTTTGGTGGTTAAGAATATGCCCTTGCCAATGACCATTCCTCCACTCGGCGGAATTTTTTTGGTGCCATTCTCCTCAACTTTTTCAGCCTCGAAAAAGCCATGTCCTGCCAGGTGAATCATTTTATATTCTCTCTCAAAGATGGCTTGCAGGTTTTCATCAAAATCCTTATTGATCCTTGATGTAACCGTGAAATCATTGTTACCGATAATGCCACTTACTTTTCTTGCTTCCTCTGCTGCGCCGGGCAACTGCTGAACAAAACCATCGAGGTTTGGATCGCCGATTACCAATGCATTGTTTGCATAAGAACGCTTTATATCTGTACGGTAATCCGCGGTTGCCAGTTGACGGATCATACCTGAGCTTACACACAAGGGCTTGGATTGTGTGGCGCTATCCTGCAGCAATTCCCAGGGGAAAGCGGCTGAATATTTATCCAACCTCCAGAGAATATTATATTGATTCCTTACAGCGTCTTTAAAATCGTTAGGCACCAATAATTCAAATACTGTTTTCGCTAATTGTGGCGACCACTTATTATCTCCTGAAATTTTGTCGATGAAATGTTGAATGATCACAGGGTTACTATTGAGGTCCCGTACTTCCTCCCTTGCCGAACCGGTAGAAGCAGTAAACTTGAGGTAAAAGGATGGATTGGTTCCTACTGCCACTGAAACCCTTTGCCACCAGTCTTGCTGGTAATCAAGCGGCACTCTTTTTCTTGAACCCGGAAGCCTTTTAATTTTATTGTAAGGCAAAACAATATTAAGATGCTGATCTGCCTCTAATTTTTTAAGAATGTAAAATGCCTGCAGGCTCCTGTCTTCATACAACTCGACAAATTCAACAGTTTCAATTTTCTTCAGGGTAGAGCTGTTTAATCCTGCAATGCTGCCGTTTGCTTTTTTAATACCGAGGATAATTGACTTGAGGGAGCTTTCGATACTCAGCCCGCCATACCCTGCTCCAACAATCAATACCGAAATGCCAATGCCGGTTTGAAAGATATTGTTAAACTCTTCTTTATTCAATGCTTCAAAATCCCTTAGTTTCAGCAGGTACCGGCTAACACCCTGGGTTACACTCAGTTCTAACTGGTAACCGTTCAACTCCCCTGCTTCACCCAAGCCAATGATTATGGCGCCTTTGGGAGAAGTGGTGTACGATAGTATTATCTCAGAACTATCCACCTTGCCGGGATAGAGGCCCAATGCATGTTTTTCGCGAAGACTGCCATTAAAACAGCTATCCAGAACTTTCTCTGCGCTCATGATTCCGTCTTTGTAAAAATGTCCTGCCAATAACGGGAATTGTGCGCAGGCAAGATTGCCGTTGCTCATAGTAATTTTCAAAGGGGTATCCGTGATAACTTCTTTTTCTGTCTTTTTTACCCCCATGGCAATCTTCTCGATATTGCCTGCATCCACTGGTATGATCTCATATTTCGGATTATCCGTAAGCTGGCCGCCTCCTCTTGAAACCGGCGGAGTTTTACCAAGCTTCGAAGTAAAGCCAGTCTCGAGCAAATCGGTAAATGCACCGAAGATCGCCGGCTCATTGGAAAGCTCGCCATGTTCTGTAGTGCAGTAGTACACTGCATTTCGCTGTAGTAGTTCTTCCGGAATACCACTTGCCCAGGTTACACTACCATCCCCTTCGGAAGTACTTTTAAATACGAGGCTATTGTTCCTTCCATTAGGGGCAATATCGTACGTAGCAGTTGTAGCGTCAGATTTACCGGCTATATAGATGATGTTCTTGTAATCGATTTTACTTTTATTATTGAGAATGTTATCACGGAAACTGGTGAAGGTTTTTAAAACATCGTCACCTGGTAGTGTTCCAATGTTTTGAGTATTATTCAACAGGTCTTGCCAGGTTTTTGCTTTAGTGAAATCATAAGGTGTATTACTCAACGGCAACAGGTGGTACAATCCCGGGCACTGAGAAAATACTTTCAGCAATTCGTTCTTCCCGTGTTTTAGATCGATCATACTTAGTTTGCTGATATTGCCACCCCGGCCGCTTAGTGTTTCGGGAATCAAATAAGAGCCACCCAATGGTGCACCGAGAAATAAGGCTTTAAACCCCTGAGAATTATTTAATAGCTGCCATTGCGCCCCATTCATTATAAACTCCCTGAATAGCACGCCGCCCATACTGTGCGCAATTACATGAATGGGTTGCTTTTTTGCCAACAGTATTTTGATAGTATCGTCCAGTTTTTTTGCTTCTTCGGTTAAGGATTTTCGCCAGTCGTAAGCAAAAGGCAAAACATCATATTTATTGGAAAGATATTTTGCAAGTTTCCGGTATCCGCTGCCCATCAGTGACGGGGCAGTTATGTTGGGTGCATTGATGTCAAGCTTTATCAGATCGCCTTTAACAAAACTCCAGAAATCTACCCATATCCTATCGTCATCCCTGCAAAGGTTACTGCCCATAATGCCGGGAATGATGATGGCAATAGGTTTGGTACCGGTAATTTTGCTCATGTCCATTTTCACCTCGGCCGTGACAAAAGGAAGTGCCGCGTTGCGATTGGCATCTGAAATATCCGCTTCCTGCAAGGTTTTGAACCCCGCGATCGTATCTGTGGCTGCGCTCAAAACTCTTGTCATCGCCTCCTGTGAATCCTGGCTGCGGAAATAATGAACATGATCTGTTCCCTTTGCATCGTCCATAAAAAACCAGATGTCTTTTCTTCGCGGAGTACCGAAATACATGGACCAGGTATCCACCACCATATCATTTTTACGACGAAAATAAAACTTGGTTAAAATAACAAACAAGGCTTTCAATTCAAGATGATAAGTACAATTGCCTGCTATCACGGTAAGAGGTGCCTCAATGATATTTGCCGGGTTATTAAGCATTTTTATGAAAGGTGATTCAGGCACCATGGCCGCAACGCCAGGCAATACATCCACATTGCTCTTGGTAGCAGCCACTTCGCCCAACAAAGATTTCACGCCTGCATACACAGGATTGCCGGCGACTCCGGTAGAAATGCCGACAAAATTTAGAAGGGTATTCAGGTAGTGATCAAGCCTGTCTGCTAACAGGGAGGTGCCCATAGAAGGGCTTGCTACCCGGATGAATTTTTGAATTGTTATATTTTTTTGTTTGGCCAGTGCATTGATATCCTCCATGTATTTCCGGGCATCGCCTTCACCATCCATAAGGTTCATCTCAATATCACTGAACCCAATATTGGTATTGCCACTACTCACCCTTGCTAAAATATCACCTACCAAACCACCACGGCTATGCGTAATCAGGTGAAGGATGCTGTTCGCCGGCAATTGCTGCATCAATTCCAGCGCATTCTGTAGCGGCGAATGTGTAAGCGTTTTATGATCGAAAGTCAGTACGTTATCACCATAGCTGGTTAAAATATAATTCCATAAACCGAATTGCTTTTTATCAATCAATGCACCAAATGCCCCATCTGAATTGGAATTGGTGCCATGAATAAATAAAAGAAATGGTTTGCTTACATTACTGATATTGCCTGCTATCTTTTTTCGCATGGCATTGTCAAGCAGGAAAAGTCCGGGTTGTGGCTGCACTTTATCCTCTAATTTTTTCGCTATTTCCTGCACAGCACTGCCAACAAGGGCGCTCGTTTTCTTTTTGAAAAAATTGAATACGTTGATAGAAAGATCCTGCACAATATTCCTGTCTCCGCTTTGAAGTGAGCTTGGGATTTCAAATCCGTCATCATCCAAACCTCTTTTACCGGCAAGATTAAAGATCTCCTGGAACTCAGTGGCATTACCAATCCAGGTGGTGCTGTCTTCAAATTTTATCTCCACAATATCGTCCTCATTGTGCACCTCCATTTCTTGCCGGGTACCCGGGCCGCGTGTATTACTCACGTTTACAGATTTAACAAGGTCGAATCCGTCAAATGCAGCAGTTTCATTGACAATGATATTTTCACTGCCATTGATGATCAACTTACGAATCATAAATTTAGTTTTGAGCGTTACAAAATCGAGCGTGGATTATTTTTACAATCGTTTGAGAGAGCAAACAAAATAAGTATTTTATTTCTGCTTTCCAGTATATGGACGCTATTTTTTTATGAGAAGAAATGAAAAGTGCGGGCTGACTACTAAACTCACTTTGAAGTTTAATTGCAAACATTGATCGATCACATATCGAAATTTAAAGCAGAGAAATTATCACTTAGATGTAAAGCGGTACCGTATTTTTTTATGCAGCTTTGTGTTGTAAGAAATGCTTTCTATTTTACTGATCTAAAAAACTCCCATGCGTACATATACACATCTATGTCGCCAGGGTAATCATGTTTGCCCCCTATTACTTTCAGCAGACTAACGGTGGGTTTATTGCTGCCGGTATAAATATATTTTTCGATTATTTTCTGGTCGGTGGTATCGGTATCAGGCAGCAGTTCTTTTGCCGGGGCACCGGTATAACCCGCAAGTGTGGACCAATAGGCAAATGTATTTTCAGTACTTCTGACCACGCCATAGCTCGAGTTATTTACGAACATTTCACCGCCGTTATATGGGTTTACGTTATCCGCAGTACCGTTTATAATCAGCACCGGCAACGGCCTGCCGGCAAGTTCGCAATCACAGGATGCAGCATCAGGCATATTTGCCACAACGGCTGTAATCGCCTTTACTTTTCCGGGCATTGTGAGCCCTAACTTATATGCCATTTGACCGCCACCGGAAAAGCCCGCCGCAAAAATTTTATGCAGGTCAATTTTGAACTTGTCATGAAAATACTTTATCATGGCTTCAAAGAATGCATTCTCATCGATATTTTCTTTATTAGCTGCTGAAGTAGCGTACTTCCTGCATTCATTCCAATAGTGCTGGTATCCGTTAGGGTAAACTACCAGCAACTTTTCACGGGCGGCCATCGCTTCCAACTTCGTTGTTCGTTTTATCATGTCGCTGCTGGTGCCCCCTGAGCCATGCATTACAAACATCAGGCTTCCGCCTGCAATATCACCGCCCGGTTGGTTGTAGCTAAAGGTTCGGTAATGCGATTGTATCAGAATGGAATCTGTTACCAGTTCACACTGTGCAACCAACGAGAAAAAAAGGAATAAACCTACGAGGAGATGTTTCATGTAGTGGAATAAGTTTTTTATTACTGAGAGAGATAAAGGTATTAATTTCTTAGATAGTATTCAGTAGCACCATCTGCAAATTTTCCAGTGGAACGATTACATCAATAACTTAAGAGCAAGGGATAAAATGAATGGCTGTGTAAAACATGTTTTCGTTTATGCACCGTACCTTGCGTGAAAGTTTTTGATTTCATATAAACATGTTCAACCAACAACAAATAGAAACAAGGATTATACAATCCCGATGGTGGCAAAAGGCCGCCAACACCGTTGATTGCCATTATAGCAATACCAGCGGCATAATGCTCACCCATCATTTACAAAATGTACATGAGAATATCGAAGCAATATTCAATCAATCTGAAACCGGATTTTACAGAGACTTATTCGCATTGGTTCAACACTTACAATTGGATAAAGAAGAATTAAAAAGTGAACTAAAAATAACTGCACTGTTACATGATATCGGCAAAACTGAAGAAGACAAAACCCTTATCATTCCTCACCCGTTGACAGGCAAACCGGCACACAAACGACATGGTTTGGTTAGCCTCGTGGCCGCTATGGAAATCCTGGATGTTGATCTTTCTGCAACTCCCGAAAAAAGGAAACATATTTACCGGACCATCGAACTGCATGATATGTCGTACGGCATGTACAGAGAATACAACAGCACCCGCATTGCCCCTTTATACTCCCGCTGGACCAGCATTAACGATAAAATCCATTTACGCCCTGCTGCAGGTTTATTATACCTGCTGATTTTCAAACTGGCCGATATTCACGGCCATGCAAATATTTCCGATGTGCTGTGGTTTTATAAAACCGTTAAAGCAAGCTATTTCAACAGGCTTAATATCGGGTTGCCTATTCCTGCTGAATCGGATATCCGTTGACAAGGATCAGATTACAAGCCGGTTTTAAATTTCGTTAACATCCGGCATTTTAATAAATTGATTACAATGTGTAAATTGAATTGTTAAATGGCCGAGGGCTTTATTATCAAACGCAATCTTTAGGCTCGATGAAATTTACAGGCATCTTATTGACATTCGTGTTTTGGTTGACTTTCAACAACCGGGAAAATGATTCAGGAACCACAGGTGAGGCCAGCGCCAGCGTTAAAGAACATCTTGCAAGCCCTGGTACATTCAGCTATACGATACATCGTGCATGCCGGGCGAGTGCAGGTGTTTACAAGAACGACAGCATCCTTGTGAGAACGCTTTGGAACAATATTCAGTATGCGCCAGGCAAATACACCGGTACATGGGATGGGAAAGATGATATGGGCAACCCGGTCGTTTCAGAACCTACCTTCAAAATTAAAATACTTACCAACAATGTTAAATATACCTGGCAGGGAACTGTAGGCAATACGAGTGATAGCATGACCGGGGCTTCGAAACACCGGGGTTATTATCATTGTATGATGGGGTTGGCATTTGGCCCCAGCTATGGTTATTTCTGTACAGGATATAGCGAAGGTTCACCCAGCGTGGGAAAATTCCTGATCTCAAAACCACAGCAAAAAATAAACCCATACTACACGCAAAATTCATCTACAGCTTACTTTGACTACGTTGCCACTGATGGCGTAAAAGTGTATTGGGGTGGCTTTGATGCCAGTTCTGCCAGTAGTAGCTTCGTTACCGGGAACTATGTAAACAATGACGCTCCCGTTATTTTTAGCAATGGTGTTGAATACAAACCAGTTTACCAAAAAGCAATTAACAGTATCAGTTATGTTAACCATGCCAACGCGTTGATATCCGGACTAGCCGTCCAGAAAAGAGGTAACTATTTATTTGTGGCGCGTGGGGGGATAAATCAACTACAGGTGGTTAACAAAAGCACTGGTGAATTGATTCAAACAATTGCATATCCCAACCCAAAAGGCTTGAGCATTGATGCACAAGATAATCTTTGGATGATAACAGGGATTAATACCGTGGCTAAGTACACGGTAAGTGTGAACGGAACCATCACCGGACCCAAGCTTAGTTTACAAGGATTGATAAAACCCGTCGCAACACAGGTTGCAAGTGATGGCACTGAAGTGAGTATAGCCGACGATAGCACAAGTCAGCAGGTTAAATTTTTTAGTAATACTACAGGAGTTGCTATCAACACATTAGGCGCTGCCGGAGGGTACCTGTATGACGCAACGGTAAACAATAATAAATTTTATTGGAGCGATATCAACGGAAGCGGCTTATACCAATACGATAAAAAGCCATTTATCGCGTACCAGCCAGACGGCACATTTTGGGTAAATGACGGAGGCAATTTCAGGGTGCAGCATTATACTCGCGGGAGAACTTTTATCGATCGGATCATGTCATTGGGAGCAACTTATGCAGTTTATGTGGATAAAAATAACATAAGTAAAGTTTATAGTGGCTTTATGGAATTTAAAATAGATTATTCAACTCAAAGGTTGAGAGGAATTAAAGGATGGACATTGACAAGGAATTGGGGAGCCAAAGTTTCAAATGTCACTTATAACAGCCTTCAATATACTCCTCTATACACACTCACATTAAACAATGGCAGGACTTATGCGTTTTTGAGGAGAAAGAGTAGTTATGAAGTCATAGAATTCGCTTCAAATAAGCAGATCCGTTTTACGGGTATCATGCTTGCGAGCTCAAACATCCTATGTAGTGATGGCGGTTTACAAGATTTTACTTTATACGGTTCAATAGCAACCTTTAAAAGATACCCGCTTATCGGGTTCGATAGTTCAGGAAATCCTCAATGGAGTTCAACGGCTGAAATATTGGCAATAGCTACAACAAACAATACCACTGGAAATTGTGTCGTATTACCAAAGAGCCAAATATTTTCAAACACGGGGAAGATTGTTTTATTTAATTATAAAGCCCATGCGGCAAACACCAACCCACCTACCTACGCGTCAGGTTATCATTTGGGATTGATGCAAAGAGGCGCAAAAAATGTGTACTTATTTCAAACAGAAAAATCTACGCATAGAAACTACTTAGGGCCGTATCCAAATGCAGGGTGGTTTGATGTTGGCAATGTGGTTAACGATTTTGCTGGTGGATGTGTAAACATATTGGGAAGGAATATTATCACTTCTTATCATGGAGAGGGATGGAAAAACACCCAAACAAATAAGTACAACCACTATTACGATAACGGGTTGGCAATCGGACAATTTGGAATTACTAGGCCCGAATCCGGACAAAGGCCTGCAGCCGGTATGGCTGGAAATGCGCTTACTCCCACATTAGTGAAGGACAACCATGGCGATTTATACCTGTGGCATGGTGACGAAAGTGATCATGCCGGCATACACCGGTGGAAAATAACCGACCTTAATACCATATCTGAACAAGAAGTACCCATTATCTTCTCTTCCGAAAAGGCAATTAAGTCTGCACCCCCGGCAGAAATTTTTATCGACCTGGTGGCGGGAATACCATTTAATGGTATTCTTCTCAATAATACAGCCGGCTGGAGCAGGTATCCTACTGAAGAAAGTAATTTACATCCTTACAATAATCACTGGAGGGTAAACACCAGCGTTCTAAAATATGAGGGAAGTCCAGATATTTTCATAAACTTCGCTCAGCCGGAACCAGTCACCTACTATGTCAACAGAAATCTTGGCACTGATAAAATTACAAGGGGCTGGAAGATTACAGGCAATGTAAACTTCGGGACAATGCTCAATGGCTATTCAAATAATGCATTCATGGAAGTGTTGGATAACAGGGGCAAAATAATTACTACTTTATATGCCACCATTGCCGGAAACAATGTTTATGGCAATGAGATCGCCGTTGCAGGTGCATCAAAACACACCGAAGCATTTGAGATAAGTGTTATGGAAGGAACAGCTAGCTTTTCTTACGCTGGCAGTAAAGCCATAAAAACAACCGTTGCTGACCGTACAGCAGACTGGACGAGACCTGCAACGTTCAAGCTGCAGTTTATTTCTAAAATCGGTCTACCGAATTACAACCTGCGTTATGATGTAAGCGATCTCAAATTTTATAAAAATTAATGCAATGCGGTTTATCATACTATGCCTTGCCTTTTACATAACTTAAAAACTTAACCATATTTTTTTCCTCATCATCATAGAGGATTAACTTCTTCTGCGGCGAATAAAGAAACAGTGACGGATATTTTCGCGGCCTGAACTTTGAAATAAAATCGTTTTGAAAATCCCTGAGAACGGTGATATTTTTCTGCTTTTTTAAGCTGTTTCCATAGGTGGCAAAAAAGCGGTCAGTTTTTTCCTTAACGTCAATGGTAATTAAATAAATAGCAGCTTTTCTAAACTCGCTTACATGCTGGTTCAGATAAGTTATTGCGCGCTGACAGTGGTCACATCCCGGATCAAAAAATATAAAAAAAATCATCTTTCCGGGCGGCAGATCTTTATTGGCGAATACAGTTTCGTTATACCGTGAGAATTTAAATTCAGGTATCGTAGCTGCAGGAACTTGTGCCGTGATAGTTGAGGAAACCAGCACCAGCAACATTAGTATCTTAAAAAATTTTTTCATAATAAAAGCAATTTACATCATTTTGAATAACGGCTGGTAATACCGGATGAACAGGTAAAATTGAACATTCGCCTCCTAACCATTATAACATCTTTTCAAACAATCTACTCTTCTCTCTCCAAAAAATAATACGCAATAAATTTGCATAACCAAAAGGTTACACATAGATTTGTAACCGAACGATTACACAATTAAAAGTTAAAATGAGAAGAGATGTATTCCAGGCAATTGCAGACCCGACAAGGAGAGACATCATTCATCTTCTAGCAAGCCAATCTTTGAATTTAAATGCTGTTGCTGAAAAATTTACAATTAGCCGCCCCGCAATTTCAAAACATATAAAGATTTTAACGGAGTGCGGGCTGATTACGATCAGGACAGAAGGCAGGGAACGATATTGCGAAGTAAAGCTGGAAGCGCTCCAACAAGTTTTAGAATGGATAGATCAATACAACCTATTCTGGACGGGCAAGTTAGATACGCTTGCATTGCATTTATCAAATCCATCAAAAAGTAATAATATACGAACACCCAAAAAAAATGAAGAAAATGGAAAATCAGGTAATCGTATTACAAAGACAATTTAATGCTCCAATCTCAACGGTATGGCAAGCCATTACCGACAAAGATGAAATGAAAAAATGGTATTTCGACCTGGAAGAATTTAAAGCCGAAAAAGGTTTTAAATTCCAGTTCACCGGTGGGCCGCCAGAAAAGCAATACCTGCATCTGTGCGAAGTAACCGAAGTAATTCCCGGGCAAAAATTAACATATAGCTGGCGATATGATGGTTATGCGGGAATTTCCTTTGTGACTTTTGAGCTGTTCGAGCAAGCCGGTAAAACCCTGCTAAAGCTAACACATAAAGGTATCGATAGCTTTCCCGGGGAGAATCCTGATTTGGCAATCAAAAATTTTGAACAGGGTTGGAATGATATTATTAACACTTCACTAAAGGGCTATTTCGAAAAGTAACATCACAAAAGCTATTTTTTGTTGGTAGATAGATCCTTGATCATAGTAGTGAAAATATTACCATTTTCATTGGTCTGAAAAGAATGTCCAATATCAAACCCTGAAAAATCATTTTTCAGGTAACGGGAGGTGATTTGCAATTTGTTTTGCACTCTTTGAACGGATAAATAATGAAACATAGGTTTATAATTACAAGCGATATCCGGGATACAATCGGGCAAGCTATTTAACGGCTGGTGCAGGCCCCCACCACCTCCGATAACAATGAATTCTTTTCCCTGTTTTTGAAAATGCTCAAAAGCATGGGCATGACCGGCAATAAACAATTGTGCCTTCCGGGATTTTATATAGGCCGGCACAAAATAACGCTGTACATCACCTGAACTTTTTACAACTTTACTATTAGAAAAAGGCGCGTGATGGCAGGCGATAATTACGGCCTTGATGGATGCCGAGGTATCCAGTCCAGCAAGCGTAGATTCGTACCACGATTGCTGCTTTTCGATGCTGGAAGGAGAAAGGCTTTTAAAATTAGAATTTAACATCACAACGGCTACAGAATCCGTTACGGAAAAATATCCCGTGCGTACATTCATAGGGAATCGTTTGTCAAAATTGCGCTCCCCTCTTTTTCTTCTTCCCATCACTTCATGATTGCCCAGTAAACCCGCCACATGGGTTCCGGACTTGCGGGCACTATCAAGAAACTTATCAACGCTCCTCCATTTTTTATTACTGGAGCCAAGTGCCACTACATCGCCCAGCATATAAAGGCTGGTTGGTTTATAACTTAAAATGTCTAGAAAAATATCGGCAGTGGCTTGCAGATTGTGATTTGGCTTGAGCAGAATTTTTTCAACCCACATCGGTTGTTGGGTGTCACTTACAAATACCATTCTTTTGGCACCAGAAACAGTATCTGCGGGCACTTGTGCACGAATAGTAAAAGAAATTAAAGTGAGAAGTAAAAATGATAATTTTTTCATATAGATTAATACTTACCATTCTAAAAATTTCCATCTCATTTGAAGTTGTAAACTTAATGCATGATCTTTCGTTTGAAATGCATCCATCCACTTTGCTTCAGCAGAAATACCAAGATTTTTAGAAATTGGCTGCACATACGACAGAGCAATATTCGAGCCTAAACTGTGCGAGGAAGACTTCACACTGCCTTCGTAATTGAGCCTGGTTGTGAAAAAATAAGAGCCGAAACCCGCAAAAACCTGTAGTCGCCGAATAATCACCATTGACCACGTAACTAAAACCGGGACTGCACTTAGCCTGACATTGCCATTTTTATTACCGTTTTTCAGTTTATAAGAGTAGAAGTCTACGTAGCCCGATTCCACACCAAGTCTCAGCCTGTATTGCGGGTGCCACATTATCTTAATGGTGCCTGTAGGAGCTACCCGGCTGATGCTGGTTTGCAACCCGATTGGCTGTGTATTGATGGGAGCCGTGTACTGCGAAACACCCCCGCCAAGATAGAGCACAAGCGATTTTTTGCGGTTAATACCCCTATCAATTTTAACATCCGTTTGTGCTAAAGAAGTGTTAACCGCCATACAGGCGGCCAGCAGCAGGAGAACACCTTTATGATTATTGATGAACATAATAATTAAAAGCTACACATGTCGGATAATTTGACAAGATGGCATCAAAATGTCCGTTTTGAATAAAGTTGGTGATATATTCCGGAACATCTAATGTCCACACAAATGCCAGTCGCCCCTGCCCGTGAATCAGCGCCACTTTTTCGTTTTGAGGGCCTTCCGTAAACCGGGGCGCCCACACCAAGGCATTGCATTGTTCCACTTGTTCGATACTCAATTCGCACAAAGAGGGGGTATTCTGGTAATTCGGAAGCGCTATGAAACTGTTGAACTGATCCTCACCCGGGATGCCAATCACAATATTGAGCGATCTCCCTGCAGCCGCAGCTTTTTGCAGGTATTCTTTTTGGATAGCCCGCACCTCATCAATCGGACCGTCGAATTTAGTATCCAGCCAAACAAATCTCAGATCCGTGCGATAGACTACTGCATCGAGGGCTTGCCTCAGCGTGGGAATCTTTTCGCCGTTTATTAAACGTATAAAAGTTGAAAGTTGCGAAAACGAATAGTTTTTAATTTCGCCTGTCAGGCCGGATTTGCGGACAACGCGTAGATTTAAGGTATTATCGTGGTATAAAATGGGGACTCCGTCGCTTGTATACCGCACATCTATTTCAATGCCGGTGGATCCAAATTCAGGCGTTTTGAGAATCATTTCAACAGAATTTTCAGAAGCCGGCAAAAGATCGGAAGTTCGGCCGCCGGAGCGGTGCGCCATAATTAGAAAAGGTGAAAGACTGTTATTCAATTTGCGCTCATACACCATACTCAGCTCATTTCCCGGCAACTCGTTTCCATTTCCAAACATCCCTTTTATAACGATGCTGCCACGGGTGACTACAGGATTTCGTGATAGAATTAAACTACCTCCTTCGTTCGCACCGATGGTTAAACGAACAATGCCGGTTTCGGTGCTCACCATCTTACGCCAGTAGCCATTGAATAAAATACTGTCATTTAGTCTTTTTCCCTGGCAAATGAAATAGGAAATGTCTTTTCCGAAGAAACCTGAAACGTGAAAAGTGGTATCGTTTCCATTATGTGTGTAGCTCCATTTAACCGCTGCCAATCCACCAAACATGTCTGCTCCTTTGTCCAGCGTATATACTCCTTCCAATGCAGAACGGCTCACAATGTTTAAGGAGGCAGCAGAAGGATCATTAAATGGTGCCCAACTGGCAAAGTCAGGTACGGGAGCCTGGTAGTCTTTTTTGCAGGAGAAAAGAAAAGAGGAAGATATCAATATGATCAACAACTTTTTCATAAAATAAATCCTACAGTTATTTGGGGATAAAATAGCTTTCGATCGGTTTTATAAAAGAGCGCCCATGTTTGCCATAAAAATTTGTTACTAATACCGGAGAAAGCGAGTGTCAGGTGCTTTTTGTTGTAAAAAGGCTGCTCAAGGGCAAGGGTAAACGTTTCACCATTGTAAAAAGTATTGCTAGATGAAAAAGATTCAGTACCGTTTGCAGATTTATAGAAAAGATTTATAGAACACTGTGCTTTGAAAGTGATCAGCAACTCCCTGTTTGTTTTGTAGCCCACAGAGAAATTGGGGTAGTTTATCCATCCGGATGCCTCGCTGTTAAAGCCGGCGAATTTTAGAAAGCCAAACCAGTAGCCGATATCATTTCCCGCGCTGAGATACAGGTTTTTGGTGATCGGTTTCATCCAATGCAGGCCTACAGATAAATGATTTTGTAATACCTGGGAAAGAAGCCTTCCGTCCACCGTCACGTGATCACTAATTCTTTTGATGCCATGCCAATCGAGTACGGGAAGCCTGATCCTCGTTTCTTCGGTAATATCCTCCGGTGTAGTAAGTAGCTGGAAACCGATGGACGAACGCCATCTTTCTTTTTTGTACATGGGGTAAGGGAAAAACATGACTGCATGTTTCGGATGAAAACTAGTGTCCTGGCCGGATGCTTTTTGCACCATAAACAGGAGGAGGATCAGCGATAAAGTATTCCGTAAGTACAAGATTGGCAGTCGGTTAAATGCCTATAAAAGATAAGCTGTAAGGCTGCAAGATAAAAATAATTATATAAAAGAAGGTTTTTGTTGAAGAACCGGGGTGAATACAGTAAGTAAGGAAGTACAATTTCAGTCTCGTAATTGCTAATTGGCAAAACCGGATAAGCATACGGTGCATTGCGATGGCTCAAAGGTTTGCCTCGATAAAAAACACGAACAAGTTCATGCACATCCATCCTAAGATGTATATGGGAAATTTAAGTGGATGAGGCAGAAAAAATATAGAGAGACCGGATACATATGCATCGCTGGCTTATACTACCCCGTCTCCGGTTCCTTTGCCCTGTTTTCCTCAGGCAAATTCTTCTGCCTTTTCTTTCACTGTTTTCTTAATGTCCTCTTTCAAACAGTTGAATTTCTCCTCAAATTTGCAAAACCTGTCTTTTACATCGTCAGCAATCTTCTTTCCCTGCTGGTTGATTTTTTCTTGTTTCACTGCCTTTATCGGGTGCAAATAAGGCCCCAAATATAGCCCCGGCGGCTATTCCTGCAACAATGCCGGTTAAGATTTTACCTGTGTTATTCATAAAAAATATTTTTAGTTTGATTTAAAAATGAAAGACAATCGTAGTCAGTTTGCATGGCAATGACTGCCCTCAATGGTTGTATTGACGCATATCAGATGAAAGGTTTTATAATTGCAGCCATTTTACAAAATACTGATTTCAATCACCAAAATTGGTGACGATGAATATAGTTCAGCTGCATTACTGAAGGTACTTTTACAATGGTTTTTCATAGGATATTGGATTTTAAAGCGGGGCTGGATTTCTATCCTGGCCCCTTTTTTACCATCCGAAAGGCCAATTTTATCGGTTGTTTCCTAAAGAAAAACAGGTAATCATTCGCATGATACCCTTGGGATAGCTTTTTAATTGTATTTATTACTATCAATCATATCTGTTTTAAGGCTTACACCAGCGTTTTTCGTCAATCAAAGTCAATGCCTGAGATAACAGCGATCAGCGTTTTTCAACCAGGTATAAATGCATATAATACAACCCGCTGTTTTAAAGAGATCGCATCGCAAAATACATAAGAGGTTTTATCTGCCCTGCATACACATGCTGAGCATGGACTGTCTTCATCCGAAGTTGTCAATCGCTTAAAAATATACGGCCCGGATATCATCACTCCACATAAAAAAACGGCGTAGTGGAAAGATCATACGAAATTTTAAAAGTCCACTAGTGATCTTGCTAAAACATCTATCAGCCATTCCAAATTTGGAAGTAGGGATGTACTGTGCAATGATAAAACAGGAACCTTAACCGAGGACAAAATAAGATTGATAAATGTGTTGATGCAAATGGCAACGATTCGGTTCATGTATTCCAGTTGGCTTATATCAACAGCTCTTTTCAAACAAGTATTGAAAATCCTTTGGATGATGCGATTCTGGCTCATAGCAATCAAGACATGAACCCCTACCAGAAAATTGATGAACAGCCTTTTGATTTCTACAGGAAACGAATGAGCGTTATTGTACAACAGCAGCAAAACCAAACGTCCTCATTTGTAAGGGTAGCCCGGAAGAGATTTTGAAAGCATGCGTACCGGACAATGATTTCATCACAACAGCATTACACAATACGAAGCCTTGAGTGCTGATGGATTCAGCGTATTGGCAATTTCCGCTGCACCAATTTCTTCGAGGTTCGAAAAGTCTTTTTATCCAGTCGTTGCACGAGGTTGTATAAGTGAGCATGCAAGGAATTGTGTGTGAGGAAATCCTCAAAGGCAAAAGCAGTAGTGGCAAAACCGTCAGGCACAGCAATTCCTTTCAGCAAAAGGCGGGAAAACATTTCTCCCATGGATGCGTTTTTACCTCCTACTGATGCACATCGCTGATACCGATCTCTTTGAATTTTTTTCCATAAGGTTCGATAAATGCAAATTGAGATAATTAACTATGAAGTGCCATTACGGGAACCGGGCTATGGAGTGCCAATTGCCTTGTGTGGCTTTTGTGCATTATTTTTTCAGTTAAGGCGTGCCCCTTGGGCAGTACGATCAGTAAATCGATGTGATTTTTTTCAGCAAAATCGATGATCCCCTCGTCTGTATCCCGGTTTGCAATAAACTCATAATGAGGAATTACCGGCGCCAACTTTTGCCGCAGCAAACGTGAGTCACCAACAATTTCAGTGTTAAATTCGCCCTCTTTACCGGTATTCAGCACGTGCAATTCTGCCTTAAAATCATCTACGAGTATTTTAATTTCATCAAACGGGATGCGCTCGATGGCTTTATCAAAATCGCAGGCCAGACCAATTTTTTTCACCGAGGAAAACGTTACGCCCGGCGGCACGGTTGTCAGCGGCCACATCAAATGTTTCATTGCGTATACCGTATGGCTTCCAAACACCAACCGTTCAGCCGCTGTTGTTCCCTGGCTGCCCATCACTACATTATATGGTTTAATAGTATCGCATACCGTTTTTAACTCTGAAAAAAAGGTACCCATTCTCACCATAATTTCGATATACAGCTTGCCGGCTGTGCGCTGCAGCAAGGATTCTTTTATTGTTGTTAATTGCTTAATCGCATCTTCCCGCATTTCATCAACTGTTACCGGCAACGGTACTTCAGAAAACATAACAGGCATTTGATACACATGCAGCAGGCACAAAATTGCATTACAACCCAAAGCCATATCTGCAGCGTAGTTTGCTGCATTACCTGCGGCGGGTGAAAAGTCGGTGGCTACTAATATTGTTTTCATTTTTTTAAATTTGAAGGTCCCATTCAACCAGGAACAAAGAACCATGTAACGTGTTTATAATTCAACAGCAATCTCTATTTGATTTTCCGTTTTCCCCTCAATAGTATTGTACCAGTGCTATCTTTTGATAATTTTTTAGCAACCCGTCATCTACAAATTCCACATCTCCACCATTTTCAAGTACTTTTTCGATGATATCATCCACTTCATCTTTTATGTATGAATGGGCGTTGTAAGATTTCATCGCTTTATTGATAATCTCGTCACTGGTTCCAGACTGTGGAATATAACTTTTTTCAACTACCAGCAGGCGTCCTTTACGGGCCATTGCTTCATCCCAAACATTCCTGATGCCTGCGGATAATTTCTTTTTTCCTGCCGCAGTCTCGATTTGATTCAATAAGTCTCTTTGCTTCACTTTTTTCCAGTCTTCAATATAGGGGTTCAATGCTTCCTTTAATTGCTCGGTCGGGGTTTGTTCATAATCCCCTGGTACGAATTCGATGACTGCTTCCCTGTGTTTAGTAAGTTTTTTGAAGTGACCCAGTATTTTTTCGGGTGCCAATACAAAAAGCGGCAAGCGGTACGCATTGAGGATAATAGCCAATGAGTTATCGATATGTTGCAAAAATTTATCCATCACCGTTTCTTTACGTTCGGATGGATCAGAGAAGTTTGCTACCCTTTGCGGTGCATCGTTTATATAGGCATACACCAACTCCGGAGTATTGGATACAATTCTAACCAGGCTTCCCGAATCACCCAGGTAAATGTGCATTTTTTTGCCGCTTAATGACAATACAAGATATTTCCGGGATTGCTTTTTATTGTACACCAGGTCGCGTATTGCAAAGGATCCATCAACAATGATTTTTTCTTCCACTGCGATATCGAGATATAAAATTTTCTCGAATACCGGCGAAACATAGATTGCAATGCTATTTTTATGTGTATTAAAATTTAACTCATTGACAATCAGTTTTAACTTTTGCATTACGAACATCGCTACCTCTCCCGGGTAATGCTCCTGCAATACTTGTTCTACTTTATTCACAGCTCTTTCGAGGGAGGCCGTCAGCTCCCTTTTCAACTTCATTTTTGGCTCGAAAGGCATGATAATTGAAACTGCGGGACGATAATGTGATGCTTCCATTATCTCCCGTATCTCTGAGGCAGCAACTGTGTTCATAGCGAGTTTTTTATATTTTAAAGCTATTATTTCTGGTTACAAAAAACAATGACGGCGATCACTAAAAACATTGATTATATTTTCAATAACATGGGTACGTGTTTGGGTTCAGGGGATCTGCTGAATACTAAAAACAACTTTTTTGCCAATTTTGGGTTTCATGTATGTGCTATAAAAATTGGCGGGGATACTGTTTTAATCAGGAAATCTGCATGACTGCGATTTGTTTTTATGACTTCAATTTTCGTAGTCTACCCGTCAATGAATTTGTCGTGATCCGGAGCCATTACTCCGCGGCCGGGATTTAATACAACCCTTTCTTGGCAACAAGATTTTCCAAAAACACACCAGTAATCTTTTTTGTTAATCGGCCCAGGTAGCAGGCAAACTCCAGGGCTTTTGTATTTAGATTAAAGGCATCCACCGGCAGACGAACACGCATATCCCTCATTAATGACCGTTATTAGTATTTGTTATGAGCATTATCAACGTAATTTGCTACGACATCCGCGGTTGGTACAGGATAGTAACTCCGAAAGTTTGTACCATATTTATACTTTCAGGTAAATCATTCTACTTTTGCTCTTTCACCAAATTCGGATCGCTTACATCATCATTATGAAATTTTTTCCCGGTATTTCCGTCTGCTTATTGTTGTTCTTTGAATGCAGCTGGCTTTGTTCATTTGCGCAGGTAACGCTTCCTTCTATTTTTACAGACAACATGGTATTGCAACAAAAGGAATCCGTGTTATTATGGGGATGGTCGAAACCCGGAAAGGCTGTGACCGTCACATCCTCCTGGAACAATCAAAAGGTTACAACAGTTACTGATTCAACAGGTAAATGGCATGTAAAGATCACCACCGCAACTGCAGGCGGACCCTATACAATCGTAATCAATGATGGTAAGCCAGTCACAATGCAGAACGTATTGCTGGGAGAAGTCTGGCTTTGCTCGGGGCAATCTAATATGGAAATGCCCATGAAAGGTTTTAAAGGCCAGCCGGTGACAGGCTCCAACGATGCGATATTAAAATCATCCAACAGCAGCGTCAGGCTATATACGGTTCCGCGTTCTGCACAAACATCGCCGCAGCAAAATAGTAAACCCTCCGCCTGGAGAGAAGCTGAGCCCGAATCTGTAAGCAATTTTAGCGCTACGGCCTATTATTTTGGAAGGCTTTTGAACGAGTTGCTACATGTGCCCATCGGGTTGATCAATACAAGTTACGGAGGCTCCGACATTGAATCATGGATGAGTGCCAACACGCTGAAAACCTTTGCAGGCGTAAATATCCCCAACTTCACGGATTCTATCAAATCACCCAACCACACTCCCACCGTTTTATACAACGGCATGGTGCATCCCATTATTGGTTACGGAATAAGGGGCGCAATCTGGTACCAGGGAGAATCAAATTACGATCGTCCTGCTCAATACATTCAACGCTTTGCCGCAATGGTAAATGAATGGCGAATCTTGTGGGACATCGGTGCTTACCCCTTCTACTATGCGCAGTTAGCGCCTTACAATTACGCAACATTTTCGCCCCCGGGTACACCGCAATTTAATTCGGCCCTGTTGAGGGATGCCCAACGAAAAGCGCAGGATTCTGTAGCAGGCACGGCTATGGCAGTGTTGATGGATATTGGCGAAGAAAATAGCATTCATCCCGCGAATAAGAAAACAGGGGGAGAAAGGCTGGCGTATCTTGCGCTGGCCAAAACATATGGTATCAAAGGCTTTGGCGCTGAAAGTCCTGCCTATGATTCTTTGATGATTAAAGACTCTATTGCCATCGTTCGTTTCAAAAATGCAGGCAACTGGCTCACATCTTACGGAAAAGAATTGATACATTTTGAAGTAGCCGGAAAGGATAAAATGTTTTATCCGGCCAAAGCCGTAATATATCGTACAACCGTAGTAGTTTCATCCCCTTTGGTACGGCAGCCTGTCGCAGTAAGGTATGCATTTAAAGACTTTGTAACAGGCGAACTGTTCGGCACAGAAGGCCTGCCGGTATCATCCTTTAGAACGGATGACTGGTGATTAACAATAAATATTTATGAACCCGGCAATGGTACTTATGGCAACATCCTTGCGTCGCACACTTGTACGGCATACCGATATGGTTCCGTCTTTGAAAGCGTATGCTGTTTGGGCAAACACTCACGGAGGCACTCGGCATGGGTTATATGCCAAACCGGAATTATTGAAGAGGCGACTGCCGAATAAATTTTTTCCTGCTTTACTCATTTTATTATTCACGATTTTATTGTACCCAGCCAAGGCCCAGACCAACGAATTGGATCAATGCAATATCGCCTGGAATAGTCAAAGTAAAAACGCTGGCGAATCAATGCCCTGCGGCGGCGGCGACATTGGCTTAAATGTGTGGGTTGAAAACAACGAAGTATTTTTTTACATCGCTAAAAGCGGAAGTTTTGATGAAAACAATGCATTGCTAAAACAAGGAAGAGTAAGAATAAAAATTTCACCTAACCCCTTTGAAGGTGCATCCTTCAAACAGGAACTGGTTTTAAAAAACGGGCATGTTCAAATCACAGCAAAAAAAAATAATCTAATAACCACCCTATTCATTTGGGTGGATGTTTTCAACCCGCTAATACATGTCGACATCAATAGCAGTAGACCGGTTACCACCACCGCAACATACGAAAACTGGCGATTTCGCGACAGGCCGAATAAAGGAAGGGCAAACAATGCCAACTCATGGAAATGGGCGCCACCGGCAGAAGTGGTCACCGGGAAAGATGCCGTGGATTTCAAAGAAAACACCATTTCATTTTACCACCGCAACAAACCGGAACCGTCTGTTTTCGATATAACGGTCAGGCAACAGGGATTGGAAAAAGTGAAAGATCAACTTTTTAATCCCATAAAGGATCTCACTTTTGGGGGTATGATGGAGGGAAAAAATATGAAACCCGCGGGAATAGTTGAGAGTAATTACCTGGATACGGATTTCAAGGGTTGGAAATTACAAAGCGTTAAAGCTGAAAGGTCGCAGTTTATCAATATTTACCTGCATACAGCGCAAACCGCAACCGCCGGCCAATGGCAGGCGGGCTTAGATCAAACCATACGCAATACAAAGGGAAAAGAAAAAGCTGCAGCAGCTGCTACCCATAACTGGTGGCAACAATTTTGGGATAGAAGTTATATTTTCATCAAGCCCTCGAATGCCTCGGAGAATTCATCTCAATGGCAGGCAGGAAGAAATTACCAGTTATTCAGGTATATGCTTGCCTGCAATGCATCCGGAAAATATCCCACTAAATTTAACGGCGGCTTATTTACTTACGACCCCTCCTGCACCGACAGCAGTTTAAAATATACTCCCGATTTTAGAAATTGGGGCGGTGGCACCCACACGGCACAAAACCAGCGGCTGGTCTATTTTCCCCTCATCAAATCAGGCGACTTCGACATGATGAAGCCACAACTGGATTTCTATTTGCAGCTTTTAAAAAATGCAGAACTGAGAACGGAAACCTATTGGAATCATAAAGGAGCATGTTTTACCGAACAGCTTGAAAACTTTGGTTTGCCCAATTATGCTGAATATGGAACAAAGCGGCCCGCTGATTTCGACAAAGGTGTTGAATACAATGCGTGGCTCGAGTACGAATGGGATACCGTGTTGGAATTTTGCGGGATGATGCTCGAGCAGGAACGATACGCCAATAAGAACATCGCTGAATACATTCCTTTTATCGAAAGCTGCCTTACTTTTTTTAATGAACATTATCAATGGCAGGCAAAACAGCGGGGAAGCAAGGCGCTGGATGGTAATAAGAAATTGATACTGTACCCGGGCTCAGGCGCAGAAACTTTCAAGATGGCCTACAATTCAACCAGTACCATTGCAGGATTAAAAACGATCGTTACCCGTTTACTGGAGTTGCCTGCAAATTACCTCGGAGATGATAAAAGAAGACATTGGGATACAATGCTGCAACGTATACCTCCTATTAGTTTTGCCCAATTTGACGGACATACTACGATTGCCCCTGCAAAATTATGGGAACGAATAAATAATGCAGAATCGCCGCAACTATACCCTGTTTATCCCTGGGGCATTTACGGTATTGGTAAAGCCGGACTGGATACGGCTGTGAACACTTTTAGATATGACACCAACGCAGTAAAATTCAGAAGTTTCATCGGGTGGAAACAGGATAATATCTTTGCAGCAAGATTAGGCTTAACGAAAGAAGCTGCAGAACTAACTATACAGAAATTGAAGAATTCCGGCAGGCGTTTCCCTGCCTTCTGGGGACCGGGGTACGACTGGACACCGGATCATAACTGGGGCGGCAGCGGAATGATCGGGCTGCAGGAAATGCTGCTACAGACCAATGGAGAAAAAATATATCTTTTTCCTGCCTGGCCAAAAGAATGGGATGTGCATTTCAAATTACATGCGCCTTACCAGACAACAGTTGAAGCAATTATAAAAAATGGCCAATTGCAAATGCTGAAAGTAATTCCTGAATCAAGGAAAAAAGATGTGGTGAATATGTTTTGATATAAAGTAAAAACCTCGCAGCTTTTTAAAACCTCACTTTAAAGACCTCACAGGTTTTGAAGACCTCACAGGTTTTTAAAACCTGTGAGGTCTGATCAGTCAGCATCCACGAACAAAACGAAGGCAGGCTCCACCAGCGACTGCCCTCCTACCTATTGAACCTGGTTTTGCCCCGCTTTCTTTTTAGCAATAATTATATCGGTATATGCTTTATACATCTGCCGCCAATTTCGCCCGTTTGCATTCAGGTACTGTTCACATTTACTTTTGTATATTTCAAAGATGGCTGATATCTGTTTTATACTTTTAAAATCTACCGCCTGCTCACGGGCCAGTTTTAGGTTTGTTAAAATGGTTTCCTCTTCGGCTTTTGTAAGATCCGGCACAATGGCCTTGTAACCGGCAAGCGTAAACGCCACTTTTCCCACCGTGTATTTATCAAGAACGGCTTCCACCTGCGATTCATCCAGGTCTTTCCTGAGGCCAGCCATTAAATTTTCATGAAGCTTTTTGGAATGG
Source organism: Ferruginibacter sp. (assembly GCA_025963635.1). Classification (GTDB taxonomy): domain Bacteria; phylum Bacteroidota; class Bacteroidia; order Chitinophagales; family Chitinophagaceae; genus Ferruginibacter. Next base: position 127,207 of record JAOQAK010000060.1, read on the forward strand.
CCGAATTGGCAATCACCTGTCGGTCCAGCTCGCTTAATAATTTACCTGTTACCGGGTTGATCCCTGCGGGAACCGTTGAAAAAGGATGCTCATTGTTCCAATCCCTGATTGTTTTCAAATGTACTGCAATCACTTCCTTCAACCGCGATGCTTTAGCGGGGTCAGCAATGTTGAGCGTGGTAACCCATTCAAATGCTTTCTTTTCCAGTTCAGCGTCTGATTTTAGCTTTGCATCTGCATTGGGTGCTTCGCTTGGAGTTGTAGCCTTGGCAGGACCAGTTTGGGCAAAGCCATTGAAGCAAAAGATACATGAACAAAAAAGCAGTGCACTAAGAATAAAATAATTTTTCATGATGTTAGGTGTTGTTGAATTAAAATTGTTTGTGGAATTCATTTAACGATTATCGGGAAACGAATTCCATGCTTTGATTTAATACAGTCATTTGCAGATTACCGGGTACTAGTTGATTTGCCAGCGGCTCGCTTTTAATGTATTGGTTTAAAATGGAGCGAATCGTTTGTTCTGAAAGGTATTGCCGGCAAACCATCTTTATTGAAAAAATTAGGCTGTGCAGATTCATTCCATGCAAAGCGCACATTTGCTGGTTTTAAAACTTGTGGCGAAGAAACAATTACTCTGTCGCCTTTTATAACAGCATCCGCAGGCACAAATTTATTATCATTACCTGCTATGGTAAACCAGGTAAGCGGCCCACTCCCGCTCACCAGTCCTTTGCCTGTATAATCAAATTCCAGGATGATTGCGTTTCCCTCAACTGTCATTGACTTATATTTTGGCCCGGAAGGGGTAACCTTTCGTCCATAATCCATTGCCAACGGCCATTGCGCCAAACGCCGGCCTACTTCCCATTTCCCATTTGGATGAAGATCTTCCGGTGATTTTGCAAGGTCATTGATAACGATCATGCCGGTATGCGAAATGCTCATCGCATGCGTTTGCGCTTCCCAAAACCTGGGCAAAGTTTCTTCATCCAGCGGGTATTTCCCTTTACTTTTTGAATAAAAAAAAGGTGAAATCTGAACATAATAAAATGGCAGGTCAGCTTGCCACAAATTCCGCCAGCCATTGATGAGCAAATTCATTTTATGGGTATACTCAATCGCCTCATTCTGAAAACAGTTTGTTTCTCCCTGGTACCACAAGAAGCCCTTCAATGAAAAAGGCGCCACCGGTTTGATCATCGTTGGATAAAATTTCCCGGGCATACTTGCATCCAGTTTCATTCCTGCGCTGCCAGAGAAATTTTCATTTCCCGGAATAATCGTTCCGGGAAGCCAGGGTTCTATTGCACTGCCAGGGATGGCAGCCGAAATTACTCCGATGGGTACATGAAGTTTATCGTATAGTTCTTTTGCAAAAAAGTAGCCGGCAGCAGAAAAAGAACGAAGCGCCGAATCACTGGCAATACTCCAACCGAGATGCAAAGAATCCGGCTGGTGGAGATTTTTACTGGTGACCAGGAAAATACGGATATTAGAATTCCTTGCTGTTTTCAATTCATCAATGGGAGAATTTTTTGCACTATCTGTTTTTAACACCTTACTGTTTTTGCGCATGGTATATTCCATGTTCGACTGGCCTGAACAAAGCCAAACTTCTCCCACCAAAATATTGTGCAGCAGAATAGTGGTACTTCCCGCAATTTTCATCTCATCCGGGATGGCAGAGGCTTTGGGTGGATCAAGAAAGATTTCCCATTTACCGGATGCATTGGCAATGGTATGTTTGGTTTGCTTGTTGAAACTAACAGCAATATGATCGCCTGGAGTTGAAGTGCCCCAAACTGGTACCCGCTTCCCCTGTTGCAAAACCATATTATTGCCGAGTATCTTCGGTAACTGAACCTGGGCATTTGTTATCATGCCGGTTAACAGTATAAGAGCAAACACAATTATTTTATAATGCTTTTTCATCTTTCAATTTTTTGAGATCAACCTCACAGGTTTTTAAAACCTGTGAGGTGTGTGAATCTCTGCGACGATATGAATCCCTAATCGCATGACATTAAAACAATTCCGCTTTAAATCATGCAATTTTCATTAATCACGATTTTATTTATTACCCTTATCAGCTATTTCATTCAGGTACACCTCAATATTGGTATAGCCATCCTTTTTCTTACCTGGCAAAGTTGCATCTGCCTTATTATTTGGATTTAAGCCATGTTTTGTTTCCCATTCGTCAGGCATTCCATCATTATCAGCATCCTTGTATGGAGTCCCTTTATATTCAGGGTATCCGCGTACCTGGCTGATGTCTGAAATAATGCCTTTCTTATACGAATCTGCAGGCAAACGTCTCGTGATATATTTCGTTCCGCGATAAGGCTCGATATTTTCATTATAAGTAATCTTACCGGTCCTTACATCTTCCACAATCCTTGTATCCACAGGATCCCGTTTCGGCAATGTAGCGCCTACATGAGCCAGTACATAAGTATAAGCATCTTTTGCGCTCATGATGGAAAATTTCGCAATTGGAAATGGTTGGTTCACCTTAATCGCCTCCATATATTTTCCTGCATCCGGCAAATCACCTACCTGAACGCCACCTGCCCAATTATCTTTAGTAACCTTTTCATTACCCTCCATAATGTTTCCTCCTACATATGCTTTGCCATAAGTTGCACTATCTTTTTTATCCCTTCCCGATTCAGGTTTCAGAATGCGATGACCAATTGGCTTATCCATTGGGGTAATTGGCCCCGGTTTGAAATAATTATTAATGAAATTGAAGAAGGAATGATTGTCGCCTCCGTCAACACTGCGGTTCCACCAGTTGAAAACAACATTGTTTACAAAACCAAAATCGCCATACATTCCAACAGAAGGATTGCGGGCGATATTGTTTGCCCACAGATTGCGCATAAACGTGCTGTTGAGTCCGCCAATGGTGCTTCCAAATGCATGATTATAGGTATCGAGGCCTTCAGAAAAAATTGAATTCTGAATAGTAATGTTAACCGATGGTAATTTTTCCTGCTTTGCACCATTGCGGTCGTACACATGCCGGTAGATGGACATATTTTCATCAAGTCCCCAGCTTGCAGAAGTATGGTCTATAATGATATTACCCACTGGATTTCCTCCCAATCCATCATCTCTCCTGGTAACTTCTGTAGCACCCCGGCGAAAGCGCATGTACCTTATGACCACATCATGTGTGTCAATCAAAACTGATTCGCCAGCTATACAAATACCATCTCCCGGCGCCGTCTGGCCTTCAATACTAATATAAGGAGCCCTTATGTTGATCGGGCTATGGAGCCTGATGATCCCGGCAACATTAAAAACAATGATGCGTACTCCACCTTGTTCACAAGCCTCCCGAAGTGTTCCCGGCCCACGATCATCAAGACTAGTTACAACAAATACTTTTCCACCTCTTCCACCAAAACTATAAGCTCCGCCACCTTCTGCGCCAGGAAAGGCTGGTATTTTTGCCTGCGGCAGATCAGCAGGCTTTTGTGCCCATGGAATAAAAAACTTTCCTTGTTTTGCATCTGCTTCCATTATGGGCAGCGCTTTTGCCCAGGCTTCATCTGAAAGCTTTTGAAATCTTTTCATTTCCATATCCGTGGAATCCTGCAACGCTGGCGGAATTTTTGGGTACTGCGCAAATAGCTGATTAGTGGCACCACATAGGAAGGTTAATAGAATAACCGACAAGAAACTTTTTTTCATGATATAGATTTTGTTGTTGAATTAAAATGGATGCTCGTTTTTCCAAAAAACGGTCCTGCTATTTATTAATAAAAAGGTTGGCTCAATTATTTATTTCTATCGTAACTGGCCCCAGGAGCCCCGCTTCCAGCAATGGTTTTGCTTGTAAACGAAATGGAGCATTGGTGTGTGTAAGTCGCTTTTCTTCCGGCAAGCGCTGGTCTCCTACAACCCTGTTGCTCCATGTATTGGTTACTTCAATTTTTAATTCATTTTTTCTGGTATGAATGGCTTTGGTGATATCTACCTGGTAAGGGGCGGTCCATACGATGCCGCAGTTGATGCCATTTACAAATACTTCTCCAATATTGGCAACATTTCCTAAGTCGAGATAAGCTTTCCTGTTTTTTGCAGTTCCGGCAGTATAATCAAAGGTTTTATGATAAGACGCCGTTCCTGAGTAAAACCTTATCGCGGTATCAACATTTTTACTCCAATCCTGCAAAGAATCAAACACTACCGGTTTAGCGTAGCCCCCATAGGTTGTATCAAAATTTACAGTCCACGATCCGGTGAGGGTTTGCGCTGTTTTCGTTTCAATCCAGTTGTTTCCACGATGAGAAGATTGAATGTTGACCGCTTGTTGAAGCACAATGAATATTGAACCATTCGGAGCTAAGCGAACAGGCAATTTTGTTCTGCCATTTTCAATCTTCCAATCATTTGCTAATTGCGCATCACCGGTTACGGCGTCCCACAATTCAGGCTGGCGGCCGGTTACTCTTAATGAGACATTGATTGTTCTTGAAATATTTTTTTGATTTGAGATAAAATAAATGTCAATACCGGGCGCTGTACGATGGGTCCAGGCAATGGATGTACACCTGGTATTCGAACCATCATCGGTTGAAATAAAATCCGGTTGAATGCCAATTGCTTCAAAGTTTGCTGCTGTGTACGGACCCTGAATGATCATACCCTTTCCCAACTTCCATCGCTTCAATCCCTGGGCTGTATTCTGCATTAATTTGCCACTGGCATTCGATAATTTTTGCACCTCACGATTGACAAGCGATTGTTCATTTACTAGAATCGTAGCACCCTGTTCAACAATTTTCTTTAGCTGCCCAGCCACCTGCACTGATGTGAAACCGCCATTTGGATTCATTTTTAAAGACCCCGGTAGCACTAATAGTTTATAAGTGGCTCCTCCATTCAATACGATGTTGCCATTACTAACTTTTGAAAGATGCAGCAGCGCATCCTTGTTATAAGAATCGTAAGCATATCCATTGAGTGGATCTATCCAATCTGAAGGCTCAGTAATGTTCGCAGAATGATTCACGCCTGGCGGTGATTGCATCATTGGCTCGCCAACATTTACCAAACGGGTTTCTTCCTTCAGCACCCTTTCCTTACCCACAATTCCAGGCAAAATTTTTATCAGATTTTCCGGCAAAACAGAACGCCTTGGAATTTCTTCGCCGGTAAAAACTGCTATGTCTACCACGGGTTTTCCTACTTGTAATAAAGCCTGGCAGCGTCTTGCATATTCCACCCAGGCTTTACCCTGCTTCCACCATGTTTGATCTCTTTGAAAAAAGAGGCCGATTCCATCCAATGTCATTCCCGGTTTTCGATTTGTCCATGGGTTGTGCATGAACACGTGATACACCAGCCTGTTTATCCCCAATGCATAGTTGCGATCCTGCAAAGATTTCAGCATACCGGGGTGTTCATCCCATAATAATCTCAGTTCTGTAAATGCCTCTGCCTGGATGATCGGTTTGCCATAGATATGAGCGCCGGAAATAGCGTCCATCATATCATTTGGTTTGTCATGCGTAGGACTCCGCAGCCAGAACTCTCCCATCGGTATGTCTGCCTGTTTATAATGTAGCATGCCATCACTCACCATTGTTGGCGCAACACTTTCCGCGACAAAACTACAACCCTTTTCATGGGCCAATTTTGCCAAAGTAGTATAAAAATTATCCGTGATCAACTGAGAAATTGTTTCCCGGATATCTTGCAAAAATTGCTCAGAGGCATCGGCACTTTCCAGTGGAACTCCTGTCATAATGGGAAGGTAATTGTATAGATCGTAACCACGATGCTGCATAAATGCTTTCCGGAATACAGGCGACCAGTTTTGGCTTCCACACTCCCAGCTATCTACATGAAATATCTTTAATACGGAATCAGTAATCTCTTTTTCTACTTTGTTAAAGAAAGTCCCAAACCAATTGTCGAATTGTAATTTCGTCACTTCGGGATTGAACTTATCGGACTCAAGCCCTTTGCCACCGCCACCTGTATCGTTTCTATGTCCTGTGGAAGTATGCCCCATCCTGAGGATGGTCCACCTACCCGCCGGTACATTCCAATTCAATCTCCCTGTTTTGTCAAACTTTGAAGTGATATCGATGATTGATTTCAGTGGAACACAATTATCTCCCGCTATTTGTTCTTTGGTGGTGTGTGGACTGATGCGCCATACACTTCCGTTCTTCCCTTCGTACTGGTTAATTTTTGCTTCGCCCGATAATTCAATGCCTGCCACTTTTAGAACCGGTTTCCATTTTGCGGCATCCAGGTCCTCTGCTCCCGGTTCGGAACCTTTTTTATCGTATATAAATCGAAAATATTTGGCGGTGACCGGCTTTATAGAATGGGTATAGTTTTCATCCCAATCCTGCCATCCGTGCCGTGGTGATTGTAGACGAGTATGGTTGGTAAAATGTATTCCATCGTTACTTACCTGAATGAGCAAACGATTGGATTGATAATTGGTACGGCTGCTGATTGTAACGGTACGGCAGGCAAACGGCTGCTGAAATTCGTACTGTATCCAACAGGAATCATCGCAGGTAAAATTCTTTTTGTTGCCGGGAACAACCAATAAAGGCAACAC
>JAOQAK010000095.1 GCA_025963635.1 Ferruginibacter sp.
CAGCGTGAGGTGCTTTAAGAGCGCTACCTGTAAAGCGCTCCTGATGGGCCGGGCAGATTAGCACTTCCGCCTTCCATCATCTTTGAAAGAGCATGCAAGAGTTTTTATTAACTGCTTCTTGACACAAAGTGCGACGCCACCGAAGCTCATAGGAGTACTTCTGCCGGGCTCAAAAGAATTTTAAGATTCAAAGACTCTATATTTTTATGCACGTTTCCGGTAATTTAATATTGCCCAGCTGTTAAAAACTATCGCGAGTCCGAATACCGATAACAGGTGATATTTTATGTCAGTAAAGCCGCTTCCTTTTAGTACAATCATGCGCATAACTTCTATGAAATAGGCTACGGGGTTTACTTTTGTTATCCACTTAGCCCATTCGGGCATGCTGTCTATCGAAGTATATAAACCGCCCAGCAACATAAAAACCATCATTACAAAAAAACCTACAAAGGTTGCCTGGGTTTGAGTTTCAGAATAGGTGGAAATCAACAGTCCAACACCAAGCAATGCTAACAAAAATACCATTGCAAACAAGTAGATCAAACCGATACTTCCAAGCGTTATGATATGATAAAACAATCTCGATACCAGCAGCCCGATCGTAAGCGTAACCAGGCCCATAATCCAAAATGGGATGAGCTTCCCTAAAATAAAGGTTGATTTACCAATTGGAGAAACATTGATCTGCTCAATGGTTCCGATCTCTTTTTCATGAACGATATTCAGGGAAGAGAGAAAGGTAGCGATCATCGTAAGCAGGGTTACCAATATACCAGGCACCATAAAATCTTTATAATTCATCGTGGGGTTGTACCAGTTAGAAGAAGTGATTTCAATGGTGGGAATGGCATTAAATGCCGGGAAGTTCATCCACTCCATTTGTATTTCGCTGTTAAAATCCCGGATGATGCCAGCTGCATAAGCGCCGCCCAGGTTTGCTTTTGTGCCATTTACGGCATTTACGGCAAGCAACATGGTGCCCTTGTTTTCCTTAATAAGATTTTTTTCAAATCCCCGTGGTATTTCAATGATGAGATCGGCTTTGCCGGATTCGATGGCCTCGGTTGCTTTATTATAAGAAGGAGAATAATCAGTTAAAATAAAATACCCGGAAGAAGTGATCTTCGAAATAAATTTTTGTGAATAAGATGAATGATCATGATCAACTATGCTGAGCAAAACATTTTTCACTTCGTAGTTGGCTGCAAAAGGAAATACCAGCAACTGGATAAAAGGCATTACCAATACAGCCCGCAAAATGGTCGGGTTGCGAAATACCTGCCTGAATTCTTTTTCCAACAAAAAAAATAATTGGTTCATGCAAGCCGTATTTTAAATTTCGAAAGACTGATACCCAGGAAAAAAACAGCCATGGTAAATAGCACCAGGGTTTCTTTCCAAACCATTGTAAAACCGAGCCCTTTGATCATTACATTTTTAATGATAATGAAAAACCATTTGGAGGGCACCAGGTTGGATGCAATCCGCAGTGGCCATGGCATACTTTCAATAGGAAACATAAACCCGCCGAGCAATAAAGTGGGCAGCAACAATCCCATTAGCGAAAGCATCAGCGCCGTTTGCTGCGAATCGGTAACATTTGAAATCATTAATCCAAGTGAAACAGCGGCGGCGATAAACAACAGGGCTTCTGCCATCAGCAACGCCAAACTTCCGTTAATAGGAACTTCCAGCAAAGTAACGCTCACGATTAAAATGGTAGAGACATTTACGAGTGATAAAAACATGTACGGAATGGCCTTACTTAGAATAAACAGCAATGGCTTTAACGGTGATACCAGTAATACTTCCATGGTATTGATTTCCTTTTCCCGAACAATGGCAACGGAGGTCATCATTGCGGAGATTAATATCAATATCATTGCCATTACGCCCGGAACGAAATTGTAAGCTCCTTTCAATTGCGGATTGTACAACATCCTAAGCTGCGGTGTGATCATGTATGGTGTTTGCACCAGGTTGTTAAGATCGGTTTGATAATCCCTGATGATATTGCTGGCGTAATTCGTGACAGTAGTCGCAGTATTCGGATCAGTGGCATCGGCGATCAACTGCACCTGCGCATGATTGCTATGCAATAAAGATTCGCGGAAGCCTGGCTGAAAAACTATCGCCAGTCTTATGGTACCGGTTTTAAAAGCTGTTTCAAGATCGCCTTCTATATGTAAATACCGGGCGACATTAAAATAGCGGCTGGCTTCCAAACGCTGGATAATTTCTGTGGTGGCAACATCTTTAGAATTGTCGAGGATAACGATATTGGAGTCTTTGATTTCATTGGTAAGCGCAAATCCAAACAGGATGATCTGCACAATGGGCATCAGGATGATGATCAGCAAAGATTTCCTGTCGCGAAAGATGTGAAAGAATTCTTTTTGGACGAATATGATGAATTGTTTCATTTTTGTTTTGTTATAAAAATTTTATTACACGAATTAAATACAACCTCACCCCCAACCCCTCTCCAAAGGAGAGGGGAGCTTGACCCTGTTAATGTCTGGCTCTTTTATCTTCTTGGCTTTCTTGCCTCGCAAAATTCTTCCACAGAAAAGCCTTAAGCGAACCGAAAAATACGGACTACATCAACCAGCTTACTCCTGCCTTAAACCCCTCCTTTGGAGGGGCTTGGGGAGGCTGCTGCGGCTGTTCTACTCTCCTCTCTTCGCTCCCCTTGCGAATTGCAAAAACACTTCATCCATGGATGCTGCAGTAAATATTTTCTTTAGATTGCGGGGTGTATCCAATGCTTCAATTTTTCCGTCTACCATAATCGATACGCGGTTACAATATTCCGCTTCATCCATATAATGTGTAGTTACAAAAATGGTAATCCCTCTTTCTGCTGCCTGGTAGATCAGGTTCCAAAACTCCCGCCGGGTTATCGGATCTACGCCGCCGGTGGGTTCATCCAAGAAAACAACTTTTGGTTCATGAAAAATAGCCACGGAAAAAGCCAGTTTTTGTTTCCACCCGAGTGGCAATGATTTTACCAGTGTATTTGGTTCCGAAGCCAGGTTTAACTGTTTTAGTAAACCCACTGTTTTCTCTTTAATGCTTTGCCGGTTCATTCCATAAATGCCTGCATAAAAACGGATATTTTCTTTTACAGTGAGGTCTTCATACAAAGAAAATTTTTGGCTCATATAGCCGATATTTTGTTTAATCTTTTCTGTTTGCCTGTATACATCGAAGCCCGCAACGGTAGCTGCTCCTGAAGAAGGTAATAACAAGCCGCAAAACATCCTGATCGCAGTAGTTTTACCTGCACCATTGGCGCCAAGAAAACCAAAAATCTCCCCCTTTTTTACCTCGAAGGAAATTTCATTGGTGGCGATGAAGTCGCCGAATTTTTTGGTGAGCTTATCAGCGCTGATGACGGTTTCGCTCATTGTTGATGATTTGATTTACTCATTAACTCGATAAAACAATCTTCGATATTGGGCTGAACTGTTTTCAATTCAATTTCATGGTGCGATAAATACAGGAGATAAATCATGATTTCATCCTTTCCTTCGTTGTCATTTTTTAATACCAGGTGATGGAACTCCCCGAATGCATAACATTTTTCAGTATTGTTATACTGTTGTAGGTCGTTTAACAACCGGTACATTTCTGCCGAACTTACTGCCCACATAGTTTTTGTAAATTTTTGTGTGATATTTTTTGGGGAATCGATGCTCATGATCTTTCCGGATTGTATTAGAGCTACCCGGTCGCACAGTCCGGCTTCGTCCATATAAGGAGTTGACACCAGGATGCTGATCCCTTGAAGTTTGAGCGCTTTCAACATCTCCCAGAATTCTTTTCTTGATACGGCATCTACACCGGTGGTGGGTTCATCTAAAAACAATACAGACGGACGATGGATCAACGCACAACAGAGCGCCAATTTCTGTTTCATACCACCAGACAGTTTACCCGCCCGCCTATCTTTAAACGGTTCTATCTGCACATAGATATCTCTTATCAATTCATAATTTTCTTTAATGCTGCTATTAAAAATAGTGGCGAAAAAACGGAGGTTCTCTTCAACAGAAAGATCCTGGTACAGTGAAAATTTCCCCGGCATGTAACCTACCCGGTTCCGAATGTTTTTGTACTGCTTTACCACATCAAAACCATCTACCATAGCGGTTCCGCTATCGGCCAGTAATAAGGTAGTAAGTATCCTGAAGAGGGATGTTTTACCTGCGCCATCCGGACCAATTACACCAAACAGTTCACCTTTTGCAACCTCGAAAGAGATATCGTTCAATGCCGTTACCTGCTCTTTTTTAGCGCCGTATTTTTTAACGATATGTTCAATGGTTACAGAATTCATTTTTTCAATTGCTGTGTCTGATGCCTGATTTATTGCAGCTGATTTCCTTTAATTGCGATGCCTTTTTGGGCCTATTCTCTTGTTGTTATACTATACAAGAGGCAAAACAGTGAATTTTATTTTGTACATAATCTTGCCAATAGATTTGTATTTTAATTTATAACGTGAGAAAAGTTCCCCACTGGTATGCGGTAGAAGTGAGTGACACAACTATGATGCCCATGGCTGCTTCTTCGTTCGGGCAATAAGACTGAACTCTCTTTTTTTAATCCTTGAGCAGTATAAAAGATCGATGCTACTGACTAGCTTTGATATCGCATCGTTAAACGCCTTCTTACATCAGACATCAAAAAATCAGCCGTCAGCAACTAAAGTACCACCTCACCATACATCCCAATCTTCAAATACCCATCATTTTTTACGTTGATCTTTATGGCATAAACCAGGTTGGCTCTTTCTTCTTTGGTTTGAATGGTTTTGGGTGTAAACTCGGCTTTATCTGATATCCAGGTGATCATTCCCGTTAGTTCCCGATATTTTCCATTACCATCATCCACCATCACCTTAACGGGTTGGTTCAATTTCACTTTGGCCAGTTGATCACCGGTAATATATGCACGCAATTTCATTACTGATAAATCGGCAATCTTGTAAATGGCTTTACCTGTAGTGGTATATTCGTTCGCATCTGCATATTTCGTAAGCACGGTTCCACTTACCGGGTTGATGATCTTTGTTTTATTGAGCTGGTCCTGCAATTGTGCTACCCTTTTATTCATCGGGTCTTTTTCGCTTAGTATTCCCCGGTTTTGTATGGCAACTGAGCGACGCTGCGAATTCACCTGGCTTTGTATAACTGCTAGCTGGCTTTTTGAAGCGGCAATTTGCTGCCGCATAACATTCACCTGGCCGGTGATATCATCCAGTTGCTTGGCCGGCACTGCGCCTGTCGCGACAAGGTTTGTAAAACGCTGCTGCTCTTTGAGAAGGGTTTTCAACTGCTCCTGCTGCACGGCAACCTGATGTGTTTGCGCCCCTGCCTGGGATTGTAAAACACTGATCTGTGGCGCCGCATCATTGGTTCTTTGATTTAATGCTGCTACCGAAGAAGCGGCCTGTTCTTTTTGTAGCTCAATTGCTGACGGATCGATATTGCCCACTACAGAATCTTTAGCGAGTCTGGTGCCTTCTTCCACATCCAGCCGGATAATTTTTCCATTGGCTTCAGCAGACACAATAATTTCATCGGCTTCAAACGTACCGGTTGCATCATATTGCTTTTTACCGGAATTGCAGGCAGCCGTCAGCAATAGAAAAAAAGAGATAAAGTGCTTGATAGTTGATTTCATGTTTGTACTGGTTGCTTTTTGCAGTGAATATTATTGACCGGTGAGTATTTTATAATTGTACTGCGCCTGCAGCAGCGATACCTGGTGTAACTTTTGATTTAAGCGTGCCTGGTTTTCTGCATTCAGTTCCCTGATATAATCGTCTGTTGTAACAATCCCATTGGAGAGTTTTATCACATAGTTTTCTTTTATCTGCGCCCTCAATGTGATGATTGCAGCATCGGTGAGTACGAGTTGCCGGTACTTTTCTATTTCACTCTTTTGCCTCACCAGCAACTGCCGGTTATTTATCAAAAAATTCTCCTTTTGCTTTTGCACCACCTGCTCCTGGATTCTTACAACGGCTTTATCATTTTGTTTTGTGATACGGCCTGTCACAGGGATATTAAATTTTACACCGGTAAGATAGAACCATTGAAATTCGTTCTTCAGCATATTTAAACCGGGTTTACCATACCCACCGTTTGCGAATAGAGATAAGCGGGGATTTGTTTTTGCATCGATCAGTTTTGATTGCAGGATTAATTGCTGCTGTTGAAAATCAAATAATTTTAATTCCGGTCGTGTATTGATTGTGTCGCGGATATTAAAGGAAGCGCCGGGTGTTTCAAGCACCGTTTGCTCCTCAACCCCTGCGCCTGTAAGCAATGCGAGGTTTTCAAGTGCCTGTTTCTTTACGAAACCAAACTCGATGGATTGCTGTTCTGTTTTCAGGAGTTCGGCATTCAACAGGTCTTCATTGCTTTTTGTAGCGATGCCATTGGCCACCTGCGCAACAACGGTTTTAAGGCTGTTGTTAAGATCCTGTTTTACTAAGTTCATCAACTGTAGGTTCTCATCCATCAGCAACACAGTAAAGTAATATGTATTGATGGTTGATTTCAGCTGGTAAAGATCCACCTCGGTTCTCTGGGCCTCTATTTCCGTAGTTATCCTTTGCAGTTTTTTTTGCTTTGCAATCACACCTCCGTCAAAAACTGGTTGTACCAGGTCGAGCGTGCCTTTATACTGGTCTTTATCCAACTCTTCGATGTTTACGTTGGGAAGTTTTACGGGCAAGGAAGTCACAGCAGACTGGTAGCTCGCCTGTGCATTAATATCCAGTTGAGGCAGCCACTTCAGGTTTAAATTTTTCTCCGCCATATTGCCGGCTGCAATGGTTAAAGCCTTTTGCTGGTACACCGGTGAATGCGTATATGCAAGGTTATAGGATTGCTCTAAAGACAGTGTTGCCAGATGCTGTGCGCTTACCACAGTACCGGTGAACAAAATAATTATGGGGCAAAATATTTTTCGGAACATAGTATTAACGTTATTAGATCTTTAAAAATCATTTGCCGGAAATGGATGGGTTATAATTTTCATGAACGAACTCAAATTCCACTCAAGTCTTTATCGCATCAATGATAAATGTGGCGACTGATTTCTTCCGCATCTGCATCATTATTTTATAATTTTTTTCATTAACCTGTAAAACACTTTTCAACATCGGTTTGGCAACAAATGGAAAAATGCTCAGCGACTGGATATTAATAAGCAGTTGATCGGAGCTGATATTTTTAATAGCGCCTTTTTTTATCTCCTCATCGATTTGCTTTTGAAAATTTGCCGTTACTTTTTTTATGGGCAATTGTTTAAACCGTTCAACGATCATCGCCGGGTTTCGACTTACTTCATTTATTACGAATAAAGGCATGTCCGGAAACTGGCTCAGTCGCTCAATATCCAATGCCACCACCTGTTCAATTTTTTCGAACAAAGGAATATCTGCAGTGAGCACTGCCGCAAGGTTAGAAAAGAATTTACCAAATTCCTCTTCAAAGATCAGGGCAAACAATTTTTCCTTGCTGTCAAAATAATAGTGTACAAGTGCTTTGTTGATACCAGCGGTATCAGCGATATCCTGCATCCGGGCACCAGAAAGGCCTTTGCTCGTAAAGGCTTGCCGGGCAGCCTGTAATATTTTTTCTTCTGTATTCTTATCCTTTTTTTTCATGCCTAAAAGTGTATTGAGTTAGCCTGTTGTTGTTGCCACGAATGAAACATATTAACACGAATTAAGTAGTGCATATAACAAGCTAACATTCGTGCATTCGTGGCAAACAATAAAAGAGCTGTCAGCTTGTTTATTAACCATTTGGTTAAATTTCAATAAAGATAAAAGGCATTTACCATTCCACAAAATTTATTTAACCAAATGGTTAATAAAGCTGCTTTAGCTTAACAGGCATTCAATTGTAAATTGATTCAGGCTCCTGTTGCTTTACCAGCTATTTGCAGATCACCCCGGTGAATGATTTGAATCATTCAGAAATTATTTTCTTTTCCTACTTTTGCCGCATGTCAAACCCAGTTATATGCATAGGTGCAGCCCTTGTAGATGATCTGTTTCATGCTACCGATAAAATGCTGATGCACACCACCAATGAAGTAAGCTCTACCCGTAGTGCCGGTGGTGTTAGCAGGAATATCGCACACCAGTTATCCTTATTGAATGTGCCGGTTCAGCTCATCTCTGTTTTTGGAAATGATTCCGATGGCGATTGGTTAAAACAAATTTGTAGAGAAGCGGGCATCCAGCTTGATTCTTCCATCACGGCAGATATCCCCACCGGCAAATACACGGCCATTATTAATCACGACGGCAGTATGTTCACGGCCTTATTAACCAATGCAGCCTTGTATTTAATTACGCCCACCTATTTACAAAAGCACGAAGCATTGTTAAAGGAGGCAAACTACATACTGGTAGACGCCAATATAAGCGTGGAGACCATTAACTGGTTGGTTCAATTTACTAACCAGCATGCAATCCGGCTTGTAATAGAACCGGTGTCTGTTCCGCCTGCTAAAAAAATCGCGGCTGCACACTTCGACGGATTATACCTGTTGACTCCCAATGAAGATGAATTGCCTGTACTGTGCAGTGAAACTGCCATTACCACAGAAGACCAGATAAAAGAACTATTGGGCCGTGGCGTACAAAACATCTGGCTGCATAAAGGCAAAGCGGGCAGTGCATTGTATAAAAAAACTGAAACACTCCAACTGTCCGCCCCTGAGGCGGAAGTGGTAGACTGTACCGGCGCCGGCGACGGTTCGGTAGCAGGATTTTTATTTTCAAAATACAATGCCAAGGACAACCTTACCAGTCTTCGTACCGCTCATACCCTTTCCGCCGAAATATTGCAGGTAAATGGCGCCATCGCTACCCATTTAAATGAGGAGAAATTATTACAGCTTGTTTCAAAATATTACAGCGAATGATGAATCCCTTCATTCAAATCCACCCGGAAGTCGGCGCAGCTTTACAGGCTAATAAGCCGATAGTGGCCCTGGAGTCTACCATTATATCTCATGGTATGCCCTGGCCAAAAAACGTGGAGACTGCCCTGGCAGTAGAAAAAATGGTGAGAGAAAACGGCGCTATCCCCGCAACGATCGCCATCTTCAATGGAAAATGTCATGTAGGCCTTACTGATGAACAAATTGAATATTTCGGGAAAGCCGTGGATGTATGCAAAGTAAGTTTAAGAGACATGCCTTATGTATTGAGTAAACAACTTTATGGCGCCACTACGGTAGCGGCAACGATGCGTATTGCTTCAATGGCAGGCATAAGGATATTTGCAACGGGAGGCACCGGCGGCGTACACAGGGGAGCCACCAGCACCATGGATATCTCTGCTGATCTTACCGAAATGACACAAACTTCGGTTGCAGTTGTATCTGCCGGGGTAAAATCGATTTTAGATATTCAATTGACGCTGGAGTATTTCGAAACAAAGGGAATACCCGTAGTAACCATCGGGCAGGATGAATTCCCGAGTTTTTATTCTGCCAAAAGTGGCTATACATCTCCATTGCGTTTGGATACACCGACAGAAATTGCGGCATTATTACACACAAAATGGACCTTCGGCCTGCAAGGTTCGGTGCTCATCGCCAACCCGGTGCCCCAGGACCAGGAATTCGGCAACGAGCAAATGGAAGTGTATATTCAGCAGGCACTTAATGCCGCTGTTGAGCAAGGTATTCAGGGAAAAGACATCACCCCTTTCCTTTTAAAATACATTGCAACCCGTACAGAAGGAGAAAGCCTGCAAACCAATATCGCCCTGGTTCTTAATAACGCGAAGATGGGCGCAGCCATTGCTGTCGCGTTTACAGCGGGCCGGTAGTGATTTGAAAAATCCGGAAGGATTTAGTGCAATTTCTTTATGGCATCTTCGGTTTTAAGATCTCTTGTTCCCTTCTAAATAATTGGCAACGCCACTTCTGCCCCGCCGGGCCTCTCTACTGTAACATACGTATTTAAGATCTAACCGTGATTGATGAAATAATCTTCTGAGCATTGATTCATTGTCCGGATAGCACGGCATTCATTTTGTTATAGTTTCTTAAAAACCCTCACCTGCGTTGAACAATTTATTCATTGGATCAGTTATCGATAATACAATGCCGTGTACTTAAAAAATTTATTTGGTTGCAAACATTTGTTTTTCAATTAAACATCCTTGTGTCACTCACTTGTACATTTTCAGCAATAAGGGACAAGTGGCACCGCTCCTTAACTAAACGTTGATTGATGAGAAGTAAATATAGCACTTGAATAACACATCAAATTAAATTCTATTAGTTGATTTGGGCAAGCGAAGGTGCAAAAAAGCGAAAATATAAAATTACATACGTTGTTAAGTTTGCTCACAATGGGAATTTTAAAAACCCGCATACTAAAAGCCATGTTTTAAACAGATGTGTATAACTAATATTGGGTGATATTAATGGCAATTCGTTAAATTTGAAACAGACGCATTTAATAACATCAATCATTACTTCAGTTAACAATTAAACCCATCCAATTTTGACAGAAACAATTATTAACCTTGAAACAGTTAACCCAATTGAATTCTTTGGTGTTAACAACGGTAAACTTGACATTCTTAAAAAGAAATTTCCCCTTCTAAAAATTCTTAGCCGAGGCACACAAGTAAAACTGAGCGGGGCGCCCGAACAGATTGTGGATGCCAAGGAAAAAATCGACCTGATCGTTCAGTATATTGAACGCAACGGTCACATGAGTGAAAATTATTTTGAGCAGATCTTAGGAGGTGATGATCAGCAAGTGGTTGATAATTTCGTTGATCGCAATCCCAACGATGTGCTGGTATTCGGTCCTAATGGCAAAACCGTTCGGGCACGCACTGCCAACCAGAAACGCATGGTTACTGCAGTGGATAAAAATGACATTGTATTTGCCATCGGACCCGCAGGTACCGGTAAAACCTATACTGCTGTTGCATTGGCAGTGAGGGCATTAAAGGCCAAAACCGTTAAGAAAATCATTTTGACCCGTCCTGCTGTTGAAGCAGGTGAAAACCTTGGTTTTTTGCCCGGTGATCTGAAGGAAAAGATCGATCCATACCTTCGGCCACTGTATGACGCATTGGATGATATGATCCCTGCAGACAAACTCGGGTATTATATGACTACAAGAACCATTGAAATTGCCCCGCTGGCATATATGAGAGGCCGCACATTAGACAACGCATTCATCATTTTGGATGAAGCGCAAAATACCAATGACGGGCAGTTGAAAATGTTTCTTACGCGTATTGGCGCCAATGCAAAAGCCATCATCACTGGTGATCCAACTCAAATTGACCTGCCTAAAAACATGCGCAGCGGCATCGATAAGGCCCTGCGTATTTTAAAAAATGTTGAGGGCATTGCACATATTGAACTGGATGAAGAAGATGTGGTGCGGCATAAACTGGTAAAAGCCATCATTCGCGCTTACGAAAAAGACAAAGATTTTGATCCTGCCGGTGAACGGAGGTAATTACTACACACTTTAAAAAAATACATGAAAAAAACACTTGCCTTCCTTTGCCTTATCATCATTCTATTCAGTTGCAAAAGCGGAATTACCGGCAGTTCCCCGACTAATACGGTAAAAGCGTTTATTGAGGCTTCAAAAGAAGGTAATCTTACCGAGGTAAAAAAGTACATTACCAGATCGGATGCCGGCATGCTGGAGATCGGTGAAAGTTTTCTTGCCAGGCTTGATTCCAATGCTGCGAACGAGATGAAAGAAAAAATGTCGAAAGAATTTAAAGAGAAAACAAAAGACGCTAAAATTGATGTAAAAAATGAAAAAATAACAGGTGATAGCGCCACCGTGGATGTTGAATTTGTCAATAATGGCAAAACGGAATCCCGCCCTTTTAGTTTGATAAAAGAAGAAGGGCAATGGAAGATCTCTTTACTTTCTACCGGTATGAAAAATTCAGGCTCACACCAGCAAGAGATACAGGAAACCATCAAAAACATCAATATGGACAGTCTGCAGGGAGTGATCGCCGAAGGCATGAAGGAAATCAATAAAATTGATAAAGATTCTATGAAAAAAATGATGAAAGAAGGGATGAAGGAAGTTGAAAGATTAAAAGATAGGAAGGAGCAATAATATTCAACCAGGCAAATTTTTAAGCATCCTGTAACCAGGATGCTTTTTTTGTGGGCAGACCTCTTTTATCATGATCTGATAGTCAAAAGGTAAGGATACAGGCTTTGTGACTTTAGTCAACATGAGCTGCAGCAAGTAAACCATGCGGTCTTATAAAAAAGCAGCAACTTTGAGTGTTGGCAAACCTTGGCAAAACCTATAAAAAAGCATTTATGAGTAAAGTTGAAATAGAAGAAATCCATTTGATTGGTTTGTCGCTAAAAAGCAAAACAACTAATGCCAATGGGCAATCGAGCATTGACTGCGGAAACCTTTGGCAATCGTTTGAAAAAGAGAATTATGCAGAAATTATTCCGAACAAAGCGGGTAGCGATATATTTGCAGTTTACCACCAATATGAAGGGGACCATACTAAGCCGTTTTTATATTTCGTTGGCTGCAAAGTGAAACCAGGTGCAGAAGTTCCACAGGGATTAGAAAGTTTAACTATCCCAAAAGGCACATATTATAAAATTGTTGCGAAAGGAAAAATGCCGGACTGCGTAATAAATGCCTGGAAAAACATCTGGACTTCTACTATCCCCAGAATTTACCAATTTGATTTTGAAATTTATGGCGAAAAAAGCAAGGACTGGAATAATGCAGAAGTAGAAGTCTATCTTTCGATTGAAGAATAGCTGACCATAAAAAAATAACTCACTAACAATGCGGCATTTTATGCGAGCACTTATTAGATTCGTTGCACTTGTTGTTCTTTCGGCATGTAACAATGGTCCGAACACAAAGAATACATTAGACACAGTCACCCACCAGCAACCTTTGGTAGACTCAACATTCAAAACTGATTACAATGACTTAATCTCACCAGAAAATTCATTGTCTGCCTGGCAAATTGATTTCGAGAGCAAGACCAAAACAAGAAATCCAGGCTTCAAAGAAGACAACTTAAATGTAGACACCTTGATCCATGGACTCAATACAATGTTTCCAAATATTCAGCTCAGGAAAATAAAAGTAAGTCGTGATACATTATACACAGAAATTCAGGACAGCTACTATCTTAATGAACGTATGGGAACCAGCGGTGCTGAATTTTACGTAGCATCAGTTGTTATAAATTTGACTTCCGTAAATAACGTCAACTATGTGAAAATTGACTTTGAAGAAGGCAGTCATGCTTCTCCTGGCATTTGGAACAAAGCAGACTTTAGTGATTATAAAGAGATCAGGTAAAAACCAGTATTTTGCATGGTGCTAAGACGAATTCGAGTTAGGCCATTCAAAGAGAAGAAGTATCTTCCAGGGTTTGCTTTCCTCCTTTCTCCGTTGGCACTTACCAGGTTTTTGTAAATTTATTGTAGCTAAAGATGGAAAGATCAGAGGCATTATAGCTGAAACGAATCATGGCCATGGGATGGAAAAAGAGGTTATGAGAATAATTAAAAAAGGACCAAATTGGCTACCAGCCATGCAGGATGGGCATCCGGTGACGGCATACAGAAGGCAGCCGGTGACTTTTATTGTATCTGAGGAATGAATGACATTTATCTATGGACTAAGAAGAGATTGATAGTTGATGGGATATTACCGGCTTTTTACAAATGATGGTTCACATAAATTTTGTTCTTAGTAAGGTCCGGCACTGGAAACCCAACGCACAGATATACGCCTCATTCCGGCGCCTGATAGTGGTTTTGCTCTTTAATTTGTTACACTCTGCCACGGCACAAGGATTGCCAACTCACTGACCGGCCCGATACCCTTGCGCCAGTACAGGGACATACAAAAATTAAATCCAGACGATAAAGCGCATGTGTTTGCTTTACTCGATGCTTTTCTGCACTAGCAAAAAGCTAAAAAGGTTTTTGCTAGTGCGTAAGTCTATCGCATAAAAAACCACCAGCTTGTTACAACTGATGGTTTACCTATTTTTATTTGTTGCTCCCTGTTGATTGTTGTTACGCTATGCTGCTCAACCATACTGCACACAAACCGCAAAGAAGATTACTTCCAACAAATCTTACATATAGGGAACTTAATATGAATACTCTGCTCTTTATATTCGCTCAATGATAAAATCGATTCTTTAACTTTTTTATTCCATTTATCTTGATTGAGCCTGTTTAGTGAATGTTCTGTTTCGCTATCATATAAATCTTGAAAATAATTACATGCTATTACATTTTCTTGATAGATTTTCTGAATTGTATATTCATTTTGTTCGCTTGTTTTGGAATTGATAATTTGCTTCCTAATTCTTCGTGCAAATATTTCTGTAATGTCAAAATGGATTTGTTCATGATTTAGGCCATAATTAGCATTTAAGATTTGTTCTTTTTTCCAAGACTTGTTAGGGTTAAAAAAGCTAATTATTCGGCAAAAGACAGAATCAGCTCTTAAATAAAACTTCGGTTGGATAAAAGTATTGCTTTCCGCGGCCGACAAAGATGAATCGTTCTTTGACAAGAAATTTTCCCATTTTATTTTATCGATAGAATCCCATTGAATTAAATTGGAATCTATATAATTTATCTGTCCGTGACAATTTGCTGCAATAACTATACTTATTATCAAACTAATTAATCCTCTTTGTAACATATTCAAAATCATTCTGATTTTTTCTTGATCGTAGGTTTCGGTTGAACTACTTTAATATCACCATTTGTGTTAGTCCCTTGAACCCCAGGCATTGTAGTAACTTGAGTCGCATCTACGTTTAATTTATCTGTCAATACGGATTTTAGCGTGGTTGCTCTCCCATCCATCAAGTCCTTAATGGTTATATCTTTTCCATCTGAATTTATCGTAGCATCGGGTGGTTGCTTCAAATTTGTATTCCCTGTTATACTTACTTTCGTCTCTGGATATTTATTTAAAAAATCGGCAACAGGTTTTAATTTATTTACAATGTCATTTTCATTGGTAAGTTTTCTGCTATTTTGTCCAAACTTAATAGAAACGTCATTTATAGGAATTCCTTCAGGATAAAGCTCATCCATCTTCTTTTTAAACTCGGGGGTACCGAACTGAATAGTTCCACCTGATGTCATTTGAGGCCCTCTGCCCGGCCCTGTATTGCCATTCTCATTAAATGTTACATCTCCTTGATTTAATATATTTATCGGTTTGTTAATATCCCCTTGAAATAAAACAAATTCTTTATGAATAGGAATAGGGTTGCCAACTACTCGATAATCTTGAATCAGTAAAACTGTTTCACCTCTCCCTAGAGGCCCTTTATAAAATCCATCGTTGAGAGCCGATTTAATTAACTGTTGAGTAGAAAATGGCGCCGGGATGTTACTGCCCGTAGCAGGAATGTCTTCTAATCCATCTAAGTCGATACACAATATGGGTTTATTTCCAGCATATTGATACGGTGTATACCAAGGAAAGCTTTTGGTTAAAGGATCCATTGATAAGAATCTCCCTAACCTTGGATTGTATATTCTAAAACCGTAATCATATTCATTCCCATCACCATAAGTTTCATTATCCTTTTCTTTACCGTTAAAGCCATAACGATATAAACTATTCGCCCAGCTATATCTCCTACCGGGCATAAGCATCCCAAAAGGATAGTAATCATTCGCTGTAACGACATCTGCATTATAATAATCAACCGTTGTGTTATTAGCAGTATGTTGCAACTTCTTATCCGACACCGTAACCAAAACATTGCCCAAATGATTTGATAACTCAAAGAACTTATTTCCCCTGGTAAATATAACAATACTTGCTTTAGTAAATGTCGCCTTGGCGTCAATATTTCTGTTTAGCACACCTACTCTACTACTGCCGTACATGTGCTGCTCGGTGAGATTTAGCATGTACCCCGCGCTGCTGATGGTAGAACTTGTACCGGTACTGTTATATACGCTCATTACATTTCCACTCGCATCTCTGACATACCAGGTATATTCGATGGTTGTTGTGCCTGTTTTAGCGATGCGTTTGCTTATACGGTTACCGGCTGCATCGTAGGTATATTTTATGTTGGTTATAGGCCTTGCTGCTGATGCAGTACGTTGTATTTCGGTTATTTTTCCATACACATTCCATTTAATGAGTGCCAGGCTATCTTTGGCATCCGACACAAGATTCCCAATTTGATCATAAGTATAGTTGTTGATATTGGGCTGGTGATTTATATCATCAGGATACGTATTATCTTCCATCGGATCCCTTACGTATTTTAACCTGTTAGTGCCGGGATAGTAGTTATAGCTTAAACTATCCATGACTATAAAGGGGGAAGGAGTACCATTCCGCAGGTATTTTAAAATATTACCGTTCGCATCATAAACTACCCGTTCCTTATAATCATTAGTAAGCGCCATGGCCGACCAGGTATTGCTTGTCTCATTAAACCCACGATACACGTCCATCCCGGTGATACGGTTTAGCTGGTCGTACTTATAGTTATACAACTGGGGCACCTGGAATGCAGTGGCATTCGGAAAACTGATATTAACCGCCATGCTATTAATATTCCCATTGTATAAGGGCCGGTTTTCCGTACCAGGCAGGTAAGCACTTGCACCGGGGAAAGGATTAACCGAAATGTTGATAGGCAAATAATCTCCCGCAAAATAATTAAGATTAAAACCCAGGGCATCTCTCGCCACATATTGATTTTGTGCCCCCACCTTTCCGTCGCTGCTCATATCAAAATCGCCGTTGGCGAGGCTTATTGAATTCACACCTTTAAGCCAGCCCTGGAGGGTATAAGCGTAATCAGTACCCTGCACCAATTGTTCCCCTAAAGTTGTTCTTGCCAGCGGGCCATGACGATAATAATCGTACCGGGCCTCTTTTTCCCATACCACGCTATCCATGCTTGTTTCAGCGAGGATAAGCCTGTTTTCAGCATCATAACTGTAACGGTGATAAAACATATCAGGGTAATAAGTATTGCCACGCGGTGGTTGGTAGGCTACATGATTTACCTTACCACTTATAAGGTCATACTTATACACCATGCGTTTCCAACGATTGGCATTGGTGGTTTGCACGTTCATAATATTCGTTACTCCTGTTACTGTCGAAACTCCAAAATCCTGTAACAACGTATCAACGTTGCCGTGTATATCATAACTGTACAGTGTTGCAGTATTAAATCCTGATAGGTTAGCGGTATCTGTATAGGATGTAAAACTTACGCGGTTCCGCAAATTTCGCTGCCAAATAGTACTGTTTTCTGAACCGGTATAACCGGCATATTTTGAATCATAAAAGGTGGTTGTGATCTGCCCACGGACATTATTCCGATTAACAAACCAGGTGTTGGTCAATGCATTATTCCGGGTAAGTAAATTAGTTACAGGTTCTGTGGCATTGATGTTCCTGATTTGCCCGACTTCTGCTATGCGGCCAAGATAGTCATACCTTGTATAGCTGTATAGTGCATTTAATTCGGTTGCGCTGTTGGCCTTTTGTTTGGCATTCTGACTTATTACAAGTCGGCCCAGTCTATCGTACCAGAATTTACTGGCTCCCGCGTCAGGGGTGTATTGTGCCACCACCTGGTTTAAGGTGTTATACCTGTAATTGGTTACTAAAGCATGCGCAGGGGTTACCAGGTTGTTGGCTGCACGGGAAATTTTAATACTATCACTGTAAGCCACTGCCCAGGCAAATTTGCTTACATCTACCCCGGCAGGCGGTACTGTTTTCACAAGATTTCCTGCCTGGTCGTAATAATACAGGGTGTAATGAAACTCACTAACAGGGGCCGTGATTGTGAAACTTTCGTAATACCTTGCTTTAAGGCATTTAGCTAAGTATCGATCGTTGAAGCTGTTGACCAGGGAGTCTCTGTACGCGTTTTGTAATTTTGTTCCTACACCTACACTAAACAATGTACTGTCGGCACAGGGTGTTAAAGTCTTTGGATCAATGGAAGAAAATACTGGTTTGGTTGAACTACAAAGAAGTAAGCCGCCCGAATTAACGGCATCGCAAGGCGCTGGATGGATACTACACTGTGCAAAATAAAATGAATCAATTTGCGTATAAGTATAGCTTGTCCCCTTTTGCGAATTAAAATAATTTTTAAAAGATGTTCTACAATTTAATGGTGTAGGGCAAATAAATGAAGAGTCGACAAATGCCGGGTTTAAGGCATCATTGAAGTCTTCAAAAAACCTGAGATTATCCTGGCTATCCCACACTTTAAGCCGGTCGATACATCCTTGCCTACCCCAAAGTCCCAATCCAAAACCAGTTCTATTACCAAGTGTCAGTGTTGTAGGAAAAGTAACAATCAAAGAATTATTAAAATATAAAGAATAACTATTGGGTAGAACTTTTATTTTAATCGTCATCCAGTTTTGAAGAACAGAATTGCTCGTATTTGGATCCAATATGTAAACCACATTATTTATTTCAGTAAAAAGCCCATTTCGATAAATCCCATTATTATCAACATGATTTCGGTGGCCGGTAAAGTCAAAACCACCAAGGGAAGTGTAAAAGACATCACCGGTTTTATTGCTGGATAAAAATTTAAATCGTATTTCCACACTATATCCATTGCTGGTACAGAATGTATTATTATAGGCCATGCCGCTACCATAATTATTGAACCATGTGTCGGGTTTCGCCCTTATCGAGTCTGGGAAACGGATAGTTCCATTGTCAACTATTTGAGACAACGTACTATATACCTGCCCCTCCTGTGTTTGAAGGGTATGAACAACTTTGCCAACCCTTACATTTTTAATAAAATTGCTGACGATATTTTTTAAACTATCGCAACTTCCGGAAAGAAAATTTCCACAGGTGTTTAAAAAAGATAAATATTCACTTGTGCTCTTGGAAAACCCGAGATTGTAATTCATGAAGTTTTCAAAAAGCCGGTTTCTTTTTATTTGAACACTGTCAGTATCCACATAAGCCGGTATAATTCCCGGAAAATCAAGTTTAAATCTATTGTACAAACTGTTTACGGCGACACAGTCCACGCAAGTATTTGCCACACTACATTGCAGTGCGGGGGGCAGTGTCATTGGGCTTGCTAAGAACTTGCAGGTTACCTGGCCACTGCATAACATCCGCAAGGTATCAAGTACACCAGCGTTTATACGGGTACCGGTTACCCGCAAAACGTAATCAGAGAATGTGGTATCTGCAGATGACTGGAATTTTTGATATAGGGAGGTAATCCTGGTGCATTGGCAGCTATCTGGTTTGGTCCAAACCTCAATATCTCCGTAAGGTGGTTGTTTATCATAGGGTTTAGGTGCTGTTACCAGGTACGCATTACAAGTGGAATCATAGCGGCTGCCTAAAACAGCTTTCAACACCTGGATAAAACTTGTATCTCCGTTAGCGTTTGTACCGGGCTTTGTTGTGCTGGATCCGTAGAGATGATCGATATTACCGCCCGCCTTGCAGACTCCGATCAGGCGTGAAATTATTTGATCTGAATCTGAAGTAGTAAGGTTGCAGGGCTTCATCTCGTCCAACCATTGTGCTACGTACGCTTTGCAGTTATTCGCAATAAAATTATTTAAGCTGTCGGTACCAACGCTGGCGGTAACCGGTATGGCATTTGAGCCATCGATGGCATTAATGTTTGGAAAATTTAAAGTATGCCATGGCAGCACCGCGGGATTGGGGCAATTATTAAAAATGATACTGTTAATTATTTCTGCTTTTTTATTGAGGTACATTTCTCTGAAATAACGCCATGCAACATCCTGCTCACCGCGGCAGGCACTATCGATTGTAAAAGCAGCGCTAAGCGTTTTATAGGTGTTAATGCAATTACTGTCTGCACTGTCGCAATGCGCCATGATCGTAGCAAAGGACCATGCACTGATTGCGGGCGAATAGGCCTTTACCAGATTCAGCAGAGAGTCCTTAAAGGCTGCAGCATAGCCGGGTTCCAGCGAAGTAAAGAACGGATCTCTTGAGGCGAGAACCGGTGCAGTAAAGTTTGAATTTGCGGGTAGACCCGTAAAAGCTGAAGGATTTAAAAACCCACTATCAACTGCCTGTTTGAAGGTCTCGATTTTTGCAAATCGTTCATCCCACACATGACTGGATGCGTAAGTATCGTACTTTAATAAGTGGCAATATTCCGGGTGCAGTGTTAGTAAAGCTTCTGCCCATGTATCCTTAAAATTGTCTAAAAAGTTTTGTGCCGTAATGGAGCGATCTGTGGGTGGCACTTTTTTTAAGGCGTCGTTCAATAAGGAATCAGGACGCCCAAATTCATCTTTATAATATACACCTACCGGTAATTGCTTAAACCTTAAACTCCAAATACCCCACCACGAACCATGGAAAACATTATTAATATCATAAGCGCTATCCATTTCAGCGTACTGGCCATATGGAGGCGTCATATCAGTCAGCATTTGTTGCCGGATACTGGTTTGCAGGCCTGTGTTGCTACACATTTCATCACAAGATGCTTTTTGTGCTTCAAAAGCGAGCAATGCCTGCTCTCTAAAGGATGCACTATCTGCAGGAGAAATATTATTGCTGAGCATGTATTTGACCCGGTAGCTTGCCCATGTTCCTAAACTATCCATGCAAGCCTGGCAAGTGGGGTAACATTGTATCCTGGCAAGCAATAATGCCCGTTGTTCATCTATAAACTGCTGCAGGATTTTACAGGTATTGCGCCGTAGAAAAATTTCGTTGTACTTATTTAGACCCGATTGACTTATAGTTAATGTTTTTGTTATTAAGTAACTTCCTTCGGTTAAATTAACGCTGGTATCTATTGCAGGGAAGATAACATTCTGATTACACGCTGTATCCATTAACCCTGCAATACTAACATTGGTTCTGCGTATAATAACTGGTTGGTTGCCCGGGTTGCTACAATCATTGCTTATGGCCACTTCCAGATCATATATACAGTCATAGCAAATAGTTGCATTATCGCAGGCTTGAATACTAATACTATCTGGCAATAATGAATATTGTAACCTGTGGAAACCAGCCCTCGTTACTATCAAACTTTTGCTGGAAATGACCGAAGTACCGCTTACAAGGTTATTGGTTGTATCCAGCAATCTTTTTACAATTGTTTTATTATTGCTTGATACCAAAGTGTCTAAATTACTTTCGGGTTTACCTGCCAGAGCTGTCGCGATTGTGCGACCATGCATGTCAACATAACTTACACTATATTGGCCATTGGCGTCCCTTACCATGTTTTTTGAATAGTGCGATGCATTACCCACTTCGGTACCAAACAAAGCATCCAATTCCTCCTGGTCAGCACTGCCATAAAAATACCGGGATTCATGGGAATGACTTGAAGGATCTAATTGATTTATTTGAAACTCCTTGCCCACCTCGCTCTGCATCGCTATACGGCCTGTGTTATCCGGAGTATACCTGGTTTCAGTAAACGGAAATAAATTGGCATTAGGGATATATTTGTTAAACCCTGTATTGACCAAAGTGTTGCTTGAAGAATAATAAAGGGAAGCACCTGACATGGTGCCCATGCCCTGCAAAATGGCATTGCAGTTATTTAATCCACCTGTTGTATCTGCATCAAATATATTTTTCTCATAGTCAGATCCATTGACAGCCCTGTTAAAATGCGGTGTGTAGCCAATTAACCTGTTGAGTATTGGCGCAGGCATCACCTGTATTGCCGCCCTTCCCTGGTAATCATACATTGTTTCGGCTACCACCGTAAAGCAGGTGTTGTTGTCCTTTGTTACTGTTTGCCGGGTTTTCAAAACACCGTCGAAGTATTGCACCACGGATTTACGTTTTCCATCTTCCGCATAACTTGTGCTTGACTGCCAATTTAAACTTCGTTCATGTCCGGCAAAACCATAGCTACCCATCCCCGAAGGGTATGCACTGCTCCATGCAGCTTCAATGCGCTGACCATTCTGCTTTATCCTTACCGGTCTGACCCTGAAAAACAGTATACCACCGTTGTCGTACAAAATTGGCACCTGGTAATTTTCGAACGTAATGCTGACCCTCGTCGCATTATTTGTAAATACTTTCTTTGGATCAATAGTAGTTGTATTGATAACATAATAATTGCTGATTGCTGTTGAATCGATATATGTCCATTCCAAATCATATTCGTCTGCAGCAGCCACTTTCCCCCAGTTAATCATAAATTCCCCGGCGCTGCTACAGGAGTCCGCATCAGTCAGCGAGCCTAAAGCCCCTGCAATTGATTGTATTACATTACTATTGGGATTAAAGGCATATTCACGCGTTACCTGGATTTCATTTTCGAGCATCAGCACGTTCTTATAACCTGCGAAACTGCCAGATGAAGCGCTTGATGTAATACTGAAAACTTTGACCTTTGATTGAAAACCGCCGTTAAAAGTGTAAACTGCTTTGCTTTGATAATTTCTGAATTTATTATACTCTACATACAATATCTGCATAGCTGATGAATCCTGCACCAGGTTGCCACCTACCAGTTTCGTAAAATACACTTTGAATGTAATCGTTACCCGAAACGTATCCGGCAAAAACACATTGGCAAACTCATCCAGCTTAAAAGTTACAAAGTTGTTTATATTAAAAGTTGTTTGTGTGGGGCGCAGCGCAAGATTATAAAACACCGTATCCTGAACAAGATTAAAAGAGTCAACTGCAATTTGATTACTACTGCCTCTTAAGGGAAGGGCAGCATATTTTTCATCAGTGGCTTTTGCATTAAAAGGTATAGTGCACTGAAAAATAAAAATCAACAATAACAGTTTTAGTATACAGAATTTCTTGTTCATGAATACATTCATTTAAAGTTTGGGTCAATAGTATTAATTGCATTTACATTACTGGTCCAGCATATTTATGATTTCATAATCAGGGGGCAAAGCCGGCCCCGGTAAAATTTCTTTACTACTCTTCACTATAAATAGAGGATCAGTTAAAAAAACCGAATCAGAAAATGCCCCGGTTTGATAATTATTAAATGAGATAAAAACTTTTATTTCCTTCTCAGATAAAATATTTAAGTCTTTTTTGAGAGCGTATTGTATATACAAAATTTGATAGGTGGACTTATTAAACGTTATTACATAACTTTTATATAGCGCATTTGCATCCAACTGAAGGGATATCTTTCTAAATCCGCTGCTGTCAATTGAAGTCATTTTAGACATTTCCAATTGTTGAAAAACTGTATCCATTACATTAATCTGCATAACCTCTTTTGGCATTGACACCGGTTGCTGAATAACAATTGTCCGGTTGTCATGATACATGGTACAATTGTATTGATCGCTTTGTACAAACTCGGTACTATCAAAAACGATCCTGAATTTATCTCCATAAATTTTGTAGCTGGCAAGAGCTGTATCCCTCACCACTATCGAGTCCCTGTCTTCATAATAATAGGTAGCGTTGAAGCTGATATGGCCTGTTGAATTATATGCAGATTGTATCGCTTCAATGTCATCAAAAAGCTTGATAGTAGTAGTGTCATAGAACCTTTTTTGGGCACTTGTTGTAAATGCCGTAAGAATTACCATGCTTAAAAAAAGCAGTTTTATATTCAGTTTCGTTTTAGTCATCAGTTTATATTTAGTTGATTATGTTTTACTCTTAAATGAACAGTCCATTTTCTATTCTTTTAGCAAAGCACTTCTTGTTTCCTTAATCGTTTTTACTCCACGTTCTGTTTCTTTTTTAACCCGTATCAATGTTCCATCATCGTCGTACTCATAAAAACTGGCATAATTGTTTTCATCCAGTTCTGCCATCAATCGTATGTTTATCGGATTGTACACAAATGATTTTAAATTGCTATTGTAAGGATGAATTCGTAGGTCATCAAAATAAACAGGTATACTACTGTTGGTTGACATCAATCTCAATTTAAATTGTATTGCAGCAGCAGGTATTGTCAAAGTATCTTCAATTCGTTGCCAGCCTTCGATAATATTACCTGAAGGTTTTAAGGTGATGATTGCCCCGGTGCTAAATACCAGTTGTATTTGGACATTTCTGAAACTGGAGACCGTATCGGCATTCGTATCCTTTTCTTTAACCCAGGCGCCCACGACTATCTTTGTGCCCTGCAATGGTGAAAACTTACTTAGCGTTATTTTACTTGCAACGGGACTATTTAATTTATAACACCACACATCCGGTTTTAGGGTAGTTCCTGTTGTGTCAGTATTTGTATATAGCTGTGATTTTGGAATGATTTCTTTTCCTTGAGAAGTACTTGACCAATTTAAGGTTGCCGCCATATCACCTCCGGCTCTGTTGAGTATGATGGTTATAGGATAAACTTTACCTGCGATCAAAGTCATCGTGTCCAAATCATAAGTACCCGGAGTACTTTCTATCGGACTATTTAATGTTATCCTTCTACCATTCAATTGTATCTGCATCCGGTTTGCGGCTGTTGCATAAAAACGATACAATTCAGAATAGCGGGGCTGTATATACCCAGTCCAGGAAACCTGGTACCTATTTGTAACACAGCCAGGAAATGGTGGATTTATACCCCAATTGAAATCGATTACTGAATCTATTCTGGAACCACATGACTGCCAACCAAAAATTGGAAGAGACATAATCCATTTAGAGTATGTACCTGTTAGGCCGGTTCCCTTGCCTTTTATATCAGCCTGCTGAATCAGTGTTGAATCAACCCTGGCAAATACTGTGGCAGCAAGGGTATCTGCATTGAAAGAAACAAGTGGTACAACCAGGCTGTCGGTTTGATTACCCGGAACCCTCAAACTGTATAATCCTGTATGGCTTAGGCTATCAACCAGTGTACCTCCTGCAACCAGGTTAACATACCTGTTGGAAGGGCAGCTTTTACAGGTGTCGGTTCTGTAGCCATAGTCTTCAAAGCCTTCATACATCATTTCCCGGTTACGGCTGTTTTGCACTACGGCCACGGGTAAGGTTTGATTATAGCCGTATTGAGCAGAGTTATACCTGTCCAGTGGGTCGTGATTTTGCAGCTCCAAACCTTTGCTGTTGATTAAATTTATTTCGCTGTTCCATACCCAACGGCTACTGTCCTGGGACTGACTTAATGTAGTATTGGTAAAAGACCAAAAGGGCATAAAACTCTGTATCTCACCATTCTTGCGAATGTTAGTTACACTATTGGAGATGGTTACGGAATCTTCCTTTCGCGAATTGTAATATGTATATGCCCTATCAATCTGCCAGTTACCCCAAATACCCCATCTGTAAGGATTAGTGGCGGTATCATTGATATTAGGCTTACAAATAAAAGTATCGATGGGTTGCGACGCACAATAATAACCGGGAACAGGTGTACTTGAATAAACAGGTGTTGAACCATTTGCACAAGGTGTAATGTATGAGATGACTATTGACGGCCTGCAAATATTAGAAATTATAAAATTTGCCCCAATTGATTGCTGATTGATCGCACAGTTATCAAAGCCAAATGACATTCGTTTTCCAGGCACGTCCCCAGGTGAGACCATGTCTATAACTACTGCTGGAACATTCTTCCTATTTGAATTATAAAAGTTAGAAAGCATATCATTGGCCATATTTGTAATTGGATAGCTTCTTGGCATGTAGCTGTTATTTGAAGATGTTGCCGTTACATTTATCCGAGATGGGATGTCTATTTGAGCAAGTCCTGTATTTTCCCATAAAGTTTTCATTTGCTTGTTTCTTTCATTAGGGCATTTCCTTGTTGAAAGCGAGTTGAAGCCATTGTATACATTTCTTATCCAAATACCCGTTGTCCTCGAAATTGTTGCCGAATTATTATCTCCATACTGCGGAAAATGGGAAGCAGGTGCCGGTAGATTTAATACTGCATTAGTTATTATTGAACCCGCGGGAATATTTTCCAAATCAAAACGCATCCAGGTCTTATAGGATGTATCTCTATCTCCTCCTCCAAAATCCCGCGCTGAGGCAAAAAAATGATCATCATTTGGATTTTCCGTATAGAAGCGACGGCAGGAGCGTTGTTTTTTTCCCAACAAGTTTCTCATTGTAAACGCTTCCGTTGCATAATATACATTTTGGATAGGGTCCATGAATGTTGGTATCATCATTACGGTATCCTTTCTGTAACTACTGCTGTCTGTTTTCCAAAAATCTTTGAATTTTACAGCGCTTGCATTAATAATCCCAATGGTTGAATCAAATACAAACCTGGAAATGCCATTGATTAGTTTAACCGGGCTTTGCAGACTTGTAACTGACCCGGCAGATACACCGATCATATTACGCTTGCCGGAACGGATGACTTTTATACTTTTTGCTGCCGCTGTAACCGGGAGGCCATTTTTATCAATAAAATATATTCCATCAATGGCACTCCCTGATCCCTTACTCACATCAAGCGCCCATATTTTTAAAACTGTATCTTTAAGACCAATAAAATTTTCAGCTGCACAAAGGCTGTTACCAGGCCTGGACAGCATCTTGCCTTCCAATAAAATTTCATCCCCGCTTTCGAAATATCGCTCTAGTCCCAGCGCTGTCATGCCATTGTATTGCATCCTGCCGTTTAAAAACTGCACATTTTTGAAGACACTCCCAACATTTTTATACGCCCCTTCCATACCACTGTACGCCCAATATGCGGGGTAGTTAAAAGAGTATACAGGATCATCAAATTCATTTTGAGTGCGGGATAATAAAACATTCCCCGTTTCTCCATCGTAGACCATGTTCGCTGTAGAGATTTTACTGCCCTTATCAATATGCACTACGCTATCTAAAATAGCATAGCGGTTCACTACCTTGGTAACTGCAATAGAGCGGTAACGGTTTGTCTCAAATGTTGGAAGCCTCGGTATTGACGGAATAAGGATCGGGGGAAATATTTTTACCACATCAAGATTCAATTGCACACTTCCGCTAATCGTTTTAGACGTTTGTTCACGGATATCGATCAGCATATCGACATCCTTACCTATAACAGCATTATTATTAATTACTCCATTGGCTGAATCGGCAGTTACCACACGATTACATAGATGCTTATTGAGTGCATTATCATTATCTAACTTATAATAGTTAATGGTGGATGTAATTGGGTGCGCTAAATCTGTCTGAGCATAAGCGCATTGCGACTTCACTTTACCGTGCATATCATTCAACTCTACCTTGAATCCCTGGGATAGGGTTACATAACGCTTCGCATCGAACTTAAAGAAGTTGCCGATTGGATTAGCAAATGTTTTTTTACTGTCATTATCGAGGGGAGTATTTTCAAATATGGTCGGAAATTCTTTTGCGGTAAAAAACTCGGTGACATCTAATCCATTGGCGGACTTCTTTGTATTGTTGATCGTTTGCACAGTGACCTTGCTATAGCCAACTGTTGCAGCCGGAAAAAACGATTCGCCTAAAGGTTCTTCCGTAAATACATAATCCGTTGGGCCAAAGGCAGCCATCTTTTCTGCATATTCTATAGGTTGATAAAACGGGTTTTCTTCTTTGCCTAATACAGGTTCATACGAGCTGACCCCACTACTTATGCTAACGGGAATTGCATTAACTAATTTGGTGGTATTGTAGTTATAAATTTGTCCATAGGTTGCTTCGGTTTGGGCTGTCATTTTTTGCCAGTTATCGAATATCTCAATTTTTTTAACCCTCAACCCTCCTCCAAATTTTTTAAATTCCGGGTTATTCAACCTTATCAACGACAATTGCGGATCGATATCATTACAGCGATTCCCACGTCTCGCCTGGTCTTCAAAGCCATCTATAGAGTTGCTTATATTTGCTCCAACAGAAGCTATCATACCAATTGCATCTTTCAAACTCACATCATCACCGGGCTCGGAATACGGGAAAGCTTTACCGGGATGATTTAACCGCAGGTATTGTATTGCCGCTGTAGCCATGGGGGTTCTGCCGGTTTTAAGTGGCACTACCCTTATCCATATCATCTTATTAGCGTAGCCAGGCTTTATCCCATAATCTTCGATATCCGCAAAGCAGGGTATTTGTTCATATCCTGTACCCCAACGGCCTCCATCTTTTCCATCGGGCATTTTTACGAACAATTTGAAGTACAATTTTTTAACCCCCTCCAGGTATCTGGCTTCAATTTCGGATCTACTAAAAACAGCATCATTTAATCGTATAAAGACATACTGATAATCTTTGTCCTTCTCTCCCTGCTGGTAAAGTCGGCTGGAGGGCGAGGCATCCGGAAGATTCCCCAACCCCTCGATTGAAAACATTTGCATGGCCCGGCGGTCTTGCACATATGCATAATCATCGGATTCATATGAAACTTTCATTACACCTCCTGAGGGTAGTTTAATTTGGTTAAGTGTCCATGCTGAAACATTGTTTGCTGCCTGGGCATTATCCCAGTTTTTTACTCCTTTTTGTAAAGCATATGGATATTCACCGTTTGTAAGTGTATTGCCGACGGCACCAGGATTATCATCCGGATCTTTATAATTGCCCCATCGATCATATGATTTATTATTGAAGTCGGGATTCTTGGAATGGTATTGAAATGTATATGGATTTAATTTACCCTTGTAGTTTTTATTAAAAGAGAACCAGACCTTTTTTAACGTCAGTTTCCCAGTATTATTGGAGGATGGCACTCCATTACATAGTTCATAAGAATATTCAAAATGAACTGACTTTATCGGTTTGGCATTTACACCGCCATTTTTGAGAAAGTCGGCTTTTGTATATAAGTTGATCTGTTTTAATCTGTATAATTTTTGAGCGCTTGCTAAACCGCCGTTATTATTTTTAACCCCATAAGAATCCTGTCTTACAGAATCAGTTTCCAAAACAAATGTTGCTATCATTGTTTTGGATTCGATTGAATTCATATACCAAACTTCCTTTTGGCCATAAGAATAACTACCCTTGTCATCTCGGCTGGTAGTTTTAAAGCCTTCATTATAAGAAGCTTTATTTTGATCAAAAGGGGCTCTCCACCTATATGGATTATTGGTGCCATATATCCTGCTGTAGTTAAACTTCACGGCGTTCCCGTTATCATCTTCAGTAATTCCGTCCCCGGAGATATCAACATAATCCGAAGAAACGATTCCGCTTAATAGAAATGAATGAGCATAAGGAGGCATAATTTCTTCACTGAAATAATTATCCTTACCCTTATCATTAGCGACTGTATTGTCCTTTAAAGTATCATACACTACTAAACCGGTGCTATTGTCCCCGCCTGCTTTATCTACGGCAAAACTTACATCCTGCTGCTCAATATTATATACCGGAGTGCCATATACATACCGCTGGCCGTCATTACTCAAAACAGTAATTTCTGACAAATGATTAGGCTTCCGGATATCACTATTTCTTTTAATAATACTGTAGTTGGTATTACAACCGGTAGATGGAAAGCTATTTATGCTGTACGATTTGATGTCTCTATCCAAGCCTGCCACAGATGCATCTTTAGCAGTTAAGTAGCTGATCACCTGGGTTCTTTTGTCCCTGCTCGTCTTATACGTGGAGGCGTCTAAAGCTATGGTACCCGATTGTTTTGCATTCTGAAATAAGGTTAAATTCCTGGTAGCGCTGACCACCGCATTATTTTGCCCGTCTTTAGGGCTCAGCTGTACCCTCACTAAATTATCATCCCCTATTTTGTTATAAAAACTTTGATCAACCGTTACTTTTTCACCGGGATTTTTAAAATATACATTTTCATATAAAGAGTCCTGCTTTTTAAACCCGACATATCTTGCCATTACATTGTCTCTCAACCATGGATTGTTTCCAGAGTTTGCCCAAACCTTATTTAAATCTATGCCTCCGTGAAACACACTTCCAAAACCCAAATCAAGAGAAATTTTGTCGGAAGCACTTTTAGTGGACATGGCATGATCGTATATCATACCAATATCACCCCGGTAAGGCCTGAACATCCCTCCCGTTCCTTCACCTGAAACGGAATAGATATCATAAGTGTAACCGGGAATAGCAATGTGCGGAGTAGTACCCCGGAATTCAACTTCTTTTTCCCTGTTGAAATCTAACAATACTTTTTCCTGGTTCGCTGCTTCCTGGTAATACAGGTAACCAAAGGCAGGCAATGAACTTACCATGTCGTCGGGAGCAATAAACTGTTTAGAGTAGCTCCCCTGAACATATAAATTCGGATGGAAAGCCCATGCTTCGCTACCAACCTTTGCGGTAAAAGAATATTGTTTTGAAGTGAAGGGTATTGTAATGCCAGGTGTAAATGAAGGTGTGGCAAATGATATTTCGGAGGCAATTCCCTGGGTGGAAAAATATTTATCCTTATAGTGGCCTTCGTTCTTTCTCTGCACCACACTTTCTCTTATCTCCGCTGTCATTTGTAACCCTTGGATACCAATACGTGAATTATAGTTAGTACCCAGGGAAACAAACCCCTTTGTCTTTGCGTCTTCCTTACCCATTCTTACTGAAAAGGATGGTGACACATCTAAGCCGGATTGAGAATTATTGGTGATAGATAATGCGCCGCTTAAATTCCCCTTTGATCCCCTCCCCGAATTAATGCCTGTGTTGATGCCTGTTTCGGTACCCCACCCATTGTAGGTATTGTGAAAAACACCTAAAGAGACTCCCAGGGTACTTGCCTTTGTTTTTGACCCGACCGTTTTGCCGAGTAATTCAGCATTACCGCCGATGGTTACCCCAATTGTTTTATTTGGTTTCATGCTAAAAATTTTTGTAACCTTATCCGTACCATTAAAGTCATCGGGCAGCCCACGCATATTTCTGTTGATGGTACCGGGATTGATGTTCCATCCGAGGCCCACCCAACTCGATTCCTGGTCCATTGTAATACCACTGGAATAATGAAGGTTTACCGGGTAACCACCTACATCCATTAGAGGGATATTGTAAGTAAAATCCCCGGTAAAAAGATCCACCATATTGCTGGTACCTACCGATTGAAAACTTTGCATCTCTGGTTGAGTAGGGCCAGGACCGGCTGATCTTAGTTTCATAGCATCCACTCCCCCACTAAAAAAAGAACGCTTGCGATTTCCCTCGTTCGCGTGATTGTTAGCTACATGGCTTTCATCTGGATCACTATCTTTCTGCAGGTGGTTTATCGAAATATTTCCAGCAGATTCATATGACATGGTGCTTATCGCATGATGCCGCACGGTTGGATAATTTTTCACGAAATATCTCTCTGAAAGCCTATTTGCGAAAACAGGCGAAATTAACTGGAGATAGAAAACAAAAAACAGGAACCAGGCCGTCGCTTTGTTATATTTTCTAGTGTTTAAATAAACCATACTTGCTTTTTATGTTTAGTGAAATGGATCTTAGTTGCTGTCGGGTTTTCTGAATTCGAATTTTAAATACCATTTTTCTTCTTTTGAATTCACCAACTCCAGCAAATAAATGTGCTTATCGATCATACCGGCTAAATCACCGATGTCGGTTTCGATATAATTTTGCCCAAACCGTAACTTAACAAAGGGAGAATCCGGTATGATCATATTCCTGGAAGTGCTACTAACATCATAAAATCTTATTACAGCTACTGAGTCATTGATCTCGTTTAAATACTCATATCTAACCACGCCTGTCATGTTCGTGTACACTGCATCATTTTGTCGCTTGAGTGGAACATAATACCCCTGGGTAAAAAGACGACTACTATCTAATGCATATTTGCGGACCTTGAAAGTCCATACCTCGCTTTTCGCAATGGCATTATTTGAACTCTTTGCAGCAACCTGCCAGGCATATAATTTTGACGTATCCAATTCAGGTAAAGAGGATGGGTATAATAATGAGTTAACGGGCAGCCCTTGTTGAGAGTGTAGTGCAATATTTTGCTGAATGGCATCAGCCGGATTTTGAGATAACTGAACTTCAACTAAAGTCCAGTCATAGTTTAAGTTATTAAAACTGGCCACCGGTGAGGGGGGCACCCAGGTAAAAAAGGGTCGGAGCACATCGGTTACCTCCTCATCGGCAGGCTCGATTAAAATCGGCGGACTAACGGGCTCTACTTCAATCGTTTCACATTCTTCTGTTAGGTTATTGGTAGTTTCATTGGTTATCTGCATTACTGCAAAGCAGACTTCAAATTGTCCGATAGGCAAAAAGCCATTTGGGTTAACATCGACATTGTAGCCTGTGTTATTGACATTATAAATTATTGGCGCTAAATCTGCAGCCTGTAACTGTGTTACTTCACGGGTTAATTTCAAAGTGTTGGAACTTGCTGTAAAAACACGCTGGTTATTTGACACATCTGTAAATGTCATTTCTATCTTTACATTAATAGACTGGGCACCGGTATTTATTATAGAAAAACTCCACAATTGGCTTTTAATATATATGCCTGTTGCCGGTAGTTGCAGGTTTAGTAAAACCTGGGCGCTGCTCAGTTGTAGCAATACTACCAGTGGCATTAAACAGATTATTTTTTTCATGCGTTAAATAATTTTTAGTTAAAATCTTT
This sequence comes from Ferruginibacter sp., assembly GCA_025963635.1. Classification (GTDB taxonomy): domain Bacteria; phylum Bacteroidota; class Bacteroidia; order Chitinophagales; family Chitinophagaceae; genus Ferruginibacter. Next base: position 32,562 of record JAOQAK010000095.1, read on the forward strand.
TTGACAACTGGATACTCCCGATACTGTTTTTAACAAGCGTGCCCCCGATGCCGGGTATATACCCATCTTCGTAAAATAAACTGAGCGTAGAATTTCTTAAAAATGAAAATTGAACATTCCCATAGCACCCTAATTTATTATATTGCCTATCGAGGTTATTTATCTTTATCCCGAAAAGTATCGCAGCGATATTTTTTACCGGCACTTGTATGTTTTCATCCAGCACATTCAATTCATACCTTTTATTCGTGCTGTGAGTAATATTAATGGTGGCCTTAAATAAGCTGAAATAGAACAATTGATTTACAAAAAGATTGGTTGCATTGAAATAGATAAAACCACTATCGGCTCTTGTGTTGTAAAATTTGGTATACACAACGGTCGTTGCCGCTTTAGTATCGAGTATCCTATAATGGTGATAGGTAGTTGTGCTAAGAGAATTAAATTTATTTTCAACAACAATGCCTCCCATATTTGTCAACTGGGTCATTGGCATATAACCAGCGGAAAGAACGGGCCATCCTTTTTTTCTGAAAACCCCTTGGAAACTTTTAAAAATGGTGTTGCTCTGGTAAGTCTGAATTAGGTATGGATTGAAGTATTCATTGCTTTTAATGGCCGCAATGATGTGTAAGCGCTTCTTAAAGAAATTCTGTTCCGCTTTTATATTCCATGTATCAAGACTTGAGTTGGTATGAAAACTGGTAAAGGATTGAAAATTTGCACCGGTATATTTATACACAGCATCAATTTTTGTTTGCGATTGCGGAACTATAAAGCGAACGGCGATTGCATAAGCTTTATCGGTTTTTTCTCTTAAATTCCACTGATTATTTTTTGGTGGATTGGTTCTGAAGTCAGGTGCAACAGTTTCTGCGATTTCAGCTTTTATAAAACTCAACCTGTTTATTTGAAGCCTGGCTTCTAAGCTAATCCCTGTTGCTTTTACCGTGTACAGGTTATAATTCCCCCCTGACACAAACAACTGTTTTTGGCCCCTGAACAGTGAAACAATAAAATAATTTTTACTTATATCGCCAATGCCCGCCCTCCCCATGGAGAAATACTGCTTTGGCCTGTTGGGGGTTTGAATAACAAAATCGAGAAACCGGTAATCGATTAACCCGGCACTAAATGAAAGGTAATACCAGGAATTGTATTCAAAATTTACACCGTTTAAACTGATGTTCTTCGCCGTGAGTTCTGAATAATTAACGGAACTTCTACCTAAGCTTATTTTACGAACACCCCATAGCCAATGATATTTAAGTAGCGCCTTATCAATACCGCTATTCCTTACCACAGAATCACTGACGAGCTTTTGGTACTCCCTAAAATTGTTAATGCTCCCATTGGCAATATGTTGAACGAGCTTTACTTTACGCAATGAGTTTTCATAAACATCTTTAAGGCTATCTACTGAGGATTTTACTTTAGTTAACTGTTCCTTTGATGCTTCATATAGCTTAATATAGAGCGATGCATTTTTCTTAAGTGAATCCGATTTTATTTTCGCCAGGCTGTCAGGTAGTGAATTGTCCCAGCTTAGCCCCGCCACATTCAATAACTCTTTCGCCTCAATAAGTCTTTGCAAACTGAACCTGGAATTAAAAACATTTTCCAGATTCAAATATTCTAAAGATTTTAGTGCACCCAACTTTTCTGAAATAGAATCTTTTAATAACTCAGCCGTTCGCATAATTTTACTTATTGAGTTAGAACGAACCGTTTGTTGAAATTTTTGAACATCAAACGCTACCTGGATGTCATTGATATTTTGGAAATAGTTTGAATTACTTTTCCTTAATAAACAAGTTATGTTCAGCGGAATGTTTCTAATGGACATGGATAAATTCCCATAGACATTATGTTGAACAACATTTTTTTCAAGGAATGGCGTATCTATATTAGAGCGGTAATCAGTATTGAATGAAATAAAGCCATTATTAAATTTCAGTAGCGGCTTATTCATCAAATCTTTATAACGATGTCTTGCAATGTCAATATTTTTCATCGGTTCTTTTTTAGCTGATGGATCGTGTCTTTTAATCAGCAGTTTTAGATTATCCAGCTGTTCATTCATTTTCGCTTTAATGTGCTTCGATTCTTTTTTCTCAAGACTGTCCGTATTATTTGTAATACCTGGCAGATGAGTGCTGTCTTTACTATCCCAACCATTTTTAGTAACAGGCATCTTGGTCTGCTGAGCTAACAAAAGGTCTGTTGAAAAGAAAATAAAAGTGATTACACACAGTAATACTGATCTCATGAATGAGTTTTTTATTAAGCCGTATTTGTAGATTTATTTGAATTCTAAACAGTAATGATATTTTAGGCTATCAATGTAAATTGATACCCATGCCATTTCTTTGGTTCTCTTTATCCAGGGAAGCATACTGTACCGAAAGTTTCGGACCACTTAATTATTCTTCTTTCCAAATGGAAACTTCATAAATGGACATACCAATAGTCTTTGACGCCAGCATACGTTGCAAGCCAAACTTTACTATAAATGAAGAACCTGGGTTGGTTTCACCCAATACTGCGAATAGAAGAATAACAAGTACATAAGGCGCAGGTCTTTGCAATAAACCCGCGATGATAAAAATTTTAGGGTTGGTTAGATTCCGACGGATAAACGATGCAATACAAGCATTTAATAAACCTTTTTAAGGATGAGACTTCAATCTTAAAAAAGATTCAGCTTTCGGGCTCGTTACATTGCGAATACAAAGTATATATATTAATTAATAAAGTAATGGGATTTCCCTCCGAATTTCAAGTTGCTTTTCTTTACAGCTTTTTAATTACTGTTAACCAAAGCAATTATAAATCAAACGGCAATTGCCAATCATTTGCGCAGCGTAACAAAAGCTACTTGCGAAAGCTGTTTCATAATGTGAAATTTACATGTGGTGATTTTCGCCGTTCATTGTTATCGGTATGCGAGTCAACTAAATAGCCTGACACTTGCCAGGCTATAGTCTTCTCCTTAGTTTGCTGGTGCATTGATCATTAATGCATAGCGGCACTATGCTGGCGCACATCTGATGTTTGAGTACCACGCTCCAGCCTGGTGCACAAGGCGGCCAATATTTCAACAATTCCAAGAACCAGGTGCGGCTGCCAAACGTACTCATCAAAATTAAAAACCCATGGAGATGCCGCCAGGAACAACCCGCTCACAAGGTCGAGGGTAAGATGTGTACGCATTGAGATCATGCGGGATGCACCCAGTTCATAATCTGTCAGCAAGCTGTACACAATTGTTCCCGCACCTAATACAACGGGAACCCATGTTTCCGCACCACCTCTGTGAAAGTCGAATAGCCAGGGAGCAGCAATTAGCAATAAGCCCATGATATAATCTAAATACCCATGAACTTTCGTTGGAATAAATCTCATAGTTAATGAAGTTGGTTCATTTTAATCAACAAAGAAGTTATGCCAGCAACCATGAGAGGAAGAATCCCGGCGAATGCCCCCTTTCCCCGCTTTGCCAATCAGTAACTTGTAGAAGCCAGTCCTCACCGGAATATCTTTTGGCAAACTCTCTCCACTTTTTTGCGGTTAACGCTGCCACGGATTTCATGGCAAACGCGATAGATAAGAGCTTTGAAATTCATGACGGAAATAAAGCAACAAAGGAATTCGTGGTTCGGGGACTGACGCAACGATCACCAACATGCTTCCGCCTGTTGCAATCATAACCCAATGCATGTACAATAGTGGTTGCAGGTTCACATCATTTGTGCGGGGGATTGATTTGTGGTATTTCATATTTACCACCTCTTGCAAGCAAGTGAACCTTTAGGTCTTCCATATACACAGGGCAGTTTTCAGCAATGTCAGTGATATTAGAACTCGAAAGATTAAAGCCCTCGATCACAGTAACGACACCGGTTCCAACAACTTCGGCATTCACTCCATCAGTGATCACAATGCCGGTATCTTCCTCTATCCCGATTCCAATACAGGTTGGATTGGTAGCTATCACCTGGGCCATCCTTACAAAGCGGCTTCGGTCAATAAAATGAGTGTCTATACATACATCTTTTAAAAATTCGAGGCCCATAGTTACCTTTATTTCGCCGGCAATCTGCTGCACAGACTTATTGCCCGCATAGATCATTGGTGTTGACATTGCCATTGCTCCGGCGCTTGTTCCGCCAATCACTATTTTTTCATGTATATACCGTTCTTTCAGTTTTGTAAGAAACGAGGTTCCCCCATATATCGACGTTAGTAACAACTGGTCGCCCCCGGTGAAGAAAAAGGCATCAGCATTTTGTAATCTGTCCGTAAGGTCCTCTTGCAAAACATCCCCCCGGAGTTTGTGGTGTATATGACCAGGTTCAGGCACACCCAATTCACCAAATGCCCTTTTATAGTCTTCAAAAAGCTCGTCACCACTGCCACTTGCCGTTGTAATTACTTCCACCACCGCCTTGTCCTTGCCGGTAAGTTTTACAAAGGCCTTTAAAATTTCGAGTCGCTCATTTTGGTCCTTTGTTTCAGGATTATCGACTTGTATTCCTTTATCTTCTTTTCCGCCAATGATCACCAGGATCCCGGAAGGTATCGGGCAAGAATTTAGGGCTGTGCTTTTCCACATGGTTGCTGCTGATATTTCTCTGTTATAGACGCAATGATAAACAGTCATTTATTATGCCATGTATACTTAAACAAAAGAAACTATAACGAGAGAACCTTTTTCCCATTCATCTCTTCCACTGCGTTATTGTGTAGAGAGTTTTCGCCAATTTCCATCACTCTATTTCAACAGAATTTATGGTCAGGCCTCTCTAAATAAAATACATCCAGAGAAACACATATGAGTTTCCCATTATAGCCCGTTATAGCACGCCTGCACACAATAGCAATGCCCCCATGACACAATTTCCAGCTTCTGCAATCTAAAAGGCGGTATAAAATTTTCTTATCAATGAAATAGAAACCCATTTATGAAAATAGAACATCTTCGAATACTAGATGGCCCTAATTACTGGTCTATCCGCAGGAAAAAACTAATCGTACTTCAACTTGACCTGGAAGAACTGGAACAATTACCCACCAATAAAATCGATGGATTTTACGAGCGACTAAAGGCATTGCTACCCTCGCTGTATTCGCACCGCTGTTCTGAAGGCGTAGCGGGAGGATTTTTCGAAAGAGTAAAAGAAGGCACCTGGATGGGTCATGTAATTGAGCATGTGGCACTTGAACTACAAACCCTCGCCGGTATGGATACAGGCTTCGGACGCACCCGCGCAACCGGCAGGCCGGGAGTATACCACGTAGTATTTTCTTATGTTGAACCAAGGGCCGGCGAATATGCTGCACGTGCTGCAATCAATATCGTTTCTGCGTTGCAGAAAGGCGAAACATACGATCTTCAAAAAGACATTGAGGCACTTAGTGAGATTTATGAAGCCGATCGCTTTGGTCCCAGTACGGGTTCGCTGGTTGCAGAAGCTGTTCACCGCAATATTCCATATATCCGGCTGAATGAGTCGGCGTTGGTACAACTCGGATATGGCGTCCATCAAAAAAGAATTGAAGCCACGATCGCAGGTACCACCAGCAATATAGCCGTGGAACTGGCAGGAGATAAGGAAGCCACTAAAAATATACTTAGCCAGTCTGCTGTGCCGGTACCAAAGGGTGGAGTGGCGAGTGATGCGGAAGAACTCAGGGCACTGCTGGAGGATATCGGTTATCCCGTGGTAATAAAGCCCTTAGATGGCAACCAGGGAAAAGGTGCTACCACCAATATCAATAATTGGGAGGAAGCGCTTCGTGCTTATGAAGCTGCACGAAATTATTCACCCGTGGTGATCTGCGAAAGATGTATCAGCGGCTACGATTACAGGGCGCTGGTGATCAACTACAAATTTGTAGCCGCTGCCAAGCGCAGAGCAGCGTCGGTTACAGGAAACGGGATACACACCATCCAGCAATTGGTAGATGAGGTTAACAAAGATCCGCGTCGAGGCAATGGACATCAGAATGTGATGACGAGGATACTGGTAGATAACGCTGTAATTAAGTTGTTGGAAAAGCAAGGCTATGCACTTGACACAGTGTTATTGCAAGGGACAGAATGTTGGTTAAAAACCACGGCCAATCTTAGTACCGGCGGAACGGCAACAGATGTAACCGATACAGTTCACCCCAAAAACATATTGCTTTTTAACAGGATAGCAAGAGTGATCGGTCTGGATATTTGCGGCATCGATATAATGGCCAAAGATCTTTCAAGACCATTGGCGGAAGTGAATGGGGCAATAATTGAAGTAAATGCCGCACCGGGGTTCCGGATGCATCTGCAGCCTTCATATGGCGTTCCCCGCAATGTAGCGGCACCCGTGATAGACATGTTGTTTCCACCCGGTTCCCCTTCTGCAATTCCCATTATAGCAATAACGGGAACCAATGGTAAAACAACTACTACCCGCCTTGTGGCACACATGTGCAGGCAGCAAGGATTCACAACAGGATATACGACCACGGATGGCATCTATATCCAGGATTTGCAGGTAATGGATGGTGATTGTTCCGGACCTGCATCTGCCCGAACCGTATTGATGGATCCTTCGGTGGAGATGGCGGTGCTTGAATGTGCAAGAGGCGGCATTCTGCGGGCTGGCCTTGCTTTCAGCGAATGCGATGTCGCAATAATAACCAATGTAGCCGAGGATCACCTGGGGTTGGCAGGTATTGAAACGATTGGCCAGCTCGCAAGGGTGAAGTCGGTGGTTGCTGAATCAGTAAAGCCGGAAGGATATGCAATATTGAATGCCGATGATGACCTTGTTTATGCTATGAAAAAAGATCTGTCTTGCAATATTGCTTTGTTTTCTTTGCGGGAGGCAAACTCCCGGATTATAGAACATTGTTCCCGAAAAGGCATAGCGGCAATTTATGAAAGTAATTACATCACCATCCTGCATGGCGCAAAGAGTATACGTATCGATGAAGTATCCAATATTCCACTCACTTTTTCAGGGAAAGCTGAATTCAATATTGCCAATGTATTGGCGGCGGTGCTTGCCGGATATGTACAGGATTTTGATATGGACGCCATCAGGGGAGCGCTTAACTCGTTCATTCCGTCACCGGAATTAACGCCAGGGCGAATGAATTTTTTCGACTTTAATGAATTTACGGTAATGATAGATTATGCGCACAACCCACATGGATTACATGCCCTTGGCAAATTTATTAAGGCACAAAACGCTGTAAAAAACATAGGTGTGATTGCGGGCATTGGCGACCGCCGTGATGAAGATATTGTAGCCGTTGGGAAAGAAGCAGGTCAAATCTTTGACGAGGTAATAGTGAGAATGGATGACTTTTTACGAGGCAGACAATCCGGTGAAATTTTGGAGTTACTTAACAGGGGAATCAAAGAAGTAAAAGAAGACCTGCTTGTTACTTATATGCCCGATGAGGGAGAGGCCGTGCGCCTTGCTATTTCAAAAGCGGCGCCGGGAACTTTTGTAGTTGTGTTGGTCGATAAGGTCGAAGAGGCTATACAAATCACCGCTGAATGTAAACAGAGAGAACAAGCACAACTAACGGCGGGAGCATCGCGGACTTATCTGTAAAAACGTAGAGTAGTTTCATAAAAATCTTTATGGCATCTTGATCCCGTCTCAACGCTTTGTTTTTATCAGATTTAGATAATTGGCACTACTCAACAATTCTTTTTATAATTATGTATGGTTCCCAAATTTACCTGGCTTAACGAAAAATCTCTGTACATACTTTAATAAACGTTCATCACGCATTTTGAAGTAGTGGTTGTAAAATATACATAAGGAATACAAAGTGGGTGAAGTGGAACGTCCATAATCCTCTCTGGTAGCTCAAATTCATTTAATAGGATCGCACGGATTTTATTTGCCCTTGATTTTGTTTCGTTTTAGGAAACGAACAGGCAATTTTAGTATCCGCTTTTCTGAATATTTTGACATTGCTTATTCAAATAAAAAAACCGCAAACCTAGTGTTTGCGGGCATTTGATGAGAATTGACTTTCTCGAAGCGGACCGGACGGGACTCGAACCAGAGGCTTTAGGCCGCTACTGTATTGACTCTTAGAGACTCCCCATTTAAAACTCTCTTATAACTCACCTTTTATTTTATATCTCTTGTTGCAATTTGTTTGAGGTCATACTTCATCTATGCCTTTGAGGGGATGTGACTGGGCTTTGATGAGAATATAACCTATGCAAATAGATTTTTAAAAGAAAGTAAAATAACATTCCATTCAACAATATCTGTTGAAATTGACTGTAATTTAATCTCACGGATATTTCCCTTTTATTTGTTTCTAGAAAATTGGGTCCCTGGCATTTAAAGCAGGAGTAATTAGCTCTTTTTGGTTCATACACATAGATATTATACAGATTATAGCTGGTATTTTACTGTTAAATGGATTATATAGTTAAACCAGTTTTTTTCTAGTCTTCATAAGTGATAGCAGGATCCCATAATAATTTTCCATTACTGGTTCTGACATTTCTTTTTACTATAAAATAAATAGCATCGCCCTTTTTTACCTGGATCGTAAAATCATGAAAAATTGTTTTTTTAAGTTCTACCGGCTTTGAACTCCAGGCTTGCATATTATTTTTTCTAATTTCACCCGATACCCCTTTTGCGCTATCTTTTTCAATACTAAGCGCCCCCTCTATCCGAATCTTTCCGGTTCGGGTGGCAACCCATTTCTTTACCGCATCGCCACTTTGGGCTGTCATGTGAAAATATCCTATTTCACTGCCTTCTGCCCCTTTCCACTGCGGATCTTTAAAAACCATATCCGTATAGTTTTTGCCTTTTTTTTCCTGGTAATGCCAATTATTTTTGCCCATGACCCCCGTAAATCCATCAGATGAAGAATAGCTTTCCGCCGGATATTCAAACAACAAATGTCTAATTTTTGCCGCCGAGGATTTTGAGTTTTTATCACCCCGTACAACTATTTTAATCGTGTGAACTTTTTTAGGATCAAGACCGTTTTTGATAAATGCGGATTGTAGAGGTGTGGCAGATGCCGCCCAGCAATCGATGGTTTTTTGAAAGCGGTTATCGAGGTAAACATCAGCTTTACCACAATCTGGCCCCTTCACAGCCTTCCAGTAAATATCCTTCGCTTTAAATGAAAACTGGATACTGCTTCCGGCAGTTTCATGCTGCTTCACCGGGAGGACATAATAAGCATCGTTTTTTTCATCCACCCATCCGCCGGAATAAGTTACCTGCGGACTTAAGCAATTTATTCTTCTGAAATGCAGGCTTTCAATAGAATCCGGCGATTCATATCTTGATCCGTTAAGATAGAGTTTTGACGGATCCATACTTATTTTGGGTTCTTCGGCATATCCCACCATATATCCTGCACTTTCTGGTGTATGTCCTTTTTCCAAGTCTATTTTAAATAGCCCGTGGAATACCTTTTCCCAATAGGAATAAACAAACAATGTTTTACCCCCCGTATACACATCCGTTTTATTGGCATCAGTAACCAGCCACGCCATGGATTTTTTGCTTCCCCAATAATCGCCGCCGCTTATTTTGAAACAGGGCGTCCAGTCCTGTTTACTAAGATTGGTGCAAACAGCTATGCTATTGCCATAATTAAAGGATATATACTTGTTGAGGTACCTGTTGTACATAACGTAATAACCATCTACAGCAGATGCTTTGCCGCCAACTCCCGGCTGAGACCATTCCCCGTTATAGAACTTCTGCCATTTCCCGGGCGCCATTTTATCACTGATCTTGCAGCGTGCTACATGATGGCGGAAAAAATAAGGAGCTTTAATGCCAGTCTTAGGCCATGTGTAGGAGTTAGTATATAGATAGATGTACCCGCCTTTTGTATCTACATAAATTACAAAGTCCCCTTCGCCTCCATCCCAATATAAGCCGGATGATTCCCGGCCCGTTGGTAATGGGAATTTTGGATCATCCCTTGTAATGATGGGGCCCTCATATTTCCATGTCAATCCCTTATCAACACTGGAAGCTAAATGGATCTGCCGCAAAATGGTAGTGTAGTATCCACGGGTTTCACAATGCAGTGGAGCATATAATTTTTTGTCAGAGGAATCATACCACATTCCTCCCAGGATATATGGCCTGGATACAGATGTGAACATACTGCCGTCCGGTTGCCTAGTAGCATTTTCAAAATTGGTGCCCTTATATCGAAAAGCTGGTTTAGTTTCGCCGTTTTTGAACATAACCCAAAACTCCCCATCTACTACAGCGGTGCTAACCGGAAAATCCATCCATTCATCCGGGCTTTTTTGCGTAAGATAATCAGGAAGGCTATCTACCGGCATTTGTGTTACAGACATGGTAAAAGGCAAAGACCTATCCTGCGCAATAGCAGGTAACTGCAACAAAAAGGCCATCGCTATTTGATATGCCACACTATACAATAAATGGGAGATAAAACTTTTTTTATTCATAACCTGGATTTATTTATTTTAATATTTTTTCAATATTTATACCGCCATGCTTTCTCAACTAATTTTTAATAGCAGAAAGCCGCATCATACTAATACCCTGCGGAGGTATTTCCGTAACCAGGTTTACAGAAGTATTGCCAATATCTTTATGTAGCCATAAGTCACGAACCTTATAAATATTTTTATCGAGGTTTGCATTTGTTATAAACCCTAACCCATAATGTTTCCAGTCATAGTCTAGTTTCCATGCATTATTAGCATCCCGATTAAGAAAGCATATTGCTACTTCACCATTTTTCAATTCTTTCAGCCAGATTTCATGTTTTCCAAAAACCCAGAATCTTCTGCCTTGTATACCCAATTCATCCTGGTCAACAGCAATCACCTCATTGTTTGTTAAAATTTCAGCAGTAGGTTTATCCATCTTACGGATATCATTACCCGCCATCAATGGCGCAGCCATCATAGCCCACATGGAAAAATGTGTTTTTGATTGCGTATAATTCAATATACTATTACCAACCTCCAACATATCCGGATCGTTCCAATGGCCGGGGCCGGCATATTTATAGAGGTTAGCCTGTAAATCAATAATGCTTAAAACCGATAATCCGCCCCAATAAATATCGCCATCGAAACTGTTAACAATATCTTCTGTAGTACGCCATAAATGACCAATACCCTTTCCCCACTCCCATGGCTTGTTTGTGCCCCATTCACAGATACTAAATACAATTGGGCGTCCAGTTGCTTTTAATGCTTCCCCCATTGTTAAGTAGGCTGCTTTTGCATTTTGACCATCATTGTAGCACCAGTCGTATTTAAGGAAATCTACCCCCCAGCTTGCATAAGCCCGGGCATCCTGAAACTGGTACCCTTTACTGCCCGGCCTTTTTTGGCAGGTTTGGGATCCGGCGCAAGAGTATATCCCAAATTTCAATCCTTTGGAATGAATATAATCTCCCAATGCTTTAATTCCCGACGGAAATAATTTTGGATCGGGAATAATATTCCCGTCTTTATCACGGCCAATTTGCCAGCAATCATCAATAACAATGTATTCATAACCCACTTCTTTCATTTTGTTAGAGACCATTGCATCTGCAATTTCCTTTATAAGGGTTTCGCTTACATTACATCCAAATTTGTTCCAGCTGTTCCAGCCCATTGGTGGAGTTCCCGCCAGGGTATCCGTTGATTGTGAAAAGGCAACTATTCTTACAAAAACCATTACCAAAACTGCTAACCCGTTTTTTCTACTGATCATATTGTTATAAATTATTAATTAAAAAAAAGTCCATTATTAAAGTGCTACGCAATCCTTATCTAATAAAAATAAAACGGCCACCAGCTTTTCATGGGTTTACCATCATCGCCGATAGTGCCACTATTATACCCCGGCATATTTTGTCGCAGGTACATCACATATTCCCCACCACAATCACTATACGCACTTGTCTTCCATTGTTTCACGATATCGGTGTTATACGCATTTTGCGCATCGGCACCGTCAGCGCCATTTTTTTTACCATAGTTTTCGCAGCCACACATTACCGTTTGCGGGCTGTTGTAATCATACTGAAATTTTGCATTGATTGGGAAATGTATATTGCCGCAACCTTCACCCCAGTTCTTAAATGTCCAGCCCTTTAAATGATTATTAACCGTGGTAATTGTTTGGCCCGAATAATTAAAACACTCAGGCGGCGTTACATAATAAGGGCAGGGATATTGCGTATCGAACGGGGCACCATAGCGTGTATCCAGGTTGAAATTGAAAAAGCGGCCAGCCACTTTACCAAAATAAGGAATGTCGCCGAGCGCCATCCTTTCAAGTGCATGACCAAAAGCATGGGTAGCACATCCAACTCCCCTGTCAACATTGATTTCTCCCAGGCGTATGGTAACGGAAGTGCGTTTGCCGGCCTCACCAAAACTATAACAGGCATTTAAGCATTCATTATAAGCTCCCTTAAAACGAAAGCTGGAATCATATTTCCTCGTCCTTCCCTGCACTTCGTAAAGCGTGTTAGGGGCTACTATCCAACATTCATTAATGATCCCTTTATCAAATAATTCTCCAAGCCGGAGCCAACTTGCATTTCCGGGATCCCTATAGCCTAAATATTGCGCAAATTCATCACCAAATAAAGCTGCTTCATCAAATGTCCCATCTGTATGATGCGGCCTTTTATCACTAATATCCCTACCGGAGCTATCCCTCAGGTTTATATACTTTTTTAAGTTATAAACAAGCTGGGGCAGGGCGGAAGAATCTTTAAAGCCATGATACCTGCTGCCTTCTGCGAAGGCGCGGATCACCTTATCTACAAATTCCCTGCAATATGCTTCCGGCCTTTTATTATAAAAATCAATTACGATTAAACGGGGGTTTAGTGTCTTGATCTTTTCATGATTTTTAATTAACCAAGTATCGGAATTGGTGTGGCTTTTTTTATTTGGCCAGGTAGAATGATCTTTGGATAACCCCTCTTTTACATCAAAATGGATTGATGAACCGGGGAAGGTTGGGTCGTTCAACATAGGCCCCTTTTTTGAAAAGCAGGTAAGTGCAATGAAGATCGTTAAAACAGACAGGATTGATTTCATGACTTGTGATTAGGTTCTTATAGATGAATAGGTGTGGTTATTTTACTTTAAAATTAACGCGTTCGCTTACGGGGATATATCGTATATGCGCTAACGTAATATCCAATTATTTTTATCCGGGCACTTATTGCCGTGGAGCCCCGGTGACGTCGCGGGTTCGTACTTTGCTTCTTGCCGGCATTTTAAAAACCCACTTTTTTTAAAAAAATGTTACAGTTCTGCCAGAATTTGAGCACCTGGTTATTGATTTAACCACCCTGCCATGGGCAAATACTTTTGTCTGAATATTTTTATTTGACGTTTTATCATGATTGTGGAAAAGCATTTCCCAAAGCGCCGAAAATAAGGAGTTGTGATAAAATTAGTTGAAGTCCATTTTTCATTATACAAACATTAAAGAATAAGAGAAGAAAAAAGGTTGCCCGAAGAGCAGCGCATCGGGCGGGCAACCTTTTATTCGTCAAGATTATAATTGCAGGCCGTTTACGTCAGCTATACGTTTCGAAGCCGTATAAGGATCTGCTGTACCAGTGTACGACGCCACCAAGCTTTAGCAGGCAATAAAGCCTGGACAATAAGCATATACAACAGGCATCACTGGTCAATAATTATTTTGCGCAATACCCGATTTCTGAATTTCAGCGATGGGAATTGGTTGCAGGTAATATTTTACCGGGAACTTACGATCCTGGTATTTAAACTTACGGTAAATCTTTGTATCAGAATTTTTATCCTTTACAATGCTGATACCGTAAACAGGCTTGTTAAATACATCTTCTGCGATCTTCCAGCGTCGGGCATCGAAATAGCGGTGTCCTTCGAGACATAATTCAATACGGCGCTCGTGCCTGATCCTTTCGCGGAGCGCTATGCCTGATTCATTGGCATCCGGTAATCCGACCCTGTTGCGTATTTTATTAAGGTAAGTGCGGGCCGTGCCTTCATCGCCTGCTTCAAGGGAAGCTTCCGCGTAATTGAGTAGTATTTCGGCATATCGGAATATGATCCATGAAACCTGGAATGGATATTTTTCCGTTTCTGTATTGTATGATTCGTCCATTGACTTCCTGTAAATATAATTCACTTGCGGGGCATCACTCTTTTTGCCCGGGTTTGCCTGGCTGTTACGGCCATAAACAACATTGTCTACCAGGAAATTGGGATTGGGCGTAGCAAAATTGTCATTGGTATAAACAGGTGTATTAAAATTATTGTTCTTTTCGCAAACCCAGAACTGAACAGCGGAATCGCGAACCCAGGGACTTCCATCGATCGTAACGCTGGCGTATAAACGAGGATCACGGTTGCTGTATGGATGCGCTTTGTGCACAGGGTTATTCCAGTCAAAGGCCGTTCCATCTGTCATTTCAAAATCATCCACGAGGTTTTGTGTTACCATGGTGGTGGACCAGCCGCTACAATATCCATTTCCATCAATACCTCCACCTAATCCTTCAACCACCTGGAAATATCCAAAAAGATCAGCATCTACAACAGGATCATGCCCCCGTGTAAGGATCATTTCTTTGTTTTGATTTTCTTTGAAGAGCTTCTTGTAAGTAGTTTTATCCCCTACCAGATCATATATGCCCAGGTCAATCACATCTTTCGCTGCCTTCTTTGCTGCAGTCCATTTTGCCTGATCGTTATTGGGGTTAAAAAGCGGGGACGCGGCATACAATAACATTCTTGATTTCATGGACATGGTGGCTCCCCTGGTAAAACGGCCATAATCACTTCCGGTATATGAATCCGGTAGCAGTAAGGCAGCGGCATTCAGGTCGTTTACCACCAGCTGCGCTGTTTCATCAAAAGTACTCCGCTGCCTTTTGAAATCGTCATTGAGGCTAAAAGGTTCTGTTACCAGCACCACTCCGCCATAGCGGGCGGCAAGATCCATATAACTCCAGGCCCTTAAAGCATATGCTTCGCCTTTTAAACGGCTTAGTTTTTGCTTTTCGATATCGGTATTTGCAGGTATCCTATCCGCGTTTTTCAGAAACCTGTTGCACCCGAGGATATAATCATAATGGAATTTCCATACATCCAGGCTGGTAGGTGTAGAAGGGGTCATACCTCCATTCATGTAATCTGTAACGCCATGATAACTGTATTTATGGATGGCTTCATCCGTAAAAACACTTAACTGGTAACTGCGAACCCAATCATACCATCCGATCTTTGGCAACACCTGGTATTGATTATTGATAAATGCTTCAGCAAGGTTAATATCTGTCCAGATGGCATCTTCTGAAATTTTATCCAGGGGGCCCTTATCCATTATTTTTTTACAGGAGGGCGTGCTAAAATACAGCAGCGCCATACCTATAAATGTCAGTATTCTTTTCATGAAAATATTTTTAGAATGATTATTAAAAAGTAACTTTTACACCCAGGTTATATACTTTGGTGGAAGGATAAAATACACCCAGGTTGTTGACTACTTCCGGATCATAGTCTTTAATCTTATCAAATAGTAAAAGGTTAAACCCACTCACATAAAACCTCACCGCAGACATAGACAATTTGGTAACCATGTGCTGGGGAAGGCTGTAGCCCAATTGTAAAGATTTGAGCCTTAGGAAAGAAGCGTCTTTCAGCCAGAAATCGGATGTAATGGTATTATAAGTTTCCGAGCGATGGAAAAAAGCCCTTGGCAAAGTAGCGGTTGCTGCGGTTGCTGGTGTCCACCTGTTGTTGTATAACCACAGGGGCACATTGATATCACCATTCCTTTCGGTTGGGTTCACATAGGTTTTGGCGCCTGTTTGTCCCTGCCATAGCATATTGAGGTCAAAGCCTTTTAATTCAAAATTCATGGGTATCCCAAAAGTGTAGCTTGGAAGGCTGGATGCGTACATGCGTACTTTATCCTTATCGGTAATGGCCTTATCTCCATCCACATCCTCATAAATAATATCTCCTAGCTGGGCGCCTGCACGCTTCACAGGTGTACTGTTAAACTCTGCCTGTGTATTAAAAATTCCATTGGTTTTATATACCAGCCATGAATCGATGGGATGTCCTTCCCTGCGTTGATAATCAGGAACATTTGCGGATTCATCCATGTACAGGATTTTATTGGCGGTATAGGTAAAATTGAGACCGATATCATATTTCAATTGACCTATGTTATTGCGGTGAGTAAGCAAAATTTCCACGCCTTTATTCTGTGCCTTACCGATATTTTCGGCCGGCAGGACCAAACCTGTATAGTTTGGAACAGATGCATTGCGGGTAGCCAGTATATTCGTTCTTTTGGAATAAAAATATTCAACTTCAAAACCAAGCAATCCTTTCCATAATGACCCTTCCAGGGCAACATTATAGGTATTCGCTACCTCCCAGCTAATATCCGGGTTGGCGGTTCCTGTAAGATAGAGAGTGGATACTACGGCAGGGGTGGCACCCAATACCATACTACTGGAGGAAGCCCTCAACGCTGCGGATGCCAGGTATTGGTAATCGGCTACGTTATCACTTCCCATTTGACCCCAGGATGCACGTAGTTTCAGGTTATCAATCGCTTTATAATTGTTCT
The DNA here is from genome assembly GCA_025963635.1 of Ferruginibacter sp. Lineage (GTDB taxonomy): Bacteria > Bacteroidota > Bacteroidia > Chitinophagales > Chitinophagaceae > Ferruginibacter. The sequence continues at coordinate 49,196 of JAOQAK010000095.1, forward strand.
TTACAAAGTTTTCTTCGGATATGCGCCAGCCCGCTGAAATACCAGGAAACAAGCCTGTTCTGTTAGAAGGTGCAAATTTTAAAGACTCATCCCTGCGCAATGTAAAATCCAATAAATACTTATTATCATAAGCATAGGCTACCCGCCCAAAAAGATTACGGTAAGCATATTCGTATCCTGAACCATCATTTTTCTGGTCATCGGCGGCACCCATAAACAGGTAGGGGATCTGGTTTGAAAGAAAGGTTGACCTTGTAGCACTGATCCATTCATTATTGGTAGAATATTGCTCATAAGCAGCAAATGCAGATAGATTGTGCAGGCCAAAGGTTCTGTTATACCCGACTCTCGCATTTAAAGTGTACCTGTACGAATTGTAATAATAATCATACAATCCGCGGTTCAATACCGGGTTGGTATTTAGGTTTGAATATTCATTCGTAGCGTTACTATAGGAATAAAGATCGTAGCTCTGTGAAAATTGTTTGGTTCTTACATTGGAGAAATCGTAAGCTCCTGTTCCTTCCAGATACAAACCTTGAGTGATAAAAGGCAGGTCCCATTTAGCAGTAAATTGCGAATTGATGGTGGTGGTATTGTCATTGTTGGTACCCGCATTCCCTTTAATCATCTCAACGAGGTTATTACCATAAATCGCAGCAGGTAAGCCGTTTGAATAAAATATTGGCTTGGTGGGATCTGTTCCCAGCAATTCCTCAAAAAATCCATTGGAAGCATCGGAACCTACGGCCCTGTTTCTATCATCCCGCCTTCCGGAAAGATTCAATGAAAAATTAAGGTTTTTAGAAGCCCGTACATCAATATTTGATCGGATATTATAGCTTTTAAAATCATCAACAGCATTTTTATACACAGCGCCCTGGTACAAATACCTGCCCGATATAAAATATTTCACCGCATCATTACCGCCATGAAGGGAGATAGTATGGGTAGTTTGCGGAGCGGTGGCCCCTACTGCATAATCATTAAGATCGTAATTAGGAAAAAGAATTGCATCGGCGCCTGTTCTGAATTTTTCTATTTCTTCGGGGGTATAAATATATCCGCTACGCTTTGCTTCTGTATAGTATTGGGCATATTGCCAGGACCTGGTCATTTCAGGTATACGTGTTACCTGTGTAAGGCCATAATCACCATGATATTCCAACACCGGGCGACTGGATTTACCACGCTTGGTAGTAATTAAGATAACACCATTTGCAGCCCTTGAACCAAATATTGCGGCAGAGGCATCTTTCAGCACTGAAACACTTTCAATTTCATCCGGGTTGATCCTTTCCCATCCTGAACGATTGGCAATACCATCAATAATTATGAGCGGCCCCCCGCCCTGCCAGGACGATTTTCCCCTGATAAAAATATTCATGCTTTCACCTCCCGGATTAGACCCTCTTGAATTGATAATTACGCCGGTCATCCTGCCTGCAAGGGCTGATGTTAGATTCGTAGTAGGCGCTTTCGCAATTTCGGTGCCTTTTACTGATGCTATGGAACCGGTAACAGTAGCTTTTTTCTGTGTACCATAACCAACCATCACCACTTCATCCATGCCCGTTTGGGAAACCCTGAGCATAACGTGTAAATCATTTGTGTTGCGGATGGTTACTTCCCTCGATTGAAAACCCACATAGGAAATAATTAAAACATCTCCCTCATTTGCCTGTATTTCAAATTTGCCGGAAGCATCTGAAGTAACGGAAGTCTTTTTGCCCTTTAAAGTGATGGTGGCGCCCGCAAGCGGAGAACCGGTTGAATCCGTAACAGTGCCAGTGATAGATTGCTGCGGTACAGCTTCGGCAAGGCCGGAAATATTTGTTTGCCTTGGCAGGGGTTTAGTGGCAAGCGTTTCAATAGGTTTGCGGGATATCAAAATTGATATGCCTTCAATTACATACTTCAATGGCTGATCGCGGAATGTAATATCCAGAAAATCCTTTAATGGCATATCATGAGCCGTAATCGTAACCGGTCTGGCAAGTTTTAAAAGTTCTTCATTGGCAAATACCAGCAAACCCGTTTGCTTTTCCACCACAGAGATCACTTTTTTTAATGATATCCCTTTCCCCGAAAGGGATATAGTTTGTGAGGATGTTCTGGCGCTTAAATGCAGGCCCAGAACAAGCATAAAAAAGGCAGTTAGTTTCATGGCTTTCACAATTGTTTTTCTCATACCAGTGGGAAATCGCCTGCTGGCAAACATCCCGTTGAATGTAAATACGTGGGTGATCGCATGTTTTACCCGTTTAGCAGGATCATGTATGCCTGGAGTTCCCAACATGAATGGCCTTACACTAAATGGCATAGCATTCAGATCACAAAGAGCATTTTTTTGCATAACTTAGCATTGGTTTTGGTTAATAAATAAGACAGTTAATTCCTGAGTTGTTTTAGGCCTGACCAATTTTAATTGCCGCTATGGAGTTCCAGTCCATAGCGGTTTTTTTACAGGCCTTTCATATATTAATTTCTCTTTCGTTCATTATAACACCCCGTTGAGGATAGGTCAATTCTAAATTGTGTTTAAAAAAACTGGCGCCTAATGGTAACAGGTCGTGAGGACTCAAATCCTATTTCATTACAATTAATTTTCTTCCTTCTTCCATCCTGAAATGCAGATCCGATTCCCGCAAAAAAACCAGCAGCTTTGATAAACTTACATTGCGTCCCATTTTACCATAAAATTTCATTTCGGGAATACCATTTTCATATATTACTTCCAGATCGTACCACCTCGCCAGTTGCCGCATTACCTGTTCCAAACCGGCATTCTGAAAATCGAATATGCCGTTCTTCCAGGACATTACTTTATTGAGATCAATGTTATTTACTATATGTATGTTTTTTGCTTTCGTATCACTGGTTAAAGAGGATGGCGATTTTGATATTATCTGCGCCTGCTGCCCTGGCCTTAAAACGGCTTTACTGGTTCCATTCACTATTTCCACCATTCCTTCCATCAAAGTGGTATTGATGCTTTTTTCATCATCGTAAGAGTTTATATTAAAATGTGTTCCCAACACTTTTATTTGGGTTTCGCCATTCATTTTTATGCGGAAAGGCATTGTTGAATTTTTAGCCACTTCAAAATAAGCTTCGCCGGTTATTTCAACGATGCGCTCATTTCCTATAAATAAAGTAGGATAACGCAGAGAAGAAGCAGCATTCAGCCAAACCTTTGTTCCATCTGGCAAAAGAAGTTGAAATTGCCTTCCTCGAGGTGTAGACATGGTGTTATAAGTAATTTCAGTACCCGGTTTTCCAGTAGGCTGGTAAGCTAACTGACCACTTTTAAGTATTACCCGAACACCATTTTGAGCAGTGATTATTCTGTTGCCTAAACTGTCCAGTATAATCTGTGATCCATCAGCAAGGGTGAGAATAGCGCCGTCCTTACCAGGTTCAATATCGTCGGAGGATTTTTGAATTATTGTCGCAATTACGGGCTGCGGCTTCTTTCCATATTGTTTCCAGAACAAGGTGCCGGTGACAAACATAATAATGACTGCAGCCGCATACTTTATCCATTTGTTTTTGAAAAAAGATACCCGGCTTACAGGAACTACCAGCGCTTGTTTGTCAGAAGAAATAACTGATTGTAACCGGGCAAGCATTCGGCTTTCTATCACAGACTTTTGTTCCTCCGTAATATCGTCCCAAATAGCATCCTGGTGGAAACTATTTATAAAATTATTTAGCAGTTGTTCTTCCTCAAGTGAGGCTTCCCCTTTCAGGTATTTGTCGATCAATGTTAAAAACTGCTGTTTGTCTATCAGGCGCATGAGGAGGAGAGTAGAAAAAAGGGCATATCCCCTAGCCGGAATAAAAATATTTTTACCGTTGCCTAGTCTTTGAACAGGTAGAGCAAAAGTTGGGCTGAAACAATTGCGCCCAGGGAGGCACGCAATTCCTGTAACGCCCTGGAAATATGATTTTCTACAGTTTTAGTGGAAATATTCAATTGGTGAGCGATCTCTTTATGGGAAAGGTTTTCTTCACGGCTTAGTTTATATACTTGTTGACATTTAGGGGGAAGCTGGTTGATGACATGGTTTGTTTGTGCAACCATATCTTTGTATTCAAGGTCCGCATGGGTGGCGGACGCCTGCAAACGCTCGAAAATGCTATCGAAAATATCCGCTCTTACCATACCGGAGCGAATTTGCCTGTAGATGGAATAGCGGCAGGAAGCAAAGAGATAGGCCTTCAATGAAACCTTTATTTCAAGCCTGTCCCGAAAATCCCATAACCTGACAAATATTTCCTGAATAATATCCTCACAGGCCTGCTTGTCTTTTAATATACTATAAGATTTTAGGTAAAGAGGTTCCCAATAAAGCTGGTAAATAGCAGTTAGCGTATTTGCGTCTCCTTCAGACAAATCCCTCAGGAGTTCCTTCTCATTATATTTTTCCAAATTTTTTGTCAATATCATCTATTATGTCCAAAAATTGTCTTCCAAGTAAAAAGTGAATTTAAGGTAATCTTGTAACAAAAAAATATGACTGTACATTTTACTATGTGCATTCTCGCTTTCCAACAATTTATATTATAGCTCAGAGGTTACCTCAATTAAACCATTGGGTTGTCATTGGGGTTATCTGATTGAGTAATCTAACGGTTACCGGCTTCATGATTTTATTTTGGCGAATGGGTTGATTCGTACTGCGGGAAACAATAGCGATACATTTTATTAAAAGTGACATATGGGCAGCATGATTAAATTGAATTTCTAAAAGTCCAAGTTAACGCAACCCATTATATAGTAGAAATATAAATCGCTTCGACTATGGTAAATACTAATTATTAAGAAAACATATTACATTTTCCGGTTTTAAACCAGTGACATCGCAAAATTCAAATATTGTGATGTACTCCCCTTTTCTTTGTTATATTTTTTCCGGATTTTGGCAATGAGCTTCCTGGCCGCTCTTTCTTTACGGCCTGTGATATTTGTTATGTCTTTCGCATAAATCACTATGCGATTGGGGATCATTTGCTGCATAACCCTGCACGTTCGGAACGCCTGCTTTTTTGCGTGAAGTATTCATTTTACTATTGTGGTGATAATTGCAAATATAGAAAATGTTTCATGTATAACATGCTAACAATTACCTGTACTTGCAAAAACATTCATCTTTAAATTTTGTGAAAAATGGGCAAGGCAAAAAGGCATTATTAAATTGAAAGGTACGCTGGGCGATATTACCTTTTACAAATCGCAGGACGGGTACCTGGCACGCGAGAAAGGTGGTGTGGATGCAGCCCGTATTGCAAATTTCCGAACTTTCAAAGGACAAGGGAGAATGGAGAAGAGTTCGGCACTGCCGGCAAGGCAGGTAAAATGCTCCGTACTTCCATCAGGGGTTTGTTGTTAAATATTTCCGATCGCAGGATGGTTGGACGCCTTACCCAGGAAATGGTAAAGGTGTTGCAGGCTGATGTTACCAGCGTGCGTGGTAAGCGGAATGTCATTGATGGTGAAGCAGAATTGCTGGAGGGTTTTGAATTTAATATCGGCAGCAAATTAGGCACCACTTTATTTGCACCCCTTACCAGTACTATTGACCGCGTTGCCGGAACATTGACTGTTGACATCCCTTCTTTTATCCCTATCAATATGGTAGCTGCTCCTGGTGGAACTACCCATTTCAAAATAATTTCTGCTGGGTCGGTAGTCGATTTTGAGAATGAGACCTTTGAAGTGGATACCCAGGAAACTGCGGAAATAGCATTGGACAGTGTAGCAACCGCGGTGATCAGTTTGGTAAATAGCGTTACACCGAACAGTGTACCTCCGATGTTCCTGGCATTGGGTATTATTTTTTACCAGGAAGTGAATGGCGTCAGGTATGTCTTAAAGAACGGGTCGTACAATGCACTGTCGCTGGTGAAAGTAAATGGCGTTTAATCTGCACATGGTGCCACGAAGTTTCAATACGCTTTATGAATACCAGCAACAATATTCGTTAACACTAAACTTTTGAATATGATTTTTATTTGGAATCTTTTCATTGTTTCGTTGACTGTAGCTACCGCTTAGTCGACGAAATGATTTTTTTAATCTTTAAAATGTTAAGTCTATGGGAAACCAATGGGAAATTTGGATCGGCTTGATAAGTACCGGTTTTCTGAATTTTTAAATTAGAAAGCGGCTTTACTTAATCCAACATCCTGGTAAAAACGCAATAAAATGGAACAACATTATTTTGACAATACCACCAAAGCCGGCACTGCAGCAGGAACATTGTTAACCATTTTTGCCAATATCAACAGTGAGGATCTTGTTGAAACAGGAATACTAGCTGCGGTGGGAGCAGCTGTTAGTTTTTTGGTAACGATCCTGCTAAAGGCCATGGTGAAGTATTTCAGAAAGTGATCGTCCGGGTTTTGTGGTGATTTTCGGATGTGGCATGTCCCCGGTTAACCGGGGCATTTTTTTGTGCCCTGTAACGAGCACTGATTAATAGAAAAACGGGGTATGCCCTGCTTGAGGGCATACCCCGTTGAACGCTTAGAAAGGCAATGCTGCAAACTGCCTGCGGCCTGATGGGAAACACCAGATATACCACCCGCAAGATTTAACGTGGTAGACTGCTGTACCAGGTAACGGATGATAATAAGCCTGGCGCCTGAGAAAATGCCGGCTAAAAAATGAAGACTGAACCGGCGGCACCGGAAACGTGCTGCTGCTAAACGGGCATACTGATAGATGCCGACGGGTGATGATACGAAGCTGCTTTTGCATAATGTGGAATTTTTAAAAGCGTCTCACCAACGAAGGCGGATAAAAAACCAAAAGGAAACGGAATAAATGAAAGGCTGTGCGTTGGGCTGTGTTTATGCCGGAATCTTTTTGTTTTTTTTGTCGGGTCCTGTGTGTTTGCCCGCCGTAGTTATCTTTGCTTACTAAAAAAACACTTAGGCAAAAGCGTTTATTATGGTCAGGCTATTCCTGTTTGCCTTTAAGCGAGTTTTCCCTGCGAATCCATATCGTTAGTCCTGGCCTTACTTCGCGCCTTATACAAATGCGGTCCTGATCAGGGCACAACTTTCACCTTTCATAGATCATAGTACACACTATTGATTACCGCCCTGGCAAGTATTTACGGCATTAGGTTTTAATGCCGTTTTGAATGAAGTAATTACGGATAAGGTATTCCTGCACTGTGGCGGTTGATTTGAGAATTTGTGCCAGGTTATTTTTACGTTGTTCCAATAACTCCAGCTGCTGCAGTATAATTTTGAATTGCTGCCAATGAGGGTAAATGATATTGGCTACCGGGCTGGATGATATCGCGTGTTTCGCCAATATTTACGAAAGGAATAACAGAGCCCCTGTTAACTAATTTAAAAGCCTGTGCCTTGTGCAAACCATAGGTGAGCCAGTAATAAAAATCTCTCATTTCTTTATTGTTTGCGGTGGCAACAAAAGAATTTACCAAAGGCCGAGAACATGGCTTACCGGCGTTGTTGCCTTTTGATAAAATAAAGAATTGAATATCCGGGAATAATTGCTGTGAAGGATGATAGCAACGGATTGAAAGCGGCATCATAAGTTGTATACCGCTGATTTTTACATTGGTGGCAAGCGCCACATTTGGCCAGCGATAGGCAACCAAAATGCAGCGTAGGCAGGAAGGCAAGGTTTTTTAGAAAAAAATACTACCTGGAGTGAGCCAAATTTGCGAAGCAGGCGATACGGAAGGTGGAGATTTTTTTGTAAAAACCCAGAGGGCGAGCGAGTGTAACGGAGCGTAGACCTTGCCGACTGCAATGGGCATAACTTGCCTTTCGCTGGCCTAAATGGAAGACGATAAAGTTGTTAAAGTATGTTGAAGAAAGTAACTACTTAATGACCTTAAAACATTGGTGATGTGTCTGTAATGAGGATGCTCCAGTGAGTTCAAATGTTTAAGTTAAGCAGTAGTGACAAATGGGAGATCGGACGGAGTCCGGAGCCTGTAGGTGGGAGGAAGCTTTTCTTAGCAAATTGTAAAAATCAGAAACTGTAAACTGGTTTGATAAACATAGAGGCGGATCTTTGTTTTAACACTACTATTTACAGCTTTTATAATTCCCAATTCCAATGAAATGCTGATACACGATCTTGTTTTCATTTGCAATCAACACCACATCTTCAAATTGCAAGTTTGTATGACAGTATTGAATTAAACTATCTATTAAAACTGTATTTTGGGTCGTGCCTACTAATAAAATATAAAATAGTATATACAATAATAATACCTGATCTATTCATTTGTAGTGCTTGATTTACATGGTTGGCTAAAGGCTTTTTTAGTTAACGCTTTAAAAAAAGCTTGGTAAAATCAAAAAAGAAACTACTTTCGTTGTGTACCACTTAACTAATACACTAATGATTGAAGTAAATAACCTATCTTTTGGTTACAAAAAAGGAAAACCATTATACAGGAATCTAAACCTTCACTTACCCATTGGAAGTATTTATGGCTTGCTTGGTAAAAATGGTGCCGGTAAATCAACACTGCTGAAAAACTTTACAGGATTATTGTTTCCTAAGCAGGGTGAACTACTTGTAAATGGGTTTATACCAAAAAAAAGATTGCCGTCATTTTTGGAAACAATTTACTTTATTCCGGAAGAAGTATATGTGCCATCATTAACCATTAATAGTTATAAAAAATTGTTTGCTCCTTTCTATCGCCTTTTTAATGAAGAGCGATTTTATGGTTATCTCAATCAGTTAGATGTACATGATACAGGTAAGTTAAATACATTATCATTCGGCCAGCAAAAGAAATTCATCATCGCTTTTGCACTGGCTTGCAATACAAAGATTTTGTTATTGGATGAACCGACCAATGGATTAGATATACCTTCTAAAATACAATTCAGAAAATTGATATCTTCTGTTTTTACGGATGATAAAATGATCTTTATTTCCACCCATCAAATTCGCGATCTAGAAAATTTAATTGATAACGTAATTATAGTTGATAATGGTGAATTGTTGTTGCAGGCATCAATTGGAGAGATCGGCAGGAAACTATCTTTTAAAACTATCGATAACCTGTCTGATGAAACTGAGCTGTTATATTCAGAACCTTGTTTAAAAGGACACGCGGTTGTAGTCGAAAATAAAACTGCACAAGAAGGGCAGGTTAATCTCGAACATCTTTTTAATGCTATCACCGAAAACCCTGCGAAAGCCAAAGCTATTTTCAATACAAAATAAATTTTATGAACAATACATTCAGCATAAAAAGATTCAAGCTGCTATTTAGAAAAACCATCGCTGAACGGCCGGTGCAAACAATTGGTGTAATGGCATTATTACTTGTTTTGTCATTGATACTATATGTAGCTGCCAAAGAATTGGCTGGTTTTAATGCTGCACAAAATCTTTCATTCATATGGGGACTGGCAGGTGGCGGTTTCTTTATGGCTTCGTTCGTATTTGGCTATTTTGGTACAAACGCAAGCGGTTCCTCTTACCTTACTCTACCTGCCTCGTATCTTGAAAAATGGTTGTGTGGCATTTTAATTGCTGGCGTATTATATCTTATTATTTTTTTATTATTTTATCATTTGATGGACATTGCTTTTGTTGAGGCGTATCATCACAGCCTTGATCCTTCTTCACTATCTTATAAACAACAATACGACAGCGTCTATCCATTTGATTTGACCGGCAGGATTGCGGGCAAAGTATATGCTATGTTTTTAATGTTAGCCGGCGCAATGTTTACGGGTGCATTGTATTTTAATAAGTCTGCCTTTATAAAAACAGCCATCTTTTGTTGCTCTATATTTTTGGTATTGTTCGGATTAAACTGGCTTACGGCGACCATGTTGTTTGGACATATAAATGATGCAGGCCTTTATAATCATGTTACTTTGCCGCTGGGCAAAGAAGAAGCTACGTTGCTAATGCCGGCAAGTACAGAAAGTTTATTTCTTACCACAACTTTATACATAATACCTGCGGTGCTTTGGTTGTTGCCGCTGATACGTTTAAGAGAAAAAGAATTTTAAATTAATTGAATGGAGTTTAAAGAAAACCCTGCGATTTATATACAGATAGCTGAATATGTATGTGAGCAGATCTTGTTAAAGAAATGGAAGCTGGGTGATAAAATAGTTAGCATACGTGAGCTGGCTGTGCAAATGGAAGTTAACCCCAATACAGTACAACGTGCTTACGATTTTTTGCAACAGCAAAACATTATCACCAATAAAAGAGGCATTGGCTATTTTACAGAAGATGATGCATTGGATAGGATAATGAGTTTTAGAAAAGAACAGTTTGTACAAAACGAACTGCCCGTTTTTATGCGTAACATCTTTTTATTAAAAATGGATTTTAAAGAAATAAAAATATTGTACGATCAATTTGTAAAAGATAATTTTAAAAAATAGTGTATGAAACTTACATCAAGAATATTGTTGGCGATTGGCATTGTGTTAATATCAGGCATACTATCATCAAATATCATTCTGAAAAAGCAATATGACGCCATTGATAAAAGCGATGTTTACTGGACATATGATAAAATATTGCAACAACCATTTAAACATTTGAACATTATCGGGGGAAATGAAACGAATATTTTTTATGAACCAAGTGCAAAGCCATCTGTGCGTGTTTTAAAAGAATGGGTAAGATATCATGGTGGGGAAGTAAAAGCCGCAATAAGAAATGACACCTTGTTTTTAGACTTCGATTATAAACCCGCTAATAATTATGAAAAATTTTGGATGCAGAAAATAACACCGGTTAGAATCTTTTCCCCAGAGTTATTATCAGTAACAGGGAACAATACGCATTTTGAAATGCAGCAACTTAAGCAAAAAACCGTTACTGTAAATATGTCGGGCAAGTCAAAATTTGAAGTTGAAAGTTTGGTTCCTGATATGGATTCTATAAATATTACGCAAAGAGACTCAACATCGGTGGTTTTTGAAATGTCGCCTGATTATCGTAAAAAAGATAAGGACACAGGTAAAAATGCAACAACCATTATTCATTTAAAACACGGTGGTACGTTTACGTCCATTAAATCACCACAACAAAATGCTTTTGATGAAACCATGTCTATTAATGCAGTAACAGCAAATATTAAAGATTATTCTATTTTAGATATTGGTCATGCACAAATTGAAAAACTAAAGGCTAACCTAGCAGACAGATCAGCAATTGTACTTTCCGGCGACGCACTAAAAAAGTTTGCAAATTCCGTTGACAAAAAACAATGAGTTATTTACAGGCAGCAACGTTTCATAGAAAGAGGTCGAGTAGACCAAAGCATTTCAGCCTCAGCCGCTCACAGATCCGTACGTGAAAGTCTCCCTTCATACGGCTCTTGTTATTCAGTCAATATTTAATCCCCTTCTGCCAGTGAACAAACAATCCCG
>JAOQAK010000100.1 GCA_025963635.1 Ferruginibacter sp.
ACCCCTATAATCCAAAGATAATATTTACCGCATTATTACAACAATTGTCAAAGAACTTTTTCCCTTTAATATTGGCTTAGCTTAACTTAGCCCTTAACTAAACGACATTGAATGGTGAATGGTCAATCGTGCATTGCTATTCAATTTCAACATCAGCCTCCATTCACCAATCACCATTGACCATTCACCATTCACCATTGACCATTCACGATTCAATTAATAAGCTAAAATAAACAACCATGACTCCGTCACAAAATTATCTCACAAAACTTGGCTTGAAAGACCAGGACACTATTGAAGATGAAAACATCCATCAAAAGACTGAAGAACAGGAGAATAGCCGCAGGTCTTTTTTTAAAAAATCTGCGCTTGGAGGCATCGCCTTAGGAGGAGCTTTTATGTTTTCACCCATTGAAGAATTGGTTGCACAAAGCACTCAAAAGGTGAGTCGCTTTTCAAGTCCTTCCGATCTTAAAATAACCGATATGCGGTATTGCGTAACAACCGTTTTAGGTCGTACCGCAATCATACGTATTGATACCAACCAGGGTATTTATGGCCTGGGCGAAGTAAGGGATGGAGCAGATGAACGGTATGCATTGATGTTAAAAAGCCGTATACTCGGACAAAACCCTTGCAACGTAGAACAGATTTTTAAATCGATCAGGCAATTCGGCGGCCCATCGCGGCAAGCTGGAGGTGTGTGTGGAGTTGAAATGGCTTTATGGGATATCGTTGGCAAAGCGTATAATGTTCCGGCATGGCAATTGCTTGGCGGCCGTTATCGCAATAATATAAGGCTGTATGCAGATACCCCCGAAGCCGGTTCCCCGGAGGAACAGAAAAAGCTCATGAACTACCGTATCAACGACCAGGGATATACCTGGTTAAAAATGGACCTCGGTATTGGAGAACTGAAAAACATTCCCGGCACTTTGGTGAATAATAAATTCTGGGAAAATAGCAAAGGAGATTTGGCACAATGGGGCGACCAGAGCAATTACATGTCTTATGGAAATACACAGCATCCCTTTACACAAATACAAATCACCGATAAAGGCCTCGATGAACTTGCTAAATTGGTAGATACTGTGAGGGGCATGTTAGGATACGACATCCCGCTGTCTACTGACCATTACGGACATTTTGATTTTAACAATGGCATCCGCCTCGGCCGGGCAGTTGAAAAATACAGGTTGGCATGGCTGGAAGATATTGTTTCTTGGGAGCTAACCGACCAGTGGAAAATGATGGCGGATGCGTTGGAAACGCCTTGCCTTACCGGTGAAGATATTTACCTGCTGAAAAACTTCAAGCCGCTGATAGATATCCATGCCGTGGATATTGTTCACCCCGATCTCTCCTCTTCCGGCGGACTTTTAGAAACAAAAAGAATTGGTGACTATGCAGAAGAACATGGTGTAGCCATGGCCATGCACCAGGCCGGAACACCAGTATCCTTTATGGCGAATGTTCATTGTGCAGCAGCTACTCAAAACTTTTTGGCGCTGGAACATCATTCTATAGACCTGCCATGGTGGGAAAGCCTGGTGAAAACAACCGATGGGCGAAAACTAATCACCAAAGGTTTCGCAAACCTTCCACTCACAGCACCCGGGCTAGGAATTGAGTTAAATGATGAAGTGGTGAAACAACATCTTCACCCAAGTGACAAAACTTATTTCGAACCTACTCCACAATGGGATGCAAAACGCTCTCATGACAGGGTGTTTAGTTAACCATCGCATCCGTTAGCATAGTTCGGGTGAGAAAATGATTCGCTCACCCGCGCTTTGCAACTCCCCATCAGCGGCAATCTTATCGTATGGCATCTCCGAACAGATCTGTATACAATTACTTTTATGCGCCTGCAGCAATCTTTTTGCTGGCATATATTTTTACACTGTTTCAGCAACTGCACAATCGGGGCGGATGGTTGCTGATGCTATTTTTTGCTTGTCTTGCAGTGGCCTTCAGAGGCAATAAAGTGCTTAGAGGACTATCTTTTACAATGATCATTTTTGCGGTGGTGAGCCTTGCCATGTATTATCCTCAATTTTTTAGATCTGTTGGAAATTTTAAACTTTCGGCGCTCATCGTTCCCCTGCTCCAAATAATTATGTTCGGCATGGGAACAGAGTTAAGCGTTAAAGATTTTGCCCGGGTTTTAAACATGCCAAAAGGAATCATCGTTGGTGTGGTTTGCCACTATACGATCATGCCCTTAATTGGTTTTGCCATCGCCAGCTTGTTTAACTTCCCTGGTGAAATCGCAGCCGGAATTATTTTAGTGGGCTGTTGCCCCAGTGGTTTGGCATCGAACGTAATGTCTTACCTCGCAAGAGCAAATCTCGCACTTTCAGTTTCTATCACCACTATATCTACTTTGCTTGCACCTTTCTTAACCCCCTTGCTGATGCGTTTTCTGGGTGGCAGCTTTGTGGAAATACATTTTTGGGCCATGATGTGGGATATAATTAAAATCGTAATTATTCCGATAGCAGGCGGATTAACAGTTCATTACCTGGTGCGTGGAAGATTTAACTGGCTCGATAAAGCCATGCCCATCCTTTCCATGACAGGCATCGCCTTAATTTTAATGATAATGGTTGCCGCCGGGAGAGACAATTTATTAATGGTAGGTGGCTTGTTGGTGGTAGCAACCGTGATCCATAATCTGGCTGGCTATTTTCTCGGTTATTGGTCGGGGCGATTGCTAAAGTTTCATGAACGTGATTGCAGAACGATAGCGCTTGAAGTGGGTATGCAGAATGCGGGTCTCGCATCCGGCCTTGCAATAACTATAGGCAAGATGGCCACTGCAGGATTGGCACCGGCCATTTTTGGTCCCGTGATGAATATCACCGGCTCCTTTCTTTCCAGTTGGTGGCACAACCGATTGCCAAAAGATAGTGAGCCTTCAAATGAAACGGAGAAGAGCAAGATGTTTATAGGTTCTTTTGTTGGAGCGATGGCCATTGCACATGTTTGCGCTTCTGTTCCGAACTTCCATATTCTTGAATGGCAATCTTTAAGCGATACAGACCCTAAATGGAAAGAGATTGTAACCTATGACAAGCCTTTTATCGACCAAGGGTCTCTTACTGTATCTGATAAGCCAGGGATTGGTGTGGAGATCAATGAAGAAGGTTTAAAAAAATACGCGATACCGGGTGTGCCGTTTTTTGTATAGTATCACACAAGAAAAAAGCACACTCGTACTGTTTAATAATTGCCGGGAAGACCAAAGCCTTATGGCTGGCTTTTTTTGATTTAAGTGTTGACCCGTTTTTTCCATAGTTTATCATAATAACATCAAAAAGAAAGCGTCTAACATATTATTGCATGGATTATTTTATAGGTTTAGATATTGGCACTTCATCTGCAAAAGCGGTTGCTTTTTTAACCGATGGAAGCATATTGGCAAAACATGCTATCAGCTACGGAACTTATCATCCGAAGGCTGATTGGTGCGAGCAGGACCCTTATGAAATAATTGAAGCCACCATTCTCTGCATGAATAAAATTGCAGGCACTCTTGCCGGGCACCATCCGCTTTTTATTAGTTTTAGTGCGGCGCTGCATGGTTTAATTGCCGTTGGAGAAGATGACAAGCTACTTACCAGGTGCATCATCTATTCCGATAATCGGGCCGTCGAAATTGCAGAGCAGCTGAGATCGATTGATTTGGGAAAATACTTTTATCATAGAACAGGCGTTCCGGTACATGCCATGTCGCCATTATGTAAGCTGGTTTGGTTGAAAGAAAACAGCGTGGATGTTTTTTGCAACACCAGTAAATTTATCAGTATAAAAGAGTTTGTTCTTCATTCTCTTTTCGGGAAATACATTGTTGATACAGCCATTGCCTCGGCAACAGGATTATTGAATATTCATTCACTTGAATGGGACGAAACAATTTTAGATTTTATAGGGATAAATAAAAGCCAGCTTTCAGCGTTGGTAAGTACGCACCACATCGAGTATTTACCAGCGGGGCACCCATTCACTAAAAGGTTACCGGATTTTAGCACCACCGCATTTGTTATGGGTGGCAGCGATGGCGGCCTTGCCAATTTTGGCAGTGGAGCCATGGAAAAAGGCACTATGGCAATCACCATAGGAACGAGCGGTGCCGCAAGAATGGTTACAAGGGAAGCACATACAGATACCCGGATGAGAACCTTTTGTTATCACCTAAAAGAAGATTACTTTATAACAGGTGGTGCAAGCAACAACGGTGGTATCGTGCTGCAGTGGTTAAAAGAAAACATTCTTCAAAACGGCGAAACAACGGAAGAGTTTTTTAACCTTGCCACATTGATAAATCCCGGTTCCGAAGATTTCCTCTTTCTTCCCTATATACTTGGTGAAAGGGCCCCTCTGTGGAACTCCAACGCAAGAGGAGTCTTCTTTGGCCTAAGCATTACGCATGGCAGGGCACACCTCGTAAGAGCAGCAATGGAGGCAGTTATATTCAATCTTTACAGCATTGGAAAAATATTAATAGAGAAAGCACCCATAACTATTATATACGCAAACGGTGGATTTGCCAACAGCACTTCGTGGATCCAAATGCTCGCAGATGTTTTCAATGTGCCTGTTTTTGTAAATGGCATTGAAGAGAGCTCAGCCTGGGGGCCGCCAAAGTGGGCATGGAAGCAACCCGTATGCTGCCCCAACATGCCTTAACAACAACCGGAAAAACCTATGAACCCTGCCCTGATAAGCACATAATATATTCCGCCTGCTTTCAAAAATTTGAACGGCTTTATGATTTAGTAAAAAGCGAGTTTGTAAGCCCTACGGCATTAGCGACTGAATCATCAATTCCCTAATTGAAAAAAGCAAGTCCGTCATGCATGCTCCCTTGTTCACACCTGGAAAAGATTGCTTTCACATCCGACAAGCGTGCTACATTTCTATTGAAAGATATTGTGTATTCGTGCATTCGTTGCGATAACCATGCGACAACATTGGAAAAAGCTTACCGGAAACAAAAACTCCCCAAAATTGGGGAGCTTAATATCTTTCCATTCATAATCTTTTACACTATACAATCAACATAGCATCTCCATAACTGAAGAAGCGGTATTTATCTTTAATAGCTTTTTTGTAAGCTTCCATCACCAGGTCGTACCCGGCAAATGCACAGGTCATTATCAGCAAACTTGTTTTTGGCAAATGAAAGTTGGTAACCAGCGAATCAGCAATTGAAAAATTATAAGGTGGATGAATAAACATATTTGTCCAGCCTTCAGATGGCTTTAATAATTTCTGAGCGGTAAAAGATGATTCCATAGCCCTCATGGTTGTGGTACCCACAGAACATATCCTTCTTCCATCAGCCTTTGCTTTGTTTACGATTTGGCAGGCGGTGTCATCAATAGCATAATATTCAGCGTCCATTTTATGTTTGCTAAGATCTTCCACTTCAATCGGCCG
Source organism: Ferruginibacter sp. (assembly GCA_025963635.1). Classification (GTDB taxonomy): domain Bacteria; phylum Bacteroidota; class Bacteroidia; order Chitinophagales; family Chitinophagaceae; genus Ferruginibacter. The sequence goes on from JAOQAK010000100.1 coordinate 5,446, forward strand.
GAAAGTGCCTAAACCTGTGTGCAGTGTAACTTCAGCAAAACGAACACCTTTAATCTCAAGCCTTTTGATCAGCTCTTTACTATAATGCAACCCAGCAGTAGGTGCGGCAACAGCACCCTCATGCTTGGCATATACCGTCTGGTATCTTTCTTTATCTTCTTCATCGGGTTTCCGTTTTATATATTTCGGCAAGGGAGTTTCACCCATAAAATCCAGCATCACCCTAAATTCCTCTTCTGTACCATCCCATAAAAAACGGATGGTACGGCCACGACTCGTGGTATTGTCAATTACCTCCGCTACCAGTTCATCGTTTTCACCAAAATATAATTTATTACCTACCCTGATCTTGCGGGCCGGATCAACAATTACATCCCATAGCCTGTTTGGCTTATTAAGTTCCCTGAGTAAAAAAACTTCAATCTTAGCACCTGTTTTTTCCTTGCGTCCATACATACGTGCAGGAAAAACTTTGGTGTTATTTACTACCATCACATCCTTGTCATCAAAGAATTCAATAATATCGCGGAAATAACGATTTTCAATTTCACCGGTTTTACGATGAATTACCATCATTCTGCTATCTTCTCGTTTTTTGGTGGGATTTTGGGCAATCAGATTAAGTGGAAGGTCGAATCGAAACTGACTTAATTTCATGTGTATCAATAATTTTTGAAGATGTCACATGCCTTGTACTGTAGTTGTTACAGAGATACGAAGCCCTTTAAAAGGCACTTATCATGTTACGGCATGATTTTTAAGAGCGCAAATGTAGTTCATTTTGAGCAGTTTGCGCCAATAAGGCAGCATATTTTAATAATATATCAACCATTATAAGCAAAAAAGCGTTAATAAATGGCAGATTATTTTGTGATTTGTACACTTCTCTGCATCTTTATCAGGTAGCCTTCAATTAGAACCCCGTATGAGAAAAAAGTATTTCCTGTTTATACTAACTGCCTTTTTTCTGATGGCTACAGGCAGTGTATTCGGTCAAAAGAATCCCACTAAAAAGTATCCAAGCCTGTTTTGGGAAATCACCGGCAACGGACTTGAGAAGCCTTCTTACCTTTTCGGTACCATGCATGTTAGCAGCAAGATGGTTTTTCATCTGAGCGACTCCTTTTATTATGCGATGAAGAATGTTGATGCGGTAGCGTTGGAATTGAACCCCGATTTATGGCAGGGCCAAATGGTGCGCCTCGACAGGCTGAAAGAGAATTATGCAAATTTCGTCCAATCGCCCGGTGGCGATTTTTTAACGGAAAACTCTTTCAGTATTAATGACTATGATACCGAACTAAAGGCAGCACTCAGCACCGAACCTACGGTCGTAAACAGCTTGCTATACCGGAGTTTTAAAACGCGGGAAGACTTTGAAGAAGACACGTTTCTGGACCTCTATATTTTCCAGACAGGCAAAAGATTAGGCAAAAGATCAGCAGGTGTGGAAGATTACAATGAAACGGAAAAAGTGGTACTTGAAGCCTATGGAGATATGGCCAAGGAAAAAAAGAAAAAGAACATTGACTTTGATGGAGAATCCATGCGGGATATCGGGCAAAAAATTCAGAATGCCTACCGCAGCGGCGACCTTGACCTGATGGATTCCCTGGACCTGCTGACAGAAAGGTCGGATGCTTTCAGGGAAAAATTTTTATACAAGAGAAACGAGATCCAGGCAGGTTCGATCGATACCATTCTTAAACAAAGCAGCCTCTTTGTAGGCGTAGGTGCGGCGCATTTACCCGGCCCCCGCGGTATCATAGAGTTGCTGCGAAAAATGGGTTATCATTTACGGCCCATCAAGATGTCGGACAGGGATGCTGTTAAGAAAGATGAAACGGATCAGTTAAAAGTACCGGTTGTTTTTTCCACGGTGAAAGCAGATGACGGATCCTATAGCGTGAGCATGCCGGGCCCGCTTTTTAAAATGAAGGACGAATACATGCACCTTGACAGAAGACAGTATTCTGATATGAGCAATGGCAGTTTTTATCTCGTTACCCGGGTAAAAACATATGCTGCTTTTTTAGGGCAAACAGAAGATATGGTATTGAAAAAAGTGGACAGCCTGCTGTATGAATACATTCCCGGGAAAATTTTAAAAAAATCCGGGATACAAAAAAATGGCTACAAAGGTTTCGATCTCACCAACAAGACAAGACGCGGCGATTTGCAGCGGTATAATATTTTAATTACTCCTTTTGAAATACTCATTTTTAAAATGAGCGGCAAGGAAAATTATGCGGATGGTAAAGAAGCAGCACAATTTTTTTCATCCATACAACTGAAAGAAAATACATCTTCCGCTGATATTTTTACCCCCGCGCAAGGTGGATTTTCGGTAAGGTTCCCGCAATCACCGGATGAGAATTTAAATGCCAATACAAGCGATGGTATCAACCGTTGGGAATACCAGGCAAAGGATAACGCTACCGGTGACGTATACCTTGTTTTGAAAAAAAGCGTTCACAATTTCAAGTTTCTTGATGAAGACAGTTTTGATTTGAAGCTGATAGAAGAGTCGTTCCGTTCTCCTGATTATTACGATAAACAAATCTCCCGGAAATTAACCCACTGGTTAGGATATCCATGCCTGGAAGTAAAGGAGCGCATGAAAAATGGGCATTTCGTAACAGCCCGCTACCTTATAAAGGGGCCGCATTATTATTGTATTGCAGTAAGTAGCAAAGATGTACACAACAATTTTAGCGAATACTTCAACTCCTTCCATTTTACACCATATCAATACCGGGCGAAAGCCCAATACGTTGACAGCTTCATGCATTTTTCGGTTACCACACCAATTGCTCCAGAACTTGATTTGGCCTATCGGGCCAAGCTGGAAAAAGTTACAGCAGATGTTGCCAGCAGCAACACCACTTCTACTTATAATAGTTATTGGCCAAAAAGTAAAAATGCGCTGTTTGCAAGTGATTCAACAGGAGAGGCGATTGGGGTGAGCGTACAACAATATCCTAAATATTATTCAGTAAAAGATTCCGCCAATTTCTGGACGAATACGATTGAGGATATCTATGATGAAGACGATCTTCTTCTTTATAAAAAAGACGCTTTTACATTAAAGAATGGTGTAAGGGGTTACCGGATCTATTTAAAAGATACCGGTTCATCAAGAATTCTTGAGCGAATGATCATGCTTAAGGACAACTATCTTTTCAGCATGGTAACCATCAGTGATACGGTTAACGGCCAAAACGATTTCACCAGCCAGTTCTTTTCAAGTTTTGCTCCTGAAGAAAAAAACCTGGGCAAAAATATTTTTGTAAACAACCTCGACAGTTTTTTTGCGGATCTTTTTAGTAAGGACAGTACCCTTCATAAAAGGGCTCAACAAACCATCAGCAATATTTATTATGGTGAAAAGGGAGTTACCAAAATCGTGGCGGCTATCCGTGCATTAAAAGCAGACAAGGATTATGTTGATACTAAAACCAGGCTAATTGCCGAACTGGGCTATATTAAAGACACCACTGTTAAGATAGTAGTTGGAATGCTCAAAAAGATATATGAGCAAACCGCTGATACAAGCACTTTTCAAAACGAAGTATTGAAGGCACTGGCCAGGCATAAAAGCAAGGAAGCCATTCAATTGTTTAAAGAACTCGTACTTCAGGATCCACCGTTTTTTGAAAACAATTATGAGTATACAGGCATGTTTACCAGTCTTAGTGATTCGTTGGAACTAGCTGCAACTTTGTATCCTGAGCTATTACAATTGGCTGGTGTGGATGATTATAAAAAACCTGTGTTATCATTATTGAAAACTCTAGTGGACAGCGGACAAATCAAGGAGAATCAATATGAAGATTATTTCAATAAAATATATTTTGACGCCAAAATAGAATTAAAAAAACAGCAGGGAAAGGATGAAAAGAAATTAGATGAGGAGTTGAATAAAGACAACGATGATGAGACAATCCGCACCTATAACAGCAACGAGGACAACAAGAATGAATTGACTGATTACGCGGTATTATTAATGCCTTTTTATGACAAGAATAGCAATGTTCCAAAATTCTTTGATAAGCTCCTGCGCACAAAAGATGAGGAGGTGAAATTGAATACTTCCGTGCTATTGCTACGCAACAATAAAATGGTTGCCGACAGCATTCTAAACGGACTTGCCCGGGAGGATAAATGGCGGGGAAAATTGTATAAAAAACTGGAACAAATTAAAAGATTGGATAAATTCCCTGTCCGGTTTAAAACCCAATTGCTATTGGCAAAAAGTTACCTGGTGGCCGACAAAGATTTTAATTCCATAGATTCGATAGTTTTTATAGGCAAACAAAACCTGGTGTTCCAGGAAAAAAAAGGATTTGTTTATTTCTTTAAATATCGTGTGAAAAAAGAGGATGATTGGAAGATAGGCCTTAGTGGCTTACAACCGGAAAAGATTGCTGAAGTAAGCAGTGATAATAAGTTCGCCGTTATGACCGACAAAAAATTAAAGCCGGAGATCCCGTTTGAAGAGCAATACAACGAACAACTGAAGCGGGTATTATTCACCTTTCACAAAAGCGCCCGCAATTTCTTTGAGAGTGAAAGCAATTACCGTTTCTCAAAAACTGATGATTAGCCGGGTGACGCTTTGGTAATAAGAATGCCTTTTAACCTTAAACCTTCAACCATCAACCTTCAACCTTCAACCTTCAACCTTCAACTTCTTCCCCGGAATTGCTGCTATCAATTTTTTAGTATATTCATTTTGGGGAGAAAAATAGACCTCATCCGCAGGACCTTCTTCAATAATTTTTCCTTTGTTCATTACCATTATCCGGTCGCTGATAAACCGGACTACTGACAGGTCGTGGGAAATAAAAATTGCTGTAAAATGAAACTCTCTTTTAAGATCGTTGAGCAGGTTCAGTACCTGCGCCTGCACACTTACATCCAGAGCGCTTACACTTTCATCAAATATTAAAAAAGAAGGATTAAGCGCCAAAGCTCTTGCAATGCAAATCCTTTGCCGCTGACCTCCGCTAAACTGGTGGGGGTAACGATTAAAATGTTCTGGCTTCAGATTTACTTTCTCCAGCAACTCTATCACCTTATCTTTTCGGGCGAAATTGCTGCTAAAGATGCCATGCACTTTCATGGGCTCCTGTATTGCAGCCCCAATAGTAAGTCTTGGGTTCAACGAACCGTAGGGATCCTGGAACACAATCTGGAGATCCTTCCTAACCGGCTTCATAGCGCCTTTGGATAATCCTGCAAGGTTTACACCATTTAAAATAATATTCCCGGAGGAAGCGGGCACCAGGTGCAAAATAGCCCGGCCCAGCGTAGTTTTTCCGCAGCCACTTTCACCTACAAGTCCCAGTGTTTCGCCTTTGGAAACAGTAAAACTTACATCATCGACAGCTTTAAAAGGCATGGGTGTTTTTCCAAACAAAGTTTTTTTGCCGGGAAAATAAACCTTTAGATTTTCTACTTTCAATACAACATCCCGATCATGTGTTTCCTTGCGCTTGAGTCGTATCCCCTGTTCGCTGTTGTGAGAAATATCGATTTGTGGAGAAACAATTTCTTCCGATTGGATGGATTCAGCAACCTCGTTTGAAGGCTGCGGTGCCATGAAATCACTTACTACTGGTAGCCGCTCTCCCCGCTGGTGCATTGCCGGGCGGCAGCCCATTAAGGCTTTTGTATACGGATGTTGTGGGTTTTGCAACACGGCTTTTGTTGATCCCTGTTCTGCAATTTCGCCCTTGTACATTACGAGCACCCTGTCTGCAATATCCGCTACCAATCCAAGATCATGTGTAATCAGGATAACGCCCATGCCCGATTGAAGCTGCAATTCCTTTATTAATTCCAGGATGGTTTTTTGTACCGTTACATCCAGTGCGGTAGTGGGCTCATCTGCAATCAGCATCGAAGGATTACAACTGATCGCCATTGCGATCATCACCCTTTGCTTTTGACCTCCACTTAACTGGTGTGGATACCGGTTCATTATAGAGATAGGATCCGGCAATTTTACTTTTTCAAATAATGCGATGGTTTTTTCTTTTGCAGCGGCTGAAGAAAGCTGTTGATGTAACTGTATTGCTTCGATCACCTGGTAACCACAGGTGAATACGGGGTTCAACGAAGTCATTGGCTCCTGGAAGATCATTGCCATATCTTTTCCCCGCACTGCATTGATCTCTTTTTCAGTAGCCTGTTTCAGATCGATTGTTTGTTGCTGCTTCACAGAAAAAAGCAATTGCCCATTTACAATTGCCTGTTTTGGTAACAATTGCATCAGCGATAAAGCAGTAACCGATTTTCCCGAGCCGGATTCGCCTACAATGGCAACAATCTCCCCGGCGTTTACAGTAAAAGAAATATTTTTTACGGCCGGAACACGCTCGTCTTCCGAAATAAAATCAATGCACAGATCCTGTACTGATAACAGTGGCTTACTCATTTGATTAAAATTAGGCAATAAACAAATGCCCCGGCCTCCATGGAACTTATTTGCCTATAACTCAATAAACGCACCGTTGCACAGAATACATCCCATCTTTGTTCGTGATGAATGTCATGCATTTTCATTTTAATTGAATATACATTGTGCAAAGAACACGCCTTTGCAATTCTATCCCCAGTAAGAAAATGATTTCCTTAAATTTGCAATCCGATTAATAATTAAATCTATAATATACCGTCGAAATGGGAAGGATATTTGAAGTTAGAAAAAGCGCCATGTTTGCCCGTTGGGATAAAATGGCCAAAAATTTTACCCGTATTGGAAAAGAGATTGCCATCGCAGTTAAAAACAGCGGTCCCGACCCCGACAATAACCCGGCATTAAGAAGATGTTACCTCAACGCCAAATCGGTGGGTATGCCGAAAGACCGTGTAGAAGCCGCTATCAAAAGGGCCATGGGAAAAGATACCAGCAACTACGAAGAAATTACCTATGAAGGCTATGCGCCGCATGGGGTAGCCTTATTGGTGGAAACCGCCACTGATAATCCAACCCGCACTGTAGCCAATGTGCGTATGCATTTTACAAAAAGCGGCGGAAGCCTCGGTACCAGTGGCAGCGTAGCTTTTACGTTCACCCGAATGGGAGAATTCAAAATAAAGAACAATGGTTTAAATATCGATGAGCTGGAGTTGGAATTAATTGATTACGGCCTTGAAGAAATTGGGGAAGACAGTGAAGGCAATATTGTTATCCGGGTAGCTTTTACAGAGTTTGGCCATATGGCAAAAGCGCTGGAAGAAAAAAAGATTGAAGTGATTACGGCGGAACTCACGAGAATTCCCATGAATACAACTGAACTGGATGAGGAATCTGCCCAGGATGTATTTAAGCTGATCGATAAATTAGAAGAAGACGAGGATGTGCAGAAGGTATATCATAATATGAAGTAATTATTCGAAGAGTCTTCAATACGTCAGGAAGTTCTTTATATCAGATATGGACAAATCAGACATCAGACATTAATTTCCCCTTTCATATAAAAAACACAACTACCACTCATTGTAACCCTGTCACCCTTATCCTGGCACCACAGTTCACCACCTCTTTTAGATACTTGTTTTGCATGCAGCGAATTTTTACCAAGCTTTTCAGCCCAAAAAGGGATAAGTGTTGAATGAGCCGAGCCGGTAACCGGATCTTCAGGAATACCACAATTGGGCGCAAAGAATCTTGATACGAAATCGCAGTCACTCCCCGGTGCAGTTACAATAATGCCAATTACATCCACCTGGTTTAATAATGAAATATCAATGCTGAGATTTAATACTTCTTTTTCTGTAGCAACTTCCACTACATAATCTCGACTTTTATATACGCCCAGCGGATCCGTAATACCCAACCCTTTTAACAATTGTTCCGGGTAGTTGCTTACTCTTACAGGCATTCGTGAAGGAAAATTCAATTGAAATTTGTCACCTTCCCGGGCGATCATCAATTCGCCGCTTTTTGAATAGAAAAGTAATTGGCTTTTGGAATAACCAAGGTACTCGTACAGTATAAAGGCACTCGCCAGGGTAGCATGGCCGCAGAGATCTATCTCAAGTTCGGGCGTAAACCACCGGATGTGAAAACCGTCGCCGAGCGGGACAAAAAAAACAGTTTCAGCTAAATTATTCTCCGCCGCAATTTGCTGCATTAACTGGTCATCCAGCCATTTCTCCAAAGGAATTACCGCTGCGGGATTGCCGCCAAAAAGCTTACTGGTAAATGCATCTACCTGGTAAATTGTAAGATTCTGCATTAGTAATGATTATATGGTGAAACTCGTGAATGGGCAATGGTGAATCGTGAAGCCATTAACATTCACTTCAAATTTATTGATCTATTTTTTTTACGAGCGACAGTACTTTAATGAACATCGTTGTGTCACTCCCTTGTACTGCATACCATTGTGCAACGGTATTTCACTGCAATTGATGGATTTTGGTCTATTTGGTTGTTAGTTAGCCACGCAGCAGCGTGGCTCTACCATCCACCAACGATCAACCATCAACCATCTTACTCCGCCATCATCTCCTTCGCTACTCTTACAATATCCTCGGTATTCGGTTTGCTGAAATAATCTCCATCGCTGGCATAAGATGGCCTGTGGGCTTGCCCTGTCAGTGTTCTCGGGGATACATCTAGAAACTTATAACCACCCTGTTCTTCCATGACTTTATTAAACATAAAAGCTGCCGCCCCGCCCGGTACATCCTCGTCTATAAAAATAATCCGGTTGGTTTTTTTAAGCGACTTGGCAATATGATGATGTATATCAAAGGGTAATAAGGTTTGCACATCAATTACTTCACAACTGACCTCTACTTTTGATAATGTTTCCGCAGCTTCCAACACAATTCTTAGGGTGGAACCATAAGTAACCATGGTGATGTCTGTTCCTTCCCTGATAGTTTCCGGAATTCCCAATGGTACCGTAAAGGTTAATAAATTGACCGGTAATTTTTCTTTCATCCGGTACCCGTTTAAACATTCAATCATCAGGGCCGGATCATTCGATTGAAGCAAAGTATTGTACATCCCGGCGGCCTGCACCATATTTCTTGGTACGCATATATACATCCCCCTTAAGGCATTAATGATCATCCCCATTGGTGAACCGCTATGCCAGATACCTTCCAGCCGATGCCCCCTGGTGCGCACAATGAGCGGGCAGCTTTGTCCACCTGCGGTACGAAAATGCGTGGTCGCAGCATCATCACTCAAAGGTTGCAATCCGTATAATAGATAGTCGATGTATTGTATTTCAGCGATAGGTCTTAATCCTCTCAAGGCTAACCCGATCCCCTGCCCCATAATGGTTAGTTCACGGATACCGGTATCAAATATCCGATGTTCGCCATATTTAGTTTGTAACCCTGCAAAGCCCTGGTTTACATCACCAATAAAACCAACATCCTCCCCAAAAGCAACTACCTTGTCATTGGCTTCAAATAATTTATCAAAGTATTTATTCAGTACTTCATAGCCATTTACCATCCTGGCATCTTCAGTATAAGCGGGCTTTACTTCCGGAACGCGGATAGCAGATTTAGGCCCTTCATTATAAAGCATTGAATTATACAAGCCGTTGTTGGTGGCTTTAAGCGCAAGATAATAGGAGCGCAATTCGGAGGACGCATCTTCCTTTTCGACAATATCCAATGCGGTCGCTAATGCTTTCATCACTTCCCTGCGCATGGGTTCTTTGTTGCTTTCCAATTCATTTGCAATCTTCTCTATTAAGGCGGCATTTTCCGGGTTGGTATTTTCGGCAAGTTGGTGCATCAACGCAACGCCGGACAATACCTGTTCTTTAATAGGACTAAGATAATTGTCCCAGGCATTTTGTTTGCTAACCTTAATAAAGAGCTTTGCTTTAATTTCAATATCACTTAATTCGTGTTCGTCCGCCAGGGCGTTTGCCAATATCCATTCTTTCATTTTCCGGATACAATCCCACTCCCTTTCCCATGCAAGCCGCTCAGGCTTTTTATACCTTTCATGACTGCCGGAGGTAGAGTGTCCCTGCGGTTGGGTGATCTCCTCAATATGAAAAATTGCCGGTGTATGCGTATCCCTGATCTTTTGGATTGCGGGCTCAAACACTTCGCACATTTCTGCGTAATCCCATCCTTTTAACCGGTAAATATCAATGCCATTGGTATCATCCGTTTTCTGCATTCCTTTCAAAGCGGTAGAAATAGATCCCTTGGTAGTTTGAAGATTTTTAGGCACAGAAATACCGTATCCATCATCCCATACAAATATGGCCAGCGGAATCTGTAAAACGCCGGCGGCATTTACAGCTTCCCAAAAATGGCCTTCCGAGGTAGATGCGTCACCGATAGTACAGAAACAAACTTCGTTTCCATTATCACTTAAACTGGTGTGTTTTTGAAAAACCGGCGCATTGCGGAAAAGTTTGGAAGCCAGTGCCAGCCCTACCGCCCTTGGCATTTGACCTGCCGTGGGGGCCATATCGCTGCTGCTGTTTTTCCTGTTTACCAAATCGAGCCACTCACCATTTTCATCAACAAGCCTGGTAGCAAAATGCGCATTCATTTGCCGGCCTGCGCTGAAAGGATCATTGTTAACATCCGGATCCGAAAATAACTGGGCAAAATATTGTTCTACATTGGCCAGTCCTGCAGCAAACATAAAAGTCTGGTCCCGATAATAGCCTGCCCTAAAATCGCCTGGTTTAAAAAATTTTGCAGCAGCTACCTGGGCTACCTCTTTCCCATCTCCAAAAATGCCAAATTTCGCTTTACCCGTCAACACTTCCTTTCGTCCCATCAGACTGGTTTCCCTGCTTTCACAAGCGATCCGATAGTCTTTTAGCACTTCATTGCGGAAATGGTCGAAACTCAACTTTTCCTGCAATTCTGCATCCTGGGTATTTGCTGTATCCATGTAACAAAAGTAAATTATTGTGATGATTGTTAAAAAAAAGATAACGACCGAACAAATTGCATTGATTTTGACGGTTTTTGTATCTTTGGTTCGATTATTGAAAAATAGCCAGCATTATGACCAAACTTTTTACCCTATTAGCAGCCAGCCTTTTTGCAATGAGTGTTACGGCACAAAATGCAGTGGTAGCTTCCAATACACAATCTCCGGGAAAAGAAATTCCGAATGCTTCCAAAACTGTAACGGATGATGTGCTGGTACTCAAAGAGCCTGAATTTGATTTTGGCAAAATCCCGCAGGGAAAACCGGTTACACATATTTTTGAAGTGTCAAATAATGGAAAAGACTCCCTCAATATCATCAATGTACAGGCGAGTTGCGGATGTACAACGCCCGAGTGGGAAAGAGGAAGAGTAGTTGCTCCCGGTGAAAAAACTAACATCACTGTAGGATACAATGCAGCGGCTGAAGGAAAGTTCACTAAATTGGTGACCATTACCTATAATGGAACGCTTTCTAAGCAGATTGTAATAAAAGGAGATGTTTGGAAAACTCCGGTAACTTCAGCACCGGAAAATAAAGCATTAGGAAATTTGAAAGATTAGCTAAAATAAACTATCATTACTATTATATTATTACTATTTAAACAAACATTATAACCATGAAAAAAATCTTATTATCTGTAGCCGTACTCGCTTTGACCACTACAGCTTCCGTATTTGCACAAAAAAAAGTAGACGACATCGCAAAATTTACAACGGAAACCATCAATCTCGGGAAAATTAAACAAGGTGTTCCTACCAAAGGAGTTTTCACTGTTACCAATATCAGCAACCAGGCGCTGATTATTGAACAGGCCAACCCAACCTGCGGATGTACTATTTCGGATTATACCAAAGAACCTATTGCTGCTGGAAAAACGGGGGTAATCAATGCTACCTATAACGCCGCTAATCCTGGCCATTTCGATAAGCACCTGACCGTTAAATTTGCGGGTATTGATGAATTGAAAAGTATTACTTTAACGGGTGATGTAGTTCCGGCTGAAGAATTTGACAAAGCAAAACCTGCTTCGGCAAGCGCGACTAAGAAACCGTAAAAGAACCGTTCGCAGATTTAATATATTAGTAAAAGCCTCCGCAATTCGTGGAGGCTTTTTTATGGGACGATCTCCTGCGGTTTAATCGCGGTTTTTAAGGCTGACTTTTTATTTACTTTGTACACTCCTGCTAATATTACCAATAAACAAATTACCTGTTTCCACCCAAATAATTCCCCTGCCAACATTCCCCAGCCAATGGCGACAAATGGAATGCCATAGGTAACCATACTGGCGAATATTCCCCCCGCTCTTTTCACCAGCATATAAAACAAAATTGTGGCTACTGCCGTGCCCACAATGCCCAACAATGAAGCCGCACCGGTAGCCAACAGCAAATCATCATTGCTTAAAGGCAAATTAAAATATCCGGTCACGATAAGAATTAATAACCCAGGTAACGCGTTTAACGACAGGGCAACCGCAGCCATATGCAAAGAACTGATATTCACCAGGTGCTTCCCCACCAGGTTAACATTGATTCCGTAAGAAATAGTTGCCAATACTACAAATGACACAAAAACCAGGTGCTGATTTTCCTGCATGTGTCCCTTGCTTATCAACAGTAATATGCTTCCTGCAAGAGCGATGATAATACCGGTGATTTTCTTTGCGGTTGTTTTCGTTTTGAAAAAAATTGTCCCGCTAAGAATTACGAACACCGGCGTAAGGCAGTTTAAAGTCCCTGCAAGGGAACTATCGATTCCCTCTTCCGCCATACAAAATAGAAATGAAGGTAAGAGACTGCCCAATGTGCCCGACATGAATACGATAAAGCGTTTGTTAGTGGGGATCTGCCGGAAATATCTAATTGAAATGGGTAACAATACCAGCCCGGCTGAAACAATCCGCAAAGCTCCTACCTGGTAGGGACTTAAATGATTGTCTAAACCAATTTTCATCAAAATAAAGCTGCTACCCCAAATCACAGAAAGTGTAAAAAAGATCAGCCAGTTAACAAGGTTTTTATTCACCGGCCAAAGTTGATCTTAATAAATTGAAATACCTGCCCGGCAAAAAAATAAATACCCCTTCTCTTTGTGTTGAATGACAGCTAATTTATTACTATTAGAAATTGGATAAATATTTTATATTTAATGATAATTTACCGTGTTAAGCAACCAATCATTATTCACTAAAAATTAATCATCATGGGCTTTGTAAAGGAATTTAAGGAATTTGTAATGAAGGGCAATGTTCTTGACCTTGCAGTTGCAGTAGTAATTGGTGCGGCTTTCAGTACAATTATTTCTTCCCTTGTGGAAGACGTTATAACACCACTGTTGTTAACACCAGCGCTGAGGGCAGCACATGTTGAAAACCTGGATAAGCTTACGTGGGGAACCGTAAAATATGGAAACTTCCTGGCAGCCGTTTTGAAGTTTCTTGTAGTTGCCCTCGTGCTGTTCAGTGTAATTAAGACAATGAACTCTTTTAGCCGGAAAAAGGAAGCAGTTCCACCAGCTCCTCCCGCTCCTTCTTCTACCGATCTTCTGCTTATGGAAATAAGGGACTCACTGAGAAAATAAGAAGTCCAGTCCCCCTGCCCCCAAGTGGGTTCCTGGCAGCTGCTTCTTTGCTACTCATTTTTTTATTACATAAAAGAGTAAGATGCTGTTTAAATTTAGTTTTAATAGTAGTATTTGGAGGCATTGATGCCATTTTTACCACTGTTGATCCGCCACTGGCGGACGCCCATCTCGATGCTATGAAATACAAATGCTGGTTAACAAATATCTATTTCCAGAACAGCTTCTAAAACGCTCCCATATTAGTATTATCCACACTAGTAGTAGTTTTTGTCGGAGAATGACATTCTCTACTAACTTATTGATACATTTGCCGCGATCGATAATATGGGTTTAATTAAACGTTTTCCACATTGAATAATGAGACATACCAAATAAAACTAGACCAGTTTGAGGGTCCGTTTGATCTTTTACTTTTTTTCATAGAAAGGGATGAGCTGGATATTTATAATATTCCCATCACAAAAATCACCAATGATTTCCTTGACTTTATTCATCATTCAGAAAAGCTGAACATCGAACTAAGTAGCGAGTTTATTTTATTTATCAGCACATTGATGCGTATCAAGGCAAAGATGTTGATACCCCGGAAGGAAATTGATGCACAGGGAAATGAAATCGATCCACGGCAGGAACTGATCAACAAAATCCTTGAATACAAACGTTTTAAGGAAGCCTCCATAAAAATGGCCGAGCTTGAGGAGATCCGTATGCTGATGATCCGTCGTGGAAACCTGCATAAAGAGCTTTCACAGATTGGTGAGGAATTTGGAGAAGGCACCGAAATACAGGCGGTCACCCTTTTTAAGCTGATGAAGGCCTTTGAAAAAGTGGTTAACAGGCTTCGTGAAAGGAATAATAAACCTGTTCATACTGTTGTTCAATACAATTATACAATGGAAGAAAGCAGGGAATTCATGCTGGATACCTGCCGCAAAGAAAAAACAGTAACTTTTGAAAAGATATTTGACATATGCGAAAACCGCATTCATGCTATCTTTTTATTTTTAAGTCTGCTCGAACTGGTGCAACAAAAATATATGATGATTGTAACCGGTGAAGGAAGAAATAATTTTATAATTGAATACAATGAAAACCGCGAGGAAGATACTTCCACAACCCTTGATTACAATGAAATGACGAGTTTTTAACTGCCATTGCAATACTGAACATGCAGGGGTGGCTGTTTAAACTCCAACAAAAATGTAAGTACCAGAGTAATTTAACTTTTGAAAATACGGCTCATTTTTATGGTGCCAAACATGCACAAAAAAACCGGCAAGGTTAAGCCGGTTTACAAGTTGCACAATTATTTTTATTGAAAAGTATCAGAAACCTTTACCTTCTCTTTCATCATTTCCCTCAGCACTGCTACGATTGCATTGGCATCTAAACCAATCTCTTTATACAACTCCTTTGGCGAGCCATGTTCCACCAAACGATCCGGGATGCCCATAATCTTTACATCTGCTTTATACCCATTGTCGTTCATAAACTCCAATATTGCACTGCCAAATCCGCCCATAATGGCTCCATCTTCAATAGTAATAATTTTGGTGAATTTGCCAAACACTTCGTGCAGCAGTTCCTTATCAAGGGGTTTTACAAAACGCATATCATAGTGTGCAGGATTAATCCCCTCTGCCCTTACCTCGCGGATAGCCGCCGCGGCAAAGTTGCCCGGGTGACCAAAGGATAGAATCGCAACATCCTGCCCATCTTTTAATTTTCTTCCTTTGCCAATTTGAATCTCTTCGAAAGGAGTTTTCCACTCCGGCATAACGCCTTCACCTCTTGGATACCGGATCACAAAGGGGTTTTTAGTACTGGCCAACTGTGATGTGTACATCAGGTTCCGTAGTTCCTTTTCATTCATCGGTGCACTGATGATCATATTCGGTATGCAACGCATATAGGCGATATCATAACAACCATGATGTGTAGGTCCGTCTTCCCCTACCAGCCCGGCACGGTCTAAACAAAACACCACCGGTAAATTCTGTATGGCTACATCATGGATGACCATATCATACGCACGTTGCATAAAACTGGAGTATATATTGCAGAACACCCTCATCCCCTGCGTTGCCAGTCCGGCACTTAATGTAACCGCATGTTGCTCGCAAATGCCCACATCAAATGCCCTGTTAGGCATCTTCTCCATCATATATTTTAAAGAAGAACCACTGGGCATGGCGGGAGTGATACCCACGATCGTTTCGTTCATTTCCGCGAGTTCGATAATCGTATGTCCAAATACATCCTGGTATTTCGGTGGTTGCGGAATATCAAATTTTTTCTTTACGATTTCGCCCGTGATCTTATCAAACAAACCGGGCGCATGCCATTTGGTTTGATCCTTCTCAGCAAGCGCATAGCCCTTTCCCTTTACGGTGCGGATATGTAATATTTTAGGGCCGGCAATCCCTTTCAGATCAGCAAGCGTTTCTACGAGTTTGGTGATATTATGCCCATCAATCGGACCAAAATAACGCAGTTGCAAAGCTTCGAAAAGATTGCTGCTTTTACTAACCATTCCTTTCAGGCTCGCTTCTACCTTACTGGCCATTTCACGACTGAAATTTTTGCCCATGGGCAATTTACCCAGGGCCTTCCATACATTGTCACGCAGTTCGTTATAGGTATGTGAAGTAGTGATATCGGTTAAATATTCCTTGAGTGCACCAACATTGGGATCAATGCTCATGCAGTTATCATTCAAAATAATCAGCACATTGCTATTGGCTGTTCCCGCATGGTTCATTGCTTCAAAAGCAAGTCCGGCCGTCATGGCTCCATCCCCGATTACGGCAATGTGTTGCCTGTCTTTTTCTCCTTTATAATAACTGGCCATCGCCATGCCTAGCGCAGCGCTGATGGAAGTGGAAGAATGGCCAACCCCAAAAGTATCATATTCACTTTCGCTACGGTTAGGAAAGCCACTAATGCCGTGGTATTTTCTATTGGTTGGAAATGAATCCCTTCTGCCGGTTAAAATTTTGTGGCCATAAGCCTGGTGACCTACATCCCAAACCAGCTGGTCGTAGGGAGTATTAAATACATAATGCAATGCCACACTCAATTCCACCACTCCTAAACTGGCAGCGAAATGGCCACCATGTACACTTACTACGTCGATGATATATTGACGCAATTCATCACACACCTGGTGCAATTGCTCTTTATTTACTTTTTTTAAATCACCCGGACTATTGATGTTCCTTAGTAATTTGCCTGCTTTAATCTCCATGCTGGTTTGTTTGCGCTGTAAAGGTAATAAAAGCCTCCCTGCCCTCCAAAGGAGGGTTCTTGTACCCTGAATATTCTAATCTCTTGTTTTATAGGTTTGTTTCAGTCTCAATGTATCGGTATAAGAGATAATCTTTCGAACCAAAACCCCCTCGCTTTCATTCAACAATCTATGGATTAACATATTTAATAGATAATTGTTATTCGATGTTTTGAAGAACTGGCAATTGAGCATACTGCATCATGTTTAATATTAAATCCGGGTTGGGGCAATTGTGTTGGTATTTTTCCCTTTCATCTATTGTGCAAACGCCTGGATAATCGCCTTCTTTCAAATTCATATCGCCAATTACCTGGAAATGCAAATGAGGCGGCCATGATCCGTTTTCAGCCGGATCACCAAAATGAGCGATCTTTTCTCCGCGGGAGATATACTTTCCTTTTTGCAGTTGTGCAATATCCGCCAGGCTTACATGCCCGTATAAAGTGTGGAACACAATCGTGTCCAGCTGGTGCTGAAGGATAATTGTGGCTCCGTAATCGCCAAAATTATCATTGAAGGCAAAACTGTGCACCACTCCTCCAACCGGTACGAATACTTCTGTTCCTGCCGGCCCCCAGATATCAATACCAAGATGAACAGAACGGCCGGCGAAGCCAGGATTTTGCCCGTTGCGAAAAGATTTGGGATCAGTTGAATTGAAAAGTTGGCTTCTTTTATACAATACCCTGTCTTCCATATAGCCTCCTATGCCAAGCCTGGCATCATGTATTTTGAGTTGGGTATTGATATAGCGGGAAAAATGCCCCGTGTCCAAAAGATCTTCCTGTGCAAGTTCCTTATTGGAAGATGTGAAATTGAAATGATAGAGTTTCGCTTTTGCAGGGTCGAAATTTACCACCGGGCGAAAACCCGGGCGGTTCTTAAGCAATATATTCTCTAATTCAGTTCTCATGTAATGAAGGTAAGTATATTAGCAGGGATGTTTGGTGATGCCTGTCATATACTTCATGTGTAAGTCTTACATTGAGAAGTTTAAATTGAGCTGTAATGTTAATTTACCTTTTTAACACCTGCAAAACAGTTCCGTATAATACTTCTGCCCCCAGTGCAAGATCCTCATAAGAAGCATATTCTAATGGGTTGTGACTGATGCCATCTTTGCAGCGGATAAAGATCATTCCATAATCGCAGGCGTAAGATAAAGCGAGTGCATCATGAAAAGGGCCGCTCATCAATTCGGGTGCATCCAGGCCTGCCGCCTTGCATTCTGCATGAATGATCGCCTTTATCCAATCGGCACAATACCTTGGCTCACTATTGGTATCTTCCGTGATCTCATAAGTCAGGGAATGTTTTTGCGTGATGGACTCAACCTGGTCTCTCAACTGCTTTTCATAACGGTTCCTTCTTGCCAGGTCAATATCTCTCAGGTCGACTGTAAAAATTACTTCTTCCGGAATAATATTGCGGGATGCAGGAAATACATTGAGCGTGCCGACGGTGCCAACGGTAGGCGCTCCCGCAACCTGCGTAGCGATCTGGTTAAGTGCTACAATAATTTCTGCAGCTCCCAGCAAAGCATCTTTTCGAATGGCCATGGGTACTGAACCCGTGTGCCCCGCCATGCCTTTCAACTTTACAGTTAGCCAAAGCGGCCCGGAGATACCCGAAACAACTCCCACCGGGTGATTGGCCATATCTAAAATCGGCCCCTGCTCAATGTGTAGTTCAAGAAAACAAAAGATGCTTCCGGGTGCATATTCGGATTCTTTAAATTTGGTGGGATCGCAGCCAAAATCTTTCAATGCCTGCTCCCTCGTGATACCGTCTTTATCAGTCCTTTGCAGCTCGCCATCTTCCAACTTACCTAAAATTCCCCTCGATCCAAAAAGGCCTTTGTTAAACCGCCAGCCTTCTTCATCGGCAAAGGATACCACTTCAATACTTCTATCGGGGTGAATACCATTTTCTGTCAAGGTTGCAACGGCTTCAATTGCGCACAACACGCCGGCAACTCCGTCAAAGCGGCCGCCATAAGGTTGAGAATCCAGGTGAGAGCCCATCATCAGTACGGGAAGCGCCGGATTATTTCCCGGCAACCTGCCGATTAAATTGCCAAAGTTATCAATGTAGGTTGTCATGCCTGCTTCCTGCATCCAGGTGGCTGCAATTTCAAAAGCCTGTTTTTCGAGCGAGGTCATCGTAGGTCTGCAAGTGCCGGTTTCACCAATTTTGCCTATCTGGCTCATGGCTTCAAAATGCTGTTGAAGACGGGTGGGGTTTATTTTCATATTGAACCGGTTAATATGCACTTTTAAAAATAGTGTAAATGAAATAAAAGAATTGGGTGTTGGGTAAATGGAACATGCCACAGTTGAGTGATAACTTAACCGACAAATCAATGATCATTCAATGGCAACCCGAGTCGCTGATACTCTTTCCAGTTCAGGTACTCCGGTGCTACCCTGTGTTCTTCCATTGTAATGCAATCTACAACAGGGCAGATAAGCTGGCATAAATTACAGCCAACACATTCTTCTTCTTTAATGGTATAGGTGTTGTAAGGTTTCCCATATTGGAGATTGATCGACTGATGTGAGCCGTCTTCGCAGGCAATATAGCACAGCCCACAATGAATACATTTGTCCTGGTTAATTTTCGCGATATGATGATAATTAATATCAAGATCTTCCCAATGCGTTATTTTTTCTACCGACTTGCCGATAAAATCATAGATGGTTTTATATTCCTTTTCATCCATCCAGTTATTTAGCCCTTCACACAGATCTTCAATTATCCGAAAACCATGTTTCATCGCCGCCGTGCATACCTGTACGGTAGTAGCGCCGAGTAGCATAAATTCAACCGCATCCCGCCAGGTGCTGATGCCGCCAATTCCGGAAACCGGAACACGGGAAGTAATGGGATCCTGTGTTATGTTGGTAAGCATTTTTAATGCGATTGGTTTTACTGCCGGTCCACAATACCCGCCAAACACGGATTTACCTGCCACATATGGATTTGGCACGAGGGTATTCAAATCGATGCCCGTAATGGACTGAATGGTATTGATCAGTGATAACGCATTGGTGCCCGCTTCCACGCAAGCCTTACCTGTTGGTACGGGTGAATGCACATTGGGAGTGAGCTTGGTGATGACGGGTATGGTGGCTTTTTCCATTACCCAGCCCACTACCATCCGCGCTATTTCAGGATCTTGTCCAACAGCTGCGCCCATTCCCCTTTCTGTCATTCCATGGGGACAACCGAAATTCAGTTCCAGCCCGTGTGCACCGGTATCTTCCACTTTTTTAATCAGTTCGTGCCAACTTTCACGGTCATTATCGGCCATTAGGGATACTACCATTGCCCTATCGGGAAACAGCCTGATGCACTCCTCTATTTCCCGCAGGTTGATATCGAGCGGTCGATCACTGATCAACTCGATATTATTAAAGCCCATGACCCGGGCGCCATTAAAATTCACCGCGGAATACCTCGAAGAAACATTTTTAACCTGTGATCCCAGGGTTTTCCAAACCACGCCCCCCCAGCCTGCCTCAAAGGCACGCAGCACATTGATCTTTTTATCAGTAGGCGGCGCACTCGCCAGCCAATAGGGGTTGGGAGATTTAATGCCAAGTAAATTCGCTGAAATGTCTGCCATATAGGTATGTTTTCACGCAAAGACGCTAAGGAGCCAAGGCGCTAAGTTTTTTATAATTTATTTACTATTCTGTGTATGCAAGTTTTTCACGCAAAGACGCTGAGGAGCCAAGGCGCTAAGTTTTCTATAATTTATTTGCTATCCTGTGTATGCCATCTTTGATTAAGTTGACATTAAAGTTTACTAGAAGGCCTAATTTACACCCCGTCAATTTTAGATAGGTCTGTACTTGTTTAAAATGGACCGGCGCCAAAGTTTCGATGGATTTTAATTCTATGATTACCTTATCTTCTATTACGATATCTGCCCTAAAACCAATTTCCATCCTGATAGTCTCATGTACCAATGGAACAGCTTGCTGCCTGGCAAATAAAAGACCTGTCTTCGCAAGTTCGAAGCAAAATATTTCTTCATAAACACTTTCCAACAGACCCGGTCCATAAGTAGAATGAATCTTAAAACATATATTAACAACCACTGCTGAAATATCATTTTCTGTAAGTATACCCATTCGTTTTTACTTTTTCCTGCCTTCATCTTAACTTCTTTTCTTCTTTGCTTCTTTGCTCCTTTGCGTCTTTGCGTGAAATTAAACAGCACCAAAGAAATCCATTATAGCTTTCGCCCCATTCTTCCCGGCTTGTACCGCATCTACCACTTCTTTTCCTCCATTTACGGCATCGCCGCCGGCAAAAACGCCGCGGATATTTGTTTCGCAACCTGCATTCAATATAATTTTGCCTGCCCTGTTTTCTATTCCATTCTTTTGAACTAATTCCTCAAAAGGCATCTGCCCCGCTGCTTTAATTACCATGTCCACTTCCAGTGCAAATGTTTCACCCGTATCTACCGGGGAACGGCGGCCGCTGGCATCAGGTTCGCCCAATTGCATCCTGCTGCACACCAGCGTTTTTACTTTTCCCTCTACGCCGATAACTTCTTTCGGTGCTGCCAGCCAGATGATATTACAACCATCCATTTTGGCAATATCCAGTTCGGCCTGTGTACAGGGCTTTTCATTTTCTGTTCGCCTGTACACCAGTGTAACTTCCTTTGCCCCCAATCTTTTTGCCTGCGTGGCGGCATCAATTGCGGTCATACCCATCCCGATTACCGCTACTTTATCACCTACCGCAACATGTTCATATCCTTTGTCACGGATATCATAAATAAATGTAAGTGCATCCGCAACTCCTTCCAATTCTTCTCCCGGTATATCGAGCTTTCTTGCCAAACCCACGCCAATACCGAGGTACACCGCATCATAGTTCTTCTGCAGATCAGCAAGTAATAAATTCTTTCCCAACTCCTGTTCATATCGTATCTCAATACCACCGATTGCGGTAATATAATCCACTTCGTCCTGGCAAAACTGTGGGGTTACTTTATATGCTGCAATACCGTAAGTCATTAAGCCACCACCCTTGTTTTCCTTTTCAAAGATGATTACATCCACTCCTTCACGGCTAAGCATATGCGCACAACTTAGTCCGGCCGGGCCTGCACCGACCACCGCCACTTTTTTACCAGTGGATGGTTTGCGCTTAAAAAGTTGCCAATGATTTGCCATCGCCTTTTCGGTACTATACCGCTGCAGTTTGGCTATGGGTATGGGCGCTTCTTCCATTAAGTTAAAAACGCAGGCACCTTCACACAGCTTTTCCACCGGGCAAACTTTGCTGCAGCCCGCACCCATGATATTGCTTTTAAAAATAGTATGAGCCGAGCCTTTAATATTATCTGTAGAAATCTGTTTGATGAATTTTGGCACATCGATGCCCGTAGGACAACTTTTGGTACATGGCGCATCATAACAAAACAAACAGCGGTTGGCTTCCACCAATGCCGCATCCGCTGTTTCAAACGGCGGATGGATATCGCTGAAATTTTGCTGGTATTCCGATGCGGTTAATCTATTATTCAGAATGGGCATAGTGTATTGTTAATAGGTTTTCATAAAATTTAGCCTGGGCACGAAATCATAGTTCAACAATTTTACCATAGGTTTCCGGGCGACGGTCACGAAAAAATTGCCAGGTACTTCTTATTTCGTCGATCATATCCAGGTCGAATTCTGCGATCAATAATTCATCGGCATCATCACTTGCCTGCGCAAAAATCTGTCCGCGTGGATCTACAAAATAACTGCTGCCATAAAATTTACCAAGATTCCATGGCGCTTCCGTCCCCACCCGGTTGATGCATCCCATAAAATACCCGTTGGCTACTGCATGTGCCGGTTGTTCTAATTTCCAAAGATATTGTGATTGCCCCACCGTGGTAGCGGAGGGGTTATAAACGATCTCGGCACCATTTAAACCCAGGCACCTCGCACCATCCGGGAAATGCCGGTCGTAACATATGTACACCCCTACTTTCGCGTATTTTGTTTCAAAAACAGGATAGCCCAGATTACCGGGCTTGAAGAAAAATTTCTCCCAAAAACCGCCTGTATGCGGGATATGATTTTTCCTGTACTTGCCAAGGTAAGTTCCATCGGCATCTATCACGGCTGCAGTATTGTACAATACGCCCGCCTGTTCCCTTTCATATACCGGGACAATGATCACCATGTTGTATTTTTTTGCATATCCGGCCATCCTATCGGTGGTAAGGCCGGGAACCGTTTCGGCCGAGGCATACCATGCCTTATCCTGGCCAGGACAGAAATACGGCGTATTAAAAATCTCCTGCAGGCACAATATCTGCACTCCTTTTTCACCTGCTTCAATGATCATTGGGATATGCTTTTGAACCATCGCTTCCTTGATCTCTTCGATTGATCCTTCACCCTCTGTTTTGGGCAGACTCATTTGAATTAGGCCTGATTTGATGATTCTTGGCATATGATTGTTTGATGTTTACTGTTTCAGATTTTTTGCCACTAATGCACGAATAAAAACGAATAAATTTTTGCAGCTTTTGAGCTAATAAATTGTAAATAGTCTTTCCGCTATGGTTCTATTTGTGCATTCGTGGCAACCCCATTAAATAATTCCGGTCACGGTATTTCTTTTAATGTATTTTCCATTCCCTTTTTCTACCAGGCATTTGTTGTCATCAATCACTACTGTGCCCCGCAGTAAAACGGTTTTACATTTTCCTGTAAGCTTCCATCCTTCATAACCCGAATAATCCGTATTCATATGATGTGTGGCAGCGCTGATGGTATGCTGCTGGTTGGGATCAAATAACACAATGTCTGCATCAGAACCCGGCGCAATACATCCTTTGCGGGGATGCAGGCCAAAAATTTTTGCCGGGTTACTACTTAATACTTCCACAAATTTGTTGATGGTGATCTTCCCCTTCCTCACCCCTTCGCTGTACAGCAATTCAACCCTGTGCTCAATAGCAGGATGACCATTGGGTATCTTTGAAAAATCATCCTTTCCCATTAATTTTTGCTGCCAGGTAAAAGGGCAATGATCCGTTGCCACCACCTGTATCAATCCCTGGTTGATGCCCGCCCACAAAGCAGCCTGGTCCTTCTTCTCCCGCAATGGCGGACTCATTACCCATTTAGCTCCTTCAAAATTATTTTCATATAAAGAAGCATCCAACAGCAAATATTGGATACAGGTTTCGGCAAACACTTTCTGATTGTTCCGGTTATTATTTCGCACCGCGTTCAGTGCGCCTTCACAGGTCATGTGTACAATATAGCCGGGGCAGCCGGTATAGCCGGCAATGCCAGCAAACCTCTCGGAGGCTTCGGCCTCGGTAACTTCGGGTTGGGATAGATAATGGTAAATGGGTGCAAGTTTTCCCTCAGCCCTGTGTTTCGCAATTAAAAAATCAATCATGTCGCCATTGGTGGCATGCACTGTAACCATTCCGCCCCGCTGTTTTACTTCATTCATCAGGCCCACCATTTGTTTGTCATCGATCATCAGTGCGCCTTTGTAAGCCATAAATATTTTAAAAGAAGTAATGCCTTCCTTTTCAACAAGGTCGATGATCTCTTTACAGGTAGATTCGTTAAAATCTGTAACGGCCATGTGAAAACCATAATCGCCAATTGCATTACCACCCGCCCTGCCGCGCCAGGCATTGTAGGCTTCGTATAAAGAATGGCCCTGTGACTGTAAAATGAAATCAATTACCGTAGTGGTGCCACCGTACAATGCAGCACGGGTACCGGTTTCATAGTTGTCGCTCGAATAAGTACCCATAAACGGCATCTCCAGGTGAACATGCGGATCTACCGCCCCGGGAAAAACCAGCAGACCAGAGGCATCAATAATCGTATCTGCACTTACCGGCAGGTTTTTGCCAATAGCAGCAATGGTTTCCCCCTCAATAAAAATATCGGCAACATAATTATCAGCTGCCGTAATGATATTGCCGTTTTTAATTAAAATGCTCATAGTGGTAATTTTCGTCTATGCACCTGCAAAATGCAAATACTAATTTAATGTGTTTTGAGTAGTATTTATTAATTCACGGGGAGCATTTCAAATTTTCGCTTTTTATTTGTTGACCAGCAGACGCTTTTCAATTAAGCATCGTTGCCACGCTCGGTTCAAAGACATACCATTGTGGATCTTGATTATGTTTTGCACAAGGCTTCCAACACTTAAAAGATCAGATGTCTTACTTAACATCCCGCCGCATCAGCAATCCATAACTGATCCCGCTAACAAAAAATCCTACAAACCAGGCATAACTGTACAAATGAATGATCCATGCCGGGAAAGAACTTGCAGTAAGCAGGTTTACCTGCACCAAAAATCCAGGCACATTGGGCAATATCCCCAATAAAAGTGCTGTGATGGCGCTGATATTAAAGCCATTTACAAAACTGTATTGGCCTTTTACTTTATACAATTCTGCCAGTTCGAGTTGTTGCTTCCTGATAAAATAATAATCTACGATCATAATCCCCCCAATGGGTCCCAGCAAACTCGAATACCCCACCAGCCAGGTAAAGATATACCCACCCGGATCAGCAATCAGCTTCCATGGGAAAATAAGGATACCGATGATGCCGGTAATATAGCCACCCGTTCTGAAATTGATTTTTTTGGGTGCAAGGTGTGCGAAGTCGTTGGCCGGACTCACAATATTTGCCGCAATATTGGTTGCCAGCGTGGAAATGGCCACAGCGATCATTGCCAGGCTCACCAACAATTTACTTTCAAATTTACCGGCCAGTACCAGCGGATCCCAGATAGTGGTGCCATATACAATGGTGGTGGCCGATGTAACCACCACACCGATAAAGGAAAACAATGTCATGGAACTGGGAAGCGCAATCGCCTGGCCGGTGATCTGTGCCCGTTGGCTTTTTGCATACCGTGTAAAATCGGGGATATTTAAAGAAAGCGTCGCCCAAAAACCAACCATGCCCGTTAGTGCCGGGAAAAAGAAATGAAAGAAATCGCCGGTAGTTAAAAATTTAGAAGGCTGTTCTAAAATGGGGCCCAATCCATTACCGGCATTGATCGCCCAAAATAACAAAGCCAATGCGGCAAAAGGCAAAAAGAAAGCCTTGAAAACGAGCAGCTTTTTGATACTCTCCACCCCAAGATACACCACATACATATTCAATAGCCAAAACAGCAGGAAGCAAATGGCAGGCCCGGTCTGCAACCCCCATGAAAGCGGGAATGGCTGCGGCAGCGAATCCAATACCGGGAACCAAATATGGAACATTTGAAAAAGCGCAAAGCCGCCAATCCAGGTTTGAATACCGAACCAACCGCAGGCTACAATGGCCCTTAATACAGCAGGGATATTTGCTCCCCGAGTACCAAAACTGGCCCGCGCAAATACAGGAAACGGGATACCATATTTTGCGCCGGCGTGGCCATTTAATACCATCGGGATTAATACAACGGTATTGCCGATAAAGATGGTAAGGATTGCCTGCCACCAGTTCATACCACCTTCTATTAAAGAACTCGCCAGCATGTAGGTCGGGATACAAAGGCTCATGCTGATCCACAAAGCGGCATAATTCCAGGTACCCCAGGTTCTTTTGGAATTGGGCACAGGAGCCAGATCTTTACTATATAAATCGGAAGATTGTAACTCTTCGGCTAAGAGGTTTTCGACGTGCATGGAGGTTAGTTTGGTGATGGGCAATAGTGAATCGTGAATGGTGAATGGTCAATCGTCAATCGTCAATCGTGAATGGGGAATACAATTTCATCTTCGCCGATGACCATTGACCTTTGACCATTCACCATTCACGATCTCAGTTTACGTATTCATCTGCTATCGAAATTGCCTCGCTTATGATCGCGATGCCTTCATCTATTTGATCTTTGGTGACGCAAAGCGGAGGCGCAATGAATACCAATCCCCAGCGAACAAAAGTGTACATGCCGAGGTCTTTTATTTTGGCGGCCACTTTATTCATGATTACCATTTCTTCGGACTTAGCATTAAAAGGCGCCATGGGTTCCTTTGTAATCCTGTTCTTTACCAATTCGATGCATCCCAATAAGCCGGTATTTCTAAAGTCGCCAATGGAAGGATGTTTTTGCTTTAATAGCGCTACCTGCTCATTGACATATTGACCCATTGACCGGGCATTTTCAAACAGGTTATCTTCTTCATAAATTTTCAATGTTTCCAGCGCTGCGGCACAGGCAACAGGATGGGCAGAATAGGTGAGTCCCAATGCCAGCATCTTATCATCATATTGTGCGGAAATTTTATCAGACACCATTAAACAGCCAAACGGAAGATAGCCACAGGTGAGGCCCTTGGCCATTGCAATCATGTCCGGTACAATCCCATGATTTTGGAAACCGAACCATTGGCCCGTGCGGCCGAAGCCACTCATCACCTCATCCATAATTAAAAGAATTCCATTGTTGCTACAGATTTCCCGCACGCCTTTTAAATAGCCATCTGGATATTTCAGGCAACCGGATGTTCCCGATTCTCCTTCCAGTAAAACGGCTGCAATATTGGCCGCGCCTTCGTAGGCAACAATTCGCTCAAACTGGTCAATGGAATCTTTTAACAAATTTTCTTCTCCATGCGGATACCGGTAAGCGTTAGGAATATCAACATGCACAAAATTGGGCGCCTGTTGAGCATCCGCGGGCAACTTGCGGGGATCTCCGCTCGCAGTCATTGCGCCAATGGAAGATCCGTGGTATGACTGGTAACGGCTGATAATCTTATGCCTTCCTGTCGCCATACGGGCAAGCTTTATCGCATTTTCAATGGAAGTGGCACCGCAGAGCGTAAAGAAAGCTTTGTTTAAATCGCCAGGGCATATTGCTGCAAGTTTTTTGCCTAAATCTCCTCTCGCCTTGGTTACACAGCCGGGCGTAACATAACTGATTTCCTGCATTTGCTTCACCACCGCTTCGGTGATGCGTTGGTCGCCATGGCCAATGTTTACATTCATTAGTCCACTGGAAAAATCAATGTATCGTTTATCGTCATAGTCATACAGGTAAACTCCTTTACCATATTTGATAGCAAGGGGAGCAATGCCTTTTTGTTTGCTCCAGGAGAATAGGGTGTGGTCAAGGCAGTCCTGGATAACTAAAGCCCCCCTGCCCCCCGAAGGGGGGTTCTGGGACCCTGATAATTTGTAGCTAATTTCTGTTTCTGCCATAGATGTCTTTTTAAAAACCTAAAGGATCATTTGCGGGATGCGTGGGTTACCGAGTTGACCCGCGCCGCTAAAGTTCAAAATTGGTATGCCGTAAAAGGGAGTGACACAACGATGTTGCCATGAAAAACAAATGCCGGTTACATAGTATTCCTAAACGTTTGACAATTTTAAAACGAAGATTAACTCATCCAGTTTACTCCTGACTCCGGGTTCCATTTTACCGTACTTTTTTTCAACTTGGTCCAGAACGCTATCGAACTTTTGCCGGTGATATCGCCTACGCCGAATTTGCTTTCGTTCCATCCGCCGAATGAAAATGGCTCTCTCGGAACGGGCACACCTATGTTTACACCAATCATCCCCGCGCTTGCCCTTTCGATAATATATCTTGCCATGGCGCCGTTTTGAGTAAATACGCTTGCCGCATTTCCATATGGATTACCATTTTCAATGGCCAGCGCTTCATCCACGGTAGCGGTGCGCATAATAGAGATGACAGGGCCAAAAATTTCTTCGGTGGCTACAGACATTTCGGGAGTAACATGATCGATCACGGTTGGCCCGATATACGTACCATTCTCCTTTCCATTTACTTTTGTATTTCTGCCATCCACCAATATGGTTGCGCCTTGCTGCTCCGCATCGGTGATGTATTTTTCAATCCTCTCCCGCGATGCTTTATTGATTACGGCCCCAAGATTTTCGCCCGGAATTATTTTTCTTGCTTCATCACAAATTTTGTCGATGACATCATCCACATTTCCCACTCCGACCATTGCACTTGCCGCCATACAACGCTGACCGGCACAGCCACTCATGGAAGCTACCACATTTTGCGCAGTCATCCCTGGAATTGCATCAGGTAATACCAACAGGTGATTTTTTGCGCCGCCCAACGCCAGGCAGCGTTTATAGTTGGCCGTTGCCCTTTTGTAAACTAGTTTCGCCACTTTTGTGGAACCAACAAATGAAACTGCCTCGATATCCGGGTGATCACAGATGGCATTTACAATTTCTACATCGCCATGTACAATATTAAATACACCATCCGGCAACCCGGCTTCCTTTAATAATTCAGCGAGCCTGCCACTGCTAAGCGGTACCTTTTCCGACGGTTTTAATATCATGCAATTTCCAAGGGCAATCGCATTGGGAAGTGTCCAGTTGGGCACCATACTTGGGAAATTAAAAGGAACGATGGAGGCTATTACCCCAAGGGCCACATGTTCAGTCCGGCATTCCACGCCGCGGCTTACTTCCAACACTTCACCGGTTACCAATTGTGGTAAAGAACATGCAAACTCGGTAAGTTCGATGCTTTTTTCAATCTCAGCCACCGCTTCGCCGTAGGTTTTGCCATTCTCTTCACTACACAAGGCGGCCAATTCATCAAGGTGTTTTTCCAGCAAATATTTATACCTGAAAAAAACCTGTACCCGCTCCTTAATGGGTGTTTTGCTCCAGCCTGGAAAAGCTTTTTTTGCAGCGGCAACGGCAGCATCCAGGTCGGCAGCAACAGACATAGGCACCGTAGATAAAAACGTTCCGTCGATAGGCGAAATGATTTCTAAATTTCGTTGCGTGGTAGCATTTACAAATGACCCCTTAACAAAATTTTGTACAGGCTGGTATTTCATATCCAATATTTAATTTGTCAAAAATTAGTGAAATAAATTGGATTGATAAGTATATTCTATTGGCTGCCCCCAAGACTAAGCCTTTAGGTTATTGGATCTTGCAACAAGAACGCCACGGGGCACACTCTTTAACAGATGGGCGAGCTTTGCTTAAATTAAAAAGGTGGCTGGATTGATATCCACCCACCTTTTTCAACAAATTAGAAACTACGCGTTAATTTTTGATGAATTTATCACTGATTTTTTGGCCGTGATCAAAGCTCAAAATTATTGAATAGATACCACTGCTTAGCCCAAATACATCCAGTTTACAAATAGTATTTATCTGTGGAGTGTTTATTTGTTTGGAATTCACCAGCATACCGAGCCAATTATACACCGCTATTGATGCCCTTTGATTTTCACCGTTGGTGGTAATTACCAGGTTTAGAACATCTTTTACTGGGTTTGGATACAATTTCAACCGGCTATCAGATGAAGTTGATTTAACGGTTACCCACACGCTGTCGGCACTCGTTTCGCCATCATTATCGGTTACAGTTAACTGATACTGGTACATTCCTGGCGCAAGATTGCTGAGTTCCGTTGTAGCCGCACCAGGTGTTTTAATGAAATCACCTGAAGGCCCTGATAATTTTACCCAGGCATAATTTTTAATATAGCCGTCTGTGTCTGTTCCCATCCCTTTTAATGTTACGAGGCCGGTAACGGAAGTGGCCGTTTCATCCGGGCCAGCATTAGCAATAGGCGCCTTTTTGGAAACCGGGTTTGAAGCAGCCGCCCTGGCAAGCAATGCATTTACGGTTACCTGTACCTGGTCTTTTCCCGTAGCATCGCGGTTATCTGTTACCGTAAGCTCGTATACATAAACCCCCTGCGCCAGGTTGCTTAACGTGGTGCTTGCAGCGGTGGGCGTATTGATCGTACCCGCTGATGGACCTGATATTCTTGCCCATGAGTATTTACTGATTGATCCATCTGCATCCACGCCCGTACCGCTTAATGTTGTTGAGCTGGTGGGTAACGTAATGTACCTGTCGCTACCCGCGCTCGCAACAGGCGCATTGTTTACAGTTATCTGTATCGTGTCTTTTGCGGTGCCTCCATCATTATCTTTAGCGGTCAATTCATATGCAAATATGCCCGCTACTAAGCCTGTTAAATTAGTAGTGGAAGCTGCCGGTGTTTGAATGGTTCCATATGCCGGACCCGAGATTTTTCTCCAGGAATAGCTGGCAATTGATCCATCTGCATCGGTTGCCGAACCAGTTAACGTTACACTGCTTATTGGCAAAGTGATCAGTTGATCAACACCGGCAGTTACATCCGGAGCAATATCAGCGATTACTTGCACCTGGTCCTTCCCTATGGCGCCCCAGTTGTCAGTTACAGTAAGTTCAAACTGGTAAACTCCGGGAGGCAGGTTACTGATCACAGTGCTTGCAGTATTGGGTGTTTGGATGCTGCCCGATGAAGGCCCGGATATTTTCGTCCATGAATAGCTGCTGATTGTACCATCCGAATCGGTACCGGTGCCTGTTAAAGTTGTACTTGTTGTAGGCGTGGTAACAACTTTATCGGTTCCCGCATTTGCATTGGGGCCCTTGTTAACGGTTATTTGAACTGTGTCCCTCACTGTGGTACTATTGTTATCCGTGACAGCCAGTTCAAATTTATAAACGCCTTGCACCATGCTGTTTACCCCTGTGGTCGTCGATGTGGCATTTTGAATTACAAAGGTCGACGGGCCGGAGATCCTTTTCCATAAATACCCTGTAATTGTCCCGTCAGCATCCGTACCGGCGCCTGCCAGTGTTGTGCTATTTGCCGGCAGTGTTATCGTGACATCATTTCCGGCATTCGCTACGGGTGCTACGTTCACGGTCAATTGCATTGTATCTCTGCCAGTGGCGCTCCAATTATCAGCTACTGTAAGTTCAAATAGATAAACGCCCTGCACCAGGCCATTTACCTGGATGGAAGGAGTTCCGGCAGAAGTCATCGTTCCAGAAGATGGGCCGGAGATCTTCTTCCAGGAATAGCTATTTACCGTTCCATCTACATCCGAACCGGTGCCTGCCAAGTTGATGCTGTTGGTTGGTAAAATGATGGTTCTATCTACTCCCGCATTAGCGTTAGGCGGTTTATTAACTGTTATTTGCACCGTGTCCTTTCCAATGCCGTTGTTGTCATCAGTTACCGTCAACTCAAATTTATAAATCCCCTGCACCAAGCCGTTTACAACCGTTACTGCCGCATTAGGTGTTTGGATAGTGCCGTACCCTGGCCCTAAAACTCTTCGCCAGGAATAGCTGGAAACAGTTCCATCCGAATCTGCGCCCTTGCCATTTAAGGTGGTGGAATTTACCGGCAATGAAATGGTTGTATAGTTTCCTGCAGTCGCAACAGGTGGTTGATTAACGATCACTTGTAGGGTGTCCCGTCCAGTTGCACCCCAGTTGTCAGTTACTGTGAGTTGGTATTGATAGATGCCTGCGCCCAGGCTGTTGATAGTGGTGCTGGCTGCTCCTGAAGTACCGATCGTTCCCAATGATGGGCCTGATATCCTTATCCAGGAAAACTGAGCAATCGTACCGTCTAAATCTGTGCCACTGCCAACAAGGGTAAGACTGTTTGTTGGCAGTGTAATCACTTTGTCGTTTCCTGCTTTCGCAACGGGTGGTTGATTAATGGTTACTTCAACCGTATCTTTTATTGTAGCTCCATTGTCATCTGTTACAGATAACTCGTATCCAAAAATACCTGCCACCATGTTGTTTACTGTTGTTATTGCCGCAGCAGCGTTTTGAATGGTTCCGTATGCCGGACCGTAGACCTTCCTCCAGGCATATTTAACGATGGTTCCATCTGCATCTGAGCTGCCAATGCTGTTTAAAGTTTCCGTCTTATTAGGCAAGGTAATAGTTGTATCTGCTCCTGCGTTAGCACTCGGGGCAATATTGACAATCAATTGTAGTGTATCTTTTCCTGTAGCACCCCAGTTGTCAGTTACTGTTAATTCAAAATCATACCTCCCTTGTGTTAAGTTATTCACAACTGTACTGGCGGTGTTGGATGTCGCTAATGTTCCAGACGACGGCCCGGATATTTTTTTCCATGCATAGGCATTTACTGTTCCGTCAGAATCGTTGCCACTGCCAACAAGTGTGGTAGTATTTATGGGCAAGGTGATGATCTTGTCTAATCCCGCTTTAGCGAAAGGGGCTTGGTTGACAGACACTAAAACGGTGTCTTTCCCGATCACGCCCCAATTATCGGTTACCGTCAATTCATACTGGTATACGCCCAACACCAGGCTATTTAATATAGTGCTTGCAGAATTAGCAGACATGATTGCAGATGATGACGGGCCGGCGATTTTTTTCCAGAAATAGCTTGTGATTGTTCCATCATCTGTGGCACTGCCAGTTAAGGTTACGGTAGTTACCGGAATGGTAATAACCTTGTCGCTTCCGGCTGTTGCATAGGGCGCCTGGTTTATTGCTACTACTACGGTGTCTTTTCCTACTGCCCCCTTGTTATCAGTTATGGTTAGTTCAAATTGATAAACGCCCTGGCTTAAATTATTAACGATAGTACTTGAGGCACTTGCTGTCGCAATGGCTCCGGAGGAGGGGCCACTAATTTTGACCCAATTATAACGGCTGATCATGCCATCTGAATCAGTGCCGGATCCGGTTAATAAAGTAGTGTTTGATGATAACGGAACTACTGCATCTATACCGGCTGTTGCCACAGGAGACATGTTAAGCGGCAGCGGATTAAATGTCAGCTGCACCGTATCTTTTGCTAACGCGCCGTTATTATCTGTAACCGTCAGTTGATATAAATATACTCCCTGTATTAAGGTGGTAATAGTGGTGCTGGCAGTATTCGGAGAAGATACCAGGCCAGATAACAATGGCCCCGATAGTTTCACCCACTTATATGAGTTTATTGCACCATCGGGATCTGTTCCATTTCCATTTAGAGTGGCAATTATCCCAGGCAATCCTGTTTCGATGTCCGCACCGGCGTCCGCTACAGGTGGCTGGTTGGCTGGGATGGTGGCTGTATAATCTTTGAAAAACCTTAAATTACTCAGATTGTATCTTACCGCATAATTCAGTGATGAATTGGAAGAAGCAAATCTGATCCTTAAAGTTTTGGGGGTTTTCCAATTCCCGGCGGGATCGGATATAGTAGTACTTACCATTGGGTATCCTGCATAAAAGAAATAAGCTACTCCATTTATGAAACTGACTTCAAAGTCATTTGGCTTGCGAACTATTTTTGTTCCATTTTGGACAGCGAATAATGGAACGGTATTGCCCATTAATTTAGTAGATACAATAGGATAGGCAGAAAGATCGTCTACCGCATAAAACGTTGTCAGCACTTTTCCATTTGCATCTAGTATTTCTAAATAAGCATTGCAATTTTGCCCGTTCAGTATCCCTCCCGATTCCGCAAATGTAATGGTGCCGCTTACTTTCCATGAATTAGTTACATTATTGCTGCCCAAATCGCGGCTTACATTATAACTTTGTGTGACTGGCTTTGTGAATTCAATGTATAAATCAGGACTGCTATCCTTCTCATAATTAAGCATTCCTGTTTCTACCATCCAGGTATCGCTAAATTTATTTACAATATTATCGGTGGCCGGGTACCTCGTCCATCCTAAACGGTTATTCATGAGCGTAGAATCAAATGGCAAACCGGCGAGCAAATCGTTATAATTAAGTTTTGGGATGGCATAGGACGAAGGATAAGTGATGGATATCGCCTGTTCCTGGATAGTGTTTAGTCCTGTAATTTTCCACCTGTGTACCGCGGCATGATCACTTTCATCGCCATGGTATAAATACAAATCCCCATTAGCATCCTTTACAACAATGGGCGTTAAAGCGTTTCCGCACATCATTGCGGCTGAGCGGATGCCCGACTCCGGTCTGGTAGTACCAAACTGTGCTATTGCCAACCCATTGTCATAATAGTGGTTGTACTTGTTTGTCTGCGAATTCTTCCAAAACTCTCCGTGGTAGGATGTTATGATGTTCCTGTCTATAATATTGACAGTGCCGCCCGCAAAATCATTTACACCGTTGCCTTCATCAAACCATCCTGCATTGGGATAGGGCCCGATGTAGTTCTTATCAGTCGACTTCTCCGTCTGAAATAGATAATTAGTACTGCCGCCTCTCTGCATCAACCCAAGATGATAACCCGTGGCAAATACGGGACCCACATTATTTGAATAACCTTTGTAGTTATACAAAACTGCTTTATCCGTTGTTGAAAATATCTGGGTTTTTGGCGCCACCACCGGGTTTCCGACAGCGGTAGGGGAAGAATTATCGATGACACCTTGGGCTAAAATTTCAGCAGTTGAACTCCATAATGGATTTCCCGCGGCATCAAAGCCAATAAGTGGAAATCTTTTAAAAGTGCCTGAGCCCCGAGCTACTACATAACTCTGCAACGAACCATCAGAACATAGCACATCGTTCAGGTCGGGAGTGTACTTTCCTGTAAAACGGATTTGACTAGACGAGGTAAGTTCAATTATTTCGCATACAGCACCCTTGCCTAGAAACGCATAAGTTCTTCCGTTATTTAGGGTCATAAAGTGTGCCGGCCCGTATTTGTTATACGTTATATTTGATGCCTTTGCACCCCAGTTCTTTACGAGTGACCAGCCAGTAGAGCCCGTTAAGGTTTGTACGGAGTAATCTATTGCAAACTCCAGGTATCCCGCAAAAAGTCTATTGATATTTTTTTTATCTACATAAACCGAGTAGGTGGCGCCCATTGACATAATCCTCTCCATAAAAGACCTCGCGGTGCTATAATGCTGCACGCGGTAATTACCCGGATCATTTACCCAAAAGGAACCATCGGGTTGATAGCAAATAAAGGAAACCCTGTTAAGATATAAAACAGAGTTTGAGTCATTTACATCGGTAAAGTAAAATTTGTTGTTATTTACCGTGGCATCATTTTCATACCCTCCAACGGTTCCTAAAGTAGCGATGGCCACACCGGTTGAGTTATCATAGAATTTTACCTGTTGGCTGGTATTGCCGTCTATTATGCCTATTTGCATTCCATCCGGAGAAACTTGTGTAGCCAGGGGATCCAGTAAGCCTTGCAAACTAAGGATTGCAGAAGAAAGCGTGCCGTTAGTGTTAATAGTGTACTTTGCAACGGTATTGGTGCCCAATGCCATCCAAAGATTATTGTTACCGTCGATGCTTATTCCTCTCGGCTTTGTAATGGCTAAGGTTTGAACTAGCGCCCCGGTAGTTTTATTAAGCACCTGCACCTGGTTTAGCCCCGAACGGGCCACAAATATATAACTGCCTGTTTTTTGAACAGCCAGGCCTGTTATGGAAGAATTATAAGCGTTCACTTTAGAAATAAGGGACGTGTAAGCTTGCCCATAGGTAACTGCATAAGCGATGCCGCTTGAAAACGAAGTTTGAGAATCATCCGAAACTTTTGTTGCATATACAAATGTGTTATTGGGCGCCCAGCTATCAAGCCCTCCCCAGTAAACATTTATACCATCCGTTGCTACAAAATCTGTTCTTGCTGTGGTGGTGCCCTGGTCGAAGAAATTAAGTTTTGTGTTTGGCTTCCCTATGCCAAATTTTCCCACACTTGGTGATCCTTCACTGTAAGCTGTACAGAAATAACCGTAAGTTGGCCCAAATGCAAGGCCGGTCATGCAATCTTTATATCCACGATGCTTAGACGCACCGGTCATGGAATCGCTTGAGTTGCCGATGGTTCCCTGCCAGTCGTATTGTACATTATTCGTAACAATCTTAATTTGGTAATTTGCCTGGGGCGAGGTAATTGGCTGGCCCATGTCATCAGTGCCATCCCACGTCCTCGTATAAGCGCCACCTTTCGACCACTCGTTATTCCATAAAGTTTTTACAAGTGTGCCGTCTAATTTAAATATGCCAGCACTCGTATTGGCAGATGTTGGTACAGTAAACGTGAATTGTCCATTCTGTGCAAAAGCATTGGCGGAAATAAGTAACAGGAATAAAATAGTCCTTACAAACAGGTTTCTCATGTTCATTGATTGTTAATGGTTAAAGCGTCTATGGCCACTTGTTTCAGGTTGCAATTTTAGTTGCAAGGCACACAACTTATTAAAGTGAAGCAGGTATGCGCCACAGGTTAATTGTTATAAAGACAAATAATGAACACCCTACAAAAACAGTCTTAATTAATGCATATTAAATAGGCGGGGCAATCAATTTTATCAGCTGGTATTTTTCCAAAAAAAACACAATACTTCCTGCAACATCATAAATATGATCTTGTAGCTAAATGAATATATCATAAAGCATAAATTGCGGTTTATACATTTAGTATTGTGACAATCGGTCAAATGGTAACTCGAACCATTTAAGAATACAGTTTAGTTAAGTCTGAAAACGGGCTAAGTTGCAAAGGGTGTTATTAAGATATTTGGTTATCTGTGAACCAAAAAGGAAAACCTTTGCGGTTCAATGGATGGAATGTTTATAGATAGGAATTAACGAAATCTACGCTCTGTCCTATGCAAGTCGGGGTCAAAAATCCACCCCCAATAAAAGAGATTTTCTATATTTGAGACTTTCAAGGCGGACAGACAAGTTGAATATGGATAATCAACGCCGGAATGCTTTGAAAGTTGATCCGGTTGTCCATTTTTTGATGGCCATAAGAAACTTACAAAGAAGTTTCTAAATGCGCCTGAATAGTGGGCGGTTGCAAATAAAGAGTTGTCCAAAAATAAAGGATATTTAAAATAAAAAATTGGTGTCGCTTTTGCTGTGCCGAAGCGCAGAATGATTATCAATAATAGTACCAGTTTTGTTAAAAAAATGCGGTTTTTATTAACATACAATAGATTAAATGCAAAGAACAAGGGAAGTTCTTTTGATTTCAACGGGAAACACTAGTAGGTGATAATCGAAAAAAAACACATATTTCTTTTATAAAAAATCCTTATAGATAGGATTTAGACCTTTCTTTATTGCTACCGGCGTACACAGTAGCAAGTTTTCCACAACATACTAAGGAGTCCAATGCGGACAGACAACGCACATTTGAAGAAATATTTTACTTCCATAAAAAAAAGGATGGCAGGTTGTGTAAACCTGTCATCCCTTTTTAAATCTCTGCTCGCTTATCTAACTACCTACAGCTTAATAATGTTTGAAACCAACTTTTGTCCATCGGCAAATCTTACAATCACCGAATAGTTGCCGTTGTGTAGATTTGACAAGTCAAGTTTGAGTGTCGTCTTCCTAACAGTGGTGGTTAGTTCCGTGTATTTAACTGCTCTGCCCAGGTTGTCAATTATGGATACAAACAGCTTGTTTCCTATAATAGTGGAGATATTCAGATTAGCAATATCGGCTACCGGGTTTGGATAAACCCTCAGGTCATTTACTGTTGAAGTGCCTGACAGGACAGAAGCAAACCCAGAAAGTGTTGGAGTATTTACGGTTCCCGTGGATGCAGCAGTTATCGAACCTTTTGAATTAACCGTTTTTACGGTCACATACACCGTATCTCTTCCGATCGCTCCTTTATTGTCGGTAACTTTTAATTCAAAGCTGTAAACTCCCTGTACCAGGTTGGTAACACGTGTGCTTGGGCTGGTCGGATTTGATATCGATGCGGATGATGGGCCAGCTATTCTTGTCCATGCATAGCTACTGACAGTACCATCTGCATCGGCGCCTGATCCAACTAAATTGGCTTTATTAATAGGGAGCATGATCGCCATATCTGAACCCGCGTTGGCGATCGGAGCCAGGTTAACGACTGCATTTACCGTTACCTGCATGATATCCTTACCTATCGCACCGCCATTATCCTTTACAGTCAATTCAAATTTATAGACACCCTGCACTAAATTATTCAGTGTGGTTGTACTAGCATTGGGCGTGGCAATAGTTCCCTCAGTAGGCCCGGAGACCTTCACCCATGTGTATGAGCTGATTGTACCATCTGCATCCGTTCCTGCACCGGCAATTGTTATATTGTTTAGCGGGAGGATGATAGTTTTATCAAATCCAGCATTTGCAGTCGGTGCCAGGTTAATTGCTGTATTTACTGTTACCTGAACCGTATCTTTTCCCTTTGCTCCATTGCTATCAGTTACTGTTAACTCGTAGCTATAAATGCCTTGTAGCAACCCGGCTACCGTTGTGCTGGAAGTACCCGCAGTGGTAATGATCCCAGCTGACGGACCCGATATTTTCATCCATGCATAACTGCTGATTGTGCCGTCTGTATCTGCTCCTGTTCCTGTTAAAGTTGTGTAGTTTACCGGAAGGGTCACTGCTTTGTCAATCCCCGCATTGGCCATTGGTGCCAGGTTAGCTGCTCCGGTTACTATTACGAGAACCGTGTCTTTTGCTTTTGCACCGCTGTTGTCTGTTACTGCTAATTCATAGCTATAAGTGCCTTGAACCAGCCCGGTAACCGTTGTGCCAGAAGCATTCGGGTTGGTGATCACACCTGCTGATGGGCCTGATATTTTAACCCATGAATAACTGCTGATTGTACCGTCTGCATCTGTACCTGTTCCTGTTAAGGTTGTATAGCTGACCGGAAGCGTGAGCGAACTGTCTGTCCCGGCGTTGGCAGTAGGGGCAAGGTTACCTGCTGCATTTACTGTTACTAGAACGGTGTCTTTTGTTTTTGAACCGCTGTTATCTGTTACTGTCAATCCATAGCTATAAGTGCCTTGAACCAGCCCGGTAACCGTTGTGCTTGAAGCATTCGGGGTGGTGATGACACATGTTGACGGGCCTGATATTTTTACCCATGCATAACTGCTGATTGTACCGTCTGCATCTGCTCCTGTTCCTGTGAGAGTTGTATAGCTTACCGGAAGCGTGATTAAGTTATCTGTCCCGGCGTTCGCTGTAGGTGCAAGGTTACCTGCTGCATTGACTGTTACGAGAACGGTGTCTTTTGCTTTTGCACCGCTATTATCTGTTACCGTTAATTCATAGCTATATACACCTTGTACCAAACCGGTCGCTGTTGTGGTTGCAGTACCCGCCGTTGTGATGACACCTGCTGACGGGCCTGATATTTTAACCCATGCATAAGTGCTGATCGTGCCGTCTGCATCTGTACCGGTACCCAATAAGGTGCTGTGGTTTATCGGCAATACAATTGCACTATCAGTGCCAGCTCTCGCGACCGGCGCCTGGTTAGCCTGTGGAGCGTTTGAATAATCCTTGTAGAATTTTAAATCACTCGCGTCAAATTTCAAATCATAATTTGGCAATCCGACAGCTGAGGTAAATCTTAATCTTAATGTCTTAGGTTGTCTCCAGTTACCGGTTGCATCGGAAATAGTAGTGGATGGAAAAACTACGCCGGCATATGTAAATACAACTACGCCATTGTTAACACTTACATCAAATGAATTGGTTGTATTTTTGATTCCGACCGAGAAACTCGAAGCAGGTACTTGTACCGTGTTCCCAATCACTCTTATTGGCAAAGAAAAATTGTCCACTGCACAAAGTGTAGTAAGCACTTTTCCATTAACATCCAGCACTTCCACATAGGCGTTATTACCCAATCCGTTTATCATTGTGCCCAAATTTAAATTACCACTTACCTTCCAGTTGCTGGTAACATTATTTGTTCCTAAATCCCTGCTTAGATTGTAGGTTGCAGGCACTGACTCTTTAAAATTGATATACAGATCGGTGCTTAATTCTTGATCATATTTTTGAACACCTGTGGTCGCTTTCCAGCTTAAGCTGCTGTTAATTGTATCTGTTGCGGGGTTTCTTGTCCAGCCACTGGTATTTGTTTGTAAGGTGGCAGCAAAAGGTAGTCCTGCCATTAAATCGGTGTAATTAGTCACCGGCACTGCATAAGCTGAAGGGAATGGAATGGTTACTACCTGTTCTGCTATGGTATTTAAACCGCTTATTTTCCATCTGTGTACAGCGGAATGATCACTTTCATCACCGTGGTACAGGTACAAGTCGCCGTTTTTATCTTTTACA
The DNA here is from genome assembly GCA_025963635.1 of Ferruginibacter sp. Classification (GTDB taxonomy): domain Bacteria; phylum Bacteroidota; class Bacteroidia; order Chitinophagales; family Chitinophagaceae; genus Ferruginibacter. Next base: position 46,173 of record JAOQAK010000100.1, read on the forward strand.
ACCACAGGTGTTAAAGCATTGCCTGACATCATTGCCGCCGGACGCGCTTTTGATTCTGGCCTTGTGGTACCAAATTGACCTATTGCCAGGCCGTTGTCCAAATAGTGATTGTACTTATTAGTCTGAGAGCCTTTCCAAAACTCCCCGTGGTAAGATGTTATAATATTCCTGTCACTGATGTTTACTGTGCCTCCCGCAAAGTCATTTACTCCGTTTCCTTCATCAAACCAGCCGCTTGCAGGAAATGGCCCCTGGTAACTTCTGTGAGTTGATTGTTCTGTCTGAAACAAGTACGAATTGTTGCCACCTCTTTGCACTAAGCCTAAATGATAGCCTGTTGCATATACCAATCCTGTATTGTTCGACAAGCCTTTGTAATTGTACAGAACAATTTTATTTGTGCTTGAAAATACCTGGCTTTTTGGAGCAACTACAGGATTGCCTACTACATTATTCGTTGCAACGCTAGCTAAAATTTCAGGGGTTGAACTCCAGAGCGGGTTTCCGATTGCATCGAAGCCTGTAAGCGGGAATCTTTTGATTAATGCAGTTGCACCTGCTGTATATTGCTGGGTTGATCCGTCATCACACAATACATTTGTTAGATTGTTAATAACTAAACCAGTGAATCTTAGTTGGTTGGTTGTTCCAAATTCGATCACCTCCTGCACAGCACCTTTATTTATCAACCCATAAGTTCTGCCATTACTTAGTGTGGTAAAAAAGGCAGGACCATACTTATCATAAGTGGTAGTTGATGCAAGGGCGCCCCAATTTTTTACCAATGACCAGCCGGCAGATCCTGATAAGGTTTGAGTAGTGTAATCCACTGCAAACTCCAGATAACCTGCTAAAACTCTATTGATGTTGTTTTTGTCGACATATACAGAATAGGTAGCACCCATCGCCATCACTCTTTCAATAAAGGTTCGGCTGCTATTATAATGCTGTACCCGGTAATTACCCGGATCATTTACCCAAAAACTATTATCCGACTGGAAAGAAATAAAGGAGATTCTATTGAGATACAGAATAGCATTGCCATCATTTACATCGGTAAAATAAAATTTATTGTTGTTCACCGTTGCATCACTCGAATATCCGCCGGCAGTGCCAAGTGTATTCGTAGCAGCACCGGTTGCATTGCTAAAGAATTTCACCTGCTGGCTGGAACTTCCATCCGTTACACCTACCAAAACAGCATCCGGGGAAACTTGTGTGGAAAGAGGGTTTAATAACCCTGCTAATGTGATGGTTGGAGAAGACAATGTGCCATCTGTATTCACTGTATACTTTGCCACAGTATTCGTTCCGGAGATCATCCAGAGATTACCACTGGGATCTACACTCAATCCCTTCGGTGTAGTAAATGTTAGTGTTTGAACCAATGCTCCTGTATTTTTATTAAGTACCTGTACTTGATTTAAAGTGGAGCGGGCTACAAATAAATAGTTGCCTGTTTTTTGAACAGCCAACCCGGTTATCGCAGAATTGAATGCATTCACTTTTGCAAGCGTTGATATGTACGCCTGCCCGTAAGTGACCGTGTATGCCACACCACTTGCAAAAGAAGTTTGCGAATCGTCTGAAACCTTGGTTGCATATACAAAGGTGTTATTCGGCGAGTAGCTATCGATGCCAGCCCAATATACATTTACTCCATCGGTTACCACATAATCAGTTCTTGCGGTGGTGGTTCCCTGACTGAAGAAGTTGAGTTTTACATTGGGCTTTCCTATAAGGAACTTCCCTACACTTGGCGACGCTTCGCTATAAGCCGTGCAGAAATACCCGTAGGTAGGACCAAATGCAAGGCCCGTCATACAGTCCTTGTAACCCCGGTGTTTAGATGGCCCAGTCATGCTATCACTTGTATTGCCAATTGTACCCTGCCAGGAATATTGTACATTATTCGTGATCACTTTAATTTTGTAGGTTGATGCAGGTGATGAGATCGCATTGCCCTTATCATCTTTACCATCCCAAAATTTGGTGTAAGTGCCTGGAGTGTAGTTCACATTGTTCCAAAGGGTTCTTACAAGAATGCTGTCGTTGAAAAATACACCGGCACTGGTAGAAGCGGGCGATGAAATGTTGAAGGAAAATTTTCCGTCCTGCCCAATGGCGTTCAGGGACAGGAATAGAAGAAATACTAATTTCTTAATAGATAGGTTTTTCACAGAGGTTGGATTGAAGGATTTGGATTGTATTTCAGAAACTTTCCGAAACACTACTTCATAAAACGCTCTGGAATGAATTTTATTATGTAGTTACTCTTCTAAAAAACTGTACAAAAATGTTGATCGATATTTTCCTACGCTCAAAGCATTAACATGTCCTAAAATGTAGGCATAGCTTAGCGATTGGGTGGTAGCAATGAACATTGCAAAACAGCTGAAATCCTTAGCAGAATAATTAAACTCATGATTATGTTTATCCCATACAGTTTGCAGATTAGGCATGCCGCCTTGCGAAAACAAAGTATAAATACCAGGTGCTCTGAATGAGTAAACTTCACAAAACAATGGGTGGCAAAAACATCTTAGCTAAACAAACCTTGAACAAACCTCTAGAAGGTGTACTGTAAAAACTGCGTGGAAAAAATGACTAAGTAAAATAAGTAGTAGACATAGAAGGCTATCTAGACCGCGAGAGAATACTTACGGCGTTGGCACAGCATCGTAAGCATTTCAAGGAAGATGTGCACAACTATAAACACGATAAAGGAGGTGTTGCTTCAATCTGTCGAGGAACAAAGCTGCAGCGACGTTATTTTCCCGACTTGTCCGGTCTTTTTGAATTTCAAAAAATACTATTGGATTTTCAATTACTTATGAAATTATTTTTCCTATTTGACCGCACTAATCCATTTTTCTCAAAAAATAATTTTGTATAAATATTAGCCTGTAGATTCTAATATTAATTATTTAAATGAAAAAGATTTCAAATATTCAAGTCTCATTTGCTTTAAATTAATTTTTCCTTGATAATTTGATTTTCATAAATAGTTAGACCGCACTAAAACGGACAAGTCAGGAAAGGAGGTGTTGCTTCAATCTGTCGAGGAACAAAGCTGCAGTGACGTTATTTTTGGAAATCGGATGTCTTAAACACAATTGAAAGCCATATCGAGTGCAATAATTTGCTTAAATGACGTTGAGCAAGCAATACTGCTACAGGCAAGCCTTTCAGGAATTACACCAGGAATCGAAATGGTTGAGATGAAATACCAGCCAATATGTTTGGGAAATAATTAAAGATTGTTTCTGAGAGAAAATCGGGAAGAAGCCTTCAGGCTATGAGTGGGAAGGATGAAAAAGTCTAAACCAGGAGGAGATGAAATGTGAAGCTAACCCGGCACTTATTGTAAACACGATTTGTATAATAATTTACAATTTTTTAAAGAGCGAGTGTGAGATGTATGTAACTGCGGTGTAAATCACGAAAGATGAGCGATCTTATTGGGTAAATATTGCATAAGGAATAATGAGTGCAGTAAAAATACGCTAGTAAATATTCGCAACAAAATGCAGGAAAATAAAGTATGTTAACAAAATAAGCTTTGTAGGAAGGCAACGGGATGACAGCTATACTAAGGGGAAATCGAATGGAAGGCAGTGAAATGCGGAGAAAGAATAAAATCAGAATATTTTGTAAGTGCGAAGCATTTCTGACAAACAAACACCCGAAAAGTTCTGGGGATGAACTTTAATAAGCAGGTACAAATAAGGACATAAAGAAAAAGCATCCGAATATCGAATGCTTTTTTTAAGAAGTATCTAAAATGATGATTTTTTAAGCAGCTGTGCTTTGACGAATTATTTGCTGCTATGCCAGTATGATAATGATGAATTCCATTTATTGTGTGGCGGAATATTTTAAACAAAAATCAAAAAGCATTTTCATCGCCTTTAAAGGTTACATACAGCGTTAGAAAGATGATCCGCACATCTAACCACAAGCTCCAGTTTTCGAGGTACCAGATATCATGTTCAATTCTTTTTCGCAACTGGTCTTCGTCTTTAATTTCACCGCGGAAACCATTCACCTGTGCCCAGCCTGTTACCCCCGGTTTAACAAAATGCCGTATCATATATTCATCCATAATCCTTGAATAATCTTGTGTATGCTTAAGCATATGCGGCCGCGGACCTACTACAGACATATTGCCTAAGAGTACATTAAAAAACTGCGGCAATTCATCCAGGCTGGTCTTTCTCAAAAACTTACCAAACTTTGTAAAACGGTGATCATCCCGGGTAACCTGCTTTGAATCTGAATCAACATTTACTGTTAAGGTCCTGAACTTAAAGCACCAGAATTCCTTATTGTCTTTCCCTGATCTCAACTGCACAAAAAACACGGGGCCCTTCGAATTAAGCTTTATCAGGATAGCAATTATGGGCACCAGCCACGATAAGAAAAAGATAATCAGTGTAAGGCTAAAAAACACATCAAATAATCTTTTTTTAGAACTTGCTACGATGTCTTCGAGTGGCTCGGATCGAAACGACAGGATCGGAATACTTTCTACAATGTCTACATGGATATTCCGGTTAACAAACATCCTAAAGTCAGGTACAAACTTAAACCTGATCATATTCTTTTCTGCAGTTTGGGCAAGCTCATAAACATAAGAATGCTTTTCCGGCGAAATGGTAGAATATATTTCTTTCACATTATTAGCAATGGCATAAGAAACACATTCGTCCCGGTTACCCAAAATAGGGTAGATGGACAATTCGTTAATATTATGATAGTCTTCGAAATAGCCTTCTATTGAAATAGATTGCGTGTTAGAGGAAAAGTAGTTCACCAATTGCTTCGAAAGATCATTGTATCCCAGCAGCACAACTTTTTTGCTAAACCGTTGCTGTTTGCCAAAATAAGCCATGCTCCAAATGAAAAATACCCGGCTAATCAGCAATGCCAGCCCCATAAAAATAATGTTCAGTGACATATAAGCCCGGCCGTAGCTGTAATTGTGCAGAAAGTAAAACACTAACAAGGAAATGGTAAAAAGCGCAAATGCCTGAACGGAGCGCTTGGCAAATTTCTCAAAATTGAAAAACTGGTCATTAACATACAGACCAGTAATGTAGGCACAAAATATCCAGGCAATATCGATCACAATAAAGAGAATCAGATACTCTGTAGGGCTGTTACTATGCTGATAGTTTAATAAAAAAGTTAAATAAATTATATTAATTGCAAGAAAATCAACAAGAGCAAAAATGAATCTAAAAAGCTTGGTATATGTAAAGTTCATTTTACTTGAATGTAAAGGTTAAAATCATAAATTTTTTTAAATAAAAAACGGCTTCATTACTATAACAATGAGAACGAAGAAAAGGCTGATAAATTATGTTCATACTATTGCACTGATTTCTTAGGGGAATAATAGGGTAAAAGACATCTCGCTACCACGATCGGTGTGTAGAGCTTTATTCATATTAAGCTTACTAACCTGATTGACATAGCGTGCTGAGATTTTACATGTGAACAGCATACCTGCGAAATATTTCGCCAATGGATAGATATTGCTCCGCATACAACCTCGCATTTTTTGGAATTGTGTTGTCGTTGTTTTTCAATGTGCGATCAATTGCGCTTACTAAAGTATCTGAATCTTCAGGTTCTATCAAAACGCCCATTTTATGTGCCACAACTACATCATATAAGCTGGAGCCTTCGCTTGCGGTGATAATTGCCACACCGCCAACTGATAAGATCGCTGTTAATTTTGAAGGCATAACAAGATCTGCAGCATTGGCCTTTTGAAGCACAAGATGAATATCGGCTATATTCAAAAACGAATTTAATTTTTCGAAAGGCTGCAGGGGAAGAAATATTACGTTTTTGAGATTTTGACTTTCTTTTATTTCTTCTAACTTCTCCTTGTAGGGACCGGAGCCGCAAATAACGAATTTTAGATCAGGGTTATCTTCCAACGCTTTTGCAGACAGGAGGATGGCTTCCAGGCCTTGTTTCTCTCCGATCGCACCCGAATAGAGTATAATCTTATCTGACGCATCGAAGTCGAATTCGGCCTTTAGTTTTTCTTTTTCATTCAAAGGAAAAAATATTTCTGTGTCCACCCAGTTTGGAAAAAAAACAACCTCCCTTTGATATTTAAGCTGGATCTTTCTTATCATCCCCTGTGAAATACTACTTACTACATCGGCCTTTTTTATGATGTATTTTTCTATTTTTAAGAGAATGTTGATAAGCAGTTGCGACTTGATCAATTTGAATTCGCGGGCTGCATCTATTTGTAGATCCTGTATATGATATAAAAATTTCCCTCCCTTGATCTTTTTATACAATACTCCTAAAAGACCCAACTGAAATGGCGGAGCCACCACCAACACGATATCAAATTTACGAGTGAAGAGTAGTTGAGCAGTTTTAAGAAAGGCCGAAATACAGAATGAGAAATCCGATATGATCCTTTTCAAACCACTTGGTTCTTTGGGTATATAATGCGGGCAGCGAACAATTTCTATCGGAAGAGATTTTCCATCTGCGGGTACCTTTTGTTCTTTCTTAAACCATCCTGAAGATTTTGTATAAGGCTCCTGTACTTTCCAGTAGGGGTAATACGGATATGAAGTAACTACGGTACAACTGCAGCCCTGGCTCGCCAACATATCGATCATTTCACCATTATATTTACCAATACCGGTAAGTTCGGGATAATAATTGCCTCCAATAAGCAGCACTCTTTTACTCATAGTCATTTGGTACTTTAATCAATATGCACAATATACCGCTTTATAAGACGCGGCCACCGCGTCTGTAAGTGGTGGTGGGTGCTAAGCGAGTAGTAAAATCCTCTGCTTCCGTAGCCTGCATGTAGTGGCTGACGGAAGCGTTGGGCGGGAACCCTTCACGGCGGCATCCGGTCTTCTTTGGAGATTATTTAATGGGGAACTTTTTTGTTCTCCCGTATTTTGCAATATACCTGGGCAAAATAAGACATTTTCAAGATGGCAAAAGCCCATCCCCTTGCTCCATCCCTAAAACCACCTAATAAAAAAAAGCTGCCGAAAAAATACGCTGGCCCGAGTAATACGCTCCGCATCAACCGGTATTTTAAACGCTGCTTCCAGGTTAGGCTGGAGGAAATGATGGGATCACTCGTCATTTTCAGAAACCTCGCCGCTTCCCAGGAGGCATATTCATTGTGCTTGATAACATAATGCGAAACACCGCGATAATCCTGGTGATCTATCTTACTTCGTATAACTCCTACCTCTCCGTTTAAAATCGGGTGTTCATGTACTTCCATATCCAGTTTACTCCACTGTTCCTCATCAATTCTTTCATATTCGCCTGCGCCAACTTTGAAAAGCGCGAGCTTGCGTAAGGGATAGCCTCCTTTTAATTGTGTTCCCAAGAAATAGATGGTATAACTTAGCCAATACCCAACCTTGTCGCTTGTATTTAGACTTTCGCGAAGTTCTTTTTTAAAGCTTTCGGTAATATATTCGTCGGCATCAATAAACAATATCCATTTGGTAGCAGGGGTGTAATTTCTTAAAAACCAATTGCGCTTTTTAGGAAACTTGCCATCCCATTCAAAATTGACAACTTCGGCTCCAAATTGTGTTGCTATTGATTGTGTATTGTCCACGCTGCCCGAGTCCAGCACTACGATTTTTCGGGCAAACCCCTCACCAATGGCGGCAAGGCATCCTGGCAAATTCTGTTCCTCATTTCTTACCGGTATGGCAATGGTTAGATCAAGCGCCTGTGGCATTTAATAATAAATTTTTATGGGTGATCCTCTCAAATAAGCATCTTAAACACTCCGAGCTCAGCAGTTGCATACCAGTATGCTGAGGGTCGTTTGCCAATTATTTACATTTAAAACTTTGGGGAACCACGGTGTATATTCGATCCATCAAATTAAGAGATGGTGAAGGTAGCTTTGTCAATAGGAAATGCTAAACCAGTCTACAACCAGTTGAATCGCCGAAGGGAAAAAGAACAGTGTCATAAGGGGTGAATGAGTATTTTATGGGATCGAAAGGTAATCTCTTTCTTTGATTGGTTTACAGGGATGGCCTGCACACACCATCCAACTGGGCATATCCCTGGTTACAACAGACCTTGCCCCAATAACGCAGCCTTCGCCGATGGTAACGCCTGGATGGATAAAAGCCTCTGCCGCAATCCACGCCTGGTCACCCACGATGATCGGCCTTGTATAAAGGGGAAAGCCGGGTAAGTTATAATCGTGGGTACCAGCACATAAATGCGCTCCCTGTGATATGACAGCTTTTTTGCCGATAGTGATTTTTCCTTGTGTATAAAGAATTGCACCGGTTGCAACGGCTGCACCATCAGCAAGTTCAAGGTTCCATGGTGCCCATATCCTGGCGCCGGGATAAACATGAACTGCTTTACCGATTTTGGCTCCAAAACATCTCAACAAAAAAGATCGCCAGCTATGCAGTGGCTTCGGGGAAACGCGAAACAGCAAAACCGAAGCGATTGACCATATAACCCGGCCCACCCGGTTTTTTAGAGAAAAAGTAGTACCCACATAGGTATTATTAGTTTCCATAAACTTCGCTGTTTTTAAAAAGTTCATTTTTATCACCTCCAAAGGACACCTGTTTTCTTCTTGTTAATAAGCCAGTTTTCTGGAAATCTTACCCGACAAGGTTTGCAAACATGCATTTAATTTTCCGCAGTGACTTTTAGGTAAAGCGATTCACAGAACCGTTTTGCCGCCGGTTGGATTGAAAAATTACTTGCAAAAGAATTTTTTGCCCGTTCGCCCATTGCTCTCCTTTCTTCGCTCGATAATTGCAGCCAACTCTCCAGTAAGTTTTGCGTTCCTTCGATTGTATCGTCCGCCACCTTTCCTGCGCCTGCGTCTAAAATTTCACGCCAGATATTTACCTGGTTGGAAATCAATACGGGTTTTCCGCAAGCCAATGCTTCTACTACGGCTATACCAAAATTTTCCTGGTGGCTGGGTAAAATAAATGCCTGAGACCCGTAAAATGCTCCCCATTTCGCATCCCCTTTCAGCATCCCTGGAAAAAAAACCGATTCCCGCAGGTTGACCGAAGCTGAAACCAACTGCTGTATTTTTTGCCCATACGCTGTATCCAGGCCCGGGCCAGCTATTACCAATTTGGGAAGTATTGATCCTCTTGCTGAAAAATTCTTATTCTCTTGATTTTTTTCGCACAGTTTCGCGTAAGCTTCTATAAGGTGATCGATCCCCTTTTTTTTATGTATCCTGCCGAGGAAAACAATATACGGCGCATCTTTAACAGCTGCACATGTTTCGAAGAAGGCAGTCATCATGCCGGTTTCAAATAGTGGCGGAGATTGAACCCCGTACCCGATATTTAGTTCTTTTTTTGGATGATAGGGTGTAAATGATTCACGGGCCAGCAGCAGTTCGGTGTTGCAGGTAAACAGTAAGCCCTCGGCATCGTTCACCACTTTGCTCTCAATGAATTTCCAATATGCCCAATTTCTTAGGGCTTTTATTTTTCTTTCAGATGCCTTTTGAAAATAAGGATCAAGCATTCCGTGGGGCATAACAAACAGCCTGGGAACCATTACGTTCTTCCCGGAACTAACAAGAGCTTTCCTATACTGCTGTAGTGCTTGTTTTGTTGCAAAGCCATGATAGAGCCAAAGCGCATGAACAATTATTATATCAAAACGGCTGAGATGCTCCATAAGCCACGGAACCAGGTTGCGGTTATATTGCCACTTCATTACACTGGGTCCAATTGCGTGAATTACAAATGGATCCTTTCCGAGGAAGCTATCAGTAGGATCATCGAGGCATACAACTTCATTGTGCACGCCAAGTTTTTTCAATTCAGGTACTATATTACGAATTCCCTGGCAAGGTCCTCCCGTCGATGGATTCATGCTGGGTATGATATGCAATACATTCATGTTGGAAAGTAATTGATGGGGTTGTTAAAAACTTGTGCGCTGCATGCTTTCACAGGGCAATCAAATGGCCGCCGCACACCATTCTATACAACAAAACCCTTCGTTCTCTGAAAATATTTGGCTTCCTTTGTTATCATGCTGACTGCTTTTGCAGGAACACCGCCGTAAAGGGTAAATTCTTCGGTGAAAACTTTATTCAGTAATGATTTTGCCCCTAAAACGGACCGGGATGGCAACGATGCTCCACCCAGTATAACCACGTTTGTTCCAACAAAGGCATAGTCACCAATCGTAATGGGTGTACTATTCTGCCTGCTTTCAACCACATCAATTGAATGAGTTAGCAATTGTGAATGATATCCCGCTATGGTTGAAAAACTGCCGATGGTTATAGTACTTGTACAATCAATGTGGTGATTCTTTGTAATTGCGGAAGACCTTCCTACAATCAGTTCAGATTTACGATCAGGCTGGTGTTTAAAGTGAAGCGAATTGGTCTTTGAGCTAAATCCGGTAATCCAGTTTCCCCTGCCAATGGTGGAGTTTTCGCCTAATTCGATTGTATCCAGGTGAATGGCAACGGTGAAATGGTCTATCCTTGTGAGTGCAGCCATTTTTAATTTGTCTGGGAATACCCAGGCCAATCCTATCCTTGCAGAAGGATGTATTTCAAATTTAAAAAACTTGTTTAACACCCATCTTCTTAAACTCCATGGAAGCAATATGCTTATTAATTTCAATACCATAAGAGGCCCTTATTTTCTTTCAAGATTATGTAAAGATAAATAAGCATCGGCCATTTTTTTCGATGAAAACCTTTTGCAATTTTCAAAGCCTTTGGAGACCAAGTCATGTTTAACGGATCCATTTTGCAGAAATAAAAATGCCCGTGCAAAATCTGCTGGTTTGTCAGGATTTTCGTGCAAAGCCGCTCCGCCGCTAACCTCGGGCATTGGTTCGATATTACTTGCTATAACTACTGCTCCGCAGGCCTGGGCTTCTATCACAGGCCATCCAAAACCCTCTGAAAACGATGGAAAAACGAAAGCTTCACAAGCGCTGTATAATGCCAAAATGTTTTCATGACTTGGCTTTATCACTGATTTCACCCTGTTTTGCAACCCGAGTTTATTGATATGTTCGCCTAAATCCGCGTCAATTCCATCTCCGGCGAAACAAACAATTCCATTCCAGCCATCCCCAAGTTCCACAACCATATCCAGCAATAGCTTCCTGTTTTTTCTTTTCAATGAAGAGCCTAAATGCAATATGAATGGTGTGTTTGCTGGCAAGCCCAAAGTCTGAACTTTTTGCTCCGCTATGGTTTTAGGAATGGGATTGAATTCCTGATTAAAGGCATTGTGTATTACCTGCCAATCCGTAGGTTTAGAGTCAGTACTGTTGCTTAATGCTTTTAGTTGCTTCAAAGTTAAATGGGATACAGCAGCTAACTTTTCGGCTTTCAACAAATTTTTTAAAATCCATTTTTGAAGGATAATACCAAGTCCGGATGCATTGCAATAAGCATCTCTAAAACCCAACGCACCGCGTATCGCCAATACATCATGACAGGTAATAGCAGTTCTAGCGGAGGGCAAATAAGCAAGATAGGGCGAATTGGAATGATCACAAATATGGAACCTTATCTCCGCGTGGTTATATTTTGTTTTCAGCAAGCACATCTTTAAAACAACCGGATATAAAATCCATTTATCCAGGTATCCAAGCCATTTACCCAAGCCCTTGTTCGCGGATTTTGAGAAATGTCCAAAGAAAACAGATGGTCGCCAAATTTCGCATTCTATTCCTGCATTGTTAATCCCTTTATTCAACATTTCCGAAAAAAGCTTCATGCTTTTTTGGTTATCAGGGGTATAGTTTCCAATTAAAATTATTTTCATTAAGATATATCGAATAAACTGACCCGCTATCCCAGGTTATTTTTTTTAACCATTGGGCCAGAGGCAACGTTAGCCCTTGAGTTTTTATTTGCAGTTTTGATAATTTGGGACCTTGCTGGTTTCCGGAGAGAAGCCATCCACAAACCTCCAACTAAAGCTACAAATCCCAATATCGTTGATTGATGCAACTGCCCTTGTGTCACCATTAAAAAACCAACGCTCATCAACAGCCATGGAAGCATGTCTTTTTTTCCCAATTTTCGAAAACTGGCAAACCCAACTTTTGTCGCAAGGCCTACCCTCATAATAATTAACCATAAGCCCATTAAGCCAAGTTCCGCAATTTCTCTCATCCATTCAAAATCCGCCGTTATCAAAATTTTATCATATTTCAGCAAATCGGCACCCACTGCGGTACCACTTCCTATACCGTAGCCAAATGAGGATTGATCGGCGGATCCCATCACTGCCTTCACCAGAGTTCCGAGAAAACGTTCACCCAGTACACCTTCCAGTCCACCTTCAGTTTTGTTGGCACTGGCAAATCGTTCATTAAACGCATCGGTAGCCGTTTGAAAAAAGCTCATCCTGCTAAGTACAATAAGGGCCAGGATCACCCCGATCGCGGAAAGAAGTATTTTTCCAAAATATTTAGGGTTTCTCGACACAGCAAGTAGTAAAAATAGAACCGATAATACCACCTGGAATAATAATGTGCGGCTTATCGAAAGTGGAATAGCGATGAGTAGCGCCCCGGTAGCGCCCATTAATATGAGCCGGTTTATCTTTTGAGGATTTAGCCAGAAATAAATAACAAAAGGCGCCACCAAACTATAAAAGCTGGTGGTGCCATTCGTAAATGAGAAGGTGCCAGGAGGGCGAAAATAACCCAATGCTCCACCAAATCCTGCGCCTTCGATATCGCCGCCTACTCCCCTGTTTACCCAAGCTGATTGAGGGCTATAAAATTGCAGGCCAATCAGGAGCGTCATTGGTATCGCCAGTATTAATATCCATTTACCCATTTTGATCACATCCTCGTGGTCAAAAACGCTTCCCATTACAAACATCATGGGAAAGTAAAGCACGATGGTTCGTGCCCCGTAAATGGCTGTGCCTAAATTACCATGGCCAAGGAGCATTGCAGTAAAGGCACTTAAAATACCCAGAACCAAGAACCCAAACAGATATATATTGAATTTAAGCAGACCTCGCCTGATAGACACAATCATCAGCCATAATACAATAGGGTCGCGAACTACCAACAAAGGCAGCGATAATGCCGGAACCACCCATTTGCGCAAAGCACCCTCGAAAATCCAGAAAAAAAGATATATCCAAATAGCCATTTTAAGCGTTCGATTGGGATCATCAGCCATAGCCTGCCCGTTCTTCTTCCATCGGCTTTTTAATTTTGTAACCTGATTGGTTCTTATCGAATCCATCTTATTCATACTGACGTTCAAAAAAAATTTGCATCGGTAATTTGCTTGCAAATGGTACAATCCTGCCGAAACAAAATTTCTTATCGAAATTAACTTTTTCGAGGCAAAATCTATAGTTGATAATTTGTTTTAAACACAAATCACTCATTTCAAAGAAAGACAATGATTTTTTACAGCACCGGAAAGCTGCTGCCTGAACAAATTCCACGGACGCATCCGGGCAGTTTCCATTGCCTCGCGGCCAGTTTTGGCGATGGATGAAGGGTTTGCAACCAGAGCTTCAATGGCCTGTTGCAGTGCAAATGTAGATCCAGCTTCTACCAGCCAGCCATTTTTTCCATGTTCAATAAGATCGGGACCGCCGGAATTATATGTGGTAATCACTGGTGTGCCCTGCGACATTGCTTCGGAAATAACCAATCCAAATCCATCAAATAAAGTTGGAAAAACAAGCACATCGTGTATGCGCATCATCTCCAAAATTTCATGATGAGGCAAACTTGGTACCCACCGGTGCTTAGACAATTCTGTGTTTAGAACTTCGCAGTCCTCATTTACTTTGCGCCCCACCAGGGTTAAGCTAACGCTACTGCCTATGGCGTTGACCGCTTCGAAAAGATTAGCAATCCCTTTTTGCTGTGAAAGGCTGCCGACAAAAAGAAGTTTGATGGGTGAATTAACTGTATTTTGCGAATAATCCCTTTTGGGGCCTACATCAGGGAAGCCATACGGAACTACTTCCACGGGCGGAAGCTTTCCGGGAAAATCTTTTAAAGTAGAAGCAGTAAACGTGCTGGCAACGAAGATGCGATCCGCCATTTTTACTTCATCTTCCTTAGCCGCCAGTTTTTTTTCTGAGTCTAACAACCCTCGAATCGTATTTTGCCAGGCTGGGAATTTTTTTTTTTCTTCCTCCAAAATCCGGAGTTTGGCCCTCCAATACCCAGTAGGCAAATCGTACAAACACTGTAATCCAAGCCTTTTTGCTTCGCGGAATGAAAACAAAGCACCGTCTTCATATGCATATACCGCTTTTACGTCATGATTCATCGCCTTTTTGAGGCGCGCTGCAACTTTTTTATCAAGGCTGTGAGTGACAGCCTCTATGCAAAACCTGCCCTTTTCCTGTTGAGTAAGCTGATGGAAGCCCACCTTTAGCGAAAGCAGCCTGCCCAATTCGATAACTGGGGATGTGTGCGTAAACCGCTTCAGAAGCGGGTTGAGGCGGCGGCGGCGGATATCTGCAAGAAAGCTTATATTGGCAATGCTGTCAAGAAAAGACCCTGGAAAACAGGCGATGCTGGTATGGAATTCTGCCAGCATATTTGCTTCTGCAAAACCTATTGCCGATGCCCTCACATTTGCGTTTCCCTGGGAATGATGTATTATTAACTTCATAGATGACAAATATTTAGCCAACGAGCCACGCCCGGTTGGCGGCAAGAAATTCGCAGGGATTATAATTTAATTCGCTATGCCGGGTGCGCTCTATAACTTTAGCCGGATTGCCAACAACAATAGCACCAGCGGCTACCGATTTGCTTACGACTGCCCTTGCCCCTACTACTGCCCCGCACCCAATGGTAATACCAGGAAGTATCATAGCTCCAGTGCCAATCCACACATAATCCTCGATGATTATTTTTGCTTTTACTTCTTTCCAGTTTGGATCGCCCACGTCATGTGATGCTGTTAGGATTTCAACGCCATCATTGATACAAACCCTACTACCGATTTTTATTTGGTCGTGGATATTTAGGGTCACCTTTCCCAAAAATGTTTCCTTTCCCACCGATAAAAACCTGGCAGGGCCAGCAATGGTCACCTCACCTATTTCGGCAGTTTCATGTATTATTGCACCCCTTTGTACCAACCTGTTCCGTCGAAAATTCTTTTGTAAAAGTTCCGGAAAGGAAAACAACCGTTTCCCCCAGGCCCTGAAAAAAAGGCTGGAACCAACAGCAAATCTTGACCGGTTGCTCCATAGATAACTAAAACTTGCCATACTAAACTGATAAAAGGCTATTAACAAATTGCCGCGCAATTACAGTAACATTTACACGCGGAGCGATACCGCTTCTGCTGCGGGTAATGAAGTCTTGAATTTGCCCTTCCTTATACCGCATAATCCCGTCTGGTAACTTAGGATCAACGAAACCCCGGGGTTGCCATAAACGTGAAACGCATAATACGGGCAATCCATGCTCTTGCATAGCAGCAACTGAACCACTTTTGCCTATCAATGCAGTTGGCGTAGTCGAAATGCCAAAGGATGAATTCGTTAATACATGCGAGATATGTTCGGGAGACTGCTCTCCCAATACTTTTACAAGTAACCCTGCTGCTTCGCACGCTTTCTTCCAACTTTCCTGTTCGTATCCACAACGACCAATCATTCGCATCTCAACTTTTACATTGTTAGTGGTGCCGTAAAACTTGAGCTCCTTTGCCAACTGGCTTATGGGTGCGCCCGGATGAATTCCGCCAAAAACGACGAAGGAAATATTTTTACTGATACCGCTCGCTGGTAGATAGGCGCTACCGTTTTCACTGTCGATACGTGCTTTCTCAATATTTCCAAATAAAGGCAGGTGTTGAACTGTGAAACCCATCTGCGCCAGCATTTTCATGTACAAATCGGTTTGTGTATGTACTACTGCGGGCTGCAATCTGGAGAATAGTGACCCGATTAATTGCTTTTGAAGCCATCCCCAGCACACAAATTTTAACGGTGCTCCCTTCTCCATCCCTACCCACAGTTCATGAACCATAATGTGCCAGCGCTTTTCTTTACCCAAACCTTCAAGCAACTTCCCAAGTCCGAAAGCCAGCCCTTTGGTGTGAAAAGAAAAAGGCACGAACTGAAGGCTGAGCCAATCGGGCCCGAAATCATCGATCCACGAGCTTGCTTGATGAAATCGTTTAGCGGGTATCTCATTTGAGGCAACACGAAGCACAGGTATGTCAAAGCCTTCCAATTGCTGCAGACCGTTGAATTTGCTTTTTAAATGTTTGTCGTTCAGAGCCACGATGCCCACCTGGTGCCCGTTGCGGATCAATTCAATTGCAAGCTTGCGGGTGTAATCCCCCACACCATCCCTGCCTGGTTCTAATGATCCACAAAGAAAAGTGATCTTCATTCTTAATAGATTTTTATCGTGGAGATACACGAAGCCATCCGAGCTTTTGGGGTTCCGGCTATTTATCTTCAATGTAAGAATGACCTTTTTGTTGAAAATTCTTTGTGAAGACTTGCAGACTAAGCTTTTGCCCTGCAGCATTGATACAAGTAATTGCAGCATTAATGCTGCATACTGTTGTGAAAGGCGGAGGTTATTAATAAAGGCACGGTAGCATGGAAGCCCCGGATGATTTTACTAAGAGTGAATAACCTTGTGGGAGCTTTAGTAGCAAGCTTTTATGCCCAAAAAAGCTGTTGCATATTCTTCAATGAAAAATGCTCTTCGGCGACTTTTTTTGCAGTTGAGGAGTAACTAGAGTCACTGATACACATCAGTAGTTTTTCAAGAATGACCGTCGGTTCTAGTGAATCGCAAATTACGCCGCACTTATATCTCTCCAAAAAGTTTGCAGCTGCTGCTTCCCCCGGACCATGATAAAAAACGTTGCCTGAAGCTCCCAGGTAACCAACCATTTTGGTTGAGAAACTATACTTGTAAAAATATTCGTTTTTATACATAATCGGCAGGTACAGCACATCGGATCCGTTCATCTCTTCCTTCAACATATCATTATCAAGCGTAAAAGGCCGGTAATCGATATCAAAAGAACAGGCATTAAGGAACTCGAGCTTTTGAGTGCCACGAAGAATAAACGAAATTTTGATATCTTTTTGTTTTAAAAGAATCTCGAGTGCACTGCAAAAAGATTTAAACAAAGGGTAGTACGCGATATGTATAAGCCCCGCAAAATAAATCGTTAGCCTATCTGATTTCGCCAATGATTTTGAAGAGGAGATTTCTAACTCCTTCAGCCCGTCGGTAACGATGGAGTAGGGTTCCTCCCCAAATAAGTCACTATAAAGTGCACCCATTTCTTTTGAAATTACCATACGTTTGGTAGCAAACTTCCACAGATCCCTGCTTACATATTTAAATCCACCAGTCGTTTTAAAATGATCATGAAAACTAGCCCAAATGGGGATATTTTTTTTTACCGCCCACTCAGTTAATATATTAGAGTAGTTGCCGTGATCCACGATATGGAGCACATCAAAATGGAGCATCTCAACCTGGGATTGTATCCTCCATTTATTATAATGAAAAAAGATTGTATTTCTTAGAAAATAACTGATATCCCTAAGATAAGAGCGCATCCATTTTCTTTGCGAGGGGAATAATCCGAGTTTTATTTCTTTGTAAGAAGAATCAATTTTAGTAATTCTACCATCAACTACAGAAAAGAATAGAACATTTTCTTGTTTCTCTTCAATTAACCGACGTAAAATCCTGCTGCCACCTCCATTATCTGCAATGGAAAAGTTTTGGAATGAGAGCACAATCTGGCTACCTTTTACTTTCTCTTCTGCCATGCTTCTACAATTTGTTTTATGGTTTCTTCTAAAGTAACGGTTATATCCCAATCAGAATAGTGCGACCTCATTTTATCTAGGTTTGAGATATAACAAATGTGATCCCCTATCCTGTTTTCAGATAAATATTGGTATTGCTGCCGCTTCCCTGTGTATTTTTCTGTTATGGAAAATGCCTCTAATATAGAGCACGAATTTGCCCGGCCTCCACCAATATTGTACACTTCGGCTACTCTTGGTTTAGCAATAAAAGCGTTAATGAACGAAGCCACATCATGAGAGTGTATATTGTCCCGCACCTGCTTTCCTTTATATCCAAATATCTTATATTCCCTTCCTTCAAGATTACATTTAGTAAGATAGCTCAGAAACCCGTGCAGCTCCACTCCTGTATGATTAGGACCGGTAAGGCAGCCGCCTCTAAGAACACATGTGGGAATATTAAAATAACGACCATACTCCTGAACCATCACATCAGCCGCAACTTTGGATGCTCCAAAAAGTGAATGTTTAGACTGGTCGATTGAAAAGTCTTCCCTGATGCCATCCTGATATTCCGGGTCATCGTAATCCCACCTTGTTTCTAATTCTTTGAGTTTAATAGTATTTGGCCTGTCACCATACACCTTATTGGTGGACATGTGTACAAACGGCGATTCGGGGCAAGCCTGCCTTGCTGCTTCCAGCATATTAAGAGTGCCCACTGCGTTGGTGTCGAAATCATCGAACGGAATATCAGCAGCTCTATCATGCGATGGCTGAGCCGCTGTGTGTACGATTGCATCGGGTTTAACGTCTTTCAACAATTGTAATATCCCCTGGCGATCCCTGATATCTATTTCGTGATGATGAAAACTGCTTCCGATTTCTTGTGCAATACGATTTTGATTCCAACGGGTGTCGCCTGTGGCTCCGAAAAATATAGCCCTTTGATTATTGTCAACACCGTGTATTTCCCAACCCTGACTAGCAAAGTACAAACAAACTTCGGAACCTATTAAACCTGATGAACCTGTGACCAATAAAATTTTCATTTTTTCCTTTTAGTAAATTTAAAACAATAGTATTATTTATTCGATAATAATAGGGAATGCTAAAAAGCCTTCAAAAGTACGGGGTAACATTTACGAAGCACCGCAGAATAATGTAAACCTTGGCCGGTTATCGAATATCCAAACTCTGTAAGAAAGTTTTGTATTTTTTCAAAATCATCCTGGCCGTGGTATGTTGCCACAGCGATTCTGGGCTTGTACTTCGAAAGGCTGATTTTACCTGATTTCAAGATGTCGAAATCAGCGCCTTCCGCATCACATTTTATGTAATCTATCCCATCGGGGAAAAATTCTTCAATAAAGCTGTCGAGAGACCAGCATTGCCTAAAATCCATTGCGTTCTCCTTTTCAATTATCATGCTTGCTTCTGGGGAATCCGTATTTTCCCAAAAACCAAGCTCGCCATTCTCAGAGCCAATAACGCCGGATATAAGTGTCAGATTTTTAATATTGCTTTGTTCGCTGGCCAGCCTGATGGCTTCTGTCATTAGGTAAGATGGCTCCACAGCCACCACTTTTGCAGTCCTTTTACCAGCATGCAAACAAAAGGCACCTTCACATGCTCCTATATCTAAAACACGATCGTTTGATCTAATTTCAGTTGGGTACGAGTCGTAATAATGAGGATGATCTAAGAGCAGCGCTTCCGCTAAAACAATAAACAATGAATTTAAATGCGCCTTTAATGGCCAATAATAAATATTGCCGTTTATAAAGATGCGCTTGAATTTTTTTCCTTCAGTGATTTCTATACTAAATTTCTTTAGTCGCCCAACAAACCGCTTTTGGATGTCGAACTTCAAGCAAAATATTTGTCCTTTCGTTGCTGATCTTTCTGCTTTATTTCCCGTAAAAAAATCCATAATCCTGATTTAAAAGCATTTGCTTCATGCCAGAGATGTCTGGCTCTTTTCATAAGATTGATTTATAACGATTGAAATTGGATATTTTCTGCGAACCTATCGATTCATTTTTTCCATACTAAAAAGCGAGCATTGCAGACGACATACAAGTATATAGAAAAGACGATCGTAAACACTTGGCCGATGGATTCAACTTATCAGGTAAATTGGCAACCACATAATCTCACAATTTCGGCATTTTACTAATTTTCACAATTGGATATATTAAGTAAATGGATGAATGAATTAAAGACGTAAATATATTAAATATTAAAACTCCTTCTAAGGTTGACACGTTAAAGATTTGAATGCCGAGAATAACTGAAATTAAGCTCAGCGAAATATACCACAAGGGATTTGGCAACCACCCCCTGCTGGCACAAAGTAAATAAGAAAGTCCGGTGATCAGCCCAATACAACTTCCTATAATATTCAAGACAAGTTGGTTATTTAATGCGGAGTATTCGGGGCCTAATATCCATAGTGCCTGGGATGAAAAGATTTTGAACATCAACACAATCCCGACACATAGTAGAACCAGGAACCCGATATAATAGCAGAAATACTTTAGAAGAGTCTTTGAATCCTCTTTAAGTCTAGCGAATCGGGGAACAAACAATGTTGAAACTACTCCGCTTAATACTGTTACAACCGCTGCGAATCTTCCCAAAGCGCCTATCTGGGCTACGGCTGAGGTATTTCCCAAAATTGAGATCAGCCAAATTGTGATTTGCCCCGACATGGAATAGTAGATTGCGCCAGGCAACACTCTCTTTACAACCTTTAGTATCTCTACACGAATCTCTGGATCTGGCAATGCCGTGCTATTTGCAAATTCGTTAGATATTTTCCGCAATTTTAGATTTCCATAGATCCGCGGTATACCAGCAGCGAGAATTGCTATAAAAGTCCAGGGGAATACAAAAAGCGTCAGCCCGGTTAGCAGTAGTCTCCAAACGCCAACATTGACCTGGTTTTTTTGGATAGGTAAAATTGCCTGGTTCAATTTGGGTGCTATTTCCAGCAAAGTGTCGGACAGCGCTGCGTAAAAAGCAACGACCAACGACAAAACAATCAATAATGCAGTAATCCAGCTAGCACCATGGTGTAGCAAAAGGTACAGCAAGATGGGTGTACTTACCAATAAACTTCCTATGGAAAATTTACTACGGAGGTTGAGCCCGGTGGTCAAAACAACCCCTAATTTCTGACGATCCTGCCAAACGCGAGCACCTTGTGCCATTACCCCGTTTGATATTCCTCCATCAGCCAGAAGTGTCATAGTACCGAGCATTGTGTTTGCCAATGTATACAAGGCATACTCAGAGGTAGGCAGTAAGCGGATCACAATAATTCCACTTACCAGCCCCACTGCCTGCACAAATAACTGTGCACTACTGGTAATTGTAAAAAGCTTGATCCATTTTAAGGCCCTTTCATTATTTTGAGTTCTAGTCTTTTTCTGAACAATACTTTTCATGCGGACAGTAAGATGTTCAGGTAAGCGGAGCCCGGGCAGAACCCAAATGTTTTAGACCAACCCCATACGATATTCAACAATTTTCTTTTAATTTAATAGTAATAAAACGAAACAAACTTACCGCAAGCAAATGGCTCCGCCTTCCTCAGTCACACAGCAACTAGGTCACTTACAAAAATCAACCCATTTTTTGCTGCCCACCTGGAATTCCTGGTAGCTGAATTCAGGCGATTGATTCAGGAAAGTTCTCTCAACATAGTTAACAAAACAATCTATATATTGCACGATCAACAAGATACAGCTTCTTGAACTTTTAAGTTCCGGAATGCAAAAACTTGAAATAACAAGGTTAATCCAACAACATTGCAAATGCTGGCAGACAGAAATGTAAGGTTAACAGAGTGGTTGAATTTCAATGTAACCCTGATTTGCTGGCCAGTATATATAGTCGCGAAGAACACATTGCGGCGACATTATAACAAAAGCTTCGAAACTAATTAAGATGTGTTACTACGCGAAAACGGTGAAATGCGCTTCCACAATGGTTTTCTTGATTGACCATATACATAGGTATATTTTTCATTATACCTATAACCTGAACCGTATTTGCCCCCTGTTTTCACATCATTTATTACCAGGCCCAGGTTATTGAGCCTTCCATTTATATAAATATCGTTTACAAGATCAAGTTGTCTTTTTAAAGTATGCCGTTGCCTGATAATATAAATCGAAGCATCGGAGTAGCCATTCAGAATAAACGCATCCGTTACCAATCCTACGGGGGCAGTATCAACAATAATATAGTCGTATTTACTCCTCAAAGCTTCAAATAAAGGCGACACATTCTCATTCAACAATATATCAGCGGGATTGTGAGGAAGGGGACCGGAAGGATAAATATGCAATGTGGGTATCTCATCTGATGGCTGGTAAATATCCTTAAGGTCCTTTGTTTGGCCCAACAGATAGTCTGAAAGACCTTTGACCTTCGAGATTCCCAAACCTTTACTGATCCCAGGCTTCCGTAAATCAAATTCTAGGAGAGCAACCTTTTTTCCGGTAACTGCCAATACTGCAGAAAGATTAAGGCTCACCATGGATTTTCCCTCCCCGATGTTGGATGATGTAACCAGGATGACATGGTTATTTTTACCTTTTTCTGACAGAGCAAGATTTGTTCTTATCAGCCGGAATTGTTCTCCAAGCAAATCGCGGTTCATTACTAAGATACCTGTGGCTTTTCGTTTGGGCACATGCACAAGCTCCCCTAAGACAGGTACTGTCAATTTATTCGTTATATCCTCCCTGGTGATTATTTTCTCATTTAGCTGGTCCAGTAAAGCTATCAGGCCAACAGGCATTAAGACGCCCAGCAGTATCGACACCAACATGATATTTCTCGAATTGGGTTCAACCGGCCCATATCCACTCGCAGAATCTATTTGTTTGTAAATACTGATATTGGCAGAGCCCGCGGAGATAGAAGCTTCTTCTCTCTTTTGTAAGAGATATAAATACAATCCTTCTGTAATACTTTGCTTTCGCTTTATTTCCTGCATTTCCCTTTCTTTTCGTGGTAAAGAGGAAAGGAATTGCTTGTATTGACTATTTGTTTGCTGAAGGCTGTTTTGTTGAGAATTTAAGTTCTTATTAATATTCTGAAGGCTCTCCAGTACACTTCCTTTCACATCATTGATTTGATTGTCGAGATCTTTCAATACCATACTATTGCTTGACAGACGCGGCTTTTCTCTTTGCTTTGTAGATTCAAGCTCATTGTATTTTGAAATCAGGGCTCCCAATGTTGGATCTTCAATCCCCAGGCTTGACGGAACAAGTTTATTAGAATTATCAGTGTTGTTAAAATAGCCCTGTATTTGCTGAATTACACCTTTCTTGATATTGATGTCCATGATCTCTTTTGAAACGCTGTTAGTGTTTGCAAAAGCGTCCCCTGACTGGCTGGCAACATTGATTATCTGGTTACCTCTTTGGTAATTCTCTAAAGAGCCTTCTACCCCGCTGAGTTCGTTAGAGATTATTCCAAGCCGATCATCAATAAATTGTATAGTATTTCTTGACGCAATAGACTTTTCTTCCAGGTTCTTCCTATCGTATTCCTTTGCAAGCGCATTAAGAATATCCTTTCCCCGTTCAAGATTTTCAATTAAGATCGTTAGTATAATAATGGATGTTTTTTTATCCAGCCAGTCAACGGTAAGTTTACCAGCTATTTCCTGTGCGGTTTGTTTAACAGGGCTCCAAATGGCCATATATTGTCCATCGCCGCCTACGTTTTTACCCCGCGGAGCAAGCACAAACTGCTGTCCGTTGATTGTGTAAGGCGTATTCCAATTCAAAAAACTCCCCTTCTTATTTGTTTTTGGCCCATATTCAATTCTCGCTCCTTTATTGCTCAATTCTTTCACGATGATAGAAAACCCACTTGAACTGTCACTAATTTTTTGTACAATTAAACGGAAGGGCGCATTTAAATACAAATCGGTAGATTTAACTCTACCGAGCAAAAAATACGATACATTAAACTGATTTTCCAGAACAACACTCTCCATCAAACCACTTGATCGCATCAATTGTAGCTCGTTTTCCATATTACTGCTCCGGGTTGCAATAAGGGCCGTGGTGAGCACATCGTCCGTAGTGGTATTGGGCCTTTCCCCTTTAACCAATATAAGTGTTGTTGCAGCGTACTTTGGAGTGGCTTTGCGTAAATACAACTTTGCACCGCCAATAAAAATAGCCATAGAGAGAATAAAAACTGGCCAATATGCGACGTATTTTTTTATATGATCCTTTCCGGTAAGTCCACTTTTCTTTATAGTTGTTTCACCGAAGATATCATTATCCATTTCTTCCATATTATTTAGTTCCCCTTATTAAGAAAAGAATACTTGTAAACAGGCCCAAAAGCGTACTGAAAATTTGCAAGCCCTGCCGAACATTTTCATTATTAGAGCTAGCGGCTTTTATTTGATCAAACTTTATATCTGCAGCACCTACATAAACGATGTCATTCGACTGTAATATATAAGCGGGCGATTGAAACAACCCGCCACCCCTGAGATCAACTTTATATATTTTTCTCACGTTCCCTTCTTCCCTTATAACAGTTACATCTTGTCTCTTCCCATAGTCTGTGAGGTCTCCCGCGGCACTTACAGCATCAATCAAGGTGACCCTGTCCGTCGTAAAGGTTTTAACACCCGGAGATTTCACCTCACCTAAAAGATTTATTTTGAACTGGAGAAAATGCACAATTACAGTTGGATCCTTCACATAAGGTAATAATTTTGCTGATACCGCAGTTTGCAATTGCAACGGGGTGAGTCCTTCGGCGTTAATCACTCCTATTACAGGCATCTCGATATTGCCAGACATATTTACGAGATAACCATTAGCGGTTCCAGCAGAGGAAGAAGAAGGAAGATTAAAGGGAGTAGTCTGTTCCTGATTGAGGCTGGTACTGGAAACTTGAATGCTTAATAAGTCATTTTTTTGAATCAGCGGCTGCTTTAACTGGATACCTTTCATACTGTCTAATCCATTTTGAAAATAGAGAAAATTTTCCTTCTGTATTCTTTTGGATGAATTACAAGCAAATAAAACGCAGCTACAGGTGACTAAAATGGAGGCACGGAATAACACAATTAATTTGTTTTGGTGTGGCATAAACTTACTTAATGGATAGATTTTATCAAAAAGAATTCAATGAATTTAAGACAAACTCCACTAATACTATACAAGTAATATTTTTTTTTTTAAAACCCGCAGATTTGGACTTATATTCCAAAATAGTCAAGTAGCCGCGAAACTACACGGTAAACGTTAAAAATGGATAATTATTGACTAAATTAAAATTTCCTTGATAAAAATTTTATATTAAAAAAAGACAGGTATCTACAGATAGCCATCCGGTAAGCACTGATGAATAGAAGTAATGGTTGAATCTTGTGTATTTCTTTTGTTCATTTTATAATTTAAACGGGCTAAACCTGATTATGTCAAACCGCAAATTGATAGCGATCTGCAATAGTGTAAGATTGCCCGGAAGGAACAACAGCCACTTCACCAGCTTTTTCCGCTTCAGCGACCATTATATATCCAAGTGAAGGAAGAGCGATGTTAACCGTATTGTTCTTTACAGATACCATATTCGATTTATACTCACCAACCGCACCTCCAACTACCCTTCCGAGTCCTTCATGATTGAACGGTATCTTCTCCAATTTTACATTCGAATATTCATTCATAAACTGCTTCATAATTGCTATCTCATCGTCAGAGATCACCGCGGGCTTACCGAGCCAATAAACAAAATTTATGACGCAATCTGTTGATCGAACGCTTTGCATTTCCAATTCCTTTATTTGCACGAAAACATAAGAGATGAATAATGGCTCT
>JAOQAK010000002.1 GCA_025963635.1 Ferruginibacter sp.
TAATCGCTTAAAAAACGATTTTCTCTCAGATGCTGTTGTAGCCAAATCGATAAATTGAATAAGTTATAGTAAAGGAGTCTCTATTATTAATCAAAAGTCGGCTCAAAAGTAAAACTCTTTTATGATTACTGAATACTTATAACGAAGCCACCTGCTTTACATTGCCGGTTCGCTTCAGTACGCCCCAACCCTGCAGTTCTCCTTTAATGGCGGTATTAAAAGATTTGATGACGATATAATACATCAGCTGGCGGTAAACCAGGCGCTGGGGTATCATCCAGACCAGCTTTTTATAGTCCTCTTTTTCAAAAGCGAATGCCAGTGCGGCTCCGGCCACATCCACCAGTGTAAAAACAAGGTAGTAAAAGAGAATATGCCCGATGCTTGCCTGGATGATGCCGAAACCCGCCGCCAGCAAGCTTATTACCAACAACAAATCAGCAAGCGGCGCTAAAAAGGGAAGTATCATTTGGAAAATCAGGATATTAGGCATTGCCACCATTCCAAAGTTTTTATACACAGGGTTAAAGAATGTGTCCCGGTGTTTCCAAAAGCACTGCATTACACCAAAACTCCACCTGAAGCGCTGTTTTAGAAACTGCTTCATTGTTTCAGGCGCCTCCGTATAGGAAATGGCATCGTTGCAATTCCGCACCTGGTAACCCATGCGGTGCATGCGCATGGTAAGGTCGCAGTCTTCGGCCAGGGTGTCTGTTGTAAAACCACCTGCTTTAATAATAGCTTCTTTTCTGAAAGCGCCAATAGCGCCCGGAACCACCGTGATACAGTTTAGAAGGTCGAAAGCCCTCCTGTCAAAATTTTGGGAGGTGATGTATTCGATACTTTGCCAGCGCGTGATCATATTTACTTCGTTGCCAATTTTTACATTACCGGCAACTGCGCCTACGATACCCGGATGAGTTGAAGAACCATCCAGGTCAAATTTTTTCATTAGCTGGGTAATGGCATCCTGTTTTAACTGGGTATCTGCATCAATACAAACCACAAATTCACTTTCCGCTTTATCAACGCCCACATTTAGTGCAGAAGCCTTACCACCATTTGGCTTTGTATACACCTTAACATTGGGAGTGTTTTGAAAGGCATTACTCACATTCAGGAAAGTATTGTCTTTACTTCCATCATCTATAAACACCACCTGCATGTTTGGATAATCCTGGCTCAGCAGGCTTTGTACAGTTCTTATGGCATTTACCTCTTCGTTAAATGCAGGGACAATCACACTTACCAGCGGCTTATCACTAAAGGGCAGAATGACTACCGGCGATATTTTCCCTTCTTTTTTCTTTTGCATCCACGCCAGTATTGCCATCGCCAGCATTCTGCCTACCGACAATGCAATGCCTACGATAAATAAGGCAAACAGGATATGACCGCCCCAATAAGTACCTTCTGCAAAAAGCAGGTTGAGTTTAATTTGCCAGTCCTGGTTTACAGGAGGCATAATATCATCCTTTCTTTTGCCCATCAGGTCGGCGATGGTGGTGAATTTGCAGCCCCGCTTCTTAAAATAAGCAATGATCCGGGGAAGTGCATCAATGGTGTTTTGACGGGAGCTACCGCCCGCATCATGCAATAAAACAATACTTGCATTGTTTTCTTCGGCATACCGTATTGTTCGATTCACAATACTGTCGGCATTCATGTTGGGATCCCAGTCGTTGGGGTCAATGCTTTCGCCAACAGCAATATAATTATCCTTTTTGCTCCTGGCGATTGGTTCAATTTCTTCGAAGGTTTGAGGTTCACTATCCGCATTGTACGGCGCCCGGAATAGAATCGTCGAATGACCGGTAACGCATTCAATCAGCGATCGGGTAGTTTTCATTTCAAGTTCCGCTCTCTCAGGACTCATTTTGGCCACGTTATGGTGTGTAAACGTATGATTGCCTATTTCATATCCATCTTTATAGATGCGCTGTAGGAGGGGAATATTGCTTTCTGCATTCAGGCCAATGACAAAAAAAGTGGCGGGTATTTTTTCTTTTTCAAGAATGGCTAAAACTTTTGGGGTAAATTCCGCATCCGGGCCATCATCAAAGGTTAAAATAATTTTATGACCAGGGCCCATTGGGGTTTTGTCTTCAGCAAATTTTTCATAAACATATCCCGAAGGAAGTTGAATGTATCGCTGTTCTGCAATCAGCATCTCGGTTTTATCAACCTCTATTTTCAGGATGCCCGCGCCGGGAGTATAAAGAATGTTTAACAATTCACCTTCTCCGGTAGCGGTGGGTTTTGTATTAGGATCGATTGGTATATTTTCGAGGCTGGCGAAATCGAAAGGGTTTGCTTGAAGGGCAACAGTACTGAGGTCGCGATCGTAAAATTTCCAGATACGCGGATCTTCTCCTCCAAGATGCCAAAGCGCTGTGCCGGCCGTTTTATAATCATCGCTGAATCGTACAATGTTGAAGGTGGTTGCTGCATCTGTGAGCCAAATAGAATGATTGGTTTCAGAAGATGAATCATTTGCAGGCTCATTAAAACTATAATGGAGGTTGTAGGTATCATTATCAAAAGTGATAGAAGCATTCGATAATTTGGCCTTATCGATCGCGGCAGCATAAGTAATGTCTTCCACTCTTTTGCCCTCTTCCTCAACAATCCAGTCGCGGGCATATCCTGCTACGCCTAAAATAATTTTTGAAGCATCAATTTTATCGTCCATCCAGTCTAGTTGTTCTTCTATCCATTTTTGACTGCTGATAGGGCCTGCGCCGGTGGCATCATTATACTGGTCATAGGCCATCAGGATAACATGGTCGTTGTATTTGGCCAGTTCTTTAAAGTCATAATCTTCATTTTTCGCCTGTACATCCATGCTTACTAACAAGTTCTTCGGATGAAGCGACCCGTATAATTCTTTTTGAAACCGGGTAAGTGGCAGGTTCGTCTTTTCACCCAATTCTTCAAAATCGACGTTGATTCCCTGTAGGTGATAATATTCAAGGGTATCAGCAATTTGGGCAATGATCCTTTTCCTTTTTGAAGAATCACTTAAAATTACATGGAGCAATTTGGGGTCAAAAAATCCTCCCCCCGTTGCATTTCCGCTGTGAAAATTGTTAAAAATTGGCTGGATACTTAGGTTGCTTTTCTTCATTGCGGCTAATCCTGCACTGTCTATCCTGGTTTGAAGTGTGAAACTAATCGTATCAATAAAGAACCATTCGGGGTAGATGGTATTTAGTTTATCAGCATTTTTCTGGAGATCTGGCAGTGAAGCTTTATTCCACGGGGTATAAAAAGCCGATCTTATTAAAGAAGGCTTGTTTTTAACAGCCAGCAGATGTTTAATTGAATCTTCCTGCTGTTTTTTAGCGAGAAAATTTTTGAACCCTTTGTATTTTTTATTTTCAGCAGATCCCAGGACGAATTTTTTAGAGGGATCAAGTATGGCCTGGTAAGCTTTTGCCCTCGCATTCATATTGGGCAGGGATGGATTGGTTGCATTGATCACCGCCAGGATGGTCACCAGCAAAAAAAACACCACCACAATTGAGACGATGCGGCTGGTCCATTTTATTCTTGTCCATCGTTTGCGGGTGCCTGTTTGAAATATTTGTAAAGAATTACTCATGGTATCACAAAGCTATCCTAATTAAATAATTACCTGCAACAATCCTGTTGTTAACGGTAAGTTATGCCTGGCCGGCACCATATTGAAGTGGAGGTGAACGCCGAGGTCAATTGATGTAGGGAAAGGAGTCTTCCAAAAAACAAGCTAAGGGAAATGCGCCAAAGATGGTTCTGAGAAAACGGATTGGTATAAAAAATAGAAAGGCCCCTGTAGAAACAGGGGCCGTTTACCAAAACTAACTGCTTATGAGAAAAATTTAAATTTTTTATTTTGTGATTCCTAATCTATAATACGCAAATGGAATGCCAACTGTTTTACCTTTCCTGTTAATTTCTCCCTTAATGCGTTTACTACTAAATAAGAACTGTAATCTAATCGTTTATTAAAACCTTGTTTTATAAATGCTCTGTAAAGTTAAATCAATTAACTATCGAAAGTTAAAAATTAAACTGAATTTTTGTCGCTTTAACAATTATTTAAACTACTTATTTTCAGCTTCTAAATACCCCTTCAACAATCTACGGTCTGCTCAGCATTAATCTCTTCAGACCCGGTTTTGTTTTAAATAAAAGAACTAATGATTATCTTTTCCTGAAAGTCAAAATTAGATGTTTTCATGTTTCAATAAACTGACCTTCGTCATCTCTTTGCACTTTTAAAATGATCTTCGTAGCCTAATCAGCAAAAAATATCAGCTTATCCTTAATGTGCCTTAAATGTCCCATTGCTGAAAATCTTTCTCAAAACGGGATACAAGGGAATTCAACTCAACGACATGCTGCACCAGTAAACTTTTATGCGATCAAAACAACTCATTCGAAAGCTCCTACAATATAAAACCTGCAAGTGTAAAAATCAAAGCTTTTAATTTTGAGTGGCCATTTTTTCAGCATTTTCGGCAAACTGCAACGCTTCAATGAACTCCTGTACATCTCCATTCAACACATTATCGAGGTTATATACGGTAAGCCCGATCCGATGATCCGTTACCCGCCCTTGCGGAAAATTATAAGTTCTTATTTTGGCGCTTCTGTCACCAGTGCTCACCAGGCTTTTGCGCTTGTGTGCAATTGCTTCTTCTGCCTTTCTAACCTCCTCATCGTACAGTTTGGTTCTTAACATATCCATGGCTTTTTCTTTATTTCCCAACTGGCTGCGCTCTGTTTGACACATCACCACAAGCCCGGTGGGTTTATGAGTTAAAAAAACCTTGGTTTCTACTTTGTTTACATTCTGCCCACCGGCACCACCGCTTCGTGCAGTTTCCATTTTAACATCGCTTTCCTTCAATTCAAAATCTACTTCTTCGGCTTCGGGCATTACCGCTACAGTTGCTGCGCTGGTATGTACACGGCCACTTGCTTCTGTGTCGGGCACCCTTTGTACACGGTGTACGCCGCTCTCAAATTTTAGTGTGCCATACACATCATCGCCCACTACTTCCACCTGCACTTCTTTATATCCGCCAGCTGTTCCTTCACTTTCACTCAGCAGGGCAGTTTTCCAGCCCCGTCTTTCGCAATATTTCAGGTACATCCTCAACAGATCACCTGCAAAGAGCGATGCTTCATCGCCGCCAGTTCCTGCCCTTATCTCAAGAATAGCATTTTTTTCATCATAAGGATCTTTGGGGATTAGCATATTGCGGAGTGATTTTTCCAGGTCTTCCTTTTTTTCTTCCAAACCAGGCAACTCCTGCTTTGCGAGTTCCCTCATTTCTGCATCATCGCCATTTAATACTTCCCTGTTAAATTCAATGTCATCCAATACCCTCACATAAGCGTCCCTTGCCTGCACAATTTTCTCCAGGTTGCGGTATTCTTTACTGATGGCCGTGAATTTTTTATTATCACTTACAATTTCAGGATTGGTAAGCGCTACTCCTAAATTGTCGAACCTACCTTTAATCGCATCTAATTTATCTAACATATTGTATTTTTATTCGTCCTCTCTTTTGTAAAAATGATCATTAATGACGCCGGGCTGGTACAAGGCATTTTGTGGAATGAGTATTAATTCATCCGTTGTGCTAATTACCTTTTTCGTGTGACTAACATTTTGTTTAGGACCTTTGCTACCTGTTTAGCAGTTAACGGTATAAACAGGCGGCAAATTTACAATATATCAACCAATCATTTTGTACAGAAAATTTACAGCGGAGTTTGTTTTCAACGGCCATAAAATTTTACCCGGCACGCCTGTGGTGGTAACGGATAGCGCCGGAACTATCATTGATGTGGTTGAAGGGCAAGATGCGGGAGACGGAATAGAAGTATTTCAAGGGATGCTTACCCCAGGTTTTGTGAATGCACATTGTCACCTGGAGTTGAGTCATTTAAAGGGAATGATACCTGCAAATACGGGCCTCGTGTCATTTGTTCAGCAGGTAATGAGCAACAGGGCTTGCTCCGCCGAACAGAAGCAGGAGGCCATGATGACTGCCGATGCAGCGATGTATGCGGCCGGAATAGTAGCTGTGGGAGATATCTGTAACACTGCAGATTCCATTACTGTTAAAAACCAAAGCAAAATTCATTGGCATAATTTCGTTGAGGTAAGTGGTTTTGTGGATGCTAAGGCACAACAAAGGCTGGATGAAATGAAGAAAGTATATGATCAGTTTCAGGTGGCCAATCCGGGCAAAGGCAATACCACGTTTTCTCCACATGCGCCGTACAGTGTTTCAAAAACATTGTTTCAGCTATTGAATGATGCAACCGCCGGCCAGCTAATTACCATACATAACCAGGAGTGTGCCGCTGAGAACCATCTTTACCAACAGAAAACGGGAGACTTTTTATCGCTGTACAAAAACTTTGGAATTGACATCTCTGTATTTGAACCAACGGGTAAAACAAGTTTTCAAAGTTGGCTGCCTATGTTTTCCGGGGCACAATCCATTCTTGCAGTTCATAACACTTTTATTGATATTGAAGATTTAACCTTTTTTAAAAATCTTTCGAAACCGGTTGAGGTTTATTATTGCATTTGCATCAATGCCAATAAACACATTGAACAAATTACTCCACCGCTTGAACTGATGATGAAACATAATTGCAATATGGTCATTGGCACTGATAGCCTGGCAAGTAATTATCAACTGGATATCCTGGAAGAAATAAAAGCAATTCAACAGGAGACGAATTTACCGTTAACGGAATTATTACAATGGGCAACCCTCAATGGGGCGAGGGCTTTACAAATGGAGGATAAAATTGGAAGCTTCGAAAAAGGCAAAAAGCCGGGCATAGTGCTTATAGAAGAATTAACCGGTTTGCAGGCCGGCCCACAATCCTTTTCGAGGCGAATTCTTTAATGGTATGGTATCATAACACTTCGTGCAATACGGCGAGTGTTCTCATAATGCCAAAATCGGGGATATGCAAAACATAATATTGCTGGTAATACAGCAATAACTTTCTTCTCTCATCATGATTCAACTTAAATTGGGCCAGCTCAAACGGCTGCATTACTCTTAGTAACCTGGAAGTGACCCGGGCATATTCACCTTCCATAAAATGTGGATGTTCAGGTTGTACCATTACAAAATTACCTTCCTCCAGATCGAGTATAGCGTGTTCGGCATTGTGATTATCAGCCATTCTAAACCCAAAAAAATAAGGAAGCTGTACAGAAAAGTAAAGGGCGAAATTGGCTGTAACGCTTTTATCTGCACTATCCAACTGAAGCAGGATGTCTTCGCAAAAATAGAATAAGGCGGTGTTTTGCTCCGGTTGCTTCAGGCATTTTTGCAATAGCTCCACGATGTACAAAGCGATGCTGTTTTTGATCACATTACTTAACACCTGCTCAAATAAAACATCCCACTTAAATTCCTTGATGCGTTGCATCGATTTTTGATCGCTGTGGTAAACTATAAGGTCGAGGATCGCCCCCGGCTGGAAGTGATTGGCTTTAGCGGAAGACTTTTTAGTAGTTCGCACGCCATTTACCATATAGGTTTGCACACCAAACAGTTCGGTGAAAATAGTAACCACCACGCTTGTCTCACCATACCGGATGGTGCGTAAAACGATGCCCTTTGTTTTATGTGTCATATAAAAAACTAAGTCAGGAATTGAATCCCATCCGCCCGCCCCAAAGTTGGGATTTATAGTTCATCCGGACAGATTTTATAAAAATGAATTGTTCAAGCAATCGCAGGAATTTGTTGCACCCGGTTATTTACTTTTATTTTCCGGCTTACAGCTTTATACCGGCTTTGTATGCTTTGAATGTATCGTTTCAGAATATGCGCCGATTCATAACCGACCTCCCAATCTCCAATATCCAGCATCCGACATCCATCATCCATCATCGATCATCCAGTATCGATCATCCAGTGTCCAGTGTCCAGTACCAGTATCAGTATCCAGCATAACCTGCAATGAATAGATAAACATTAATCCGCCAAACCATTCAATTACGTTCAAATTGTTTTTCTTTGCAGCTCATAATAATAACCCATCTATGTGGAAACGTTTAGGAATTTTTGTACTCAACTACCGATTGCCACTTTTGATAGCGTTGTTTGCTGTAACCATAGTAATGGGCTTTTTTGCCAGCAAAGTTAAACTGAGCTATGAATTTGCAAAGGCCATTCCTACCGATAATCCAAAATACAGGGAGTATAAAAGTTTTAGGGAAAAATTTGGGGATGATGGCAATGTACTGGTAGTGGGTGTGCAAAGCGATAAGATCTTTGAGCTGAGTACTTTTAAAGCTTTTTACCATTTGCAACAGCAACTGAAAAAGGTGAATGATGTAGAAGATGTTTTGAGTTTACCTTCCTCAGTTAATTTGCAAAAAGATTCTCTCACAGAAAAGCTTAACCCCGTAAAAATATTTTCTGATAGTCTTAGCACCCAGGCAGAATTGGATTCCTCCAAAGCGGTATTCTTCAATCTTCCCTTCTACAGATCGTTATTATACAATCCAGACTCCAATGCCTATCTGATGGGTATTCGGATTAATAAGGACTCACTCAACTCTCCCAAGCGTTCCAAAATTGTAAAAGATATTACGGTTGTAGTAAACAACTTTCAAAAGGAAACGAATATTCCAGTCCACCTCAGCGGGCTGCCTTTAATAAGAACCGTTATGGCCGATCGGTTACAAAAGGAAATGAGGATATTTTTAATTGGCTCACTGCTGCTCAGTGCCTTTATTTTACTGTTATTCTTCCGGTCTTTCAGCACCATGTTGCTTTCCCTGTTGGTGGTGATTATGGGGGTTATCTGGAGCTTGGGCGTTCTGCAATTGTGCGGCTATAAAATAAGCCTCCTTACTGCACTTACCCCGCCTTTGGTGGTGGTAATCGGTATTCCCAACTGTATTTACTTTATCAATAAATACCATTCCTCGTTCATTGGTTCCGGCGACAAAAAAGGCTCGTTGGTAGATATGGTAAGTAAGATGGGAGTGGTGACACTTTTTTGCAATATTTCTGCGGCCATCGGCTTTGCTGTATTTGGCTTAACTAAAAGTGCGGTATTGCA
Organism: Ferruginibacter sp.; assembly: GCA_025963635.1. GTDB lineage: Bacteria > Bacteroidota > Bacteroidia > Chitinophagales > Chitinophagaceae > Ferruginibacter. Next base: position 9,103 of record JAOQAK010000002.1, read on the forward strand.
GGAGTTTGGGATAGTGGCGGGTATCAGTATCATGCTCATTTTTGTTATTTCTTTTATTTTATTGCCTTCTGTGCTAAGTTACTTACCCTCACCCAAGGCTGCACAAACCAGGTATTTGAATAATAAGCTGGTGACAGGGTTTCTATTAAAAATTGAAGGGTGGGTGGTAAATCATCAAAGAACCGTGTATGCCATTACAGGCGCTGCACTGGTTTTTTCAATCGCAGGAATCTTTAGGCTAAATACGGTAGCTTTCATTGTTGACGATCTTCCAAAAACAGACAAAATATACACCGACCTCAAGTTTTTCGAGAGAAACTTCAAAGGAGTAATGCCACTGGAAATTGTGGTGGACACCAAAAAACGGAATGGCTTATCGGGCATGAGGGCACTTACTGTATTTGAAAAAGTAGACTCCCTCTCCGGATTCATCGCAGCACAAAAAGATATGAACCGGCCGTTGAGCATTGCTGAAGGGTTAAAGTTTGCGAAGCAGGCATTTTATGAGGGGGATTCTGCCAATTATTTATTGCCAAACAGTTTTGACGGCGCATTTGTAGGAGAATATTTACGCCCTGGTAAAAAAGACAGCAGCAACAAAAACAATCTCACAAAAATGTTGTCTTCCTTTATGGACAGTTCACGGCAAACTACCCGGATCAGCGTGAGTATGGCTGATGTTGGCACAAAGCAGTTGCCTGTAGTATTAAAAAAAATCCGTGAAAGGATTGACCAGCTATTTGATTCAAGCCAGTATAAAGTGCAACTAACGGGTACCAGCATTACATTTCTTGAAGGAAGCACATTTATTATAAGTGGATTGAAAGAAAGTATTTTCTGGGCTTTCTTACTCATCTCCTTTTGTATGCTCTACCTGTTCAAATCCGCGAGAATATTGATTTGTTCATTAATTCCAAACCTGATCCCACTGGTTATTACCGCCGGGATTATGGGGTGGATGGGTGTACCGCTTAAGCCGTCCACTGTACTGGTATTTAGTGTGGCTTTGGGAATTGCAATTGATATTACCATTCGTTTCCTGGTGAATTATAAGCAGGAGTTGCCTGTGCACAATAACGACATCAATTTAACTGTTGCGGCCACCATTAAAAATACGGGGTTAAGTATTGTATACACTTCTCTTGTATTAATTGCAGGATTTATTATTTTCTGTTTTAGCAGTTTTGGAGGCACTATCGCACTGGGCTGGCTTACCTCGGTTACCTTATTAGTGGCAACCATTACCAACCTGGTTTTATTGCCGGTGTTGTTATTAAATACCCGCAAAGCAAGTGATCTCAAATCCAATCTGTAGATCCAAATAAGATAGCGAACCAATTGAACAGGTGATTGCAAACCATAAGGATAGGCAGCGATATGCAGGGTGTACATCCGGGCCGCCAGACCTTTCAATTTTTCACCGTTATCTACTTTGTCATTGTAATCCGTGGCATTCACAATTGGCGGTTCGCCGAGCCTGTTTTTTGTTTTTGATGCAGCGTTTAATTTGTTAATCTTCTCATTATTAAATTACATATACAATGGGCTACGTGGTAGTGTTTTAACGGCCGGTGATAAGATATCAATGAAAGGATTGTGAGTTTCAATAGATGGTATAATAATAACAAACGGCAGCTTTGTACGAAAACTATTTTCGAATCAATTTTTTACCTTTGAAAATGAATAAAAATTACTGCATAAATCACCCGGTGGTTAAAGAAGCACTTGGTTTCCGCACAAAAGTAATTTCTTTAGCTTCTCCCAAATTCTTTCCTTTTATTTCCTTTCGCAGCATTAATAAATGTTCCTTTTCAGAAGGTGGATTATAAAATATCTTATACTTTCAAGTCATTGATTTACCAAATAGTTTAAAAATTTAAATGTTTCATAAAATGCACTTAATCAAATCATAAAACATATATTTAAATAAATTTTAAAGAAAGCTTATGACAAATATAGCGTTGGGAAAACCCAATGTTCGGGGTGTAAAATTCAGATTGTTTACCGGCCTCCTGAACCTCATTATTTTCTTGTTATTTACAGGCACGGCAGTACATGCACAAAGCAGAACTGTTCGTGGTAAAGTAACGGATTCAGCAGGAAAGGCCTTGCCAAATGTATCAGTGACCGTAAGGGGTACTCAGAACGCTGCCGGTACTAACTCAGCAGGCGATTTTTCATTGAGTAGTGTTCCGGACAGATCAACATTAGTAGTGAGTAATATCGGTTTTCAAACACAGGAAGTAAGGCTGGCAGCCGGCCAGGCAACCGTTAATATCGTGATGTATGTAAACGTAACCAGCTTGCAGGATGTGGTAGTGACCGGTTTCCAGCGGATTGACAGGAAAAAATTTACAGGAGCAGCTGTAACCCTAAAAGCGGAGGATGTAAAAACAGATGGTATTGTTGATGTAAGCCGCATGTTGGAAGGACGTGCTGCAGGGGTTTCTGTGCAAAATGTGTCAAGTGTGTTTGGAAGCGCTCCTAAAGTGCGGGTTCGTGGCGCTACTTCCATTAATGGCGATAACAAACCCTTATGGGTGGTGGATGGAGTTGTATTGGAGGATATCATCAATATTTCTAACGACCAGCTTTCCAGTGGAGATCCAACCACCTTATTAGGATCTTCCGTTGCCGGTATTAATGCCAACGATATTGAAACCTTTGATATTTTGAAAGATGCCGCGGCTACGGCCCTATACGGTGCAAGAGCAATGAACGGTGTGGTAGTAATCACCACTAAAAAGGGGCGTGCAGGAAAATCGATTATTTCTTACACCGGCAATTTCAGCACGCAGCTTAAACCGGTTTACAGCGAGTATAACATTATGAATTCCGCCCAGCAAATGTCTGTTTTGGGTGAACTGGAACGTAAAGGAATATTGAATTCTGATATTCTGAGTGCGGCCGACTATGGTGTTTATGGCAAAATGTTCGACAAGATCAATATCCCTGATGCGAACGGAAATTTTGCGCTGCAGAACACCACCGATGCGAAGGCAGCTTTCCTCAAAAAATATGCACTTGCCAATACCAACTGGTTTGATATACTTTTCAAAAATAGTCTTACCCAGGAACACTCCCTGAGCATTTCTTCAGGTACTGATAAGTCTCAAACATTTTTTTCTACCAGTTTTTATAGTGACAATGGCTGGACCATTGCAGACAATGTAAAGCGGTATACTTTGAACTTCCGGAACAATTATAATTTTACCGATAAGCTATCTGCCGGATTTGCAACGGTAGCTTCTGTAAGACAACAAAGAGCACCAGGTGCGCTGAGCCGTGTAAGTAATCCTGTTACGGGCGCCTATGATCGTGATTTTGATATCAATCCTTTCAGTTATTCTTTAAATACCAGCCGCACTTTAACAGCCTATGATGAAAACGGGAACCTGGAGTATTTCAGAAGAAATTTTGCTCCCTTTAATATTATCAATGAGCTGGCCAATAATTACCTCGACCTAAATGTGATGGATCTTAAATTACAGGGTGAGCTCGGTTACAAAATCACCAATCACCTCCGGTATGATTTTATCGGGGCAGTACGATATGTAAAGTCGACCCGTGAGCACCAGATTACTGAAAACGCCAATATGGCCAATGCTTACAGGGCAAATGATAATGCTACGATGGCAGCCGCTAATAAATTTTTATATACCGATCCGGACAATCCTTCTGCCCCGCCAGTAGTCGTTTTACCATTTGGTGGTTTTTATAACCGGATAGAAGATAAGCTGGTTTCGTTTGATGTAAGGAACAGCCTTAATTACACCAATACTTTCAATGGAAGGCATGCGGTAAATATTTTATTGGGGCAACAGGTAAAATCAGCCGACCGGCAAAATTTCTCCAACACGGGTTATGGCTACCAGTATGACAATGGCGGCGTTCCTTTTGTAGATTACCGTATTTTAAAACAAACCATCGAATCAAGTTTCCCTTATTATGGAATGAGCAGGGAGTATGATCGGTTCGCTGCCTTTTATTTAAATGCCCAGTATACTTTGGATAAAAAATACAATTTCTATGGTACGGTAAGATATGACGGTTCAAATAAGTTAGGGTCTTCAAAAGAAGCCAGGTGGCTCCCCACCTGGAGTTTTGGTGGAGCATGGAATGTGGAAGAAGAAAACTTTTTGAAAGATGTGAATTGGGTTGATTATGTAAAAGTTCGGGCAAGCTATGGGTTAACGGCAAGTCTTGGGCCTGCCACCAATTCCGGAGTGGTGTTGAAAAGTCTTACCACTAATAGAACCTTTCCACTGGAAAGAGAATCAGTGATACAAATAGTGAATCTCGAAAATTCGGATCTTACCTGGGAAAAGAACTATCAAACAAATATCGGCTTAGATGCAGGCTTGTTTAATGGCAAATTGAATATGAGCCTGGATGTATACCAAAGAAACAGTTTTGACCTGATCAGTCTGATAAAAACCGGTGGCATCGGCGGAGAAGCCATTAAAGCAGCCAACTATGCAGATATGAAAGCTCATGGCGCAGAGGCGCTGATAGGAGGCCGGATCATTTCCGCAAAAAACTGGGGTTGGAGAACCAACTTTACGTTTGGATACAATAAAACTGAAATCACCAATGCAAAAAACCATCCGATCATTTTCGACCTGGTGAAAGCCGAGGGAGGCAACACACAGGGTTACCCGGTGAATAGTTTGTTTTCTATACAATATAAAGGGTTAGAGCATATAAGTGGCGTTCCTACTTTTATTAATGAGAAAGGTGAAGTGAGTTCGAATGTGTATTTACAGGATGAAAATGTTTCAAATCTTGTATATGAGGGTTCGGTTGATCCAACATTTACCGGTGGTTTTTCTAATACCTTCTCCTATAAAACGCTTTCGCTAAATATTTTTGTTACTTACCAGGCGGGCAATAAAATCCGGCTGTACCCTGCATTCAGAACCGGTTATACTGATTTTGATGCCCTGCCCAAAGAATTTATAGACAGGTGGGTAATGCCGGGAGACGAACTTAAAACCAATGTTCCTTCCGTGTTGGATGCATACCAGCGCTACCTCATTAGTGGCAACGGAAATTACCCTTACAACAATTACAATTATTCTACGGAACGGGTGGCAGACGGAGGTTTTGTAAGGTTGAAGACCGTATCACTTACCTATAATGCAACAAAGGATATGTTGAAAAGGATCGGTCTTAATTCCTTGTCATTAACAGCTGTAGCTGCCAACCCCTGGTTAATTTATTCCGACAAAAAGCTGAAGGGCCAGGATCCTGAATTTTTTAATACCGGTGGTGTGGCTCAACCCATTCAAAAACAAATCACCCTTTCATTAAAAGCCGGTTTGTAAAGTTATTATCATGAAAAAATTATTTTATAACATTTCGTTTTGTGCAGTCTTATTGTTTGGTCAAAGCTGTAATAAATTCCTCGAGAAGGAGCCGGATAACCGGGCAAAAATCGATACCCCTGAAAAGGTATCCCAACTGTTGGGTACAGCCTATCCGCAGGCTAACTACCAGGCATTTGCAGAAACAATGTCTGATAATGTTTCGGACATTGGGAACGGCGGTACAGATAACATCATACATGATGCTTTCTTTTTTATCGATACCAAAGAGAACCAGCAGGATTCTCCTGAGTATTATTGGTATGGCTGTTACTCAGCAATAGCTTCAGCCAACCTGGCGTTGGAAACTATTAGCAAGGCCACCGATCCGGCCAGTTACAGTGCGCAAAAAGGGGAAGCTTTAGTAGCAAGGGCCTATGCTCATTTTATGCTGGTAAACTTCTTTTCAAAATTTTATAACTCCGCAACTGCGGCTTCAGATCCGGGCATACCTTATGTTACAGAGCCGGAGACTGTTTTTATTAAATCATATGACAGAAAGACCGTACAGTATGTATATGAAATGATTGAAAAGGATTTACTGGAGGGCTTGCCTTTAATACAGGATAAAAATTATACGGTTCCGAGATATCATTTCAACCGGGCAGCTGCAAACGCTTTTGCCACCCGCTTTTACCTTTTTAAAAAGGACTATGCCAAGGTAATACAATATGCTACGGCAGCTATCCCCGGCAATAATTTTGCCCCTAATTTACGCCAGTGGAATACTACGTATAAGAATATAACTGACGTTACAGAGCTGTTTAAAATTTATGCCAAAGCTTCCGAGCCGGCTAATTTATTGTTGGTCGAAACATCTTCATCATGGGCACGTAACTATTACACCGTTCGGTACGGGGTAGATCAAACAAAGCAAAGCCAGATATTTCCAAGGCCTGATCCTTTAACGGGTGGCAATTTGGCTTTTTCATTATATTCCATTAATAGCGGTACTCATGCCCTCGTACCTAAGATCGACGAATATTTTGTGAAGGTTTCAGTAAATGCGAATATCGGAACGCCTTATGTAATGGTGCCTCTTTTTACCGTGGAGGAAGTTTTATTTAACCAGGCAGAAGCTTATGCTTATACCGGCAATAGCGCTGCTGCTATCGCTAATTTGAATGTATATGCCAGTACAAGGATCAACAACTATAATGCTACCACCAACGAAATTACTGCAGCCAGGATCAACAGTGTATTTAACACTACCAATATTCAGGATGGACTAATAAGAGCAATTTTATACTATAAACGGGCAGAGTTTATACATGAAGGGCAACGGTGGTTTGATATTCTGCGATATAAATTGCCGGTAACCCACAGTTCTTCTCCATCAGCATCTGGCGGAGGAACAGTGTTGGCCACTCTAACTGCGGATGACCTGCGTAAAGTATTGCAGATACCACAATCAACTTCTCTTGCAGGGTTAGCACCTAACCCGAGATAAAACTTACTTTAAATCAGTAACGATAACATGAAAACAATAAAAATAATTATCATCGCTCTTTCACTGGGTATTGTTGTGAGTTCCTGTAATAAGGAAGATGCCTTAGGTAGTGTTGACAATATTCCCGGCCTTGGCGGAGATGCCTGGACCGCGGGCACTATAGATAAATGGATATTAGATTCATTAACGACTCCTTATAATATAGCCGTTAAATATAAATGGGACCAGGGTGAATTGCAGGCAGATTTTAATAAAAATCTGGTGCCGCCTAAAGAAGACAATATCATCCCCATGATGAGCGCTATAAAAAAAGCGTGGGTAAGTCCATATGTAGCAGAGGCGGGACTCCTGTTTTTTAAAAATATAAGTCCCAAATTTTTTATACTCGTCGGTAGTCCCGCTTTTGAACGTGGTGCAATAAAACTAGGAACCGCTGAAGGAGGACGTAAAGTTATCTTGTATGATGTAAATGATTTCCGCACCAAGGGGATGCCGGGATACCAGTTGAGCGACACAGATGTTGTAAAACAGGTTTTTCATGTAATTCACCATGAATATGCGCATATTCTTGATCAGAATATAAAGGTTCCGATTGAATTTAGCCAGTCAAGCGCAAGGGCTTATACATCAGACTGGTTGAATGTTACCGCTACCGAGGCAAAAAATGAGGGATTTATAACCCAGTATGCTATTTCCTCAAAAGAGGAGGATTGGGCAGAAATGGTTTCAATTATGCTGGTTGAAGGCAAAGGTTGGTTTGATCAATATGTGAACAGTATCAATTTCACAGGTACTACGCCAAATGGAACCACCGCTGCTATGGCCCAGGCAAGGTTACGACAGAAAGAAGCTGCACTGATAAGTTACTTTAAGCAGGCCTGGAACATTGATTACCGGAGTTTACAAGCGAGAAGTAAGGCGGCAATTAACGCTCTTCTTTATTAATTTATTAATGATACAAAATATCTTTATTAAAATTACCAAATGAAAAAAGCATTAGTAATCGTATTTATGATAGCGGCAGTTATCTCTTCCTGCAAAAAAGATGATAAATCTGTGTTTGATAAAACGGCGGATGAACGGTTAAACGATAAAATCGCGGCTTACCAGTCACAGCTTTCAGGCGCTCAAAACGGCTGGAAAGGATTAATAAAAGTTGACAGTGGTAAAGGCGCTTATTATAGTTTTTATTTTAAGTTCAACGATGCAAACAGGGTAGTGATGTTGTCAGACTTCGATTCTACTTCCGCTGTTACGCCAAAGGAAAGCAGTTATCGGCTCAAAGCTTTACAACAACCAAGCCTTTTGTTTGATACGTATTCTTACCTGCATGTTTTGTCAGATCCCGATGAAACGGTTAATGGTGGATCCAGGGGGGCCGGGTTGCTTTCTGATTTTGAGTTTTATTTTGACTCAACTACAACTGACACCATCCGGCTCGTAGGCAGGTTCAATGGCAGCAAATTGACCCTGGTGCGGGCTACAAAGGCGGAAGGAGATGCCTATAACAGCGGGCAGCTGGCTGCAGGTTTATATATCAATAAGATTTTAACTTACTTCAAACGGTTAACGATTGGCACCCGCTTATATGATGTAAAAATTGATGCGGTTAACCGCCGGTTTATATTTAGCTGGCTTGATGCAAGTGGCAATCTTGTGACATTTGCCACGGGTTACTATTTTACTGCGGGCGGAGTTGTTTTTACCACATCACTTGTGAATGGAACGCAAACCATTACGGGGTTCAGCAATATTGCCTGGAACGCCTCCACAGAAACAATCAGTTTAACAGCGAGTGGAACTGCCGCGACGATCACCGGCATCGTAACGCCACTGAAAGTAGATGTAGGCGCACCCAAAAGATGGTGGGATTACGCGGTAAATAATAATAACGATTACTGGATCTCCCAGCAAGGATTTCATGTAAACGGAGTGGATGATGCTTTTGGAATTCAGCAGTTAACCAGTGGCACATCTACTTATTACTACATGATTTACTGGCCCAAGTTTGCAGCCACCAATGATTTTTTTGGACCTATTTTTCTAAATGCTGCGCAAACCTCACTCGTGCTTGCTTATGGGGCAGCACCGGCTATTCCAACCTTCACAAGCGATGGGCGGGCTATATTTGTTCAGTTAAGCCCTTATGGACCATATCCTTCTACGGGGCCTGCCGCTTTGAGCAGGAGCCTGCTATTTAATACAAGCGGCTATTATTTTGTGCAAACGAGTGCGACCACCTATGATATGGTGAGCGCTTCAAACGGCAAATCCTGGATCAGTTGGGAATTCTAGCAGCAAATATTTTGCAGTTATAGCTGGAACGGGCGGCGATAATTTTTGATATTGCTTTCATTTTTTAAACGAGGATGTAACTCAGGATCGCTGTGTATGCTGTAGCGAGACTAATGCAAAGAGATATCATAAGTAAATTCAGTTCACCAAAATTGTAAACCACTCTAAAAAACTATTAATATAATTTAATCATCTAAGTAATATTGTCTAAAACTTTGCATAAATTGTTTATACGTTTTCACTGATAATAAAAATAGTTATTTTATTTCACTATATAGCTCTAGCTAACTTTTATAAAAACTAAAACTAAACGCTCATGAAACTCAGGTTACTTTTTATCCCCTGTATCTTAATATTATTTGTCGCGTTGATGATGACTTCCTGTACCAAGGAAGGTGCTGCAGGAGCGACTGGTCCCGCGGGTCCTGCTGGTCCCGCCGGTCCTGCTGGTGCAAATGGCGCCAACGGAGCTCCCGGTGCCGCGGGCGCAACTGGCCCTGCAGGAACGGCCAATGTTGTTTATTCCGACTGGTTAAATGTAACATTTAGTCCTGCAACAGCCGACAGTTCAATTTGGGATGCCGACATCACCGCACCTAAATTGGTGGATTCGATTTTAAACAAAGGTGAAATCAAAGTTTACTTAAATGCAGGAAGTGATTCAACAGGCGGCCAGTTTGTAATTCCGCTGCCCATTTATGAGGCTTTTCTCATAGGCGCCATAATAAATCCGTATTTCTCGTTTCAAGACATTACGCTGCTTGCCTCGGATAACATGAGTTCTTTTACGGTTAGAACATATCATCATTTTCAATACAGGTATATCCTTATTCCCGGCGGTGTAAAGGCCGGCCGCGGAGTTAAAACCATTAACTGGAACGATTATAAGGAAGTGCAAGCTTATCTCGGCTTAAAGGATTAGCATTGCCAAAAAAGGGGTTGCGACAATTACTCCTTTACTGACGATGTAAAAAAAAAGCAACTTTCGTGAGGAAGTTGCTTTTTTTATGATTCTTCCGAAACAGTTATTTAATCACTTCGGCTAGTTTATTCATCAGGGCCGCACCTCTTAGTTCTGAGCCAATAATTTTCCCTTCAGGGTTAACGAGTACATTATAAGGAATACCATCAAATCCATATAAATTAACCGCGGCACTATTCCAGTATTTGAGATCGCTGATATGATACCAGGTTAAATGATCATCTGCTATTGCTTTTACCCATGAAGCTTTGTCTTTATCGAGCGAAACGCCCAATACTGTAAAATTTTTGTCTTTAAAAGTATTGTAGGCGGTTACTACATTCGGGTTTTCCTCGCGGCATGGCCCACACCAGCTTGCCCAAAAATCAACCAGCACAAATTTTCCCCTTAGCTTACTTAATGAAAAAGACATTCCACTTGTATCGGGCATAATCAAATCCGGTGCGGTTCCGCCTTCGTGAGGCTTGGCATTTTGTTGTGCAATCAGCTGGTTATACTGCGAAACCGTTGCTTCGATCGCAGGGTTACCCGGGAAACGTTTGGTAAGGCTGCCTACCGCTTTTTCGAGTTGCTTCGGTTCAATATTTCGGGTGTATCCCAAACTGAACAGCGCCATCACGGGGTTACGGGTGGTGTCTACATAATGAATGATGTATTGTTTGTACGCTTCTTCCTTCTGTGCATAATCCTTCTGCATCACATTATAAACACTATCGGCTTCACCGGTATACTGTTGTAAAAGGGTTGATTTTTGTTCCAGTTCCTTTCGTTGAGTATTAATGGTTGACATGAAATTTCGTAGCAGGTGATTGGCAGGGGAATTGAATACAGCGGTTTCTAACGTCACCTTGTTCAAATCTGCGGAAAAAGGAATGTTGGCCTGGTCGTTTATTAAAATAAATGAAGCGTCATTCTTCTCGAGGCGGATCCTGTAAAGGCCTTCCTCCGGGGCCAGCGCAGATAGCGTGAATTTGCCATTTTTTATTTCGCCGGTATCCAGTACACTCGGATCTTTTTGGCTGAAATACAGTTCTTCCAGGTAAATATGCTGGTCGGGCGCATTCTTCAATTCGCCGGCGATCGTAAATTTTCCCGTTTGGGTAGCACTGTTACAGGAAAACAAAATAGCAGTAAATACTGCTATCATCAAATATCTTATCATGTAATTCATCCATTTAATTTTTCTGCTAATAATTTATTCACTACCTGCATATCAGCTTTGCCTTTGCTAAGTTTTTTTACTTCACCTGCAAACAAGCCGATCAGTCCCTTTTTGCCGGTTTTATATTCTTTTACCTTATCGGGCATTTTGGCAATTACATCATCCACCCATGCTGCAACTGACCCGCTGTTGCTTTCCTGTAAAAGGTTTAATTCAATGGCAACCTGCAGTGGATCCTTTCGGGGATTAGCAAGTAAACCCATCAACACTTTGGTGGAAGCAATGCTGAAATTTACCTTACCACTCTCTACCAATTGAATGAGTGCTGCAATTTTTTCCGGCGCTAATGGAAACTCCTCCAGTTCAATAGCGTGATCATTCAGGTATGATTTAACCGGCCCCATCAGCCAGTTCACTGCAGCTTTGTAATGACGAGTATGTTGAATCATGTCTTCAAAGTAATTCACGAGCGATTTATCGCTGCAGATCACCTGTGCATCATATTCCGGTAACTGAAATTCAGTTTTATATTTTGTTTCAAGTTCTTCCGGCAAAGCCGGGATTGATTTCCGCACCTGCTCTAAAAATTCATCGGTGATATTGAAAGGAGTAAGGTCCGGATCCGGGAAATAGCGGTAATCATCTGCTTCTTCCTTTGTGCGTAACGAAAATGTTGTGTTATTATCTGCATCGAAACTTCTTGTTTCCTGCAAAACGGGCGAACCACTTTCAACAATATCGATCAGCCTGTTTACTTCGATGTCTATAGCTCTTTTTACATTTCGTATGCTGTTGAGATTTTTTACTTCTACACGGGTTCCCAACTTGGTTTCGCCCTTTAAACGGATTGAAATATTTGCATCACAACGCATACTGCCTTCTTCCATATTTCCATCGCAGATATCGAGCCAGCGCACCAGGCGCCTCAGCTCCAGCAGGTAAGCGAAAGCTTCATCACTGCTGTGAAGGTCGGGTTCACTCACAATTTCGAGTAATGGAACGCCTGCACGATTAAGATCTATCGCGGTATAATTTTCATCCACATCATGTAAACTCTTACCGGCATCTTCTTCGATATGGATCCGGTTGAGTTGAATATTTCTTTGAGCTTCGTTTACTTTAATTTTAACGTAGCCGTTTTTACATATTGGTGTTGTATGCTGACTTACCTGGTAGCCCTTCGGCAAATCGGGATAAAAATAGTTTTTGCGGGCAAAATAATTTTGCTGCTCAATTTCGCAATGTAAGGCTAACCCTAATTTAATTGCGAATTCAATGGCTTTTTTATTCATTTTCGGCAAAGTGCCCGGATGTGCCAAGGTTATCGGACTGATATGTGTATTGGGAGCAGCGCCAAAGGACGCACTATCACCACAAAAAAGCTTGCTTTGTGTAAGTAACTGGGCATGTACTTCCAGGCCAATTACTACTTCGTATTTATCATTCAGTATCACGCGGCAAAGGTAAGGAAGTTACTGTTTATGCCTAAGTGGATATCCGAAGAGCAAATGCCCGGATATTTTGTTTTGTAATGCAATGGATACTAACAGAAATTTGGCAATTACGGTCTGACCTTCGGCGCCGGCCGTAAACATGCTTTAAAAGCAAAATGCCACCAGCGAATAACAAAAGTTATTAACTAATGGCTTTGCTTTCCAGCTATCGGCTATACTATAAATTCGCTGTCTTTAACTTTTTTGGAAATTTCACTTCAAAGGTCATGTCAGTTCCGCCCCGTTTTGCCTTGATGGTATAACCAGGTTTCGCTTCTGAAGGAAATAGCTGCTCGCGGGCATCGTCTGTATTTTCTATCTTTACACCCCCTATTTCCGTAATAATATCATCTTTTTTCAGGCCTGCTTTTTCAGCCGCTGATCCTTCTTCCACGTCAATTACTTTAACATTTCCGCCTTCTTCTGTATCCTGTATTTTTAGTCCCAATCTTTTTTGGCGGCCGAATAAATTATCAGATGAGTAAGGACCATAGCTAAATCCTGCATCGGGGGCAAAAGATTCGTGAATCTTATCGAAATTCATGTTATCACCTGATATCTTTGGCATGCTGAACGACCTGATATTACCCCGGGGTGAACCAAAAGCCATTGCCATCGGAGCTTTCATTTTCTTTTCGCCTAGCGTAGCTTTCAGGCTATTTTCTTTACCATTTCTCAAATAGGTAACTTTTACAACCTCTTTTGCCTTTTTAGACGTGATCACTTCGGATAAGTCATTGCCATCTGAAATTTTTTCGTCGCCTACTTTTGTTATAATATCGTCTTTCTTCAATCCAGCTTTTTCGGCAGCGCTTTCTTTAACAACTTCGGTGACCTTAGCCCCTTCGGCTACTTTTTCGGTAGTAACTCCCAAAAAGGGCCTGGTTACTTCTTTACCGTTTCCATTCCATTGGCCCATGAAATCTTTGCTAAATGCCATGGCGTCCGGACCAAAATTATAGGTCATAAAATTATCACCATCCCTGATAATCATTTTACGGTTATTAATGGTTACCTGGTCATCTTTAAATTCTGAAAGTGGTTTGCCATTTACGGTAATCTTATCACCATCAATTTCAACTTTCAACTTCAGGTCTTTATCGCCTTTGTTGCGGATTACAATTTCCTGTGTCTCTTTCTTTTCCCCTTTAACTCTTTCCTTTTTTTCAACCTTCTCTTGAATTTCTTTTTTCTCTGGTTTTTCATCCTGGGCTTTCAAGGCAAGCGGAAGGCTGAGGAAGGCCATTGAAGCCAGGGATAATACTAGTTTTTTCATGACGCTATTTTTGATGTACGAAGTTTTTAGTAGGTCAAAAATAGTGGTATTTGTTGAATTACGAAATGTTTCGCATATATTTTTTTGGCTTTAACAAAACTTTTATTAAGGTCGTGGAAAGAGGTTAAGAATCAGGCAAATGCCTTATTATATTAGTTGAAATAATACTCAACCCTGTTTGCGACGTGTGTTTTTTAATTCAGCGGCTCAATGATGTTTGAAGGTTGACCGCTACCCATAATTCAAGACTGCTTCAAATATTTGCAGGGCACATTCTTAGAATGGAAATCAATTCCAAATGCATGTTTCAGCAAGGTGGAAACCGTATTTGAAATAGTTACTTCGTCCCGATGCATCTGCAGCAAAAGCCCCATCATACAATAATTGACGGGATTTACGGATGGAATAAGGGTTTCCCAATCATAACCTTTTCCCCATATAAGTCCGTTAACAGTTATTGTTAGGTTCGCAGACTTGTCAAGAAGATAATTCAGCATGCCTGACGATTGGTTACCGTTCTGGTTTACGGTGTGGAAAATGGGTGATTGCCCGCCAAAACCATTTTCATCAATTCCTGCCAACACATTGATATCAGTTCCATGTTTAACAAGCACTTTTGCACATGCGAGATGATTGAATTCGGCACATACATGCAATAGAGATGCCTCATAAAGTGGTGTATAGGCGCAGCGCAAAGTATACCTTTTTAAAATGGAATTTGGAGTGGAAGTTATAAGTTCATCGAGCGTTTTTGCATCATTCAACAGTACACTTAAAAGGATCTTGTCTTCAAAATGCAGCCCATACTCAACAAAAGCTTTTACGCAATCTTTAAAGCGCGGGGTGCGGGTGTATTCACTGGTTAACTCGTAAATCAGCGGCTCGCCATTAAAAAGATCGTTTGGATTAACGCCCTTTGAAAAACATTTCCTTATGCCCTCAACGGAATGCAATTCAATTTGAACCGCCATTTCATTCAAAGTATTTATGATATTTTATATTGAAGTGAGGTATCCAATGACACTCGTTTCTGCAACATCGAATATCAGCAGTTAACGATTGCCGTCCGCCATTCGCCATTGAATCAGCTCATTACAACAACGACCTCACCTTATCAATCACCGCTCTCAAATTGCTGATATCCTGTCCGCCTGCAGTGGCAATATTGCTTTGGCCGCCACCGCCGCCTTTTACCAGTCCGGCGATATGGGTTTTGATGATCCTGGCTGCATCCAGGTTTTTAGCAGCTACCACCGTATCAGAAATGCCGAGTGCAACAAATGCCTTGCCATCGATATTGGTACAAAGTATTACCACATGGTCGTGCAGGTGATTTTTGAGATCAACACATAATTTTTTTAGTGAGTCCGGATTACTTACTTCAATGATCTCACCCACAAAAGTCACATTATTGATGATTTCATCCTTCTGCAGCAATTCGTTTCTAATTGCCACCAGCTGCCTGGCCTCAAGCCCTTCGATCCTTTTGGATAAAGCGCTGTTTTCCGCTGATAAATTTTCGATGGACCGCTGGATATCTTTTGGATTTTTTAATAATCCCCGGATGGCAGTTATTTCCGCAAAGGCTTTATTGATGTATTGTTCCGCTGCAAAACCGCAAGCAGCTTCAATTCTCCGCACACCTGCCGCTACTGCGGTTTCATGTTTTATTTTGAATATGCCCAGCTCGCCGGTATTGCCCACATGGGTACCGCCGCACAATTCAATTGAATAATTTGGATCGATGATAACTACCCTCACCACATCGCCATATTTTTCACCAAATAAAGCCATTGCTCCTAGTTTAATAGCTTCATCCTTATGCATGGATTGTATAATTACAGGAATATTGGCCCGGATTTTTTCATTTACCAATTTTTCGATAGCAGCGATCTCTTCATCCGTTACTTTGGAAAAATGTGAAAAATCGAAACGAAGGTGCTCATCATTTACAAGGCTTCCCTTTTGAGACACGTGTTTACCTAAAACCGCCCGCAGGGCTGAATGCATTAAATGTGTAACGCTGTGGTGAACCGCAATGGAATGCCTTCTTACCGCATTTACTTTTGCAGTTACGATGGTCCCGATGTTTGCCGGAAGTGCATCTGTAAAATGAATGATGAGATCATTTTCTTTTTTAGTATTGGTTACTTCAATTATTTCAATACCAAATTGCAATGTGCCGGTATCACCCACCTGTCCGCCACTTTCGGCATAAAAAGGAGTAATGTCTAAAATCAATTGATAAAAATCTTTTGTTTTGGAAGACACTTTGCGGTATTTGATCACCTTGCTTTTTGTTTCCAATGAATCATATCCTTTGAATTCATTGGATCCGTTGTCAATAAGGGTAATCCAGTCCTCCGTATCCAGCACTGCCGCCGACCGACTTCGGTTTTTCTGCTGCTGCATTTCTTGTTTAAAGCCAGTCTCGTCTACTGTCAAGTTATTTTCAGCAGCAATCAGCATGGTTAAATCCAGGGGAAAACCATAGGTATCATATAATTCAAAAGCTATTTTTCCTCCAATTACCTGATCGTTTTGCGATGCATTGATTGTTTCGTCAATCCTTTTCAACCCTTTATCCAGCGTTCTTAAAAAAGCTTCTTCCTCTTCTTTAACAACTTTGGTTACAAAATCGAGCTGATGTAAGAGTTCAGGAAAAACCGTTTCAAATTGTTTTGCCAATATAGGTAATAGTTGAAATAGCAGCGGTTGTTTGTAATTGAGGTAAGAATAATAATAGCGAACTGCCCGCCGCAGGATACGCCTGATAACATAGCCCGCACCCGTATTGGAGGGGAGTTGTCCGTCGGCAATGGTAAAGCTGATCGCTCTTAAGTGGTCGGCAATTATCCTAAAAGCAACTGCCATTTCCCATCCTCCGCCCGCAGAAGACGAGCCGGGAATCTTTTTAATTGAATTGGCTGGCGTTAATTGTCCTTCATATATTTTGCCGGTAATTTTCTCAGTGGCTTTAATAGTTGCCGTAAAAATATCCGTATCGTAATTACTTTGCTTTCCCTGCAATACCCTCACCAGGCGCTCTAATCCCATTCCTGTATCTACATGCCTGGCAGGTAAAGGCTCAAGGCTGCCATCTTTTTTTCGGTTAAACTGTATAAAAACATTGTTCCAGATTTCTATTACCTGCGGGTGGTCCTTATTTACCAATGTTCTTCCGTCAGTAGCGTTTCTTTCTTCGGCTGTTCTGCAATCTACATGAACTTCTGTGCATGGTCCACATGGGCCGGTATCGCCCATTTCCCAAAAATTGTCTTTCTTACTCCCATAAAGTATGCGGTCTGCGGCGATATGCTTTTTCCATTCGGCGGCAGCCTCCTCATCTTGTGGCAGCCCTTCCTTTTCATCACCGCCGAAAACCGTTACGTACAATATGTCTTTGTCCAACTTATAACCCTCGGTAAGTAATTCCCAACTCCAGGCTATGGCTTCTTTTTTAAAATAATCCCCAAAACTCCAGTTGCCGAGCATCTCAAACATGGTATGATGATAGGTATCTACCCCTACTTCTTCCAGATCGTTTTGTTTGCCGCTCACCCTTAAACATTTTTGGGTATCAGCAGCTCTTTTGTAGGGAGCTGGTTTGTTGCCAAGAAAATAATCTTTAAACTGGTTCATCCCGGCATTTGTAAAAAGGAGGGTAGGGTCGTCTTTTAACACAATAGGAGCGGAAGGGACAATAGTATGCCCCTTCAATTTAAAAAAATCAAGAAATTGTTGTCGTATTTCCTGCGAGCTTAGTAGATTATCCATGATACCGGTAGAGTTTTTTTAGGCAAATCGCGTCATCAGCCATCCTGTTTTGGGTTGATTTTTGTAAGAGATCCCGCTATCTTTGCACGTCTTTTTAGTTGGTGGCGCAAAGGTAAAGAATTCGGGGTTGAGTTAAGAACATGCATAGGAAATGGAATTAGGGCTATATTTAACTTCTAATGTAAAATCAATAATCAGGAAACTGTATAAAGCCCCGTTGGGGTTTGGGGGCTATGAAAAAAATAAAATATTTTTATAATACCAATACACTTCGTTATGAAAAGCTGGTAACACCGTTAAGGGTGAAGCTGTTGAGGGTATTTGGTTTTTTTTCTGCCTTGCTCGTTAGTTCCACCCTTATCATTTGGGTGTATACAAAATTCATTCCCCGTCCGACTGATAAGGAGTCAAAAATCCGCCTTGAGCTGATGAAAGACAATTATAATATTCTGAATGAAAAAGTAAGAACGCTCCAGCAACAAATGGCCGATTTAGAGAAAAGGGACAATGAGGTATATCGCTCTATTTTTGAGGCAAACCCATTGCCCGACAGTGCCAGGGCACAGCTCACAGAAAAGAAAAAAGAAATTGATAAAGTAAATGTGATGAACGATGATATGTTAGGCAAGGAAATTGCGAGTTCTCTCAATAATATCAGTGCCAGGGTTGCTTACCAGGTGATCAGCTATAAAGAAATAGAAAAGCTGATCAACAACCAGGAAAATAAGCTGGCCAGTATACCTGCCATACAGCCGGTGAGCAACAAAGATCTTACAAGAATTGCAAGTGGATTTGGGTATAGAATTCACCCGATATATGGAATTCCTAAAATGCATAACGGGCTCGATTTTACCGCCACACAGGGCACACCCATTTATGCCACCGGGGATGGGAGGGTTACCACTGCAGGCCTGGGCACCGGAACTGGTAATCATGTGATTATTAACCATGGATACGGATATGAAACCGTTTATATGCACATGGTACGGGTAAAAGCCAGGGAGGGGCAATTGGTAAAAAGAGGACAAATTATCGGCTGGGTTGGCAGCACTGGTGCAAGTACCGGCCCGCATTGTCATTACGAAGTGCACATCAATGGCCGCCCCGTTGACCCGGTATACTTTTTCTTTAATGATCTGAACGCCGAGCAATATGATCGCTTACTTAAGCTTGCCGCTACAGGAAGTGCAAAAAGCTTTGATTAATTACAGCCATGCCGAAAACACAAATAGCCTTTGATTTTGGAGACCTTCCGGAAAAGCCATCGTCAGAAAATCTATTGGTTGCTGACGACGAAGCCATGACTCAAAAGTTGGCATCACAACCGCCTGTAAAGGCAGTAGCGGTAAAGGAAAAGTCGACCAGGGGCCGGAAAAGTTTGAAGGAAATGAGTGCGGGAGTAGAATTCATAGCTGTTCCCGAAGATGCGGTTTTATACCAGAAAATGTATTATACCATTGGGAAGGTGGCAGAAATGTTCAAAGTAAACCAATCATTGATAAGGCTGTGGGAAAATGAGTTTGATGTTTTGAAACCCAGGAAAAATGGTAAAGGAGATCGGTTGTTCAGGCCGGAGGATATTAAGAACATTCACCTTATATACCATCTTACACGGGAGAGGAAATACACCATGGAAGGAGCCAAGGACTTTATTAAAAACAATAAATTGGCCAGTGAGAAATTTGCTACCATTGAATCCCTGAAAAAATTAAAGGCGTTTTTGGTGGAGTTGAAAGCGAATCTATAAAGGTATAGGCAACACGAGGATGTATGAAGCTGAATGCTACAGTACGACTTCCCGTTCTAAATTACAACTGAATCAAACCCTATTAGAACTATTATAAAACCGTTACAATTGATAAAAGCCCTGTTTACCCTGCTATTCATTTTCAACACGTTCCTTTTATCTGCCCAGGCCGAATACGAAACCAGCAAAGACTCCCAGGATCCCTATGCAAAAATTTTGAGGGGCACCATCAATAAGTATCTCGTCCAAAATGATACTGCATTTAAATGGTATGCACCCAATCAACAATCTTATCACCCCGACTCTGCTGTGATCAATGCATTAGCGAAGGTGAAAAGCGAAAAACTACAGCTCGTGATTTTTGGCGGAACCTGGTGTGAGGACACCCAGTTTATTTTACCTAAACTTTTCAAGCTGCAGGAAATGAGTGGTGTTCCGGATGAGAACATTACTTTTTTTGGAGTCAACCGCAAAAAATTGGCACTCGGGCATATCGCTGAGGCGCTGGGAATCACCAATGTGCCAACCATCATTGTTTTAAAAAATGGAAAAGAACTTGGGAGGGTGGTAGAATATGGAAAAACCGGCAAATGGGACCAGGAATTATCCGAGATTATTAATAAGAATTGATGTAGTCAATCGTCAATAGAGAATAGACAAAAGTCAATCGGCAAAGAAAAAGTTCAACAATCGGAAATATAGGTATTACGTTTCTTTTACGAACCCTCTATAAAATAAAAACCTTCTTAACACCTTTGCTCCTTTGCTCCTTTGCGTGAAAATGGGTTTTAACTATATTACTCCGTTCAAAAAGTCGTTAAGTGTTTGTTCTGTTGAGATCTGTAACTTTTTTCTTAACCGGTAGCGGCTGATTTCTACGCCACGCACAGAAATATTCATTAACTGCGCAATCTCTTTTGAAGAGAGGTTTAATTGCAGATAAGCGCAAACCTTCAGGTCTGTATTGGAAAGAACAGGATATTTAAACTTCATTTTCTTCAAAAACCCGTTGTTCACCTCATCGAAGTGGGAGGAAAACTGCTCCCAGTTGTCGTTATTTTTTTCCACGTCATTTAATAACTGGATTACTTTTTTTACATCATTGTTGTTGGAGGTATTCTTATACAACTTTTGCAATTCATCCTTCACCTTTGCAAGCGCATCGCTTCTTTCAACAAGGTGCATGGAAGCATCCGCCAGTTCTTTATTTTTAAAAACGACGTCGTTTGCGAGCTTTTTATTCTGCAGCTTAATAATTTCCTTCTCGTTTTTTTCCAGTTCCAGCTGGTGGAGGTATATCAGCCTTTTTTGTTCCTCATCAAAATTTGCCTGCTGTAGTTGCAATTTTTTCTTTTCGCGGATGTTCAAGAGATACAAGACCAGCAAAAACAATATGGCATAGAAGAGATACGCCCAGATGGTATTATACCACGCGGGGTTTACAACGAAAGTATACTTGATTACCTCAGATTCGTTGCCGAGATTGTCGTGGGCCTTTACCTTAAAATCGTATTTTCCATTGGGTAAATTGGTATAGTCCTTTTCGGTTTTGGAAGACCATGGCGACCATTTTTCATCATATCCCACCAATTGATAGCTGTATTCGATATTATTTTGCGAGCCATACGCCGGAGCGCTGTATTCAAAATGAAATGAATTGTAACTGTTGCGAAGTTTTAATATTTTGTTTTGAACAAAGGAAGACTTCCCTGAATCGATAAAATGCCCTCCATAGATGATACTATCGGAGCGTCCAATAGCTTTAACCTGGTGAAACAAAACATTGAGCTTTGATTTCAAGGCAACATATTTTTCATAATTAAGATGAATGATGCCCTTTTCTGAGCCTATAAAGATATTTTCACTGTTGAAAGGGTAAACGTTTTCTGCCCCGGTTAATATATGGCCTGTGAGTTCCGGAAAATAGGTAATCTTATTTTTTGAACTGTCATCGTTGGATTTATTCGCATTTACCACTCCGAGTTGCTTGCCGGTGCAAAACCAAATGTTACCCTCCGGATCTTCTTTGAGGTACCGGATTTCCATCGTTCCAAAAATGGGGGTTAAAAATGCTGAAGGAACAAATTTATTAAGGCTGCCATCATATTCATAAACACCTTTCTCTGTTGCGAAAACTACCCTGTTTTTTATTTTATAAACATAATTACCAAGCGATGAAGGCAAACCATCTTTTGCTGTTAATAGTGCCACGGTGCATTTTTTTTGATCTGTCGACAACTGCATTTTGAACACTCCCCGGTAAGGGTGCGAGGCCCAAATGTCGTTGTTGTTATCCATCGCCAAAAACCGCAAAGATTCGTTAGCGCCTTCTATTTTCCCCAGGTCGGTAAAACTGTTTCCGGAAGAACCAAGCATTTCCAGTCCGTTGTAAGTACCGGCTAATATAGTGGCTGATGGAAAAATGGAAGAAGTCGGAACAAATAGCCAGGCGCCTGTGCCTTGCTTTATGGGATAAGCCTCATTACCGCGAATCATAAAAACACCATCATTGTAGCCCATCAGCAACTGCTGGTTTACCTCGTCAATTTGCCAGACCTGCCCGGTACTATTTTTAATTTGGGTAAAATCACCCTTGGAAAAACTCAGGTCCTTATTTTGGTTAGAAAGAGGAACGGAATGTGCACCATCGGAAGTGGCGATATATAGCCTGTCATCATAAATTCTTGTTGAATATCCCGAAAGATCATTGGTTTTATTTGGACGGATGTACTTTATAGCAGAATTGTAGGCTATGTAACTGATGCCATTATTAAGGCCTGCCCATAGATTTTTGTTATCATCCAGGAATAAACAAAGTACATTGTTGTTTTGCAATCCTTCTGCATGCGCAATTTTTTGCACGATTTCGCCCTTGAAATTCATTATGAGGCAACCTTCCGAAGTGGTTCCCACCACGAATTCGGTTTTATTCATTGCGGCGAGCGTGTAAGACTGGCTGCTAACAAGTTCCTGGTCTGCATCCGTGGTATTTTTTGATACGATTCCGTTTTTTAAATCAAACAGTCCGTTTTTCAAAGTACTGATTAAATAATGGTCACTGCCCAATTCGATGATTCCGGAAACCAGCAGGTTGTCAAATGGCGCTTTACTGCCAAGCGGGTACCAGCCATTGTTTTTATATTGAAGCAGGCCCTGCGTTTTATCCTGGGCAATCAGTTTTGATCCAACCTGTTTTATAAAACGCCATTCTGATCCCGAAGGAAATACCTGTATGCTATTGTTTCTAAGTTCAAAAATGCGGTCAGTGGCTCTAAAAAAAATGGATTCGCCGTAAGATTCAATATCCCAGATGTCGGCAAATTGATTTAGGGGTTTCGGGATAAGATTTTTAAGTGAGATATAATGAAGATTACCACTGGCATCAGGTGTATAATACCCGAATTCGTCCTGGGCTCCAACATAGATCTTATTGTCTTTGTCAATAAAGAGTGAGCGAACTACTGTTTTATTGGGTAAGGGGTACACAGACCAGTGACTGCCGTTAAAACTGATCAATCCTTCATTATTGGCAAAATACATAATCCCATTCTTATCCTGCTTAATATCCCAGGTTTGGGTACCCCCATGGAAATCGCTGTTATTATAATTGATAATCTGCGGAAGGCCGATAGTATTTTGACTGGCTACAGGATAACCAGTTAACAAAATTAGGATCGCAATGGCATAGCGTAGCATTTGCAAATATATTCAATAAAAAAACTTTCAAGTTTATAATTTATGAGATTGTTGTAGCATTGATGTAGTTTGGTTTTATTGATTATCAATCAGTTAATACTCAATGATGTAGCGGTGATGTACTAACAAAAACAGGTATTGCAACGGGCCTGTTTAAATTTGTAGTCGATTTTAACTAACGGAAATAGCAGGACCTTCTGTCTATCTTTCAGGAAATTAAGACTGGTTTGCTATGAAATATATACAATGCTATTATGAGTACTTCCAAGGCTGTTTCTGCGGCCATCCTAAAACAATTTCCCTTTTACATTTTCCAACTACGAAGAATTTAAATATCAGACCCAAGCTGCTTTAGACGGCATGGAAAGAACGGTATTCTAAACCCAATAAATAAACAATTATCAATTAAACCAAATGAGCGAGCTATGAAGAAAATCCTAATGTTGTGCTTTGCCTTCTTTGCCATGGCAACTATTATGGCACAAAACCAGAACGTAACTGGTAAAGTAACCGATGAAAAAGGGGCAGGCATCCCTAAAGCCTCCATTATTGTGAAAGGAGGTAAAACTGGAACATCAACGGATGAAAACGGGATGTTTAATCTCTCTGTTCCGGGTGCGGCAAAATCAATCCTTATATCCAGCCAGGGATATATTGTTAAAGAGGTGGCCATCACGGGTGTACCTTTAAATATTACGCTTACAACATCTGTTTCAAGTATGGAGGAAGTGGTAGTTGTAGGTTATGGTACCCAGAAAAAAAGCGTAGTAACAGGCGCTATATCCAGCGTAAAAGCCAGTGATATAGATAACCAGCCAATCGTGCGCATTGAACAATTCCTGCAAGGTCGTGCTTCCGGTGTAACTATTGCCGCCAGCTCCGGACAACCTGGGGCATCCTCCACTTTAAGAATAAGGGGCACCACGTCTATCAATAATAGTGATCCTTTATACGTGGTGGACGGCATCCCTGTGGATATTGGAGGTATTGATTATCTTAATCCAAATGACATTGAATCGATCGAAGTTTTAAAAGATGCAGCCTCTGCAGCTATCTATGGTGCACGTGCTGCGAGCGGCGTTATATTGGTAACTACCAAAAAAGGTAAAGCTGGAAAAACCATGTTAAGCTATAATGGCTACTATGGTACACAGGCTCCTTCCAAAAAACTTGACCTGTTGAATGCAACAGAATATGCAACCCTGCAAAATGAAGCTTCATTGGCAAGTGGAGGAGGTATTAAATTTGCTAATCCATCTGCGCTTGGAAAAGGAACTGATTGGCAGGCCCTTATTTTTAATAATAGTGCCAAAATACAGGATCACGAAATAAGCATCAGCGGCGGTAATGATAAGTCAACCTTTTATACTTCATTTGGCCTTTTTAGCCAGGAAGGAATTGTAGCCTCAGACATATCAGACTATAAAAGATTTAATTTCAGGTTTAATGGCATTCATAAGATAAACAAGTGGTTCTCACTGGGAACCAATATTGGCTATTCCCACATAAAAAGCCTGGGAATCGGGAACACCAATAGTGAATATGGCGGCCCATTAAGCTCTGCCATTAACCTCGATCCAATTACACAATCAATTATTACAGACCCGTCTATAATTGCCTCAAGCTATGGCCTTGGCAGTACGGGTGGATTACCGGCAGTAACTGACGGCATGGGCAATCCTTATGGTATTTCAAAAATAGTTGGACAGGAAATGGCCAACCCTTTGGCTTATATAAAAAACCGCATTGGAAACTATGGCTGGTCCGACAACCTGGTAGGCAACGCTTTTGTTGAAATAGAACCTGTGAAAGGACTTAAAATACGGTCGAACCTGGGAGCCAAGATTGCTTTTTGGGGTAATGAGAGTTTTTCCCCAACCTTTTATCTGAATGCATCAACTTCCAATGATGTCAATTCCTTCTACACCGAAAATGATCGCGGTCTAAATTATACATGGGAGAATACCGCTTCTTATACCCGCAATATTGCGGCTCATCATTTTACCGCTTTGGTTGGTACAGGTGCCTATTTGGATAATTACTTAAGCCGCAGAAGTGGGGTCACCTATAGAAAACTTTCCGTAAACACTTTCGAAGAAGCAAAATCTATGAATTTCGCAGTGCTTCCTGCCAACGTGTTAGGATGGGGCGGTGATTATACACAGCATAAAGTAAGTTCTGTTTATGGACGTTTAACTTATGACTATGCAGAAAAGTATTTGTTTACCGGGATCATGCGCAGAGATGGATCCTCAAGGTTTGGCAGTAATAATAAATATGGTTACTTCCCGTCAGGTTCAGTTGGCTGGGTTGCCTCCAAAGAAAACTTCTGGCCTGAGAATAAGGTAGTAAGTTTCTTCAAATTACGTGGCTCTTATGGAGTTACAGGTAATGACAATATCGGAGATTTTCAATACGTGTCTACTATCACTGGTGGTAAAAACTACACTTTTGGTGCAACTGATTTGTACACAATAGGGAATAGTCCCAGCGGGCTCGCTAATCCTGATCTGAAATGGGAACAAACCAGCCAAACAGATATTGGATTTGAAGCTTCAATGTTCAAAAACTGGACTGTATCATTTGACTGGTACCAGAAAAAAACGACCGGAATGTTGCGGGTTGTGGATGTGCCATTATATGTTGGCGTAGGAGGTTACACCGGTAACGTTTGCAGTATGGATAATACAGGATTCGAGTTGGAACTTGGATTTCATAAAACCATTAGCAATGTAAAACTAGAGTTAAAAGGAAATGTTTCTCATCTTAAAAATAACGTTAGTTTCCTTGGAAAGGGAATCGAATTCTTAGGTGGTGGAGCATCACTTCAATCCACTCAATATCCTTTGAGCCGCATTGCAATTGGGCATCCAATTGGTGCTTTCTACGGATTTGAAAGACTTGGTATTTTCCAAAATCAGGGCGAAGTGGATAGTTATGTAAGTAAAGCTGGCGCTAAAATACAACCGGTTGCCAAACCAGGCGATATTAAATGGGCTGATTTAAATGCCGATGGAACGATTAATGCAGATGATCGCACATTTATTGGCGACCCAACGCCGGACTGGTCATATGGATTTACTGCAAGTGCAGCTCTTAAAGGCTTTGACCTCGTAGTGTTTGGACAGGGTGTTGCAGGCAATGATATTTTTAATGGGCTGCGTAGGTTGGATATTGCGAACGCAAACTGGACAACAAAAGCATTAAACCGTTGGACAGGAGCGGGTACTTCTAATGATTTTCCACGTTTAACCAATGATGATCCAAACCACAATTACAGTAACCCATCCACTTTCTATTTAGAAAAAGGAGACTATTTCCGTATCAAAGTTTTACAGCTAGGATATACATTACCGTTTGCGCTCACTAATAAAGTGCTGGTACAAAAGGTTCGGGTATATGTTAGTGGAAATAATCTTTTGACACTTACCAACTACAGCGGTTACGATCCTGAAATTGGCGGTTCAAGTTATGGTATTGACCGTGGATACTATCCTCAGGCCCGTTCATTTACTGCAGGTTTAAACCTTACTTTTTAATTTTTTAAATCGTTCTTCATGAAAAAATCAATTAAATATATAGCATTGTGTTTTGCGGCACTTCCACTATTAAACTCCTGTAAAAAGGATTTCCTCGACGTAAACCCAACCGGGGAAACCTCGCTGGAAAGCAATTATTATAAAAACGCCGCAGAAATTTTTAAAGGAGTAGTTGCCGCATATGATCCTTTAGGATCGGAAACCGGCGGCACTTATTCGAGCAAACTAGGGCTGCTCAATACCGCTTCGGATGACTGTGGCGTTGGAGGCGGTAGCGCTACTGACCAGGCTTCGTGGGCCGTATGGGATAATTTTACCATAAGCGTCGGTCAGGGACCGCAGGGCGATCTCTGGGGCAGAAATTATACAGGCATCTACCGTGCTAACCTTATCTTAAATAAGGTTGATGGTGTGACCGACCTTAGCTCCGCAATGAAGGGAAGATATATAGCAGAAATGAAAGTATTGCGTGCTTACTACTACTTCGACCTGGTACGTTTATTTAAAAATGTGCCGTTAATTACCGCTCCAATACCAACAGCAGATATTTTTAATCTTGCCCAGGCTAAGCCGGAAGCTATTTATGCACAGATAGAAAAGGATCTCCAGGAGGCTATTGCAGAAGCAAACCTGCCGGCTACTGTTCCGGCAAGTACAGAAGGCGGACGTATGACCAAGGGTACTGCCAAAGCTTTATTAGGCAAAGTGTTTTTATACGAAAAGAAGTGGGCTGAAGCAGCTGGGCAATTAGCGGATGTGAATGGAACTCCAGGTGGAACAAGTGCCTATGGATACAAACTACTATCTAATTTCGGCGACATCTTTAAACCTACTAATAAATTCAATAGCGAATCCATATTTGAAATAGTTCATACTGCACAGGCACGCCAGGATTGGGGCGGATGGGGAGCATTTGAAGGAAATGTTATGGTACAAATGGTAGGCCCAAGGAACTATGGTGGACCAACCTATGTAACCGGCTGGGGTTTTTGCCCGATAACTATGGACCTGGTAAATGTAATTAAAAACGATCCACGATACCCGTATACAATAGCCAATGTTGATAGTATTGTGGCAGCTACGGCGGGCGGAGCATATGAGAAAGGATATCAGAATACAGGTTATTTTATCGAAAAATATGCGCCAAAATTACAATATCGTTCTTCATTAGGCGGATTGGGCGACTTAAACTACCCGTATGATTATATTGAAATTCGTTTGGCAGATACTTATTTAATGGAAGCTGAGGCTTTAACCCAAAGCAATGCGAATGCAGGCAGGGCGAAGCAATTGATGGATGCAGTTCGTGCACGTGTAGGTTTGCCTGGTGTGCCGGTAACCTTACAATCTATTTACAATGAACGCAGACTGGAACTTGCCACCGAAGGCCATCGGTTCTTCGACCTTATCCGTACTAACACTGCAGCAGCTGCCCTTACTGGTTTTACTGCCGGCAAAAATGAAGTGCTTCCTATACCATTAAGCGAAATAAATAATACCAAGCTTGTACAAAATGCAGGGTATTAATTTTTTATTATAAAAATAATTATCATGACAAAAAATTTGAAACTAATAAGCTTTGCCATATTAGCAGCTTCGTTAACCATAATATCCTGTACGAAGGAGAAAATTGCTGGCTTAGGCGGTCTTCCCAGCGTGGATTTCGCAGCTGTTCCAGGAACAAATCCCAATAATATCACCCTGGTCAATAAATCAGCCACCTCAACTATCCCTTATTGGAGGATTGGAAATTCATCCACCCTGATAAAAGGGGATTCTGCAAAATACAGTTTCGTTTTTGCCGGTACTTACAAGGTTACGATGTTTGGTGCAGGCCACGGTGGACTTGATTCGATTACGAAAAGCATTGTTATCGCACAAAGTGATAATAATGCCTGTGTAAACACTCAACTCGGATTTTTAGCTGGCTGTACAAGTAAAAAATGGAAGCTAAATCCTGCAGGTGGCGCCTACAAAGTGGGCGATGCTGGTCCCGGTGCCGGAAATTGGTGGTCAAGCGGAGCGGGAGATGTTCCGACAAGGAGCTGCGAATTCAATGATGAATACACTTTTTCCTTTGACGCCAATGGCACATTCGTTTATGATAATAAAGGAGATTTTTTTGGCGACGGTTATTTAGGAAATAACACTGGCACATGTCAGCCATCTTCAAACTACACAGCTACACAGGCGCCCTGGGGTTCGGGAACGTTCAAATATAACTTTACGCAAAATGCAGGAGCCAACTCTTTGGGACAGCTAACAGTTATAGGCTTAGGCGCTCATATCGGCTTACAAAAAGTACGGAACGGTGGTGAAGTCACAAGCGGCCCCACCTCATCCATCACTTATGATATTTTATCTGCAACCCATGATCCTGCAGGATACGATATTATGACACTAGGTGTTAATATAGGTGGTTCAGGATGGTGGAGTTTTACATTGCGTTCTTTTTAATTCTATAATAACGTGTACATGAAAAAGGCATTCAATGTAAGTACTGCAGTCGTTTTGTTGACGCTTTTGTATATATCCTCTTCCTGTAAAAAGGCAGGTGATCCGGCACCTACTCCGGTGACATCGTCGCCAGTACTTACCTGCCCGGATGTATCTGTTAACAGAACCTCTTCGGCGGCAGTTTTGCGTTTTTATGTTAATCTTAGTGCAACAAGCACAAGCGAGGCCTCAGCAAAATACAGTCTGGTTCCCGGCACGGCACTTGCGCCGCGGGATTTTCCAGCAGCAGCCGGGATAGTCTCCATTGTTGCTGGTCAAAGTATGGGTTACATCGATGTGCCGATAACCGGCGATAGTTTACGTCAGCCTGATTTGCAATTTTCTGTTCAATTTAGTGAGCCCAAAAACTGTACTCTTGGAACAACTTCCGCCAAAGGAACCATTGTTACAATGAACGGCACTTACCTTACTACCGACGATGCAGGCTTTTCAACGCCGCTCATTTATCCAGGGTACAGTCTTATCTGGAGCGATGAATTTACCGGTAGTTCGATCAACCAAAGCAACTGGAACTTTGAAAGTGGCGGTAGTGGCTGGGGCAATCACGAACTTGAATATTATACCGCCCGTGCTCAAAACGCTTTTCAATCCAACGGAAAGTTGATTATTGAAGCGAGGAGTGAGGCATTCGGAGGAAACCTGTATACCTCAGCAAGAATGACCACCCAAAATAAAAAGCAGTTTAAATTCGGACGCATTGATATCAGGGCAAAACTGCCGGTCACGAAAGGTATGTGGCCGGCGCTGTGGATGCTGGGAGCCAATATCTCTACTGTACCGTGGCCTGCCTGTGGAGAAACAGATATTATGGAGGTAGTGGGTAGCGACCCGAGAAAATTGGTGGGCACCGGTCATTATGCGAATTCTGCAGGCGCACATGATTCAAGGGGCAGCAGTGTGTCCTTAACAGGAGAAGACTTTTCGCAAAAATTTCATGTATTTAGTATTATCTGGCAATTGGATTCGATCAAATGGCTGTTGGACGACCAGGTGTATTACACAATGACAAAGTCTTCAACCGGTACCAACAATTATCCTTTTAACAATGATTCCTTTTTTATTGTAAATGTTGCCGTGGGCGGTGATTGGCCGGGGCCACCTGATGGAACTACCAATTTTCCGCAGAGGATGTTTGTTGATTATATCAGGGTATTTCAATAGGCCCAAAAGCAAATGGAATTTAGCAGAAGGTGTGGTTGAAATCCTTTTTTGATCACACCTTCTTTTTTAATGTTATACAAAATGTGTCTATGAAACGTAGAAGAATTTTATTGTTGTTACTGTTGTGCCCGGTTTTCTTTTTTGCTGCATGCACTAAAAGTACGCCGGACCCGGTGGTAACATTGCCAGTTCCACCTGCACCACCAGTACCACCGATAGTTACCGGTACCAATGATGTTGATTTTTGGCTAACAAAAGGAGATCAAACTGTTCTGTTGCAAAAGCAAACGGATATACTTTCTTTTGGAACCCTTGCAAATTCCAATGTGTCTATTACTGTGGATACAACACAGGTGATGCAAACCATTGATGGCTTTGGATTTACCCTAACAGGGGGAAGCGCCACATTGATCAATGGTTTGAATAGCGCCGATAAAACGACTTTGTTACAGGAATTGTTTGGCACGGGAGCAAACTCAATCGGTATTAGTTATTTACGCATCAGCATCGGTGCTTCCGATCTCAGTGCCGCCCCATTTACCTACGACGATTTGCCGGCAGGACAAACGGATCTATCGCTGGGCAATTTTACTTTAACTGCAGAGCGAACGGATCTTATACCTGTTTTGAAAGCGATCATTGCAATTAATCCGGCAATTAAAATTTTAGGTTCTCCATGGTCGCCGCCAACATGGATGAAGGACATCAATAGTTTTATTGGGGGCAGTTTGAAACCGCAATATTATGATGTATATGCAAAGTATTTTGTAAAGTATATCCAGCAAATGAAGACTGAAGGAATTACAATAGATGCGATCACGATACAAAACGAGCCGCTGTATGGTGGTAATAATCCAAGCATGTTAATGAGTGCCGCTCAACAGGCGGAATTTATTAAAACCAACCTGGGCCCCGCATTCCAGGCAAACAGCATCGCCACAAAAATTATTTTATACGATCATAACTGCGACCGCACGGATTACCCGATCGCTGTTTTAAACGATGCTGCGGCAAGGCCGTATGTGAATGGTTCCGCATTTCATTTATATGGGGGCGTGATCAGTGCTTTATCAATTGTGCATGATGCATACCCGGACAAGAAACTTTATTTCACAGAACAATACACTGCATCCACCGGCGATTTTGGCGGGGATTTAAAGTGGCATGTAAAAAATGTAATTATTGGTTCCATGCGAAACTGGAGTTGTAATGCGCTGGAATGGAATCTTGCCAATGATGGTTACTACGGGCCGCATACAAACGGGGGCTGCACTACCTGCAAGGGCGCACTCACAATTGGGGGTTCGATTACGCGGAATGTTGCTTATTATATTGTTGCGCACGCTTCCAAGTTTGTACCGGCAAATTCGGTTCGGATCGGCAGCAATGTTTCCACCGAACTTCAAACAGCAGCGTTTAAAACACCTTCCGGAAGCAAGGTATTAATTGTTGAAAACGACGGAGCCGCGTCAGTGGCATTTAACGTAAAGTTTAATAATAAATGGATTACTACTGCTTTGCCTGCAGGCGCAGTGGGAACCTATACATGGTAATAAAATGAAATTTATTTTATGAAAAACATATATTCCGGCAGCTTGCTGTTGCTGTTAGCGGGTTGCATGTCAACTAACCCGGATGCTTCTTCTGGAAACATCTTTTCCACGGAAGGGAAGAAAGTAATTGTGTATACCACGGCCGATAGTACGGCTTTTCGGGTGACCGCTACCGACACGGTGCAATTCAAAAACCTACCGCAGCCGGTAGAAACCCAGGTATGTGTATTTGTAGATCCTACAAAAGTTTACCAGACATTTCTTGGTATTGGAGGAGCGATCACAGATGCTTCGGCTGAAGTGTTTGCCAAACTGCCAAAAGAAAAGCAAACCGAGTTCCTGCAGTCGTACTATGATGTGAGTAAAGGCATTGGATATTCACTCGCCAGGACCAATATCAATAGCTGCGATTTTAGCAGCGATAATTACACTTATGTAACCGACAGGGATTTTACCCTGCAATCTTTTAATGTTGCCCACGACAAGCAATTTCGTATTCCACTTATTAAACAGGCGATTGCGGCTGCAGGCGGTGAACTAACGATGTTTGTTAGTCCGTGGAGCCCCCCCGCCTGGATGAAAGACAATAACGACATGTTGCACGGCGGCAAGCTCAAAGCAGAATTTTACCAGCCTTGGGCCAATTACTACGCAAAATTTATTAATGCCTATGAAAAAGAGGGGATACCTGTTTGGGGTATGTCTGTTCAGAATGAGCCGATGGCTACCCAAAGATGGGAGTCATGTGTTTATACAGCCGAAGACGAAAGAGACTTTCTCAAAAAATACCTGGGACCAACGATGGAAAAAGAAGGCCTGGGAGATAAAAAAATAATTGTATGGGATCATAACCGCGACCTGATGTTTCAAAGGGCGGATGTAATCTTCAACGATCCGGATGCGGCCAAATATGCCTGGGGCATGGGTTTTCACTGGTACGAGAGCTGGAGCGGCGGAGAAGATGTGTATAATAATGTTGCCCGGGTGCATGAAGCATGGCCCGAAAAAAATCTCATGTTTACAGAAGGATGTGCAGAGAAGTTTATTCCCGAGCAAATTCGTAGCTGGGCTTTGGGAGAAAGGTATGGCAGGTCGATGATCAATGATTTTAATAATGGTACCGTTGGCTGGACAGACTGGAATATTTTGCTGGATGAGCAAGGCGGCCCAAATCATGCGAAGAACTTTTGCTTTGCGCCGGTGCATGCCAATACAAAAACAGGCGAGCTTATTTATACAAGCGCCTATTACTATATCGGGCAGTTCTCTAAGTTTATCAGGCCCGGAGCGAAGCGCATCAGCAGCGTTGCCAGCAGGAGCCATTTGCTTACCACGGCATTTCTAAACACGGATGGAAAGATTGCCGTAGTGGTGATGAATACCGGCAACAAAACTTCTCCTGTTAACTTATGGATCAGGAACAAAGCTGCGGAGACGATTATACTGCCGCATTCAATTGTTACAATGGTATTGTAAAATATTTTCCCAAATGTGAAACCCTGGTAGATTACATGCGACAACTAAGCAGTAGAAGGGCCTCTCATTTTTGGGGGGCTTTTCTATTATTTTGTTTTCGGGATCACAGATGTTTTTGAGAAGAGCCCGTAGGTCAACCGCCGACGGGGTTGTGCGAATAGTTTTTGATTCGTTTATGGCCACTGTGCTTCCACAGTTAACTGCAACTCAGCCTTGACGGCGGTTGGAGACCCCGTTAGCGGTTGAATAGGGTAAACCAGCCGGTTTATAACGCAATTAAAGATGCCCTTTGCTGAAAAAGTATAAGAGGGCGATGCAAGAATGATCCACATGGCGACGCTGCCCGGACCAAAATACCCTAAAAATCTGATGCGACTGGTTGCCCCGTGTTCTCAGAATTGTTGATAACAATCGTGTTTGCTTCACCGGCAAATTCTACGGCATTATCTTCGAGCAATTGTTTTACCTGGAGGTTGATATTTTGTTTAAGCGTATCAAATTCGCTCATCGGAACGGCCGCAGTAAAATACTCAATGATTACTGTGATGCCGTTCTTATTGACATCTTTTAAGAAAACAGAATATGGAGAAAGAGTTTCAGTATACGGGTTCAATATTGTTTTTATGCCGGTGATGATTGTTTCTATTTTGGCCACCGGGGTCTTCACAGAAAGATCTAATCTTATCTCCGCACGTCTTTGCGAGCGCATGCTCCAGTTGTCTACAATTGAATCTACCATTTGCTTATTGGGCATAGTCACCAGGGTTTTATCGCCTGTGAGGATTCTTGTGCTCCGCAGGCCGATTCTTTCCACCCGCCCTATGATGCCATTTACTTTAACGGTGTCTCCCGCAAAGAAAGGTTTATCGAAAAATATAATAAAGGAAGCAATCAGGTTTTCTAGGCTTTCCTTTGCACCCAGCGCCAGTGCGGCTCCTACGATACTTAAGCCCGTGAGCAAATTACCGAGGGGCTGGTTGAAACATGCTTTTATAATGAGTAAAACGCCGATGATGCCAATGATCACTTTTAAAAAATCGCGGAAGAAAACTACGAGTTGGTTGTCGCGTGAATCGCTGGTGAGATTGGCTTTTTCTTCCAGTACGATTGCAATAAAATCCATCAGCCGCAATACCAGCAATATAAAAGAAACGATGATGATACCCGTGCCGATTCTTGCAAGAATGTCGTCTGTAGTGTGGCCATAAATTTTGTACTGAAGAATATCTGGAAAATTTAGTTTATCAATTGCAAATACTGCAATCAATATTACAAGGAACCATTTAAAAGGGTCTACCACCAGGTTGATAAAGGTTTCTTTACTTACTGTTTGCCATAATCTTTTTACAACCCGAAAAAATAAGGAAGCAAGGTAACGGGAAAGATAACGCTTGAGCAGCATCGCCACGAATATGATGGCGGCCACGATAAGGTAACTCCTGAGCGTATTGTTGAAATAGACCTGGTCTAAAAAATCCATAAAAAAATATTACGGTGCTGTTGAGATTATTTTAATAAGAACTGCTGTAGCCCTTCTTTTTGCAAGACATACACTTTGTTATTGCCTGCTTTTATTTGCAATGCATTTTTGAAAAATACCGGGGTGGCATATTCCACTAATTTGAGTGAGCCAGGTTGATATTGATAAAGCATCGTATCACCGAAGCCATACATATTTTTACCAATCACCTCGGTATTGCTCCAATGTAAAAACGGCATATTGTTTTTAAGCGCTCCGTAATAATCGAAGGTATAAAAGCCCCTGTTGGGATCGTACAGGTATATGAAACCATCCTGGTCGGCAATTTGTAAGGGAGCCGGCACCGTATCAAAGAGCGTTCTGAAATCAACCGTTTCAAGCAATACATCGCCATTGTCGTCGATCTTTTTTAATTTGCTGTCGCCTTCATCAAACAGCCAGATATTGTTATCATAAGAAGTGGCGATCGCCTTTACTTTAAATATGTTTTTTTTACCAAGATTGATGGTATTGCGAACATTAAGGAACCTGTCGAGCACTACAATGGTTGCAAAATTTTTGTAGTATAAAAGCAATTTTAAAGGATTGGTGGCATCAATGGAAAACAGTTTTCCATACTTACGAACATTATTGAACACGCCCACAGAATCTCCATTGGCATCCAGCTTTTTCAATTGGTTGGAACTGTTATTCACCAGGTAGATATTGTCGAGATTATCAACATTGAAATAAGAATAATCTCCCGGAATGGTTTTGAGTAAAGTGAAAACGGTATCCTTTTGAGCATGGCTGTCCAGCGCCCGGACGAGAAAATACAAGATGACAAATATTTTTGTAAGATGGTTCATTTGTTAAGTTTAGTGCTTCTTTCATCGTTCACTTGCCCTGTACTCAGAAGCTGTTTAGATTTTTTTTATCAATGTCACGAATGCACGAACATCCATAAGAATTTTAGTTTAATTTGGTTTTATTCGTGCCAATTTGTATAATTAGTGGCCTTAAAAATCTCTATGGTAAGTCCCGAAACTATTTTAAATGGCTTCTCAAAGCCTCCATTATTCTGAAAAATTTTTCAACGCTATGTCCGTCCCGTCAAATACCGCGTAGCTATTATAATTTAGCCATTCGCCAAGATTGATATAGCGGGTTTTTTCAGTGATGGCAAAATCTATCGGTAAGTGCCTGTGGCCAAAAATAAAATAATCGTAGTATTCTTTTTGCAATACTTCTTTGGCATAGATCAGCAGCCATTCTTTATCTTCTCCTAAAAAATCGGGCACAACGCCGCTGGGCGCATTCCTGCTCTTGTTAGAAAAATAGTTGGCGAGGCCCATGCCGACAGCTGGTGGGATAATGCCGAAAGCCCACTGGCAAAGTTTATTGCGGAATATTTTTTTTAAAAATTTATATCCTTTATCACCCGGTCCCAAACCATCGCCATGACCTATGTAAAACTTCTTGCCGCTAAATTCAAAGCTTACCGGTTCAAAATAAACAGGAATATTTAGTTCGGTTTGAAAATAATCTCTCATCCACATGTCGTGATTTCCTACAAAAAAATGAACTAGAATACCTGCATCGGTGAGTTCAGCCAGTTTACCTAAAAGACGGGTGTAGCCCTTGGGTACCACGGTTGAATACTCGAACCAAAAATCAAACATATCACCCACGATAAAAATTTGTTCAGCATCATTTTTTATGCTTTCTAAAAACCGCACGATTGTCTTTTCTCTTTGCAGGCTGGTTGACGAACCCGGTGTGCCGAGATGGAAATCGGAGAGGAAGTAAATTTTTTTAGAAAGCGATGGTGTCATTCAATTACTGTATTTGTTGTTTTATTGGGGAGATTTAATTTCCACTTGGCCGGATTACGCCTGCGGGTACGGGCATTTACCAGGGTTTTAAGCAGCTGCATTTTCAAGCCCATCAGGATGGATTGGTGTTTTTCATAATTACAGATTTCCGGGAACTTAAACGCATGGTGTAGCACTATCCACTAAAAATAAATATACTTCTTTTGGTCCATGAACACCTGTTACGAGTGTTTTTTCAATATCTGCTGTACGGCTTGGTCCGCTGGCAAAGGTGATCAAAGAAGGAATGTTACCTGCATACTTCTCTTTTATAGATTGCAATGCATCTTTTATATCATACACCAGTTGACTGGTATAAGCGATGCAAATGTGAACAGGGGCATATACGCTTACTGTACGTCCGCCCTGCTGGGCCGTGGTCATCACAATGGTGCCGGTGCGTGCAACCAACAGCTCACAACCCGTGATGGAAACATCACAACTGGCGAGTTGGAGGGAGCTGAATTGACGGTTCCACTTGTTTTCGCTGCAATACACTTTTGTCCATTCTTTAGTCGTGATCAATTGATTTACCTGGCGCTCCAGGTCGTTTTCGTCCACACACCATGCAAACTTGCCCTGTATGCCGGTGAACTGTTCTGCAAAAATCACTTCCAGGGCATCCGTGGCAGG
Organism: Ferruginibacter sp.; assembly: GCA_025963635.1. Taxonomy (GTDB): domain Bacteria; phylum Bacteroidota; class Bacteroidia; order Chitinophagales; family Chitinophagaceae; genus Ferruginibacter. The sequence continues at coordinate 46,559 of JAOQAK010000002.1, forward strand.
ATGGAAAACAGAACCGGTGCCTTCGCTCAATGGAAAAGGCAAAGGCACCGGATTACCCAGTGCCTGCTTTATTCTTTTTAATATATTATCTTTTGCTGCTGATATAGCCATTGCGGGTTTACATTTTAGGAGGATGAACCAATTCTTCCGGTAAGGCAGTGTCAGGTTCTTCAGCAACTGTTTTTTCGGGAGGCGCCTCTATTTCCAATGCTTTCTTTTCTTCGTAGGGCCTTTTGCCGATGAGGGTTTCTACATCGCTTTTGAACAGTACTTCTTTTTTCAGCAACTCTTTTGCAAGCAATTCAACATCTCCTTTCTTTTCGGTGAGTAGTTGTTTGGTGCGGATATAGGCGGTATCAATCAATTTCCTGACTTCCTCATCAATCATTTTACCGGTTTCTTCGCTGAAAGGTTTGGTAAAAACATTTTCCTGGTTGGGATCGTAATAACTGATATTTCCCACCTTATCATTCATGCCATACACCGTAATCATGCTGTAGGCAATTTTAGTAATCTGTTGTAAATCGTTGCTTGCACCTGTGCTGATTTTTCCGAAGAAAATATCTTCACTGGCCCGGCCGCCGAGGGTCATACAAATCTGGTCCATCAACTGGTCGGTGTTGTATAAATATTGTTCTTTGGGAGTATACTGGGCATATCCCAATGCGGCTGTTCCGCGGGGTACAACGGTCACTTTCAATAGAGGATAAGCATGCTCGAGGTACCAGCCGCAAATAGCGTGTCCGGCTTCGTGGTATGCAATGATTTCCTTTTCTTCCGGCGAAATGATCTTGTTCTTTTTTTCGAGACCGCCAATTACCCTGTCAATCGCATCCTGGAAATCGCTCATGTCTACTGCATCTTTTCCCTTTCTTGCTGCGATCAAAGCTGCTTCGTTACAAACATTGGCAATATCAGCCCCTGCAAAACCAGGTGTTTGTTCTGCCAGTTTTAAAATATCAAGTGTAGTTGAAATTTTAATAGGTTCCAGGTGCACTTTGAAGATTGCTTCTCTTCCCACCAGGTCGGGGCGGTCAATGGAAATCTGCCTGTCAAACCTGCCCGGACGTAATAAAGCCGTATCCAGCACATCAGGCCGGTTGGTGGCTGCTAAAATGATTATTCCAAGATCGGTACCAAATCCGTCCATTTCTACCAGCAACTGGTTCAGGGTATTTTCTCTTTCATCGTTGCTCATCATCATGTTCTTACCACGGGCTCTTCCGATGGCATCAATCTCATCTATAAAAATGATGCAGGGGGCTTTTTCACGAGCCTGCTTAAACAGGTCTCTTACGCGGCTTGCTCCCACACCCACGAACATTTCCACAAAATCACTTCCGCTCAGGCTAAAGAAGGGAACCTGGGCTTCACCGGCAACGGCTTTTGCCAGCAAGGTTTTACCCGTACCGGGAGGGCCGATCAATAAAGCGCCTTTTGGGATTTTCCCGCCCAGCGCAGTATATTTTTTTGGATTTTTAAGGAAGTCAACGATCTCCATTACTTCCACTTTGGCTTCATCAAGACCGGCTACATCACCAAAATTGATGTTTACCCTGCTTGCCTTATCAAAGAGGGTAGCTTTTGACTTGCCGATATTGAATATACCACCGGGGCCGCCGCTTCCACCACCGGGACCGCCCACCTTACGCATCATCATCACGAATAACAGGCCGATTAATAGTATGGGTAACAGGGTAGTAATGATTTGCCCAAACAACTCTCCCTCGTCTGTTGGGATATCAGGAATCTGTTTTATTGTGGGATTGCTTTTATAAAAATCCTGCATTTGCAGAGCGAATGTTTTATCATCCACGATGCTGAAGAAAATTTGTGGCTGGGGACTTTTTAATGCCTTGTCGTACTGTTGGGAATCCAAAATTCCCCGGTAAAACGACTGTTTCGTTTTAAGACTATCCACATTTAAAAATATCCTAACAATCTTTTTGTTTCGAATGGTGGTGATTTTATCAATATCCCCCTGTTTTACCATTTCAGTAAATACCATCTGGTTGGTTTCGATGCCGGTACTTGAGGCGCTGCGGATAAAATTATATCCTACAATGGCTGCAAATACAAGTCCGTACACCCAGTAAATATTAAAACGATTTTTATTTTTCGATTGGTCGTCGCCGGTGGGAGGGATATTATTAGGAGTAGGTTTCCTGCTATTTTCTGATTTCTTAACGTCTGCCATAACTGCTTTCTTACAATATTTATGTATGTTTTGCTATCGGATGAAGGATAGTTTTGTTAATCGTTGTGCTCGGTAATCACTGCATCGCTCCACATTTCTTCGAGTTTATAAAACTTCCTGGGTTCAGGCAGCATGATATGTACTACTATATTTACGTAATCAATCAGGATCCATTGTTGGGCCTGGCGGCCTTCATGTTTGTATGCAGCTTCGGCGCATTTCTTTTTCACATCTTCTTCAACAAAATCTGCTATCGCTTTTAATTGGGTAGGATTACTTGCTTCGCAAATGATGAAAAAATCGGCGACAGCTTCCGGAATTTTTCGCAAATCAAGGCTGATGATATTTTCGCCTTTTTTTTCCTGGATGGCATGAATGATCGCCTTAAAAATTTTGCTGTTTTTCGTTAGCCTTTTGATGGTACTTTTTTTACGATTGGCCAACAATGTAAGATTGTTCAAATTATATGCTGTTTAAATTAACTTTTCATGGGATTACCATGCTTGTTTGGTGCAGCGATGTTCTATTAACTTTTGTTTTTTGGTTAACAGCGTGTAGCTTGCATTTGAGAGCAAAAGTACTATTTCTTTACCAATCGTTGCACTATGCACCATACCGGTCCGTCATTCGTAATTTTAGAGCAGGTTGATAGCACCAACAACTATGCCATGGGAAAGGTTCATGCAGGAATGGCGAAACATGGTGATGCATGGTATTCAGGCAATCAAACCCAGGGGAAAGGGCAGAGGGGAAAAGCATGGGTTACAGGCCAGGGATACAACATCGCCCTGAGTGTAGTTTTAAACCCAAAACAACTCAATATTATTCATCCTTTTCAACTTTCGGCGGTGGTTGCCCTCGCTTTTTTCGATTTCTTCGTCAGCTATGCCGGCGATGAAACACATATTAAATGGCCCAATGATATTTACTGGCGTGACAGAAAGGCAGGAGGGGTATTGATTGAAAATAAGTTTAGCGGCAAGGATTGGAATTGGTCTGTAACAGGAATAGGGATAAATGTAAATCAACCACGGTTTGATGAAGGGTTGACCAATGCTGTTTCTTTATTACAGATTACAGGGAAGGTTTTTGATACAACTGCTTTGGCGAGGGAATTACACCAGCTTGTCTTAAAAAGATGCGAGGAACTTTTAACAAAATCATATGAATTACTGCTGGAAGAATATAACCAGCATTTGTATAAAAAGCAGCAATCGGTACGACTGAAAAAAGACAATATGGTTTTCAAAACCTTGATCAAAGGTGTATCTCCACAGGGGCAACTGCTCACGTTAGATGCAATTGAGAAGAGTTTTGAATTTGGAGAAGTGGAGTGGGTGATATAAGCGGTAGTACGAAGAATGTCTGATTTCCTTAAAAATAAAGCACGTCTTCATCTACGAATCTAAACATCAACGCCGATTGGGTTGATGTTACATCAGCATGCTAAAAAATCAACTATCAAAAAATCAGATATCAGACATAGCTTTTATTATCTCTTCCGCATGCTGCTTGCTCTTTGGCTTTAAAAATATTTTCTTTATAATTCCTTTTTCGTCAATTACAAAAGTAGTGCGGTGCAGGCCCAAATAATGCCGGCCATACAATTGTTTCTCTCCCCACACGCCGTATTTATCGATAATAGTATGCGATGGGTCTGAAATCAACGTGAACGGCAACTGGTATTTTGCTTCAAATTTTTTGTGTTTCTTTTCTTCATCCGGGCTCACCCCTAAAACGATAAAGCCGTTCTTTTTTAACAGCCCAAAATTATCCCGGAGATTACAGGCCTGGATGGTGCAGGTAGGCGTATCATCTTCCGGGTAAAAATACAATACAACTTTTTGCCCTTTGAAATCTGATAGAGAAACCAGGTTCCCATTTTGATCCTTTGCTTTAAAAGCGGGGGCTTTCTGACCCTCTGTTAATGTTGTCATTATTTTTGGATTTGTGTTTCACGCAAAGACGCTAAGGTGCAAAGGCGCAAAACATGTTTCACTTTATACGTTTTAGTCTTCAGTTAAGTTTGAATTGGGGTGGATCTCAATATTTCACCAATGATTGACCGTTCACACTTCGAAGCAAACCTATAGTTCGTCACCTTGTAAAATGATAGGTTCGTTCAGCTTTGTTGCCAACACAATCTTCTACGCTTATTTTCAATTCGTGTACCCCGGCCGGGCAATGTTCATCGAACGTATAAATGAAAGCGCTGCCTTTATCGTTGGTAAAACGCAGCCATTTTCCATCAAGATAAGCTGTAAAATTCTGCAATTCTTTTGTGTTGTCTTTAATTACAAATGCAATGCGGTTTAGTTTGGCGGCGTTCATTCCTTCCCTTATGCCGATGGCAGCGATTGTAGGCGGTATGGTATCCTGCAACAATTGAAAATTACCAAATGCCCTGAAACTGGCCTGGTACCAATTATTTTCCTTGCCTACCCTTACCTGTACAGCCTTTGCATAATCATCCTTATCCTTCCAAAAGCGATGCATCACCATTTTGCCCGGGTGGGCAGCCCCTACATTTTTAACCTTCACCGGGAACATGCCATGCACCGGCACATTCCCGTTATGTAATTGATAAACAGGATTCCCATTGAAAGGGATTATTTCTTTATAGGTAAACCGGATTGAATCATACAGGGCATTTTCGGGCAGGTAAAAACTAATATTACTATTTTCAAAAACATTGATAAAGCCCGGTCTGAATTCGGGCTGCTGACTCACTGCTGGTAAAACTGCGGGCGATAATGTTTCTCCCAATAACCGCGTTTGTACACCAAAATGTAAAAGGGATGAATTGCCCTGTGCATCCTTTACCTCAATCTTTAACTGGTGTATATTTCCATCTTCAATATTAATTACACCTTCGTCACCTCCATCCTTGTATATACCCATTGGGTAACCCGGCAGCCGCCCCAGGTGTTGTACAAACGGCCCTCCACTGCTACGAAGTTTGTAATCAACATGTGCATTGAGATACCTTGTTTCGTCATAGCTAATGCTATCCATTTGGAAACCACTTATAAACTGCTCGTCTTCGTATAAACATGCCTGGTAGATACCGTTTTTATTTGTTGAACCTGTATACCGGTCGTTTGCGCTTATGCCAAAACTCAGTTTACCGCTATTCGTTAACAGCAGGTTCGGAATGGTAGTATATACACCATTTACTTTTTTTAGCGGGTAAAATTTAGGTGTTTGTTCAAAGGTACTGACGCTTCTATCGTACACGGCTAACCGCAAAATTTCGGGAGCAATATTGTCAGCCAATGGAAATCCAAATAGCAGGGGATTTAGAACTTTGTCGGTCTTTGTATCTCTTATTTCAAAATGTGTATGTGGGCCCTGGGAGCCGCCGGTATTGCCACTATAAGCGATAAGTTGTCCTTTGCTTACAGGAAATAAGCTGGCAGGAATATCCAAAAAAACTTTCCAGCTTTCTAAACGATATTGTTGTTCGGTAACGTATTTTTCAAGGGCGGGGTTAAAGTTATTCAGGTGAGCATACAGCGTGGTTAACCCGTTGGGATGATTTATATAGATGCATCTTCCAAAACCACTGGGTTCAATTTTCACTTTGGCGATATAACCGTCTGCAGCAGCAAACACCCGCCTGTTTTCCATTTGATCAGTGCGGCAATCAAGACCCATATGGTAATGATTAGGCCTGAGTTCACCAAAATTGGCTACGATACCTTTCCTGGCATCTACCGGCCAGGTGAAATATCCTTTTGGGTAATTTTTATAAGGGAAGGGCTGGGCAAATGAAATTGATTTTATCAACAGGATAGCTACCAATGCAACAATAATTCTTACCATCATCGAGTAAATTGAAAAACGCAAATTTAATTGATATAAAGTTTAGCAATACCGCGTAAACTATAGAATGACGGTTTATTTAAATGTCAATTATGAAAAATTTATCGTCGACTAGCAGGTGCTCATCGTCAAAATCCGTTTTTATTAGTAATAAAAGCAATATGAATGATAAAGCGCGCGCTTGGTAAAGCTGCTCTTTTTTCTATACTTTTGCACGCCAATATAAGAGCACGCACATTATGCCAATAGATAAATCAATTAAATCAGTATTAATTATAGGTTCAGGACCGATCATTATAGGCCAGGCTTGTGAATTTGATTACTCGGGTACACAAGCTGCGAGAAGTATCCGTGAAGAAGGTGTACAGGTAATTTTGATTAACAGTAATCCTGCTACGATCATGACCGATCCGATGATGGCCGACAGGGTTTACCTGCTACCACTAACCGTAGAAAGTATTGAACAGATCCTCGAAGAAAATTCAATAGATGCTGTTTTGCCCACTATGGGCGGACAAACAGCGCTCAATCTTTGTAAAGAAGCAGATGAATTAGGCATTTGGGAAAAGTTTGGCGTTAGGCTGATCGGGGTAGACATCAAAGCAATCGATAAGGCAGAAGACAGGGAAAAATTCCGCAACTGGATGATTGAAATGGGCATAGCAGTTTGCCCCGCCAAAACTGCCAATTCATTTTTAGAAGGAAAAGAATTTGCTCAGGAAATCGGGTTTCCATTGGTGATCCGCCCATCGTTTACACTTGGTGGAAGCGGCGGTGGTATTGTGTTTAAAAAAGACGAACTCGACGAAGCTTTGAATAATGGCTTAACTGCATCTCCCATACACGAAGTATTGGTGGAAAAAGCAGTTTTGGGCTGGAAAGAATTTGAACTGGAATTATTGCGTGACCTGAATGACAACGTAGTGATCATTTGCGGAGTGGAAAATTTTGATCCCATGGGGGTGCATACCGGTGACAGCATTACCGTTGCACCAACAATGACGTTAAGCGATACCGCTTACCAGGAAATGCGCAACACCGCCATTCGCATGATGCGTGCGCTGGGCAATTTTGCAGGTGGCTGTAATGTTCAGTTTGCCATTAATCCACAAACAGAAGAACTGATTGTGGTGGAGATCAACCCGCGGGTGAGCCGGTCTTCAGCATTAGCGAGTAAGGCTACCGGTTATCCTATCGCAAAAATTGCTGCTAAGCTTGCACTTGGTTTTACCCTCGATGAATTAAAGAACCAAATCACCCAATCTACTTCTGCATATTTTGAACCCGCACTGGATTATGTAATTGTGAAAATGCCCCGTTGGAATTTTGATAAGTTTAAAGGCGCAAATGATACACTTGGCTTCCAGATGAAAAGTGTAGGAGAAGTAATGGCCATCGGCAGAAGTTTTGCCGAAGCAGTGCAAAAAGCCTGTCAGAGCTTGGAGAATGAAGCTGTGGGGCTGGGTTATTACGGAAAAAGCCTGATGCACACGGATGAACTGATCGATTATATTAAGATACCAAAGTGGGACAGGATATTCAGGATCAAAGATGCTTTGATGGCCGGCGCCAGTATAAAACGCATTTGTGAAAGCACCGGCATCGATCGCTGGTTCATTTACCAGATACAAAAAATCTGCGATTGCGAAAAACAAATCGCCAAACACGATCTGAAAACCTTACCGGATGATTTATTGCGGGATGCGAAATTTTTGGGATTCAGCGATGAACAGATCATCCGCATAATGAACGAAGAAAATGCAGAGCTGATCTATGAAAGAAGGAAGGCGATGGGATTAACAAGGGTGTTTAAAATGGTAGATACCTGCAGCGCTGAATTTGAAGCGAAAACACCATATTTCTATTCAACCTTTGAAAATGCGCCTGCCGAAACACCTGTTGGTGAAGGACAAATCATCTCCAACGAATCAAAAGAGTCTGCCAAAAAGAAAATCATAGTATTAGGTTCCGGACCTAACAGGATTGGCCAGGGTATTGAGTTTGATTATTGTTGTGTGCATGGCTTGCTGGCAGTAAAAGAGGCAGGTTATGAAGCCATCATGGTGAATTGTAATCCTGAAACTGTATCTACTGACTTCGATATCGCGGATAAATTATATTTTGAACCCGTATTCTGGGAGCACCTCTGGGAAATCATCGAGCATGAAAAACCCGAGGGAGTAATTGTACAATTGGGTGGACAAACTGCCCTAAAGCTCGCAAAGCAACTTCACCAAAAAGGTATCAAAATTATCGGTACATCCTTTGACAGCATGGATATTGCGGAGGACAGGGGCCGTTTTAGCGATACCCTAAAAGAGCTGGGTATTCCCTATCCGAATTATGGTACGGCCTTCGATACGGATGAGGCAATTGAAGTGGCCAAAAAAGTAGGCTACCCGGTATTGATCCGCCCCAGTTATGTAATTGGCGGACAACGCATGCGGATTGTATTGAATGATGAAGATCTTGAAAAAGGAATTTTAAGTTTGATCAAGCATTTGCCTGGTAACAAAATTTTGATTGATCATTTCCTGGATCGTTGCCAGGAAGCGGAGATCGATGCAATTTTCGATGGCGAAGAGTTTCACATCATGGGTGTGATGGAGCATATAGAGCCAGCGGGTATTCATAGTGGAGATAGTAACGCGGTGCTACCGCAGTTTAATCTTTCTCCGCTGGTGGTAACCACCATGGAGCACTACGCAGAAAAAATTGCACGAAAGCTCAATATAAAAGGACTGATCAATATCCAGTTTGCTATTAAAGATGGCAATGTATATGTAATTGAAGCCAACCCAAGGGCAAGCCGTACTACGCCGTTTATTGCCAAAGCTTACCAGATACCTTACCTGAATATCGCTACCAAAGTAATGCTGGGAGTAGCTAAAGTAAAAGATTTTACCTACGATAAAAAACTTCAGGGTTTTGCAATTAAAGAGCCTGTTTTTTCTTTCAATAAATTCCCTGGTGTAAATAAAGAATTAGGTCCTGAGATGAAGAGTACCGGCGAAGCAATCCGTTTCATCAAAGACCTGCGGGATCCTTATTTCAGGCAATTGTATAAAGAACGCAGTATGCATTTGAGCAAATAAATAGAGATTGCTGAGCTGATTATTATTTTTTTACGGCGGGTCTACTTCATTAATTTATCTAATGATTCCTTTGCCCGCTGGTTCCCGGGTCTCCTGTAAATCACATAATGTTCAATTGCTACATCCTACGATGCGAGATCACATTGCAAAAGTTAAACTTTCCGTCATTGCTTCGCTTCAACTGATCACCGCTATATAAAGGGAAATATTGGCATATAACTTGGTTATAGGTTCTCAACCTATTTTTTAACAACAGTTCCCTCTATACAACAGGCAAATGTTAAGTTATTGCATTCGGTTTCAAAAAAAAATTATATCCCGGATGGTATTGGCATGCCTGTTGGTCGCGGCTTCTGTGACTTTTACCTCCGCCCGGAATACCCACCCCGAAGAAGATTTCAACAGTTCACCAGAGGGTGTTTTTCACAAGGGCTTGCAGGTAAGCAAAGGCAATCAATTTCAAAAGTATAATGGTGTAGATACAGTCCCGAAGACTAATAGTGACACCATTGTAATTCCTTTTCAATATCAACAGTCGTCTTTATTTTATCCCATCACCTACAAATTAATGGATAGCGTGGCGGAGATCTTAATAAAAAATGAATTGGTGACGCTTTCAATTGACGGGTATTCTTATTTTGATGAAGGGAATGATAATATTTGTTATTACCTATCACTCAACAGGGCATTGTCGGTAAAATATTATGTATTGGGCAGGGGCGTGGATAGCTCAAGGGTTTTAGCCTTCCAGGCGTTGAGCAAGTTTAGGTCCATTCAGCGAAAAGCGAATAAGGAACCTGTTGATTTTAATTGCACTGCGGAGATTGTGCTCAACTATCCTATTCCGCCACCACCTGTTGTAATCCAGGATACGGATGCGGATGGAATTGCGGATGGTGAAGACGGTTGCCCGGCCGAATATGGTGATAAAGCACACAATGGTTGTCCCGACAAAAATGCGATCATTGTACCTTTCGAACCCCAACAGTCATCATTATTGTCCGTAACTTATTCGGTACTCGATAGTGTGATATCGATATTGCGGAGTGATTCCAGCCTCACCATTTCCATTGAAGGGCATGCTTATGAAAAAGAAGGCGTTACAACGGTTTGCGAGCGTCTCGCCGAAGAGCGGGCTGACATTGTAAAAAGATACCTTTTAACCCGTAACATAGATCGTTCACGGATCGACTCAATTAAAAGTTTCGGCAGTGTACGGCCCATTACCGCTGGCAGAAACTCATGGGAAAAGGCCCGCAATTCAAGGGCCGTGATATTCATTACGCATCATTAGGTGAATTTGCGTATTCATAGTTCCACATTTCCAACTTACTAAATCGACGGTTCCTTTCAATTTATAAGCAGGTTGGTTATTTTCTTTCGGATCGAAGTGGTTTTATACATCCTCAATTTCAATGCGAATATTATCTTTAACAGGAGGAAAACCAGGAGCAATCGGGCGTATAAGACCGGAGGCCTTCAGGACAAACTTTGTATTGGAGAATAGTATCCATCAGGTCGGCAGCTTAATTTTTTTTATATTTGGGTATGAAATTTCAGATTGAAAATTTTTCTGCGGATGTAAAAGGATTTCTTCATGATAAGATGTCTGACGAAGAATTTTTTGATTTTTGCCAGCAAAACCCTGGTGTAAGAATGGAGCGTGATCGTAATAACCAAATTGTACTAATGGCACCTACAGGGTTTTATACCGGAAAATTCAATGCTGATATTATTACAGAACTAAATCTTTGGAACCGAAAATTTAAAATGGGCGAAGTGTTTGATTCTTCTACTGGGTTTACCTTGCCCGATGGAGCTATCTTCTCCCCGGATGCGGCATGGCTGAGCAATGAAAAAGTGAGTACACTCACTGAAGAAGAGAAGCAGCGGTTTGCGAGGGTTTGTCCTGATTTTGTAATCGAATTAAAAAGTTCTTTGGATCAAATAAATACATTAAAAGCTAAAATGCTGCAATGGATTGAAAATGGAGCCCGGTTGGCCTGGCTTATTGATCCTACCAATAAAAAAGTGGTTATTTACAAAGCGGATGGAAGCGTAACTATTATACAAGATTTTTCAAATAAACTCTCCGGTGAAGATATATTACCCGGATTTGAATTGAATCTTCAGTTGCTTCAATAAATGGGGCCGGCGCACGCTTAGCAATCCATCACTGGCATAACTTGCCTGTTCACACTATTTCCTTGTTGTTTTACTTTACAATTTCAGTTGCTTTTCACCTGAATTATTCAAGATGGAATATTATCTTAACAGGTGCACAATCCTTACGCCGTACCCATTTGGAAAAAGTCGCCGTTTATACGGCTGTTGCTGCCCCTGATGGCGGGAATACTTTTACAATGGCATTGGCAATTTCCTTTAGCTGCAATACTCATCAGTGCACTTGGTTTTACAATTGTCTACGGACTTTTCTTTTGTTTTTCCATTGGGATACAATTCAGGTTGCAGTCCCTGCAAGGAGTGGTTGTAAACTTAATGATCGTTGCTCTCGGACTGGTAATCACCTGGCAAACGGATGGCAGGAATAACGGTGAATGGTATGGGAAATTTTACGAGGCGGGAGATTTAATTATTGTGAGAATAGATGAACCCCTGGTTGAAAAAGCAAAATCCTATAAAGCCAACGGCTTCGTGGAAGCAATCATTCACCATGATTCAGTAATCAATTGTAATGGGAAGATACTGATGTATTTTTCTAAAAGCATCAAGGGCGTACACCCCGGCACTGTATTGCCACTACAGTACGGCGATAAAATCCTGCTCGGCAAAACGCTTCAGCGCATTAAAAATTCTGGTAATCCCGGGGCGTTTAACTATGAGCGTTATGCAGGTTTTCAAAACATCTTCCACAATGTCTTTATAAAAGACCACGACTGGATAAAGTTGCCAGGTAAAAACATAAACTGGCTCAAACAATTAATTTATAGCGCAAGAGATCATATTTTATTTACCCTGCGGGAAAATATCAACAGCGGCAAAGATGAACTTGGAATTGCACAGGCACTGCTGATAGGCTATACCAACGACCTGGACAAAGACCTTGTACAGGCTTACAGCAACACTGGAGTAGTGCATATTATTGCGATATCCGGCATGCACCTGGCTTTGATTTACTTATTGCTGGCAGGCCTGTTTAAAAAAGTTCCGGGGATAAATAAATCACGACTGTTGCAGGTATTGCTGATATTAGGCTGTCTGTGGTTTTTTTCTTTGCTCACCGGCGCTTCTGCATCGGTAACACGGGCGGCTGTAATGTTTTCCTTTATTACTATTGGAAAGCATTTCAACAGGCAGAGCTCTATTTTTAATTCGCTCGCAGCCTCGGCATTCGTATTGCTTTGTTACAATCCCTATTTTTTATGGGATGTTGGATTTCAACTATCTTACCTGGCGGTAATAAGCATTATTATTTTTCAAAGACCGGTTCACAATTGCTGGTATATCAAAAACAAATGGATCGAAAAAATATGGGAATTATCGGCTGTTTCCTTATCGGCTCAAATACTCACTTTCCCGGTATGCATTTATTATTTTCACCAGTTCCCCAATTTTTTCCTGCTTACTAATATTATTGCTGTTCCATTATCGGGGATCATCCTATATACCGAAATAGGCTTAATTGCGTTTTCGTGGAATCGGTATGCAGGCTTCGTTATCGGAAAATCAATAACCTGGATGGTATGGCTGATGAACAAAACCATTATTTGGGTAAATGGATTCCCTTTTGCCGTTTGGGAGGGCATCCCTTCCACTGTGTTAACAACGTGGTTGTTATACGCAGTAGTAATCTGTGCTGGTGCATGTCTGATTAATAAAAGCATTGCGTTGCTCCGTTTGGCGTTAGCAGCACTGCTCCTGTTCGTATTGGTGAGTATCTATAATGATTGGAAAATAAAGCATCAGAAGAAATTAATCATCTATAATGTAGCCCGCCTGCAGGCGATTGATTTTATTAATGGAAACGAATTTGTATTTAGAGGCGATAGCATCTTACTGCAGGATGGAATGCTTCAGAATTTTAACATCAAACCCACCCGCATCGCTTTGCAATTGAACCGTAAAACAGAATCTGTAAGCAACCTGTATCAACACAACAATTGCTACCAATTCAACAATAAAAGGATACTCATCATTGACCGGCCTCTATCTTTCAAAGCCGGTTATCAAAAAACAGGCGTTGATATCATTGTAATTTCTAAAAATACGCCTGTTCTCATAGCAATTCTGGCGCAGGTGTTTGATTGCCCCTTGTATGTTTTTGACGCGTCTAACAGTTTGTGGAAAATTGTTAAATGGCAAAAAGAATGCGAAGAATTACATTTGCGCTCTTATTCGATCCCGGAAAGAGGAGCGTTTGTGACAGATATACGATAACAAACAGCTTGTATCTCACTGTTTACCGTTTGAAAGGTCGCATTTGAAACATATTTCTGATCAAAGACGGGCTACTATTAGTATCGCTCCTCCTTACAGTAAACCGTAAACGCTCAAACGAGCACCAAAAACACAATTGAAAACATGCAAAAGAAGATCAATTCAGCGCTAATTTCCGTTTTTTATAAAGATGGCCTGGAAAATATAGTTAAGGAATTACACCAGTTGGGAATTACTATTTATTCTACAGGTGGCACCCAAAAGTTTATTGAAGAATTACAGGTGCCTTGCGTGCCGGTTGAATCGTTGACAAGCTATCCGTCTATATTGGGCGGCAGGGTTAAAACACTGCACCCTTCTGTATTTGGTGGCATTTTGGGAAGAAGGGATAATGAAACAGATCTGCAGGAGATGAAGCAATTCAATATACCTGAGATTGACCTGGTTATCGTGGATCTGTATCCTTTTGAAGAAACAGTGAAATCAACCAATGAGGAACGTTTAATTATTGAAAAGATCGATATCGGCGGACCGTCTATGATCCGCGGGGCGGCAAAAAATCATAAAGATGTTGTGGTAATTGCCGCTAAAAAGGATTATTCCTTATTGGAGCAAATTTTAAAAGATCAGCAAGGCACTACTACACTCGAGCAACGCCGGATGTTTGCCATCAAAGCCTTTGATGTATGCACCGGGTACGACCTGGCCATATCTAATTATTTTAACCAAACTGAGTTTGCCAATCCTTTTGATAAAGCAAAAACAGTTTTACGGTATGGCGAAAACCCTCACCAGCAAGGTATTTTCTACGGCAACCTGGATGAAATCTTTGAGAAACTGCACGGTAAAGAGTTATCCTATAATAATTTGGTGGATGTTGACGCGGCGGTACAATTGATGAATGAATTCGGTGGTGTATCCAGGTCGGGGGATAGCGAAGCGGCGACTGGCGGAGAACAGATTGTTTTTGCCATCATTAAACATACCAATGTATGTGGTATTGCCAGCAGGACTGCCCTAAAAGAGGCATGGGATATTGCGCTTGCGGGAGATCCTGAAAGTGCCTTCGGGGGCGTGCTTGTTTGTAATGCTGCCGTGGATAAAGCAACTGCGGAAGCCATCAACGAAATCTTTTTTGAAGTATTGATCGCACCCGCATTTAACGAAGATGCTTTAGCAATTTTAAAAACAAAAAAGAATCGTATTCTTCTCATACAAAAAGCCGCACTCACTGCAACGCACCAGTTCCGGTCTGTATTGAATGGGACCTTAACCCAACAAAATGATATCGGTAACTATACCGAATGGAAGGAGGTAGGGGGAAGGGAAACCAGTTCTTCAGAAAAGGAAGATTTGATTTTTGCCAACCTGGTGGGTAAACATTTAAAGAGCAACTCGATTGCATTGGTTAAAAATAAACAGTTGATTGGTAAAGGTTGCGGGCAAACCTCCCGTGTAGATTCGCTCAGGCAATCAATTGAAAAAGCAAGACAGTTCAATTTTGATCTTACCGGTGCTGCACTTGCCAGTGATGCCTTTTTTCCATTTGATGATTGTGTGAAAATCGCCCATGCCGCGGGAATTACTTCGTTTATTCAGCCGGGGGGCTCTATCCGCGATAAAGACTCCATTGAATATTGTAAACAAAACAATCTTGCGATGGTGATTACGGGGTTGCGGCACTTTAAACATTAATGGAATTCATACATGAGCAATGGCAACTATTTCCGTCACGGCAAAGCTGGCGGATACCTCGCATTGGCAACCACCAGCGTATTGTGGGGCACTACCTGGGTGGCCAGTAAAATAGCCGTTTCGGGCGTGATGCCGCCTTTTCAAATGGCCGCTATCCGGCAATTTTCAGGAGGCGCCTGCTTTATTCTGTTTTTTTTGTTATATAAAAAACTGCCGTTGCCCACCCCAAAGCAATTTGCATGGCTACTGCTGCTTGGATTGCTGATGTTTGTGTTTGCCAATGGATTAAGTACATGGAGCCTTAGATATATTCCAACCGGTTTCAGTGCCTTGATCGGTGCATTGTATCCGTTCAGTGTAGTAATTATTGAGCGGCTATTCTTTAAAGTCCGCAATCTTACGGCACTTACTTTTATTGGTTTGATGATGGGTGTAGCCGGGATTGGAATTGTATTTTATGAACATGTATTCCAGTTTCACCCAAAAGGATTTTTATTGGGAATAGCGCTTTCCATGGGAGCAATGCTTTCATGGAGTGCAGGTACAATGTTCATTAGCCGCAACAAATTAAATATCAATCCTTATTATTCTATTGGATGGCAAATGCTGATCAGTTCCGTTGTTCTCTTTAGTATTTCGTATGCTACACAACCGGTAATTCCGTTACAAATGGTTGCATTGAAAACCTGGGTGGCTATTGGCTACCTGGTGATATTCGGCTCAATTATAAGCTTTGTGGCCTTTGTTTATTCAATGAAAAAATTGCCGGTGGCCATCTCTTCTTTATATGCTTATATCAATCCATTAGTTGCAATGGTAGTGGCAGCGCTGATAGTAGGAGAAAAACTGACGATGAATATCTTGTGGGGGTCGCTGGTGACTTTAGCGGGTGTTTTTTTGGTAAACTACAGTATTAAACGAAACAGGAAAAATATCATTGCAGAACCTGAGCAATGATGTGAAACTTACCAACCATACATTGGCTGCCGCAAATTGAACTATTCGGGAAGTACGGGGCCGTAACGTAAATGTTTTCCATTAATTCTTTCACCCGGGAAAAGAATATCCTGTGCAGTTTCATATCCTTCATCTGCAATTTCAGAAAGCTTTTGCCGGGTGCCGGCACGCATTCTGGATACATATATCATCAATCCTGCTGCTGCAAAAAGTGCAAATCCTAATACTATTTTTTGTGCAATCTTCATTTGTTCCATTTTTGTAAAGATAAAGAAGCAAAAAACACCTTGCCATTTTTAAATGTTAAATATAAAACAGTAAGATAACAGGCTAAAAGGCAAAATGTTTTGTTGATGTTGAAGTGTTTTTTTAGGGTTTGTTTGCTGTTAAATTCCAACCCATTGTTTTTAATCGGATGACAAACTGCTTGTAGAATACGCTCCAGCCGGCAAACTGCGGATCGGTTCCCAAAAAATTGTTATGCCATATCGTGATTAACTGACCGTTGACTTCTTTGCATATTGTGTAGTAGTGTAAGAGTTCAGTGTTGGCCTGGGCCCAAGTATATTTTTGCTCGTAAAATGCATTGGCATCCATGAAGCAAAATGGGTGGATACGCAATGTGGTTGTTTCTTCTTTTTGCAAATCGTACCAAAAAAAAGAAGATGCTGCTGAAGCCCTGAAACCGTTGATGCTGCCATATCCCATTGAATACTCATCCCTGATTCCCACTTCAATCAATTGCCTGTAACCACCCGGTAAATTAAACCGGATATAGTGTTGTCTTGATTTTGTTACCGGGGCATTCATCATCGCTTCCAACTGCTGCTTTTCAGTTTGTAACAATGCTGGCTGATCGCCTGTTTGCCAGGATGGGTGAATACCGATCTCGTATTTTTTGGCGTGTTGTTGTATTAGTTTCCACATTGATTTTTTATCCGGCGAAATATTCTTATCGTATGTACTATTTTCTTTTGCAAGCAGAAAAAAATACATTGGCTGAAGGTTGTAATGGCGATGCAGTTTGTTCAGCCAATCGTAGGCGTCAAATGGATCAGCTGCCAGGCCTAAGAGAACTTTTATTCGATCAAAAGAAGGTGATTTAAGAAAGCCGCCCAGATTTCTCACCAAACCTTTGTGCCTGTAAGAAAATGCGATATCAATATCATAAGTGGGCAGAAAACTGAAGGATGCGGGGGGCATGGTAAGCTGGGGGAACTTATGTTGTATAACTTCTTTCAGATGATTGATCCATATATTCACCAATGGCTGGTGCAAAAAATTTTCTTTAAATGCCAAGGAGTTTTCATGAGCATACCTGCCGTAGATATCTTTTTCATGCGATCCGTATTCTTCATAACGGCTAAGCAGATAAAAGGATGCGGATAAAATATCAAAAGGGAAATCCTTATAATCCGTCTTAAAAAATGCTTTGTATTTGCCGGTATCAAAACATTGAATCAGCTGTTCCTTAATAGTGTTTTCAAACAGTAATCCGCAGTTGCCGATGGTTAAATGGCCGCCACCTACTTCGTTGCCATAATAGATCTTAGCACCTGTGTAATGATTAAATTCCACAAGATCGTTCGTGATAAAAAAATCAACCAACATGATTTCTTTAAAAATAACCTGGCAGATATATTGTAACCGCGGGGATAAAGTGGAGCTATATAAAAGCAGTTGCATTAAACCTGGTAAATATCTTTCAATTCGATACTGATTTGTAAAGCGGGTAAATCAATAACGTCTGTTAGGGAGGTGTAGGTAAACGTTTGCCAATCGCCGTCTGCTGCTTTTTTGTGAGCAATTACCAGGTATTTATCGGGCTCCAGTAAAAGATAATACTGGAGGGTTTCAATTTTTTGATACTGAATGAACTTATCCACCATATCAAATTTGCGGGTGCTTTCACTTAATACTTCAGCAATCAAAATTGGTTGTGAATTGAAGTATTCATTGTCCTCTTGAAACGCAACCATTACATCAGGATAAAAAAATATGTTTTCACTCTTAATAAAAGCTTTCACCTGCTCTGAGGAAATGTCAAATTTTTGAAGTGCCAATTTCTGTCGCAAGAGAAGGGTTAGAAAAAAAACTATTTTATTATGGAGTTTTGTTGTTCCTGACATTTCAACTAAGTTTTCAAAATAATATTCGTGCCTCAGCTCGCTTTTTTCTTCGAAAGCCAGGTATTCTTCTATACTCTCAAATTTTCTATGTTCTTTTATCAGCTTCATCTGTTTCAAATATACAAAAAATCAGGCCTTTAATCGTTCCTTCCACATTTCATTGAATGTTTTCTGGCTAAAATCAAGATCGCTCCGGTGCTTCTTCCAGCCCGTAAATAAGCCATTTACCACTTTGTTTTTCAATGCGCCATTTCCCATATTCATCATGCCTCTTTTTAAACTGGCGAGCTTCCAAATTTTCCATGCCATTTTCTCGGAGAAGGAAGCCAGTCCTTCTTTTACTGATTCGTGCCGGTTATCAAGCAAAAGCTCATGCAGGTTAATTTTAACGGCACAAACTTCTGTACAGGCACCGCAAAGCGAGGAGGCATAACTTAAATGTTTAAAGTCGTCCATCTCCTGCAGGTTAGGGGTAATTACACTGCCGATAGGACCGCTGTAGGTGGCGCCATAAGTGTGTCCGCCAATATTTTTATAAACGGGACAGGCGTTTAAACAGGCGCCACAACGAATGCAGTAAAGGCTTTCCCTTTGGCGCGGACTTTGTAAAATATTGGTGCGGCCATTATCCAGCAAGATCACGTACATTTCATCCGGGCCATCGGTTTCACCAGTTTGTTTAGGACCGGTTACGATGGTATTGTACACGGTAACTTTCTGGCCCGTACCGAAAGTGGAAAGCAGTGGCCAGAACAAACCAAGGTCGGTTAAAGACGGAATCATTTTCTCTATCCCAACAATTACGATATGTGTTTTTGGAAAAGCGCAACACAATCTTGCATTGCCTTCATTTTCGGTAATGGCAACAGCGCCGATATCGCTGATGATAAAATTGGCGCCGGTTACGCCAATTTCGGCCTGCACGTATTTTTCCCTCAAAATATCCCTGGCCACCAGGGTGAGTTCTTTTGGGGTAAGATTAATAGGCGTGCCTAATTTTTCATTAAAAAGTTTGGCCACGTCTTCCTTGCTTTTATGCATTGCAGGCGTTACAATATGGTAAGGCGCTTCACCATCAAGTTGTTGAATATATTCTCCCAAATCGGTTTCAACGCTTTCAATCCCGTTTTTTTCAAATGCATCGTTCAGGTGAATTTCTTCAGTGACCATGCTCTTGCTTTTGACCAGCTTTTTGCAATTCTTTTCTTTACAGATTTTAAGGATTTCAGTAATTGCCTGTTGCGAATTTTCGGCCCAGATTACTTTGCCGCCACGGTTGGTAAAATGGTATTCAAAATTTTCCAGCTGCTCATCGAGCGTTTCGATTGCGCGCCACTTTGTATTTTTCGCCCGCTCCCTGGCAAGCTTTACATCGGCAAACTGCTGTTTTCCCTCAGGCACCTTTTCATTGTATTTGCCAATATTAAAATTGATCTTGCGCCGGTGATCCAGGTCGGCAGATTTGATCGTGCTTTTTGCTATAAAAGTCAGTGCTGTTTCAGTCATGATGTATTTTGAAGTCTGCCGATATCAACAAAAACGAATCTTGCCAATTTATTTTACAGCAACTTCGCTAGCGGCAATATGAATCTATTTCTTCTTATAAAACTCTTTTTTAAACCCACCCCTATAGTCTTGGATGTTACGAGGGCAATATTCTCAATTCCTTTGCTACTTTAGTAAATGCGGCAATGGCTTTATCAAGATGTTGCTGGTTATGGGCTGCGCTTAGCTGCACCCTTATGCGGGCCTGTCCTTTCGGCACCACCGGAAAAAAGAAGCCGATCACATAGATGCCTTCCTCGAGTAACCTGGCCGCGAAATTTTGCGCCACTACCGCATCATATAGCATAATGGGAACGATCGGGTGTTCCCCTGGTTTGATATCGAACTGCGCTTCGGTCATTTTTGTGCGGAAGTATTTGGTATTGTATTCGAGTTTATCCCGCAGTTCAGTGGTTTCACTCAGCATATCCAGCACGGCAATTGAAGCGCCAACAATGCTGGGCGCCAAGGTATTACTAAACAGGTAAGGACGGCTTCGCTGGCGCAGCATCTCAATAATCGCTTTATTGCCACTGGTGAATCCACCGCTGGCCCCTCCAAGCGCCTTACCCAAGGTGCCGGTGATAATATCTATTTTCCCCACCACGCCGCGATATTCATGTGCACCCCTGCCTGTTTTGCCCAAAAAGCCGGAGGAATGGCATTCATCAATCATTACAATGGCATCATACTGATCCGCCAGGCTGCAAATTTTATCGAGTTGCGCAATCGTGCCATCCATACTGAAAGAGCCATCGGTTACAATGATGCGGTTACGCAAATGAGCAGCTTGTTTCAGCTGGTTCTCAAGGTCTTCCATATCGTTGTGTGCATACCTGAAACGCTGTGCTTTGCACAACCTCACCCCATCAATGATACTTGCATGGTTCAATGCATCGCTTATGATGGCGTCTTCTTCGCCAAACAACGGTTCAAACATACCGCCGTTGGCATCAAAAGCAGCGGCATATAAAATGGTGTCTTCCGTTCCCAAAAACTTCGATAGCTTTTGTTCCAGTTCTTTGTGTATGTCTTGCGTACCGCAAATAAAACGCACGCTGCTCATGCCATAACCGCGTAAGTCAATGTACTTTTTAGCAGCAGCGGTAACTTTGGGGTGAGATGAGAGGCCGAGATAATTATTGGCACAAAAGTTAATAACGTTTTTTCCGGCTACAATAATTTCCGCTCCCTGTTCACTGGTAATGATCCGCTCTTTTTTATACAACCCCGCCTTTTCAATATCCGCCAGTTCGGAGGCGATTCGTTCTACAAAATTTTGATTCATAAATGCAATTTGAAGCAACAAAAATAGGCAAGCTGCAGGGCATTGCGAAGATTGTTTTCGCCATGTTTTAACATTAATTATTTAGTGCTGTAACTTTTAACAGGTATTTTCGTCTTATCCAAAAAAACTACTGTATATGCCCTTAAAAAGATCTGCCCTCCTCTTAATATTGTTGTCTGTCGGCTCCGTTAGCTTATTGGTTTTTTCATCAGCCATAGCTCCACCTTCGAAGGTTGTACCTGTGTTGCCGGTTAACTGCATCCCCCCGAAATGTTGCATCCAGGTGAATGAATCCAAACCTTTCACACCATGGGAGATGATTTCAGAAATAATGCTGAGGCCAGCGGCCTGAATTTGTAACTTTTTATTTGCCCGCACGTATTACATCAGCCAAATCAACATTAAACCAGCACCAATTGCTGTATGACGGAAAAAGAATATAATGAATGTGTAGAAATGTATGCAGATAATGTGTACCGTTTTATTCTTAAAAACCTGCGCCAGGAAGCTGACGCAAAGGATATTGTGCAGGGAAGCTTTGAAAAAATGTGGACCAACAGGCACCAGGTGGATAATACACGCTGCAAAAGCTATTTGTTTACCGTGGCATATCATCAAATGATTGATCATATAAGGAAGAACAAACGCACGAGTTTACGGGAAGGATTTAGTGAGGAAGCAAAAATTGTAAACAAGTCGCAGCATGATTCTAAAAAGATCCTGCACGAAGCATTGAACAGGTTAAATGAAACACAGAAAAGCCTTGTTTTGCTGAAAGATTATGAAGGGTATAGTTATGAAGAAATCGGGAAAATTACGGGGCTAAATGAAAGCCAGGTAAAAGTATATTTACACAGGGCAAGGCTGCAGTTGAGAGCGTATATTGTGAGACCGGAGAATGTTATATGAAGTGTTGAAGGTTGAAGGTTAAAGGAAAGCCGCCAACCGTAAACCAACAACATGCGGTAATCAAAAATGAACTATGAACCATGAACAATATTAACAGGCAGACTTACGAAACATTTTTTTTACTGTATACAGACAATGAATTGTCCGTTGCAGAAAGGAAGGCTGTGGAGGAATTTGTTTCGATCAATCCCGATTTGCAGGAGGAGTTGATCATGTTGCAGCAAAGCATTCTTAAACCGGAAGATGTTGTGTTTGAAGATAAAAGCAGCTTATTAAAAAATGACAGTCTTCCTGCCGGCATACCCGAAAAACTAATGCTTTATCTCGATGATGAATTGTCGTTACCGGACAGAAAAGAGTTGGAGACAAAAATAAGCGCCGACAAAATGATTGAACGGGAATTGAACATTTTGCAGCAAACAAAGCTTGTACCCGAATCGATTGTTTTTACCGATAAAAAAAGCTTGTATAGAAAAGAACCAGGCCGCCTGGTAATATTCCGCGTATGGAAATTTGCAGCAGCAGCAGTGCTCATCGGGTTGGGCGTATGGGGCGGGTTGAAATATATAAATAATGAACCTGCAATAAAAATAGATCAAACGGCCGTTAAGACTCCTGCCAAACAGGTTCCGGCGAGAGTTGAAGCAACGGTCGATCCGGCAGCTGCAACTGGTACAAATATTCCTGTTGTTGAAAAGGAACTTGCGGTAACAAAATCATCAGACAAAAAATCATCGATATCTCCCGTTATACAGGCGAATAAAAAAGTTGCTTTGAAAGGATTAGCAAAGCAGGATATCGCTGTAGAAGAAAAATCCCCCACTAATAATTTACCTAAACCATATTTTGATAATGTTAACAATATTGACCGTAACAATACCATCACTGCCAACGTAACACCTAAAAAGCAATCCAGTACCATTGTTGATCCGAAGAACAATGATATTGTAAACGGTACCGGCAAGCTGGATCCTGCCAACTTATTTGCTGCTAATACCTCTTTTACCGATAATAAGGAAGAGAATAATGATCGCGTTCTTTTTATGAAGGAGGAAAAACTAAAGAAAACCAAACTTGGCGGAATCTTCCGGAAGGTTAAAAGGGTGCTTGAACGGAGCGCCAGCATTAAACAAGACGGCAATAGCAACAACATTAAAGTCGCCAACTTCGAATTCGCAATTCAATAAAATTTAAACGAAACAACATGATAAAGCTATTTACATTGATAGCACTGGCATGCGTATGCCAGTCAGCCAATGCACAAACCGAACCCGCAAAAGAAGCCGATACCATCCGCATCGGCAATATTATCATCACCAAAAATGGCAGTAAAACTGCTGAAGATAAAGATGACAGTAGAAGAAACACCAATCATATTGCCATCGGCAGGCATCACCGAAGCAAACCATCCAATATCAGCACCAATTGGGGCATCGTTGACCTGGGTTTTGCAAACTATTCAGACGAAACCAATTATGCAGCAACAGGATCCTACCTTTATAACCGCGGAGGGAATATCGCACCCCTGGGCAAAAGCGATTTCAAGCTAAAAACCGGCAAAAGCGTGAACGTAAATATCTGGTTCTTCATGCAACGCCTCAACCTCATACAGCATCATGTAAATTTAAAATACGGGCTCGGACTAGAGCTGAACAATTACCGTTACAGGTCTTCCGCAAACATCAGCTACCTCGAACAAAATCCCTATATTTCCAGCCAGGCAAATTCGCCGGTAATCATCCGGGATTCTATCCAGTTTTCAAAAAATAAATTGGCGGCGGATTATGTTACGGTGCCGTTAATGCTAAATTTTTCAACCAGTCCGGGTTATACGAATAAAGGACTTAGCCTAAGCGTAGGCGTAAGCGCTGGTTATTTATACAGCCAGCGCAATAAGCAAATCAGCCAGGAAAGAGGAAAGCAAAAGAATAGAGGAGATTATGACCTGGAGCGGTTTAAATTATCCTACGTAGCGGAACTTGGCCTCGGCCCGGTAAGGTTGTATGGTTCCTATAGCCCAAAATCTTTCTACAGCACCGGCCTGGATATGAAGCCTTATACCCTTGGTGTGCGTTTGAGCAATTGGTAAAATCTGAACGGCTGAAGGTTGATGGTTAATGGTTCATGGATGGAATCACCCTAAATGTGTAGCTGGTTAGTGATTTCAATACAAGAGAACTCCGGTATTCGCCGGAGTTTTTTTTTGTCTTTTGAAAGGCGTTTTAGTTCAACCTTGGAAGAAATTTGCAGCATCGATAAGATATGAATATCTTTTTAAAATGTTAAAACATTTTAAATGTTAGTAACTGCAAAAAAGGGGATATACTTTTTGCAGTGTGGCGTACGTTTTGAGAGTGTAATAAAAAATTTTTTCACGGGTATGAAAATTTCACCTTTTAATCTCTTATTCTTTTTTTGCCTGCTTTTTGTTTTAATGGCCTTTGTACCGGGAAACAATTTCACAACTTCAAAAGAAATATCTGCGAAACATTTCAAGAATTTGAGGAATGCGACAATAACCGAACCAGGGGAAAATCCTTATTATATTATCATCGACAAGAGTGAATACGAATTGAAGGTATACGACGATGAGGGCTGGTACGCCACTTACCCGATTGTATTTGGGAGTAAAGATTTAAGTGATAAGATGAGAGATGGCGACAAAAAAACGCCCGATGGTCATTTTAAAGTAATTCAGAAAAAAATTCACCCGAAATGGTCGTACGAATTGTTGTTGGATTATCCCAATGAAGCCTGTGTCCAACGGTTTAATGAACGCAAACAAAGAGGCTTATTGCCAAAGAATGCCAGGATCGGCGGAGGAATTGCCATCCATGCAACCCGGCCGGAAGAAGAATGGACAGTGGATAATTTTTACAACTGGACTGATGGTTGTGTCTCTGTGAAATACACCGAAATGAAAGACCTGTACAGCTATATCCCGGTGGGCACACCTGTTACCATACAGCAGTAAGCACAAGCGGCAAACACGGAAAGAACATTTAGCCCTTATTTCAATCTTCATTTTATTATCATTTTGCCAAGAATGCACGAATATTGACCATTGTGTTTAAATGTATTTCATTCGTGCACATTCGTTTAATTAGTGGCAAAAAATGGCGAAGCCCTTATCGTTTTGGCAAATAAAGCAAGCTGCCATCCCCATAGCTTAAAAAGCGAAAATCATTTTCCAGTGCGTATTCATAAACCCTCCGCCAGTCGTTACCAATAGCCGCAGCCACCAGTAACAGTAAAGTGGATTGTGGCTGGTGAAAATTGGTAATGATGGCAACCGGTATTTTATAGTAGTAGCCAGGCGCTATTAAAATTTGAGTACGGGTGATTATTTTTGCCAGTTTATTTTGCTTCATCCAGTTCAATAATGCAGTTAGGGCGTTTACAGGTGATATGTTGCTATTGGCCAGAGGGGGTTCGTAAACATCCCATTGGCTGATACTAAGTTCATCTATGGTAATGTCAGGTGATAAGATTACTTTAACCCCCATCCAGTAAAGGCTTTCCAGTGTTCGCAGGGAAGTGGTGCCGACTGCGATGAGGCCGTTAGCGATATTTTCAGTTAGTTTATTAATTGTTTCACTCGTTACGTCGATCCATTCAGCATGCATTTCGTGACCACCCATTTCGGCGGATTTTACCGGTTTAAAGGTGCCGGCGCCCACATGTAGTGTAACGAAAGTATTGGCAATATTTTTTTTCTTTAATGATGCAAATGTAGCGGGAGTAAAATGCAGTCCGGCCGTAGGAGCCGCTACCGAGCCATCGTATTTTGCATAAATTGTCTGGTACCTTTCCTTGTCGGCCTCATCTGCTTTTCTTTTGATATAGGGGGGTAAAGGGGTTTCACCCATGTGCTCAATCATTTCGGCAAAGCTGTAATCTGCCGGTCGCCAGCACAATTCAACAACATAGGCATCTGGTAATTTTAAAACCAGCTGCGCTGTCATCGATACATCCTGGCCTTGAATATTTACTACTTTTTCTAATTTGCCGCTTTTCCATTTGCCTGCACCGCCAATCAAGCATTTCCAACGAACCATTTCTTTTTTTGCCATAATGCTGCTATACTCATTAATCGCTTCGTAGGGTTCAAGGCAAAATATTTCTATTATGCCCCCGGTAGGTTTTTGAAACAGAATTCTTGCACGGATCACCCTGGTATCGTTAAAAACCAACAGGCATTTTCCGGGCAAATGGTCTGCAATATTTTTGTACCTGTCTTCCCGGATAATGCCTTCTTTGTATATCAATAATTTTGAGTCATCCCTGTTTTCAAGCGGAAAACCCGCTATTCTCTCATCTGGTAATGAATACGTATAATCCTTTATGGCAATCTCTTTAGGGTGCATGTACGATCGGTTGTAATTTAATTCGTTCCTGTTCTATTTTGAAAGCGTTGTGCTCGTATTCTAAAAAAGTAAAAATAGGAATGTTTTTAACAATGGGTATTGATGGATTTATAATGTAAATTCCATATCGAGTTCACCCCACTGGTAAACAACCAGAGGCATAGCCTCGACCCATACTGTAACAAAGGATTTTAATTCGTTAATAAAAAAAAAATACATGGCAAACACCTATCACCAAATCTACCTGCAAACAATTTTCGCAGTCAAGTATCGAAGGGCAGTAATTGACAAGGCTTGGAAAAGCACGCTCTTTGCCGTACTTGGCAATTTGATCAATGAAACCCATTGCAAAAACATTATTGTAAACGGTGTAGAAGATCATGTTCACTGTTTTATTGGCCTCAAACCTGTTGTGTCAGTTTCGGAATTAATGAAAACAGTAAAAGCCAAATCTTCAAAGTTATTAATGACCATAGACTAACTCCCGACCGGTTCGAATGGCAGGAAGGATACGGTGTATTTTCATACAACCAATCAACTGTAAATGCGGTATACCGGTATATTCAAAATCAGGAAACCCATCATGAAAAGCAAACGTTTAGAAATGAGTATATGGATTTTTTAAAGAAGTTCAAAGTGGAGTATGATGAACAGTATTTGTTTAGGGATTTGGAGTAAACACCCTTGCGCCTATAGCCTCCGATCCGCCGAGGTGATCTATGCAGTGTATGCAGTATATGTATCGCATGCGTATGCAACGGGATAAATCCCATTGTTACAAAATGTTTCGAGCCTACGGCTCTGGTAAATACCAAATACCTTTGAAGAGATTAGTTTGAAAGAGGGGTCAAAGTTGATCTGCGATCAACCGTCTTTTGGAAACAAACGACCAGAGGCGTAGCCTCGATCCATCTTGTGACAACGGATTTTAATCCGTTGAGCAAACATGGCACCAATACCAAAAAGAGCCCTCATCGAAGGCTCTTTTTATACTCATAATTTTCCCTTTGTAATTTCCGCCACCACGCCGGGATCCAGCAGAGTGCTGATATCACCCAGGTTCTCTGTTTCACCCTCAGCAATTTTTCTTAGAATCCTACGCATTATTTTGCCGCTTCTTGTTTTTGGCAGGCCGGGTACAAATTGAATTTTGTCAGGTCGGGCTATCCCTCCAATCACCCTGCTTACCGTTTGAAAAATATCCTTTCTTGTCAACTCTTCATCAACATGCATATGGTTGTAAATAACATAGGCATAGATACCCTGTCCTTTGATATCATGTGGGTAACCTACCACGGCGCTTTCGATTACGCCGGCATGCATGTTGATTGCATTTTCTACCTCTGCAGTACCGATCCGGTGGCCACTTATATTTAATACATCATCCACCCTTCCTGTGATCCGATAGTTACCTTCTTTATCTTTTAAAGCGCCGTCACCGGTAAAATAAAGATTGGGATAGGCGGAGAAATAATTTGCCCGGCAGCGTTCATGATCACCGTAAGTTGTTCTGATAATACCTGGCCAGGGCGCTTTAATGCAGAGGTTGCCCTGTAAATAGCCATGTTCATCCGGTTCTGTTACTTCTATGCCATTTTCATCTACCAATAGCGGAAGCACACCCGGAAACGGCAAAGACGCCCAGCTTGGTTTGGCTGGTGTAACGCCTGCCATATTGGATATTAGTACACCGCCGGTTTCTGTTTGCCACCAGGTATCAACAATGGGGCATTTCTTCTTACCGATATGTTCATCGTACCAATGCCAGGCTTCTTCATTGATGGGTTCGCCAACGGTTCCCAGTACCTTCAGTGTGGAAAGATCTTTTCCTTTCAGCGGCTCCAGGCCGAAACTCATCAAACTCCTGATAGCGGTGGGGGCGGTGTACAAGATATTCACCTTGTATTTATCAACAATGTCCCAGAATCTGCCGGCATCCGGCCAGGTCGGAATTCCTTCAAACATCACACTGGTTCCGCCGGCGCTTAACGGCCCATACAAAACATAACTATGCCCTGTTATCCACCCGATATCGGCTGTGCAAAAAAATACATCCCCGGGTTTGTATTGGAAGGTATTAATAAATGTATAGTTGGTCCAAACCATATAACCGGCAATACTATGTACTACTCCTTTCGGCTTGCCGGTAGAGCCGGAAGTATATAAAATAAACAGCGGATCTTCAGCATCCATTTCCGTTGCCGGCATGGTGATGATGTTATCTTTTTCAACCTGTGTTTCTGCATATTCCATCTCGTCTTCCCACCAAACATCCCGGCCCTTCAGCATACTTACGGGTGTGCGGGTGCGGGTATACACAATCACTTTTTTAATCGTTCTGTTACCGATCAGCGCATCATCAATAATACTTTTTAGCGGAATATCTTTATTGCCACGGAATGCGCCATCGCAGGTAACAATATATTCCGCCTGCGCATCATACAACCTATCTGCAATACTTTGTGCAGAAAATCCTCCGAAAATAACGCTGTGAATTGCGCCAATTCGTGCACAGCCCAATACCGCATACGCCAGTTCGGGTACCATGCCCATGTATATGCAAACGCGATCGCCCTTTTTTACACCATTGTTGACGAGTACCTGCGCAAACTGGCAAACCCTTTTATGAAGCCGCGAATAAGTTACTACCCTGGTTCTTTCTTCGGGGTTATTGGGCTCCCAAATAATTGCCGGCTTATCACCCAGTTTTTCAAGGTGCCTGTCGATACAGTTTTCGGTAATGTTTAGTTTACCGCCTTTAAACCATTCTATCCTCGGTTCTATGAAATTCCATTCCAGTACGGATTCCCATTTCTTTCGCCAATAAAAATTTTCTGCTATTTCAGCCCAAAAGATTGCTGGTTCTTCAACACTGCGCCGGTAATCGTTGTGGTACTGTTCCAATGAAGTGATCTGATGTGGGTATGACATATATGACAATAAGAAATTTGTAATTAATAATTTGCATTCGTTCTCAAATTAATATATTTATATTAATTAAAACAAGAAAGGGGTAGTTTCAAACTGGCCTTTTCAACCTAAAACCTAGTTGTGAAGGTGCGAAACCACCGGGGTTTCATGTGATTGCAATTTGCAAAAAATGCTTAACAACAGTAGTCTTTGCTGGTAATAAACTAAAAAATCAGTATCAACCATCGATTGAATTCTTAAAATAATATATGCAGTCAACTTCATCCTCGGGAATTGGTAAAGTCATTTTTTCTTCATCGCTTGGTACCTTGATCGAATGGTACGATTTCTACATCTTTGGTATGTTGGCGAAAACAATTTCGGTAGAATTCTTCCCGGAGGGAAATGATACTGCTGCCTTGTTGAGCACCCTTGCAATTTTCGCCGCAGGATTTTTAGTGCGCCCTTTTGGGGCCCTCGTGTTTGGAAGATTGGGCGACCTGATCGGAAGAAAATCTACCTTTTTACTAACGCTTGTCTTGATGGGGGGATCCACTTTTTTAATCGGACTGATACCGGGATACCGTACCATTGGAATAGCCGCGCCTTTACTGGTGTTACTGTTAAGATTGATACAGGGACTTGCCCTTGGGGGCGAATATGGCGGAGCGGCCACTTATGTTGCGGAACATTCGCCGCTACACAGAAGAGGCTATTATACCAGTTGGATACAAACTACCGCTACGCTCGGTTTGTTCGTTGCACTGGGAGTCATCATGCTGGTAAAATCCAACATGACGGATGCTGCTTTTACTGCTGAGTGGGGTGGATGGAGATACCCTTTCTGGATATCCATTTTATTGGTGGGGGTGTCAATCTATATCCGGCTTAGAATGAAGGAATCGCCTTTATATACCAAGCTGAAAAAAGAAGGGAAAACATCCATCAATCCACTAAAAGAAAGTTTTGGCCACAAAGGGAATTTTAAAATGGTGTTATTAGCGTTGTTCGGTGCCGTTATGGGGCAAGGCGTGATATGGTACACCGGCCAGTTTTATGCTCAATCTTTTTTGGAGAATACGGTGAAGATCGAGTTTATGCAAAACAGGGAGATCATGCTGTGGGGGATTGGACTGGCCACACCATTTTTCCTGGTATTTGGTGCGTTGAGTGATGTGGTTGGCCGAAAATGGATCATGCTTTCGGGTATGTTGCTTGGAGTAATTTTTTACAGGCCTATTTTCAACTCTTTCATCAAAGACACCAATGTGAAAGAGTGGCAGCAACGAGAGCAGGTTGTTTCGAAACAGATCGATAAAAAAATGGTGGTGAAGCTGGATACAGTCCTTAACAAAGCCAGCCGGTTTGAAATAAGGCATACCAGCATAAAGTGGGTGTTGGCGAATGGCTCAGGATTCACGGAAAGCAGTACCGATACAATTGGCAAGGCAACAAGCGCTTTGAACACAATGGCGAAAAAAAGCAATAAACCGGTTTACACGGATAAGGTGCTTTCCGGACCGTTAAAGTGGAAGTTTATATTTCTTGTATTCCTCATGATCCTTTTTGTAACCATGGCGTATGCGCCCATTGCCGCGTTTTTAGTGGAACTGTTTCCTACCAAAATAAGGTATACTTCCATGAGTTTGCCATATCATATCGGCAATGGGGTTTTTGGCGGACTGGTTCCCTTTATTGCCACTTTATTGTCCACAAGTTTCGCCAACGAGCCATTGGTGGGATTGTGGTACCCGATAGCGATCGCAGCTCTATGCTTTATTATCGGCGCCATATACCTGAACAATACCACCGATAAAAATATCAATGATTAAATTTACCGTCATGAACCAGCTAAAAAGAATAATGGGTTTTTTATGGATGATCCTTGCCCCGGTAGTAATTTATTTCCTGGTGACAGGTGCCCTGCACAATATCGACAGTGCAGGAAAAAAAGATATTAATAAGCCCATACCATGGATTATTATCATTGGCATCTTTACACCCATTGCTGTGGGGCTGGTGATTTTTGGATTTTATTCCATTAAAGGAGAATATGATAAACTCCCTGAAAGCTCCGACGAATTGTAGAGTAGCGTCGCCGGCTTGATATTTTTCAATCTTTTCAAAATTTCAACACACTACTGAGCTGCTGAACTCTTCCTCTGTATTAAGCTGCTTTGCAGCACTATTTTTTCAATGCGGTTACCAAGGTTTTTTTTCTCGATCATACGGAATAGCAATTCCGCGGAAGCTTTGCCAATTTCGAACGCAGGTTGGGCAATGGTTGTTAACGATGGAGAGAGCAGGGAGGCGGTTCGCAAATTAGAAAAGCTTACTACTTTCACTTGTTTAGGAATATTCAATTTGATATCATTGCATACATAATAAGTGGAGATTGCCAGTTTTTCAACCGATGCAAATATCCCATCCGGCCGCCCTTTTTTACTGAGTAGCTTTTTTATTAATGCACGGTTAGCAGTATTCTCATTGCTGCATTGAATAACCAGTTTGGGATCGAAAGGTATGTTGTGTTTTACGAGCGCTGCTTCATAGCCCAGCCTTCTTTTTTGAGTGGTGGACAAAAAACCGGCTACACATAAACACGCAATTTTTTTACAGCCCGCCAGTATCAGGTGTTCTGTAGCTTTTAAGCCACATTCATAATCATCCGTGGTAACGGTAGGAAACTCCAGCATATCAGGAACCCGGTCAAAATAAACAACCGGCACACCGGATTGATTCAGGTCTGTTAAGTGTTTAATACTGGTAGTGTTGCCGCAGAGTGAGATCAATACCCCGTCGACCCTGCCGCCCTGCAAATGCTTAACGGTAGACTCTTCATTCTTAAAATCTTCCTGGGTTAAATAAGTTAGGACATGGTAACCCTTCTGTTGTGCAATCACCTGGATACCATCGATGGCCAGGGCGAAAAAGTTATTGGCAATCTCTGGTATCACAACAGCAATGGTAATGCTTTTACGCTTTCTTAAACCCCTGGCAAATGGATTAGGCTGATAATTCATCTTTTCAGCCATTGCCAGTACCCGTTTTTTTGTTTCGGAACCGATCTCATAGCTGTCACGCAATGCTTTGGATACGGATGAAATGGACAACCCGAGTTCCTCTGCTAATTTTTTTAAGTTTGTTCCGCTCATATCAAAATAAGATCATTTTATTAAAGGTTGCCGTGTGAAGATATGCAAGTACACCATAGAGACACTTTGCCAAAATTAAATAAACGTTTCTTCTAACGAAGCATGTATAAAAATATCAGCTTCTTAATCCTGTCAGGGAATGCATCGAAACTAACGGTAGCGCTTGTTAACTAATGATCTTGTAGCTTAAAACTTTTTTTGGCTGGCATATCATCAAAACAGAAAATGCCACACTTTTACAGTATGGCATTTTTCCGATTGTTATAGGATATTAATCCGGTATCTTATCCAGCGCAGGAACATTTTTTTCAGCCCCGGTATATCCAATGTTCTGATTAATACGCCCATCAGAATTACCATCAATAGCCGATTGCGGAATTGGCCATAACACATGGTACTGGCTGATCCTCATTACATCCTGGTGGATAGTAACAAAATTCTTTTTATAAAAAATATTTTTTTCCAAAATCCGGTCTACCATAAAATTAGAGGTAGAAAAATTTGTAAGGGTGTAAGTTTTACCATTGTACGCCTTACCGGTTTTTGCAAATAAAAAGGCTATCCTACCTAGCTCGGTTTTACGACCTTCCTCATAATACAATTCACGGGCTCTTTCATCCAGTATGGTGCCAATGCTCATATTTGCGGCAGTGTACGGGGCGCAGCGGGCTCTGGTCCTTACGGCATTAACATCCGTTGCGGCATTTGCCAGATCACCTTTCCAAACGTAGGCTTCCGCACGAATCAAATAAGTTTCTGCCAAACGGGCTACATACCAATCTGTATGTCCGCCCCTCATGGGGGTGTTTTCTGTATCCGGTATATATAATTTATAATGTGGCCATGGATACCATTGACGTAAAGTATCTGAACATAAAAGGGTGCCGTTTGCACTGTACAAACGCAATCTCTGACCATAATAAGGGTCGGGAGGGGTACTGCTTTTTAGTCCCGGATTACTATAGCGAAGGTTTTCCATATACATCCAGTTACCCGATGTGGAATCATGCCTGAGATCATTTGGATCATCCCAAATTTCGCCATAATGATAAGACGTTGAACGGCAACGGCCGATCCCACGGCCATAGGTTTGCATATTATCAATTTCAATATTAGCCAAAGCAGACATGCCAACATTCCCATTCGGCGTTCTTATACCTGCAATGGATATGCCCGGACATGCCTGGCGCATTGTGGAAATGCCACCGGTACCCGCAGCAGTTGCAGTACGGCCATCATAAAAACCTCCCGGATTTGCCAGGCGATCTGTAACCACAAACAAAACTTCCTTATTGGCAGCAGCCGATTTATTATCGGGGCGGTGCAGGTCCCAAGTGATGTTTTTACTGGCATTGTTGGCATCTACCCCAAACCGGTTGGTCATTAAAGAATAGTTACCGCTGTTAATAACAGCCGTGGCAGCAGTAATGGCGTCATCAAACAGTCCTAAGGCCAGGTTTATTTTTGCAAGCATGTGATAAATGGCACCCCTGTTTACATCTCCTTTATCGCCCGTCCAGGGAACCCAAAGAACAGCACTGTCAAGGTCTGATTTCATGCGTTGCAAGATCACTTCTCTTTTTACCGTTGCATAATCTGTTTTTACGCCGGATAGTTCTTTCAACGGGCAGGGAACATCTCCAAACTGGTTGGTTAAACGGTAATAATCATAAGCCCTAAAAAAATAAGCTTTGCCCTTAATAATATTTCTATTGGCATCGCTGATATCTGTTGCTAAGGGAAGCCGTGAAATGATGGTATTTGCCAAACGGATACCAATCCATTCCCTTTCCCAGTACCAGCCAATTCTATTAGCATCTACACTGTTCAAATTGGCATCTGGTTTAATCTGTACATCTAAATTTTGTGCAGGGCCTGTTTTGTCATCTGTTCCCTCTACAGCTATTTCGGAAAAGATGGTTTCCGTGATGATCGGTGCACCGTCACCATACCATTCGTCGCGAAGATTTCTTGCACAACCATTTAAAGCTGCATTGAATCCGGAAAGGTCAACATACGTAAATTCAACGGAAAATATAGACAGCGGCTTTGGTGCTAACCAATCTTTTTTACAACTCTGCAAAACCATTGTTCCAATAACAATGATGGCTGCGAGACTAAGTAATTTATATAAATTTTTCATGTATTAATTATTTAACGATGATCTTATAATGTGAGGTTTAAACCAAAATTATAGGTAAGTGGAGTTGGACTAATGTTCGCATTTCCGTCTGATCCATGATATTCCGGATCAAAGTAATCCCAGTTTGAAAAGACTGCTGCATTTACGATGTTCGTGTAAAATTTCAAGGCGCCGATCTTCCATTTTTGGGTAATTGCAGATGGGATCGTATAGGCAAGGCTAACATTACTTAACCTCACAAAAGAAGATTTTTTATAAACGTTCCAGGTAACACCACCGCCCCTGGTAGACCCCAGTTTGCCATATTCATTACTTGGATTGGAAGGCGTCCAGTAAGGTACCTGATAAAAGTTAACCCGGTCATAGAAAATGTTATTACTGTTATTCCTGGCTCCGTTAGTTGCTTCATTGAATGTGGTTAGCTGGCCAGCTTTGGCGTATAACGTAAAAGAAAAATCGAAGTTTCTATAAATTTTTAAGTCATTTCTCAGGTTCCATGAATATTTAGGTGTTTTCTCACCGATAAATCTTTTATCAGCAATCGTGTATTTGCCATCTGAATTCCCGTCAGTTAAACGCATATCACCTGGTTGAAATCCATATGCTTTCGCCAAAGCAACATCTGCAGTTTGCCAAACCCCCTGTACAGGATAATCATAGACAGCACTAATTGAATGGCCTATGTACCAGTTATTAACAATATCATCTTTTTCTGAACTGCCGGTTTGTTTACCGGTTGTGGGATCATAGTCCGGCGTAGCTCCGTATAGGTGAATAATTTTATTCCTATTTACCCAAAATCCAATTGTACTGTTCCAGGTAATATTCGTTTTTTGCAGGTTAACGGTATTCACACTAAATTCAAATCCTTTGTTCTCTACTTCCCCGAGGTTTACCAGTACACTCGTAAACCCGGTAACGGTAGGCAGTGAACGGTTAACCAGTAAATTTTTTGTGGTGCGTTTATAAATATCAAATGACCCGCTTATTTTCCCCTTTAGGATTGCATAATCCAATCCGAAATTGATGGCACTGTTTCTTTCCCATTTTAGATTAGGGTTCGATAAATTATTACCAGCTACATAAGAGGTATTATAGGTTGTTCCACCAGTGGTTACAAACACATAGGTACCAGCATTTAAATTCGACAAAGCTGCGTAACGACCAATTTGCCTGTTTCCGTTTTCCCCGTAGGAGACCCTCAATTTGGCATAATCTAACCATCCTGAAGCGCTCTTCATAAACTTTTCATCGCTGAGCGACCAGGCAAATGCCACTGAAGGAAAAGTAGCTCTTGGATTTTGTTGTCCAAAGGCAGAATAACCGTCTCTGCGGGCAGTTGCGGTTAAAAAGAAACGTTGGTTATAATTATAATTAATCCTGGCCATCAGGGCATCTCCGGTTTCATATTGGTCATCACTGTTTATTGTAGGCGGCAGGGTAGCGAATTGAATACCATTGTATCCTAAATTATCATTGGGTAGAAAATTCTCTGCCGAAATAGTGGTATTCCACGATTGGAATTTTTCTGCATTCACCAGGAAGGTAGCCTCGATCGCATGTTTGCCAAATTTCTTATTCCAACGCAGGATATTATCCAGTTGCCAGGAATAAATGGTTTGGTTTCTTCTGTCTACAACCCCTTTTCTCGCCACGATATCAGGTTTTTTAGAAGATTGGTGCTGGTATTCACGCAGGGCGTCATAACGTGGAGAAAAATTAACCTGGTAGGAGAAACCGAAAGGCAGGTTTCCTTTTGCGTAGAGGGTGGCAAAAAAGTCGTCGTATTTATACAAACGCTTTATAAATGCCTGGTCTAAAAATGGATGGGTGTTGGAGCCCGGATCATCATTGGGGCTTTGTCTTACGGTTACACCATCGGCGGCATAGAAAGATCCCCAGGGAGTAGTCGCAGATATATCACCAAACCTAACAGGAACAGTACTTTCATCCCTGTTGGAATACTGAAAATTAATACCGATTGTTAAAAACTCAGCCGCTTTTGCTTCTAAATTCAATCGTGTCCGGAAAGTTTTATACTGATCACCAACCGTTAGGCCTTCATTGGTCAAATAGCCTAAAGAAAGATAGTAATTATAATCCTCTTTACGCTGTGCAATACTTACGGTATGATCATGCTGGAGGGCTTTTGTGTTAAAGATCTCTTTTTCCCAATCGATTGATTTTCCTGCTTTGTAATTGGCCAGTTCGATAGGTTTATACAAATCGCGGTTAAACCAAACATCAACAGGATTGAGGCCCGTAGATCCATCCAGCGCCAGCCACTGATCCACCGTAAAATTTGAAGGCAAGTTAGCGGGGTTCTCATAGATATACTTAATACCCGGTTTAGAAGTGGAATCAAAACTAGCCTTAGCCCATAAAGCGTCTGAACGAAATTGTAAAAACTCAGTTGCGTTCAATAAATGAGGTTCATTTACCAGTTTATTCATTCCAATATTGCTATTCACTGTAATTACGGGTTTACCTGACTTTCCTTTTTTAGTAGAAATCAGTATCACTCCGTTAGCGGATCTTGCTCCAAATACCGCGGCTGAACTGGCATCTTTTAAAATGTCGATGGTAGCAATATCATTGGGATTGATGTCGGCCATTGTTCCAGGGTAAATTACCCCGTCCAATACAATCAGTGGATCTGAGCTGGCTGTTAAGGTACCCTTACCTCTAACCTGCAGGCTTCCACTTTGGCCCTTGGTACTGGGGTCAAACCCAACATCTAACCCGGGAGCATTGCCACGCAACATATCCTGTACAGATCTTGGATTCTCATTTTCCAACTGGGTGGCTTTCACCTGGGTAATGGCACCAGTAAGGTCTTTTCTCTTTTGGGTACCATAGCCAACTACAACTACGTCGCTTAATCCGGAAACCTGTTCATTTAAAACAACAGTAACAGATGTTTCGCCCTGGATGTTGATCTCTTTTGTTGAGTAGCCTGAGTAGGTGAAGAGGAGAGTTCCTTTTTCGGGTGCATTTTTAATGGTGTAGAAACCCTGGGCATCCGTTACCACACCCCGTTTGGTTCCTTTAATAAATACGCTCACCCCCTCTAAAGGGATGTTTTTTGAATCAGTTACCTTTCCGGAAAGGGTAATGGGTGGAATCCGTGTTTCCGATAATACATGATGAGGATTTTCCCGGGCCTGCATGTTAGGTGCAAATGTGCCCAGGAAGACAAGAAAGCATGCAACACGAAGCATACTCCCATTGTGGGATTGGTTAGTTTTGGTGTTTTGTTTCATATCGCCAGAATTGATTTTGGTGAAATTTTGAAGGAGTTTAGCAACTAGTTTCTTTGAGCCGGTAGCAATCGTTAATGGCTCATTATAGATTTAAGTGTCTATATTGACTAAATATATACTTTTTAACCCTAACTGTGATTCTTTTGTTAAAAGATTTTGTACGAAAACGTTTTCGTGAAATTAGAATTATACACAAACATTTAAACGTACATTAGGTTTCTGCTTCATCAGTAATTGCTATATGAAAAAACTAGCTTATCTCATTCTTTTTACATTTGCTTTCGTTGTATTCTTTTATTGCCGGGGATTTGGCCACACGGGCAACAGCAGCGTTATTACTGCCGAAAGTAATAGTCTTTTGATACATGTATTGACATTTCCAAGTGGTATTTTCGAAGATGCGGTTAATAAAACTGCTTTGCGAAAGGCTGGTCGAAATAAATTGAAGAATAGCCTGGTGCTTGTTTACATCAAAAATGGAAAAGGGTATGTGCATGATAATATCGCTTCTGCTGTAGCGTCTATCGGGGAACTTGCTGCGGCGAATCAGTTTAAAATAGAAGTATCGGATGATCCTGCAGTTTTTACGGAAAATAATTTGAAGAAATATACCCTGCTGATCTTTGCAAGTACCAACAATGATGTATTTGATACAGATAGCCAGCGGTTGGCTTTCCGGCGGTATATAGAGGCTGGGGGCGGCTTTGTAGGCATTCATTCTGTTACCGGCACAGAACGTAAATGGAAATGGTTTAAGATGATGGTGGGTGAAACATTTTCATGGCATGCGAAATTTCAACTTTTTTCTGTTAAGAATATGGATCCAATGCATCCTTCCATGCAAGGTGTTCCAGCCATTTGGGAAAGAGAAGATGAATGCTATTTTGGAAAAGAATTGTACCCCGGCATCAAGATATTAATGGCGCACGACTTGCATAGTTTACACGCAGACTCAACAGAACTTTTTAAAAACGCAGGGTCGTTCAGTGATTTTTTTCCCGCAGTATGGTGGCAGCATTTTGAGGGAGGAAATATCTGGATCACTACATTGGGCCATAGTAAAGAAACTTACCAGGATGCGGTATATAAAAACCATTTGCTGCAGGGAATAAAATTTATAGCGGACCAATCTAAAGGAATCAATTATTCAAATGCGCATGCTGTTTCGAAAGACGATGCGCTTGGAAAATGATAAGCGGGGAAATGAGTGATGAGTAAGAGTTGAAGCCTATATAAACCCTTTTAAAATAAATATATGAAAAAAGGTCTTCGCCATAATTTTTTCCTGCTAATAGGATGCCTGGTAATTGCGGGGAGTCATTTGTTTGCACAGGCCAAACCGAACAATGTAACACAAGGCACTTATAAAACGATTTATGAAATGCTAAAGGATGTTCCGGGCCTGGAGGTAAAAACTTCAAACGACCGCAATGGTGGTTCCATTATCGTAAGGGGCACCGGAAGTCTTAACAATCAAAAACCTCCTTTATTCGTAATTGATGGTACGGTATATGGCGGCGATATCAGTAGCATCAACCCACAGGATGTAGATGCGATCAGCGTTCTGAAAGATGCTGCTTCTGCCACTGCCTATGGGGCACAGGGTGCAGGAGGAGTGATATTGATTACCACCAAAAAGGGGAATCCCTTTATTAACAACGCCGTAGTAACCAACCATACAGAATCAGCCTATACTTATTTTATTGATCACAAAACAAAACTCAAAGTGATTGGCCTGAATGATGAAGTGCTGGTTGAAGGTGTGATCCAAAAACAGCAGGATAGCTCCCTGGTTTTTATCAAGAAAAAGAAACTCATACTGGTTCCGGTAAGCAGCATCAAAAAAGTTGAGATGATTGCTGCTGATTAACAAGCTAATGAACTTACTATAAATTATAACTATGAAAGAACGACTATCGAACAGGCGCAATTTTATTAAGCGTACTGCTACTGCTGCAGGGGTGGCATGGTTGTCAGGACTTACGAATGCATCGGTGGCGGGTATGCCACAGCCACAGATGCTGCAGGCAAATGAACCAGTACGCATAAGGTTCTCCGTTATTAATATCAACCACAATCATATCAACTCCATGGTAGGGGCAGTTAAGAGAGGTGGAGGTGAACTGGTATCGCTGTATGCAAAGGAACCGGAATTGATTGCAGCATTCACCAAACTGTTCCCGGAAGTAAAACTGGCGAAAAGTGAAAAAGAAATACTTGAAGATCCTTCCATCCAGGTGATTTTAAGTTCAGGAATTCCGGATGAGCGGGCACCATTAGGTATTCGTGTAATGCAGCACGGGAAAGATTACCTGGTAGACAAACCGGGGATCGTCACACTTGAACAACTGGCAGCAGCAAAGCGTGTGCAGAAAGAAACCGGTCGCATTTATTCCATCATGTTCAGTGAACGTTTTGAGAACAGTGGAACTGTAAAAGCCGGCGAGCTGGTAAAGGCCGGAGCTATCGGAAAGGTGATTCAAACCATTGGGTTGGGGCCGCACAGGATGAGTCCTAAAACAAGACCCGATTGGTTCTTTGATAAAAAACGTTACGGCGGTATTATTACTGATATCGGCTCGCACCAGTTTGATCAGTACCTGTTTTTTACCGGCACTACAAAGGCAGAGGTAGTAGCTTCACAAACGGGCAATACGCATTTTCCTCAATACCCACATTTTGAAGATTTTGGCGATGTGATGCTAAGCGGTGATGGCGGTATGGGATATATCCGGGTGGACTGGTTTACGCCGGATGGGCTCGACTCCTGGGGGGATGGCCGTCTTACCATTTTAGGTACAGACGGGTACATTGAAGTGAGAAAAAATGTTGACATCGCTTCCGGCCACAAAGGCGGAAATCATCTTTACCTGGTTGATCAAAAAGGAACACAATATATCGATTGCAGTAAAGAGCCACTACCTTTCGGAAAGCTGTTTGTTGATGATGTGGTAAACCGTACGGAAACCGCGATGCCACAGGCTCATTGTTTTCTTGCCACCGAACTGGCATTGAAGGCACAGTTACATGCAAAACCACTTATGCTTAAAAAGTAACAGTAATGATCATGCCAGGCATACATCAATGCAGTTTCACGCAAAGATGCAAAGGAGCAAGCCGCTAAGAATATGTTTAATTTTTTCATGCCACGAATGCACGAATGTCCACGAATGAATTGCAAAGCATGCTCTTGACCACGCTATTTATTAATCACAATTTCGTATTTGTAACAAAAGCTATCTTTTTACTGTCGGGCGACCAGGAGGGAACATTGATGGTTCCCTGTCCGCCATATAAATAGGAAATGTTCTTTGGTACGCCACCACTCGCGGGCATCAAACGGAGATATACCTTTTGATAAAACGGGTGAGTGCTTGGATCAATCTCTTTTGGAAAAGACAGGTACACGATCCATTTCCCATCGGGTAAAAAATGAGGAAACCAATCGTTGTATTCATCAAAGGTTACCTGCTCGGGGTTACTGCCGTCTGCCTTCATGCGCCACAATTTCATTGTTCCGGTGCGTACCGAGTTGAAGTAGATCCATTTTCCATCAGGGCTGTACTCAGCGCCATCATCCAGTGTGGTTTCATTGGTTAATTGTGTTTCCTTTTTAGTGGCAATATCAATTGACCAGATATCATATTGATTTTTACGAAAGCCCGTGAAAAGTGAGCGTAATCAGGCTGTATCATAACAAACAGGCATATGAATGAAAAGGATAGTTTGATAAGTTTTGCTTTCATGAATGATCATTTTTGAATGAATAAAAAAATCAATTCCTCCATTGAAAAGCAAAGTATTCACATTGTTCCTTCCCTGTATTCTTTAAAGCATGGGGTACACCGGAAGGAAGAAAAACGATATCGCCGGGAGCAGCTTTGTACAACTTGCCATCAATGTACATTTCTACATCTCCCTTTAATAATAAAATAATCTCCTCTTCTATATGAGTATGCGGGGCATGACTGTCAAAGCCAGCATTAAGGGCTGTGGTATGCATTTCCAGCTTCACTAATTGTGACGTAGGCTTGTTAAAAAAGGCCCGCCTGTGTCCCTTGTCCGTTTTCTCCACGGGAATGTCATTCCAGTTTATTATAAATGATCCACCATTTTGTTTGGCACGTTCCATATTTGTTGGCAACCTTGAGTGGTAAGCAAAATGATAGTATGTGGCGCTGGTGTTGCCGGCATTTTCAATCGCCTGTGCATCGCCTGCTGTCACAAAAGAGATACTCCCTGCGTCCAGCTTTTTGCTTACACCGTTTAGGGTGGCTTTTAGCTGGCCGTCTTTTACAATGATGAGTTCATCCTGATTATTGAAGGTATGCCCATACCCTGTTTTTCCAGGGGCGAGTGTATAGGCGTTCACATCAAAAACTGCAAGTGATGTTGTGGCGCCGTTCATGATCTCTTTCTTAACTCCATCCCTATCTTTAATATCTTTTAACGCAGTCCAGTGATACACCCGCGCCGGAAGGGAATCCGTTTTTTGGGCCAATGATACAACGGAGCTTACCAATGCAAGCAGGGAGAAAATAATTTTCATGTTATTTGATTTTCTTGATGAATTGATTTCTTTGTACTGGTGGCATATCCCGCAGGCAGCAATACGTGCAGATCATATTCCTGTCCGGGTACAATGGAGGAAGTTAATTTTCGAAGTTCAGACCCGGGGATATCTACCCGTGGAAACTGGGCATAACTATGCAATATGCAAAACGTCAGGAACAAAGTAATTCCTTTTTTCATGGTTTTGTTTTTAGTGCAATTTCCAATGCTTTTGTGGTGGTGTAATATTTTGCCAGCATCCCTGCTACTTCCCACTGCGGTATGTTGTGTTCATTTAGATATGCTAAGAATTTCTGTGTAACCCGGGCAAAATGCGCTTCGTGTCCTTCTTTATATTTTTCCGGGATAATCATTTCCCAGCCGGTGGATATTTTTTTTAGTTCAATGCCCGGATATTTTGACTGAAGTTTGGCTACTTGTTCAGT
The DNA here is from genome assembly GCA_025963635.1 of Ferruginibacter sp. GTDB lineage: Bacteria > Bacteroidota > Bacteroidia > Chitinophagales > Chitinophagaceae > Ferruginibacter. The sequence goes on from JAOQAK010000002.1 coordinate 89,432, forward strand.
TACTGTTTTTTCATAATCAGGAGTATTATTGATGGGTTCAATATATAAGGTAGGTTTATATTGTTGTTCTGCTCCCTGGCGCACAACAAGCTTTGTTTTTGTACCCCGCATGTTTGAAAAATGTGTATCAGCTCCACCCGGCGATTGGTAATCCCATATTACCGAAACCTTTGCGTGCACACCGCGTATCTGGTAATTGATCTCACCGTTAGAATAGATTTGCAGCAGCGAATCCTGCACCACATTTTGTTTAAGAAATGCAGGGATGCTATCAAGTTTGGTGATTGTTTTAAACTGAGAGAAAGACATATTTACCGGCCAGTGTTTTGCAGAAAGCACATTAATATCCTTAGTATAATCGATGGCCTGGTCAGGAAAACATTCCCACTGTACCAGGTCAACCAAGTGCGTGGTTACATCCACAATACCTTCACCCTGTTGAGATACATCCATAAACCAGGCGGGCCTCGTTAGCACGCTGCCTGAAATGTATTTATAAAAATTGTGATGACTTTCTTTGATCACTGCTGGATTGTCAGCGGTTCCTTTCTCCAATGTGCCGAATACTTCCGGCATCATCGATAATTCACGTTGCAGTACGGTAGTGATTTCAAAACGTTCCGTCATGATATCGTATAAGAGCAGGTTCTTTTCTTTTGCGGTTTCAAAAGCCTTCTTCAGCATCTCAAAATTGGTAGCATTAATCGCCATCGGTTTATCAGCCAATACATTTAATCCTGCTTGCAGTGATTTCAAAATGTATTCTGTTTTCTTTTGATTGTTGCCTGCCAACATCACTACATTGCCTTTTTTCTCCTCCAGCATTTTTTCAAAATAATCATTTCCACTATACACTTCTTCTTTCCAGTGAGTGGGTTCTGCCGGCCTTTTATTGAAAGCCGTGATGCGGTCGAGATGCAGTTGTAAATCGCTGCCACCCGGTGCATACACCTGCACTACAGAATCTACATTTGGATACATTGATTTTTGTACAAGGGCAGCATGAAAATGCCCCGGATCAAGTGTGATCAATTTTACCATTGGTGGATTATCGGCTGGATTTTTTGTTGATGAATTACAGGAGACGATTAGTATCATCCCAAATGAAATCAGAAATTTATTCATTACGATCGTTTAAATATTAAAAGTCATATTTCTTGCGGCGTGGACGGGATAGCATGGCAGTAGCTTCGGTGTCATTGTTTTTAAATACTTCCTTTTCAGGATCCCAGTAAATCTTTCTTTTCACCTTCATAGCCACCTGGTGCAACAGGCAGGCACTGCAGGAACGATGGCCGATTTCAACAGGGGATGACGGCGCCTTCCGCGACTTGATACAATCCAGCCAATTGGCGTGTTGCTCGGAACTTTCGTACAAATGAATCTCGTTTTTTCCAATCACCGACTGAAGCAATTTAGGATTGCTTGCATCAATTGGTTTCACGCCTTGCTTGTCGGGCAACGGATCACTATCGGTAACCCTGTAATTACCACGGGTAACCCATATCCATCCTTCGGTACCAATAAATTTTACGCCATTCGGCAACTCGTTGGATACGATCATGTGAACACCATTGGCATACATTGCCTCTGTACGGAAGATGCCATGAACATCCCATAAACCCTTGTAATTTGGATCATCCGTAGGAAAGGCCGCTTTTCCCCATACTTCAATTGGACCTGAATATTCCATGCCCATTCCCCAATGTGCCGTATCAATATGATGGGCGCCCCAGCCTGTGATCATGCCGGCTCCAAATTGCTCGCAACGCAACCAGCCCGGCCTGCTTTGTATGCCTTCGGGAGTAGCCAATTGTGAATGCACCCTATCTTCTGTATAGTATACTTCCGGCGTGGCACCCAGCCAGGCATCGTAATCGAGATTTGCGGGAACAATCATTTTTTGCGGGTTGCCGCCACCAGGGTCGCCAGGCAAACCTACCTCCACAGTTTTGAGTTGCCCAATGCGCCCGTTTCGTACCAGTTCACAGGCTTTTTTAAATTGCGGCCATGGATCAATCGAACGTTGCTGGCTACCCATTTGGAAAATTCTCCCGCTCTTTTTTACCGCATTGCTCAATATTCTTCCTTCTTCAATGGTAAGAGAAGCGGGCTTTTGCAGGTACACATCTTTGCCCGCATTTACCGAATGCACTCCCACGATAGCGTGTTGGTGATCGGGCAAACTGATATGGACTGCATCAATGTTTTTATCTTTCAGCAATTCTTTATAATCATAATACACTTTAATATCCCAATCACCTTTGAGCCCGCCGTTATAGCTGCCTCCCTTTACATAGTTGCTTTTTACTGCTGCCGGTCCCGCGTCTGCCCGCTTTTTATCAAGGTCACAAACTGCGATGATCCTTGCACCGGCATACCGTGCAATGCCCGTCATATCGTGACTGGTAGAGATACGGCCACAACCAATAGAAGCGACATTAATGAGATTGCTCGGTGCATACCTGCCAAACACGCTGGCGGGAACTATGGTTGGAAATCCCACGGCAATAGATGTACCCACCGCGGTTTTGATGGAGTTGCTTAAAAACTCCCTGCGGCTTACGGTTGATTGTTTGATTTTTTTCATGGCATTCGTTAATTGATGATAAATTTTTAGGCGAATTTTATTGAGCGGTCATTTCACGCAAAGCCGCAAAGGAGCAAAGAAGAAAGTTTACTTTTATAATACAATGATTTTTTTTGATAAAACATCGGAAGTGGTTTTGTTTTTCACTTCTGGCTGGCCGCCTCCCACGCTGATGGTCAGGTTCTCTTTTACCTGTTTCAGTTCCCCATTTTCAGTTACGATAGAAAGATCTGCCGGTGTTAATTCAAATCGGATCAGTTTACTTTCGCCCGCTTTTAATGGAATGCGTTTAAATCCTTTTAATGCCCTTACCGGCACTTTGATATTATTGTTTTGGTGTGATAAATACAATTGTACCACTTCTTCGCCGTCTCTTTTTCCGGTGTTTTTTACATTTACGGTAACCGTTAATTTTTTGCCCCTGCTGATCGTTGGAGCAACCTGTAACTGATCATAGGTGAAGGTTGTATAGCTCAATCCATAACCAAATGGATACAAAGCTTCCCCTTTAAAGTAACGATACGTGCGGCCTTCCATTGAGTAATTGCTGAAGCCGGGCAAATCACTATCGCTCTTATAAAAAGTAACGGGGAGGCGACCTGCGGGATTATAATCACCAAACAATACATCTGCAACAGCAGTGCCGGCGCTTTGTCCGCCATACCATGCATTGATGATGGCAGGGATATGCCGATCTTCCCACGGAATAGCAAGGGCGCTTCCGGTGAGCATTACAAACACAACCGGTTTGCCTGTTGCCTGCAAGCTTTTCATCAGTTCAGTTTGAACAGCAGGTAATAAAATGCTGGTACGGTCTCCGCCATTGAAGCCGGGAAAATCAACCTTCATTTCTTCTCCTTCCAGTTGCGGCGATATTCCGCCAATATATACAATGGCATCGACATCTTTCATCCGATCTGCCAACGTTTTCAAATTGGTTCGCTCAAAGCTACCAGCCTTTAGCTGCACATTGGCTTTTCCATCTCCCTGCCAGTATTCCACTACCAACTTGTAAACCGAATCTGGCTCGGTGTGAAGTTGAAAAGTGCGGGCGCCCCAACGGTTTCGCTGCCAGGCATTCAAAACTTCCTTATCATTCAAAAGGATCCTGTATCCATCGTCCGCTTCTATTTCAAAACTCATATCGCCGGTTTTTGCCGCCTTGAAGTTGGTGGTATAACGGGCTGAAAAATTATTGGCCCTGATACTTCCAACTACGCCTTCACCTTCCTGCCACGCATGATCCAATTTGTTTTCCATCCTTACCGCCTCAGGGTTGCCCTTTAATTCACTATTATTAAAATATTCTGCTTCAAAACCCTGCTTCCCTTCCCAGCTATATTGATTGGTTATATCCGTATAAGCCATTAATGTGTCATTGGTGAAATTGCTCGATTTTTCATAGATCACTTCAGCGCCCGCGCCCAGTTTGTTTTTTATTCCCTGTAACACGGTCACGATTTCAGAGGGGGTGCCATTGTAATTGCCCAGCACAACAATTTTATTATCAGCATTCGGCCCCAGCACTGCAATCTTCTTTATCTTTTTGCTTAAAGGCAACAGGTTGTTTTCATTCTTTAATAACACAATGGATTGCCTTGCCATTTTGAGGGTATGGGCTGCATGGTCGGGGCTCTCCAACGCGGAGGCAGGTGTTTGGGCATACTTAACCATCGATGGTGGATCAAACATGCCCAGGCGGTAGCGGATCATAAACAAGCGTTTCACTGAAATATCAATTTGCTGTTCTGTGATCAATCCTTTTTTAACTGCATCAACAAGCGTTTTGTATACAGCCACGCCACATTCCACATCGGTGCCATGCATTACGGCATCCACCGCAGCTGCCGTTGCATTAGGATGGGTTTTATGATATTTGAAAAAATCATCAATGGCCCAACAGTCGCTGGTAACATAACCCGTAAACTTCCATTGCTTGCGTAAAATATTATTCATCAGCAAATCATTGCTGCAACAGGGTTGTGTGTTCACCGCATTGTAAGCACACATCACGCCGGCTACTTTTGCATTGACCACCAGTTCTTTAAAAGCGGGTAAATAAGTATCCCACAAATCGTACACAGAAGGATTAAAATTGTCAACATGCCTGCTGGGCTCAGGACCACTATGTACGGCAAAATGTTTGGCACAGGCAGCGGCTTTTAAATATTTAGGATCGTCGCCCTGCAGTCCATGAACAAATGCCTTTCCAAGCATTGCGGTAAGAAAAGGATCTTCGCCATAGGTTTCCTGGCCGCGGCCCCAGCGTGGATCGCGGAAAATGTTGATATTGGGTGTCCAGTAGGTGAGACCTACATAGCGTTCATTTGTTTTGCCGGATGCGATGGCTTTGTTATGAATGGCCCTCCCTTCCAACGCGGAATAATCGGCCATCCTGTACAATGAGTTGGTATCAAAAGTGGCCGCCATAGCAATGGCCTGTGGAAAAACGGTTACTTTATATGGCGTTCTTGCAACACCATGCAGCACTTCGTTCCACCAGTCATACGCAGGAATACCCAGTCGTGATACAGCTGGAGCGGCATTCAACATTTGAGCTACTTTTTCTTCCAGTGTTAAACGGCTTACCGCATCATTCACCCTCTGTTCAAAAGAGATATGATAATTCCACATCGGGTAGCTTTTGTACTCCTGTGCATTTACAAAAAGACCAAATAATAAAAAGGCAGTTGAAAACAATTTCTTCATTGTACGATTTTAAATTCCTGTGTTTAAATTCAATTATTTAGCCGGCATTAAGTCCATGGTCAACATCGTTGTGTCACTCCCTTGTACCACAAACCAATGTGGAACTTTTTATATCCCCATCGACAAACCAGGTTCTTCCTATTCAAATTTCTCCCAACATTATCAGGGTACTGTCTTCACCCTCCCCCTTGGGGGAGCTGGAGGGGGCTGCCATACGCATCAATCGTCCGGATCGTTCCATCATCATTATATTTCAGTTCCGTTACTTTCACATTGCGAAGGTGGGTTTTACCACTCAGTTGTACATCATGATAATACAAATACCATTTCCCTTCAAATTCAATAATCGCATGGTGATTGGTCCAGCCCGATACCGGGTTAAGAATTCTTCCCTGGTAGGTAAACGGTCCGTAAGGATTATCACCAATTGCGTAACAAATAAAATGGGTATCTCCGGTGGAGTAAGAGAAGTAATATTTGCCCTCGTATTTATGCATCCAGGAAGCTTCAAAAAACCTTCTTTTATTATCCCCTGCTAAGATAGGTTTACCTGTTTCATCCAATATACTGATCTCTTTTACGTGTTCAGCAAATTGCTTCATGTCATCTGAGAGCTTGGCTACACGTGGACCTAAGGCAGGCTCATCGGGAAGTGGTACAACATTGTTTGCATCGTATTCATTGTTCTTGTAGCATTGCAACTGGCCGCCCCAAATGCCACCAAAGTACATATAGTATTTACCGTCATCATCAGCGAAAACTGACGGATCAATCGAGTAGGTTCCTTTGATCGCTTCGGGTTCGGCGATGAATGGACCAACAGGTGAATCACCGATTGCCACACCAATCTGGAATTTCCCTTCGTAATTTTTGGCAGGAAAATAAAAATAATACTTACCGTTTTTATAGGCTGCATCCGGCGCCCACATCTGGCGCTCTGCCCAGGGCACATCTTTAACATGCAGTGCTAGATCATGGTCCTTGACTTCACCTTGAGGATGATCCATTGATAAAACACGATAGTCTTCCATAGCAAAATGATCACCCGAGTCATTATAGGGAACGCCTGCCTCAATATCGTGCGAAGGATAAATATAAATTTTACCATCAAACACATGAACAGCAGGGTCAGCTGTAAAGATGTGTTTAACCAGCGGGCGGGAAAGAGATGTTTGTGCTGCTTTCTCAAAATCAAAATGTTCAATGCTTTCGTCTGGCATATGCTCAAAATTTGTCTAAATATTGTATGAAAACCATCGTGAAAAGAATGACATGTAACAGAGCCGTCATCCTAAGCAAGATGTCTTTGACTAAAAATAAGAATGCTCTTGGCCGAAGTGGCCAGTTTCTTTTCTACTAATTTCTATTCAATTGTGAATTCCTGCTTCCTGGTTACTTTATCACCAGCAGCATGATTGCACCCACGATAAAGATCATGACGCCCCAGTATCTAGTATCCAGTATCCAGCATCCATCCTCCTCTAAAACCCAATACTATTCCCCCCATCCACTGGCAAAATTACTCCTGTAATGTATTTGGAGGCGTCACTTGCCAGGAAATAAGCTGCTTCACCTATATCATTTGCCTCACCCATGCGGCCCATGGGAGTTCTTCCGAAAACCTTTGCTTTACGTTCGGGGTCACTGTTGAGCGCTTTGTCGGTCATGGCAGAATAGATAAAGCCAGGAGCGATTGCATTTACGCGTATCCCTTTGGGCGATAGCTCTACTGCCATCGCCCGGGTGATACCATCTATAGCAGTTTTGCTGGCGCTGTAGGCGATTACTTTTGGCAAGCCGTATTGAGCAGCCATGGAACTAATATTGATAATATTTCCGGACCCTTTTACCAGCATATATTTTACTACTTCGCGACTCATTGCAAAAACTGAACAAAGATTGGTAGTGATCACCGACTGGAATTCTTCATCGGTCACTTCCGTGAACTCTTTTTTCATGTTGATCCCTGCATTGTTTACCAGGATATCAACCTGCCCAAAGTCGTTGATGAGCTTTTCCACAAAAGCAGGTATGGAAGCAAGGTTGCTGAGATCGCAAGGAACCGCAAATGCATTTTCACCCAATTGTTCTTTTGCCTTATTTAGCTTTTCAGCATCGCGGCCAACAATAATTGTTTGGATACCATTTTGTGTAAACTTTTCAGCGATAGCAAAGCCCAGGCCCGAGCCGCCACCAGTTACAATCGCTATTTTTTTGTTGTTCATATAAATGTTTTAGCCCCCCTGCCCCCCAAAGGGGGGTTCTTGGAGTAAGTTGTTGTTGATAGTTTTTTGATATACGGTTATTGGTCTTTCGGTTTTTCCTATTTTAATTTTTTCATCAACGTTTATAACAGTAATGGCTTTTTGAATCAATCTACCTTTTCGTTTGTTTCTAAGTTTCTGGCCTCCCGCAACAAAAAGCTTTTGTTATTAGCTTTTATGTTTCCCCAAAAAAGCATTCAACATCATTCGAAAAGAGCCAAGAACCCCCCTTCGGGGGGCAGGGGGGCCTAGTTTCCCGGTGCAAACGGAAACTTCAATTGCTCATAATACTCCAACGTTTGATCAGGCTTTTCATAATTTGCCGGTATCGGCCTTTTTGAAAAGGTTTGAAAATATAACAAACATGCATTGCGCCACCAAACAGCCTCCTTTTCCTGGATGTTTAGTAACATGTTTACCTGGTGGTACCTTTGCTCATCAATTTTGCTTTTTTGTTTTTCCCATACGTTTTGCATCCATCTTACACTGTCTACGCCATTGTTGTATTGATAGCAGAGCTCATCCCATAAAGTTCGTCCACTTTTCATTGTATGATCCCAGGGCACACGATGAAACCAAAGTAAGTACTTCTCATCACATGTTACAATATCTTCCCAGAGTTTTGCTGCTTCAGGCTTGTACTGGCCCAACGCATTGCTGCCGGTAACAGTGCGGTTAAATCCTATTCCCATACTATCTGCCTTATGATAATATGCCGGGTTCCATTCGGGCCTTTGTAAATTACTTACCCAGGGTGCTGGTCCGTAATGGTGGCCTGTTGCCATGATATGATGCAAACCTACAGGGTTCATGTACTTCACCATGATCTCCCTTGAGGAGAGCATCATTTTTTTTACCGCTTTCACAAAATCAATATCATTGTTAAAGCTCATGCGAATCCACTCTTCGGCAATCTGTTCCGATGAAAGAGCATGGTCCCAACTTAATCTTCCCAGTGCATACCAGTTAGCCTGTCCAAAAGGGTGGCCTGTCCAGTCGATATCATTTCCAATATTGGCAACACCTGCAAGGCCGCTTAACTCATGATTGTCGAGGCTACCATCAATTACCTTTGCCACTGTGCTTCCCTTTCCTTTACTCCAGGTGTCGCTGTCAAGGCACTCTTTAAATAACGGTGCCAGGTAAACGAGATGTGTGCCTTGCCCAAGGTATTCCTGTGTTACCTGGAATTCCATCATCAAAGGTGTTTTTGGCATGGCGCCAAAAAGCGGATGAAAAGGTTCCCTTGGCATAAAATCGATGGCGCCATTTTTCACCTGCACCATCACATTATCTCTGAATTTACCATCCAGTGGCACAAATTCACTAAAGGCCTGCTTATGCCGGTCGTCCGGTACCTCATTGCTGTAAACAAATGCCCGCCACATAATAATACCATGATGTGGTGCGATTGCATCTGCCAGCATATTGGCGCCATCAGCATGCGTTCTTCCATAGTTTTGAGGACCGGGCTGTCCTTCGCTGTTTGCTTTAACAATAAAGCCGCCAAAATCAGGAATCAGAGAATAGATTTCATTCATTTTATCAGTCCACCATTGCTTAACTGCACCATCCAGCGGATCGGCAGTTTTTAGTCCTCCAATCTCTACCGGTGCACTAAATCTTGCACTGAGGTAGACTTTAATTCCGTACGGGCGGAATGTATTTGCCAGGGCTTTTACTTTTTCGAGGTAAGCTCGGGTTAAAACTGTAGCATTGGCATTTACATTTGTTAGCACACAACCATTGATGCCGATAGAAGCGTTTGCTCTTGCATAATCAATATAGCGTTGATCAATATAATCGGGGAGCGTGTGCCAGTTCCAAATGGAGAATCCCGCATAGCCTCTCTCAACCGTACGGTTCAGATTATCCCAATGATTGAGTAGCCTCAATTTCAAACGTGGCACAGAGAGGACCTGTAAAGAATTAACGGGTTGCCGCGTTTGCAGTAACCTGAGAAAATGAAATACGCCATAGAGCACACCGACATCAGTATTTGCAGCGATGACGATGCATTTTCTTTGATGAATGGATTGGGAGGATATAACAAAGCCTTCAGTGCCGGCCTTTGCGAGTTCTGATTTTAGCGAAGCTTTTATATCGGTTGGCAGCATTGCAGCGCCGAGGATTAGGTTTGCACTTGCGGGATCATTGGTTAACGCGACATTGCTTTGCAGTATTCGGTTTAGACCCTTCATCAACTCTTTCCTGGCGGCCTGTAAAATTTCAGTAGTGCCGGGAAACTGTATAGCGCTGATCGCTTGTTTATAAGTTTGCAGCAGTTGTTTATTTTCCACAGGTGTGTACCTGAGCCAGCAATCGTACCCATTTTCTGCAACCGTCTTCAACACAGGTAAAAAAAGAATAAATACTAGCAACAGTCTTTTCATATTGGCGGTGCCGTTCTATAAACAGCTATTTTTTTTTGAGATGATTTCCTTATGATCACTTCGGAGCGAATCACAATGGTATTATAATGTTCAAATCGCTTAGTGTCGAATGCAAGGGAGGCAATCAAGCCATCTACCCGTTTATGAAAGAGATTTACAGCATTGGCTGCTTCCTTCTCAAAGCTTTCAGACGAGTGAGCAATAATGATGCTATAACTTGCTTCCGGGGTCACTTTTTCAATCCCCGCAAGAACGGAGGTAATGAAGTTACTGTTTAATTCATGTACAAGAACGCCGATAGTATTTGTTTTTTGTTTACGAAGGCTGCTTGCAAAAGTATTATGCCGGTACCCAGGTTCCATGGCGGTTTCCTGGATTCTTTTGCGGGTGTTGATGTTAATGGCCCGGTTGTTTTGCCAGCCACGACTTATCGTGGCAGATGAGAGTGCCAGTTTTTGTGCTATATCGTAAATGCTTACTTTTCTTTTGAATGACATTTTGCAATCGGTTACATCAAAGTCGTAAAATGCAATTGTAGATCTTTATAAAGACTTATGAACAGTTAAGATCAGGTCTCTTGAGATTAAACATCAAAATTTTTACAGGGGTATTCAAAAAAGATTGATCTGCTTGTCACCGAAGATAAGAAGATTGAAAATAATCAGCAATCGGCTGTACGTATTTGTTACAATTTGCTTTTTATAAAAAAAAGAAAAAATTATTTAATGAACTTGCTGGAACCTGCTGCGAAACAAAAAGCTCAATAGAGAGACAGCAAACTATAAGATTTGTATTAATAAAATAAATCAAACGGTAAGTTTAAATAAGCGCAAATTGAGAAGTGTTCATGTAACTTTGATGCCCAGCTTGCCGGCCCCTCTTCATGACAATACCCGTTAGCTGTATTGATAATCTTTAAACCCCATAAGACCATATGTTAATGCACCAAACCATGCGCTGGTTCGGCCCCTCCGACCCGGTAAGTTTAGCCGATATAAGACAAGCCGGTTGCGAAGGAGTAGTAACGGCCTTACACCAAATTCCGGTAGGCGATTTGTGGACGATCGAAGCCATTACAGAAAGAAAGCAAATGATTGAAGCTGCTGGTATGACCTGGACCGTAATTGAAAGTTTGCCGGTGAGTGAAGACATCAAAAAACAGAATGGCAATTACCCGCTGCACATCGAAAATTATAATCAAAGCCTTCGCAATGTTGCGGCATGTGGTTTAAAAGTGGTTACCTATAATTTTATGCCCATTCTGGATTGGTTGCGTACGGACATTGCTTACACGCTTCCTGATGGGAGCCGGGCATTGTATTTCGAGCGGCTCGCCTTTATAGCCTTTGATCTTTTTATGCTAAAAAGACCCGGGACTGAAAATGATTATACTGCGGAAGAAACCGAAAATGCCAAAGCGAAATATGCAGGCATGACAGCGGAAGAAAAAGATAAGGTATTCCGTAATGCGATGCTTGGTCTACCCGGCAGTGATGACGCCTTTACGCCGGAACAGGTGTTGGCTGCATTAAAAAATTATGCGGCAATTGACGCAGCCAAATTAAAACGCAATCTATTTTATTTTCTGCAGCAGGTAATCCCCGTGGCAGAGGAATGTGGTCTAAAAATGGCCATTCATCCCGATGATCCGCCGTATCCCGTTTTTGGCTTGCCCCGGGTTGTGAGTACTGAACAGGATGCTTCGGATATTATCAATGCTGTGCCATCTCCCGCAAATGGTTTATGTTTTTGTACCGGTTCTTTCGGAGCAAGGCCCGATAATGATATCCTGAAAATGCTCAAACGATTTGGCGACAAGGTGCATTTTCTTCACCTCCGCAATACGAAGCGGGATGAAGCTGGCAATTTTTATGAGGCCGATCATTTAACGGGCGATACCGATATGTTTGAAGTGATCAGGGAAGTATTGGACATACAGAAAAGAAGAAATATTTCTATACCCATGCGTCCTGATCATGGTCACCAGATGCTGGATGATTTGCAAAAGAAAACTTATCCCGGATATTCAGCCATAGGCAGGTTGAAGGGCCTCGCTGAACTACGCGGTGTGGAATATGCCGTCAGCAAAAGCTTATTCCCGGTTTAAGCACCCACATTTTGGCCTGGAGGATTACCAGTTTTCCAGTCCTAATAATTTTTTACCAAGCTCATTTAATTCAGCGACTGGATATTTTATTTTTTCCCAATTCCTGGGATCGCCGGGAAATGCATATCCTTCAGGAGCGATCCTGTCTTTCCAGGAGGCTATTCTCCATTGCCTTAGCGTTTCATTGCTTTCTTCCGCCGGCATCATGGAAATGTATTGGGCAATACGAACTTTATCACTAGTCTTATTCGGCCGAATACCGTGCGGTTGCAAACTGTTAAAGATGAGCAGGTCGCCGGCATTCATTTTGACCTTCACCAAATTTAGCCCTGTGATATCCGGTTTGAAATGATCCCGCTCTTCCGGCTGTGTCAGCTTCCATGTATCATAGGTACGAAACAATTCAGGTATGCATTGAAAGCCACCCATGTTTTCATCGGTTTGATCTGCCAGCGCCAGCACACCCTGTACATTCACGGGTTTTGTTTCGGGATCATAATCCCAATGAATAAATCCTTTGTATTCAAACCCGGGTTTCATTGGAAAGTTCAGGTTGGCCCGATCGATAGTAACCCACAATTTTTCTGTGCCCCAGATGTCGACAAATGCATCATACACTTTTTGCGTCATCCGGTTGTTCCATAAATACTGGTTATTATACACTTCTACCATACCGGTGTTCGTCAACTCTTTCATTTTCATTTCTGCACGGGGAGGTGTATACCACGTAGCAGGATCGTTAGGGTCCTTTTCTTCAAACTCCCACAAAAAGTTTGCTGTAGCCAGCGCCTGTTCACGCGGAACCGCATTTTTAATTACAATATAACCGTTGGATACCCAAAAATCCCAGTCGGCCTCGCTTAACACACGAAGCGGTTTACCATTGCTGCGGTCGTTGAGTTTGGTGGCACTGCTTTTCGCAGTAGATGGGTTGCCGGGAATATCGGCGTGAGTATTTCCGGGGATCATCATCGGCGCCATCGTGGGGGCCATTGTTTTTTGTTCCATATAGCAGTATATTTTAAGTGATCAATAACGTCAATGAAATATTAGCCGCGTAACCGTAAAGCTTATCCAAAGTGCATTTCAGTCCAGGGGATGCTTTCACATTTGTACTGAAGTTATTACAAAACTTATTATCAAATTGTCTTTTAAAAACTGGAAATATATCCATGTGTTCTGATTGTAAAAATAGCTCAGCCGACAGTGTAGAACCAACAGCTGCAATGACCTGTTTTTGTGCTGTATTGATATATTTTACTTATTTTGGAAAAAATATTTGTCAATGAGAGCAAAACTGGAGGACATATCAGCAGATGCAGATAGTTCATTCAGGATTATGCTTACTCCAAATTTAAACGAATTATTCTATTGGCATTTTCATCCTGAATATGAAATTGTCTATGTAGAAGCTGAGAATGGCATCCGCCATATTGGTGATCATATTTCAAAATACCAGGAAAGCGATCTCGCTTTGATCGGACCCAACATACCTCACCTGAATTTTGATTACGGAGTAAAGACCACGGTAGAAACTGTGGTGGTACAAATGAAAGAGAATTTTTTAGGAAGGGATTTTTTTTCATTACCCGAAATAGCTTCTATAAAAATGTTATTGGAGAGAGCTAAAAGTGGACTGGCTTTTTATGGCGAAACAAAATCGCAGGTAGCGATAAAATTAAAGCAGTTAACCGGTTTACCACATTTTGAGCAACTCATTACCTTACTCCAGGTATTCCATTTACTTGCCCAAAGCAGTGAGGTAGAATTGCTGAATGCCGATCCCATCAGTAGTGCAGCTGTTTTTAAGGAACAGCAACGATTACAAAAAGTGTATCATTTTATTGATACCAATTACCAAAGGGATATCAATGTAAATGAAGTAGCGAAGCTGTGCAATCTTACGATACCCGCGTTTTGCCGGTATTTCAAAAAATCAACACACTATACTTTTACTGATTTTTTGAATCATTATCGTATTAACCAATCCAAAAAAATCTTGCTGATGGATAGATCAGTTACAGATGCCTGTTATGAAAGTGGCTTCGGGAATATTTCTTATTTTAATAAAACTTTTAAAAAAATCACCGGTGACAATCCATCCATTTTTAAAAGGAAATATTTTACCTATAGACGATGAATATCTTCTCATCAAAAAACTAAACGGTTATTTTACCATCGCAGCTTCCATGGCTTTATAAATCGTTTCATGGATGGCCGGCCTTACATTCATTTTTAAGAGAAGATTATTATCGCCACCCTGCGGTGTAACGCGGTTACTTAAAAATACATACACTAATTTGTTGGCAGGGTCGGCCCAGGTGCAGGTTCCGGTAAAACCGGTATGGCCAAAACTAAGCGGCGATGCCGATAGGCAGGGATAAGGCTCCGTACGGGTTGCATTATCTTTTTCAGGTTTATCGAAGCCATATCCGCGGCGGCTGATGGTACTATGATACCCTGTAAAAAGATCGACGGTTTCTTTCCGGAGGTAACGTTTTCCATTAAACTCGCCTCCATTCATCAGCATTTGCATAATAATCGCGATGTCGTAAGCATCACTGAAAAGACCAGCGTGACCCGCTACGCCGCCAAACATTGCCGCACCCGGATCGTGTACATCTCCCCTTAATAATTGTCTTCTGAATTGCTTTTCATCTTCAGTAGGCGCTACCATATTGAGCGGCAGGTGTTCTCTTGGCTTAAAGCCCGCCGTGGTTAATCCGAGTGGGGTGTAGTAAGCTTTTTTAACATATTCATCCAGGGGCATACCGCTTAGCGCTTCTACAATTTTGCCCAAAAAGATAAAGTCGTTATCACTGTAAATATATTTGCCGGCCGCACCGAGCGGACTCCTTAAAATTCGCTGGTACAATGTGTCTTCATAATCATTGCGCAAAAACAGGTTTGCCGCTACCCTATATTTGAAAGCATTATTTTGGGTCGCTGAATACAATGCCGGGAAAGGCACACCGGCGCTGTCAATGGTTTGCCTGTAAAAGGGGATATATGCCACCAGCCCGGCCTGGTGCAGCAAAATGTTTTCAATTAAAAGGTCTTCTTTATTGGAGCCCTTCACCCAGGGCAGGTAATCGCCTAATGTTTTTTTAAGATCAATCTTTCCTTGTTCGTACAATTTCATGATTGAAATGGTGGTAGCGCAAATTTTGGTAACAGATGCCATGTCATACACCGAGCCGGTAGTTACCGGTTCTGCATTGTCGTAATTATAATGTCCAAATGCTTTGTAATAGCCAATCTTACCGTCTTTTACCACCAATACCACGCAGCCTGGGGCACCGCCTTTGCTGATGGCGTTGTTTGCTATCGAATCAATGTTGTTCAACACCGAACTGCTCAATTTTAAATCATCGGGAGCAGCCATTGGTAAAAAAGATGCAGAGCTGATTATTCCGCTTCCAAACGGATAGGCATCGCAGACAGTAACCGGCAATTTTCCTTTAGCCAAAATTTTTCCCTGCAACAGCTCTGCCGCTGTATTTTGTATGATATCATCATCTTCATAACAGGCAACAAGATTTTTTGCGCCGCAGAAATTTTTAATAGCATAAGGATTTCCGAAAACCAGGGTAACAGCGTTGGTCTGTTCCTGTAGTTGATTTACCAGGTTGATGGCAAAAGGACTGATACCAAAATTATTAGAAGGCGTGCGTTTATAGCCGTGGATGCCAATGATCACTTTTTTGTACCGGTTTTTTATAAGATAAACGGAAGACAATATCCTGGTGGCATCCTGCATATTGTTAAAATAAAATACATCCGCATTATAATCTGCCCGCAGTCTTTTTGCAAGTCCATTGTCGGAACTAATCCCAATGCCTACATAGACCACATCATTTTTTGTATTGTTTTTTGCAGGCGAAAGCGAAAAAAAAGAATCATCGGTTTTGGTTAAAACCGTTAAGGCATTTTCAGCAATTAATTTTCTCATCGCTGGTATCTTACTATTCAGGTCGGTCGTGAGATTCGCTGTATTGATCGGTTGTAAGTGCGCAAGACCGTACTGGTATTTTACCCTCAAAACTCTTTTGCAATGCTCCTCAATATCCTGCCAGCTTAATTTATTGTCTTTGATGGAAGATTTGATTTTTTCAATGGCAAGCGGAACATCTCCGGGCAGGCAAAGCATGTCGTTTCCTGCTATGAGCGATTGAACCGAGGCTTCACCATCCGGGAAATATTTTTTTACTCCCTGCATTTCCAGTGCATCTGTGAATGATAATCCCTGGTAGTTCAGCCGCTCCCGCAACAGGCCGGTTACATTATTTTTTGAAATAGAAGTAGGACGGTTAACAGTGTTGTCAATGGCAGGGATGGATAAATGAGCGATCATTACACTGCCGATACCTGCATCAAAAATTTGCCTGAAAGGGTATAATTCGAGTGAATCCAACTGCGCCATGGATTTATTAATAACAGGCAGATCATAATGCGAATCAACGGATACATCGCCATGACCAGGGAAGTGCTTGGCGCAGGCCAAAACGCCCATATCCTGCATGCCTTTCATATATTGAACGCCGAATAAGGATACCTTATATTTATCTTCTCCAAAACTTCTGTCGTTAATAACGGGATTGTCAGGATTATTGTTGATGTCCACAACGGGTGCATAGTTAACCTGTATGCCTGTGCGCTTGCATTGTTCAGCCACCAGTTTTCCATACTCATAAGCGATGGCGCCATCGGGTACCGCACCCAGCATCATTTGATGCGGAAGTGGCAGCACGCTGTCGATCATGCGCATACCCACGCCCCATTCAGCATCGATGCACATTAAAATGGGTGTTTTGGCTGCTGCCTGTAACTTGTTCATGATGGTAGCCTGTTTTACCGGGCTTCCCTGGAAGAGGCATATGCCGCCGATATTATACTGCCGCACAAGGCTGTCAACTTTGTCATCGAAAAAAATGGCGGTCCTGTTCCTCGCATCATAGGTAGAAAGCCTTACCACCATCAACTGGGCAATCTGTTCATCTTGTGATAAGGTTTTAAAAACACTGTCCACCCAGGCATTTTCTTTTAAATTGTTGAACATGGGATTTGTTTGTGCAATGATTTTTGTCTGAAACGCAATGATTGAACAACAGAGGAATAGATAAGCTTTGGTCATAATTTGAAAAGATAGGGTCACAAATTAGGAAGATTTGAGGGTATTGCAACATCGGCAGTCCATGTTCTAACTGTTTATAAGATGGGAAACACTAACCCAAAATGGCGATATCAGCGATTGGCAGGCGAGAGCTGCATCTTATTGAATTGGGGTCTTCATTTTTTTTCAATAATTATTTTTAACTTTATTCAATGTCAATTGCAGCAAAATACCGCCCCTATTATACTTACGAAGATTACTGTCAGTGGGAGGGCAATTGGGAGTTAATTGAAGGGATGCCTTATGCAATGGCGCCCGCACCTGTTCCGGCGCACCAGAGAGCAGGCTTATTATTGGCCAGGCGGTTTGACGAAGCTTTAGAAAAATGTAAAAAATGCAAAGTGTTTCTTCCCTTGGACTGGAAGATTGATGACCATACCATCGTTCAGCCCGATCTGCTGATCATTTGCGATAAAATAGATAAAAAATTCCTGGATTTTCCGCCAGCCTTGATCGTGGAAATATTATCACCTGCTACTGCGTCAAAAGACCGCGGCGAAAAAATGGAATTGTACCAGTCGCAAAAAGTAAAATATTACCTCATTGTAGATCCACAATTTAAAAAAGTGGAGATCTATGAATATATCAATGGCCGGTACGAGCCTGTATCGGTAAACCCAACCACCTACCGCTTCAACCTGCCCGGCGATTGTGAGGCCGAAGTTAATCTTGTGGATATTTGGGAGTAACCCATAATTATCTACGTAATTTTACAGAAAAATAAAGGAGTCATTTTGCCAGATATCATTCAATTATTACCTGATAATATAGCCAACCAGATTGCCGCCGGTGAAGTAATACAGCGACCGGCGAGCGCCGTGAAAGAATTACTCGAAAATGCTGTTGATGCCGGCGCCACCCAAATAAAACTGGTGGTGAATGACGCAGGGAAAGCCCTTGTACAGGTGATTGACAATGGAAAGGGGATGAGTGAAACGGATGCCCGCATGAGTTTTGAACGGCATGCTACTTCCAAAATAAGAAATATAGAGGATCTTTTTCATATCAAAACCATGGGCTTCAGGGGCGAGGCATTGGCGAGTATTGCTGCCGTAGCACAGGTAGAATTGAGATCGAAAAAAGAGTCGGAAACTACCGGAACTTATATCGAGATCGACAATAGCGTGGTAAAGAAGCAGGAGGCGATTGCCATGGAAACGGGCACCAGCATCGCCATGAAGAATTTGTTTTTTAATGTGCCGGCCCGCCGCAATTTCTTAAAAAGTAATCCATCCGAGCTTCGTCATATTGTAGATGAGTTTATCAGGGTGGCCATGTCGTTTCCGGATATCTTCTTTTCGCTTACCAGCAACGGTCAGCAGGTGTTTCACCTGGAAAGGGGTACTTTGAAACAGCGCATCGTACAGATTTTGGGCAACAATTACAGTTCAAAACTGGTAAATGTGCAGGAACAAACGGATTACATGAATATCTATGGTTTTGTGGGCAAGCCTGAAACCGCCAAGAAGACCCGGGGCGATCAATATTTTTTTGTAAACAACCGTTTTATTAAAAGTGCCTACCTCAATCATGCTGTGATGGGCGCTTTTGATTCGATGATTGCCAAGGATAGTTTCCCGATGTATACTTTGTTCATTGATTTGGATCCTGCCCAACTTGATATCAACGTGCATCCCACCAAGCAGGAGATAAAGTTCGAAGATGAGAAAATCGTGTATGCATTTGTGCAAAGTGCGGTAAAGCATGCGCTGGCCCAGTTCAGTATTTCACCCACCCTCGACTTTGAACTGGATTCAACCATTCAACAGTTGGATGCGGTAAGTAAACCATTTACGGAAGAAAGAAAATCATCCGTCGCTTCCTCTTCGCTGTACAACACATTTTCTCAAAAAAACCAAGCCCATTTTATTGAAAATAAAAGCGAGCTGAAGCACTGGAGGGATTTTTACGAGCCTTTGCCTAAAGAACAGTCACCCCAAACAAGCGATCCCTTACCTGCACCAAACCAATCCACCCCGGTAAGTAACCATTCACCGCTGTATAGTGAAATGTGCAGGCAGGTACAGGAGGAAACTCCTTTGCAGCAAATGCATTGTACTTATATCCTGGCGCAAAACGACGCCGGTTTTATTGTTATTCACCAGCAAAATGCGCATGAACGCATTTTATATGAACGATTTATAAAAGCGCTGGATGGAAAACCGATCGCTATTCAACAAAGCTTGTTTCCCCAAACAATGGAACTGGCTGCGGGAGATGTTGTTGTATTGAAGGAATTGCTTCCCGACCTGCATTACCTGGGGTATCACCTGGAACCCTTCGGCAACAATACTTTCGTTATCCAGGGTACTCCGGCAGATGTAGACCAGGGAAATGAAAAAACCGCCATAGAAAAAATGCTGGAGCAATACAAGCATTTCAGCAGCGACCTGAAATATAGTAAGCGTGAAAAACTATTGCGCTCCCTTGCCTGGCAACAGGCGATCAAAGCCGGCAGGGCATTGTCGCAAAAAGAAATGAGATCATTGGTGCAGGACCTTTTTACCTGTTCATTGCCAAATATTACCCCCAACGGTAAACCTACTTACACGGCCTTTAAAAAATATGAGCTCGACAGGATGTTCGGAAGATGATCAATATTTTTCCCTGATATCCATAAGGAATTTTTCAACCGCCCTGCGAACGGGTGTGGCGGCGCCCTGGTAATGATTGGCGAGTACTGAAAAGATCAGCAGCTTATTTTTTTTGGTGATGATGAAACCGCTTAAAGCACAGTGATTGCTGAGTGTACCTGTTTTAGCAAAAATAAATCCTGCATCTTTTTTATAATACGCCTTAATGGTGCCTTCTCCACCCGTAGGTAAAATGTTTTTTAACCGCTCCAGCCCGAATTCATTTTTCATTTTGTTGAGAATGTACACAAACGATTGCGGTGTAAATAAATTGTAACGGCTGAGCCCGCTGCCATCCACCCATTTTGGTTTCTGTGGAATGTCTTTGAGGTCTTTGCTTAAAATGGTATCAATGATTTTTTCATCACTCATATAGCCCAGCAATTGATTGCTCGCCATCAATAAAGTTTGCTCCGCAAAGAAATTATCGCTGCGGTGCATCATGGGTTTAAAGAGCGAATCGGAAGGCTGGGAAAGGATGATATTTTTGAGCCTTTGCTGATGGTCCCTGCTAACAATCACGGTTGAATGCAAAGTATCCTGCAACATTTGGATGATGTCTGCTGCATTCGGCGTGAAAGGGATTGTTATTTGTTTGTTGGTGCCCCTGGTGATGGTTAGTAAATTATCATCCCATCTCTTTTGTACAGCAAAGCCACTGTCCAGTCTTGTATTTTCCGGCACTAAATACTGTATACTACCCGGGATGGTTGATATTTTTTCACCGGTGTTTTTGATATTTACCAGGTTTGCATATACAGGGAAATTACTTCTTTGTGCCATATAGGCTTCCTGGTAATCATCCCAGGCCCAGCCATACCCTAAAAAATTTTCCTTAAAGTTGCTGTTGATAAAAGTGATGTATTTATAATGGCTGAGCAAATTAAAAGCTGGTTGGGATAAATACTCATCATTCAAAAAGCTAGGATCGCCGGCAGGTTGGATAAGGATCGTTGAATCATTTTCCACTTCGTACCGGAGAGAAGGAAGGCTGTCGCCCAAATATTTAAGACCGGCATACAGCGAAAACAATTTGGTGTTGGAAGCCGGTACAAAATATTTTGTTGCATCATAATTGTACCAATATTTTCCGGTGGCGGGTTCATAAATACTGATGCCGATATGCCCGGTGCTGACAGCGGAGTCTTTTAGTAAAACTTTTGTGGCCTGTTTGGAAATCTGTTTGGAAACGGAGCAGGAAGATACCATCAGCAGTGATCCGATGAGCAGGCACCCTGCAGCATAAATATGTTTGCAACCAGTGAAAACTATTCGGACAGGAGGCTGAAGCTGCCCACTGGTATGCCGTTGAAAGGATTGCGACGCAAGGATGCTGCCATGAAAACCGATGCCGGTATTATTATTTATTTGTTGCGTGTTTATAAACTTCATCACAAGATTTTTAATACTCATAGACAACATTCGCATATCAGCAAATTAGCTCATTAGCTAATTATCTGCGGTCATTCATTTTCGCATTTTCAAATTTGCATCATTTTCAAATTACCCTCTTTCCTGCTCCCTCAACCACCTTTCCGGAATTTCGTTTCTACTGGCATTGATGTAATCGAGATGACTACAGGAAACCAATTTTTTATTGGGCAATTGCATCCACCAGCGGTTGGTTCTTCGACTTTGTAAAAACACGGTATCTACTTCTGCAAATACAGTATGGAATTCGTTAAAAAGACTACGGTCTTCGAGCGAGGCTTCCTGTTTGCTGCGACTTTTACCATCGATAAAATACCAGAGCATTTGTGCAATCTGTTTGGCGGTGAGTTCATTGGTATCCGCCTCCGGCAAGTAGCCGTAGATGCCAAAACTGCTGAGTTGAGTGCTCATGCCCGCATGACGGCTAAGGACGCACGCTTCTTCGCCGGTAAAGCCGTTGGGACTGTTTCGGTTGGACGGAGCATCGCTGTATTTAATGGCATTGATATCAAAACTCAATAAAGCCGTGTTGCGCAAAACGGGCTCCATTTCTTCCATATTATCTTTTGCAACGCCTACCCGAAAACAATCGAACCGAAGCTTATCCATTGTTTCGAGCATCCGCGGATGCACATAATAACTTTGGAACCCGATATGGTTGTAATGCCTTACCAGGTTGGGTTCACTGGTAAGCATTTCGAGCAGAAAATTTTCACTTCTTAAAGCGCTTTCGCCCCTCAGGTCAATGGTGGCATCGATGCAGGTGGCTTCAATGGTTTTGCCGAGTTCCTTGTATGCATAATATTGAGCAAGGGTAACATCATGGCTTCCGCCGAGTAGCACTACCGTTTTATTCATTCGCAACAATTCGGTCAAAACTGTTTTGATGGCTGCATAACTATCGTTCAGCGTAGCGCCAGTTTTTACATTGCCAAAATCTGCGATTTGTACATCAAAATGCCAGTAATGCAACTGGTACAAATGTTTGCGGATTGCATTGGCCGCCGCAAAATTATTATTGGCAACTCCGGCACCTCTTGTTTCGCCTATACCTACCAGCACAATATCCACCTCCGACACATCCGGTATTTCTGTGTCATAGCCAACAATATGCCTTGCCAGTTGCCCGTCATTGTAGCCGTTGTCCCCATTCAGTGTATGAATATCAATGGGCATTAAAAAATCATGCAGATCGTACATCCATTTAAAATTTGCAGCAAACTTAAGGAAGATAGTCGATAGATGTTGAAGGTTGATGGTTGAAGGTTGAAGGTTGCTGGTAGAAGGTGGGTGACCCCGAACCTCAGGCTTTAACCGCCCAATCTGCACCTTCTAATAAAATTGGTACACGGAAAAGGGCTAAAGTGTGAATGCCTCTTGATCCTTGAACCTTCAACTATCAACCTTCTTACATATTGGTATACGGTTAAAAGCTAAAGAGTGAATACCTATTGAACCTTCAACCTTGAACCTTCAACCCTGTACCTTCTTCCAACATTTCCTTATTTTTGCAACATGGAGCAGTTGTTACAAAAAATAGACGGATTCAAGAGTGAAATAAACAATTTTATCGCCGATAAGGCGGAAGATGCAGAAGCATTTCGTATCAAGTACCTTGGTACCAAAGGCCTGGTGAAGGAAGTAATGGGGGAAATGAAGAACGTGGCTGCAGAGCAGAAAAGAGAGTTCGGACAGCGATTAAACGAGTTTAAATTATTTGTTGAGGCAAAATACGAGGAACTAAAATCAGCTGCCGGAACTGAACCTTCTGAAAATGGGTTGCCGAAGCCTGATTTGTCGCTTCCCGGAGATCCGCTGCCCATGGGATCGCGCCATCCAATCAGCCTTGTTCGCAACCAGATTGTTTCTATTTTCCAGCGGCTAGGCTTTGCCGTTGCAGAAGGTCCGGAGATCGAGGACGACTGGCATAATTTCACTGCATTGAATATGCCTGAAAACCACACGGCAAGAGATATGCAGGATACATTTTATATCAGCCAAAGCCCCGACTGGGTGTTGCGTACGCATACTTCCAGCGTGCAGGTTCGGGAGATGGAGAAAGGAAAGTTGCCGATACGTATTGTTTGTCCGGGTAGGGTGTACCGGAATGAAACCATCAGTGCAAGGGCACACTGTTTTTTTCACCAGGTAGAAGGTTTATACATTGCTGAAAATGTATCTTTTGCCGACCTGAAACAAACCTTGTATTTTTTTGTGCAGGAAATGTTTGGGAAAGATTTCAAGGTTCGTTTTCGTCCCAGTTATTTTCCTTTTACTGAGCCAAGCGCCGAAATGGACATTAGTTGCCTGATCTGCGATGGCAGCGGGTGTAATGTTTGCAAGCACACGGGCTGGGTTGAAATTTTAGGATGCGGTATGGTTCATCCCAACTTACTCGAAAACTGTGGCATTGACAGCAAGAAATATACAGGCTTCGCCTTTGGAATGGGTGTTGAAAGAATCACTATGCTGAAATACCAGATCAAAGATTTGAGGTTATTCAGCGAAAATGATGTGCGGTTTTTAAAACAGTTTACCGCCGCTACCTAGCATCAATCAGCAGACCTCTTTATTCTTTTTAGCTTCATCGTTTCATGTCAGATACCGTCATATGCTTTCGCTTTCGAAAGCATCCCTATTTATATTGCCAAAAATTCAATTTAGGTTATCTTGTAAAAAGAACAATCATCTGTATGATTTACACTGCTTGCGCCCTGCAGGTTACATCCTGTTAATTTAGCTACGATTGAAGGTTGCAATTGAAAACACCCAGTTGGTGCGTAGAATATTTTCCCCACCGTTCTAATATATGTATTTTATTAACATTTTACCAGTGGTGTTCAAAGAGCCGTCACTGCTACTTATCCCGTCATTGGCATCATAATTGGAATCTGGCTATGGAACACAACCACACTTATCTCATAAAAAAAATTACAATGAAACTTCGAACCTATGGCTTTATCCTGGTGATTATGATGGGTTTATTTACTGCCTGCTCTGTTACCAAGGAAGGAAGATCCATCAAGAAAAGCATCAATGGCAACTGGAGCCTTCAAACCATCAATACGGAAGGGATTAGCGGGAAATTTACAGCAAAGGTTTTTAATGAAGCAGATTTTAATTGTTTTATCGGCAGCAGCTGGAACTTTATTTCCAATAACGGAACAGGTTCTTATACATTGGTAGGCGGATCAACCGGCTGTTCTACCCTCGAAAGAAGTATACGGTGGACGGTGTATGAACCGAAGGATGGTCCTAAGGAATTTCAATTTAAAAGGTTAGATGAAAAAAGAAATCCTATGGATGATAACAATGGATTTAGGTTAAACGTCTCCATGCTGGATGACAACACCATGCAATTAAAGTCGGCGATCACTTTCGAGGGAAAGCCAGGAAATATCGTATACAATTTTGTAAAAAAATAATTAAAATCAATAACCTTTATGAAACAGATTTTTGGAAAAGCCATGATTACTATTGCCGGGGCAATGATCATGTGCGTGGGTTGCGAAACAACCAAAAAAGCAAACAATGCACAAAAGGGGGCCGTAATCGGTTCAACCAGTGGCGCTGTTATTGGCGGCGTAATCGGCAATAACGTGGGCAACAAAAACAATACGGCTTTGGGCGCTATCATCGGTGCGGTGGTAGGCGGTGTAGCTGGTGGCGTAATCGGTAATAAAATGGACAAGCAAGCCGAGGCGATCAAATCGGAAATACCCGGAGCTGAAGTGACCAGGGTAGGTGAAGGAATCAACGTAACTTTTAGTGAAAAAAATCCGGATGGTTCAAAAGCAGGTGTTTATTTTTCAACCGCTAAATACGACATCAATCCTAACTCAAAACTTGCGCTTGATAAATTGGTAAAGGTTTTCAATAATTATCCTGAAACCAATATTTTAATTGAAGGCCATACTGATGATGTGGGTACAGAAGCTTACAACGAAACACTTTCAAAACAACGGGCGAATGCTGTGGGTAATTATTTAAAATCAGCAGGCATTGCATCTTCAAGACTGACTATCAAATGGTATGGTGAAACGCAGCCTAAGGTAGACAATACTTCGGATGCAAACCGTGCAGAAAACCGCAGAGTAGAATTCGCCATTACGGCCAACGATAAAATGAAAGAAGAAGCTGCAAAAGAGGCGGCTAATCATTAAGAATGATTACTGATTTCAAAAATAGAATCAATCGATGAAATTCGTTTTTGCGCCCAAATTTTTTTATTAACATAAAGATTACCTCTGCGACTACAAACATCAATCTGAAATTTTGGAAACTATTTATCAGCCATGCTATATAGCATGGCTGATTTTTTTTGAGGCACTATGTGTAAGTTAGCCCACGGTAAATAATTGCCGTTGGCCGATTGTATTCTCTCTAAATCGTTGCTAAAACCTTACATTGCAATGAAGCGGCGTAAAGTGAAAGTCAGGGCAGGTGCATCCTGTGTCAACATTTCATCTGTCATTCTCAGTTGCTCATCAATAAAAATTACAGCCATTGCCGGAAGTCAATTTTGAAAACAATAATGTCAGGATAACGCCACTTAGCGACAGGTCGGTGCTGATAAGTTTTGGCAATGTGATTGATCCGTCAATCAACGAAAGGGTTTTATCTATCCACAAAGCGTTACTGCAAAATGGATTTGACGGGTTTATTGAATCGGTTCCTGCCTATGCATCTCTTGCGGTTTTTTACGATGTGATTAAAATTCAGCACTCTGCCGATTTCTCTGCATTTCTGTTTGTAAAAGAATTTCTAGATTCCCTGGTTCAGCGAATCAATTCATTTGAGAAGCCAACATCTCCCATTAAAGTAATTCCTGTTTGTTATGATGCTGAATATGGCTTTGATATTACCTATGTAGCCGGGGTTCACCGGTTAAGTATACCCGAAGTGATCAGCCTGCACACATCAGTTATTTATAGGGTATACATGATCGGTTTTATGCCAGGCTTTGCCTATATGGGAGCTGTAGCCGATGAATTAGCTACTCCGCGGAAAGACAATGCGCAATTAATTGTGCCCGCCGGAAGCGTTGGGATTGCCGGTGCCCAAACTGGTATATACCCGATTGATTCTCCCGGTGGCTGGCAGATCATTGGCAGAACTCCCCTGCGCATATTTGATGTTGTTAATGTAAATCCCTGTTTGCTTGCAGCAGGTGACCAGGTGCAATTTGTTTCGATTGATAAAAATGAATTTGCGAGTTATGTCGATTAAGATAATCAAGCCGGGCATTTTTACGACCATCCAGGATATGGGCAGAAATGGCTATCGCTGCGATGGGATTGGTCCGGCCGGTGCAATGGATTTTTTCGCAGCAGCGTTAGGAAATATTTTATTGGGCAATGATGAAAACTATCCTGTGATCGAAATGCATTTTCCTGCAGCGGAATTATTATTTGAAGAAGATATCCTGGTAAGCATTACCGGCGCAGATTTTTGTGCTAGCGTTGATGATATCGCTGTGGAATTATGGAAACCGGTATTGATCAAGAGGCAACAAACGCTTTGTTTTAAAAAATATAAAATGGGAGCCAGGGCTTACCTGTCTTTACAAGGTGAAATGAAGGCAGATAAATGGCTGAATAGTTATAGTACCAATACCAAATTAAAAGCTGGCGGGTACCATGGCCGGCCCCTGATAAAAGGAGATTCCATATTAATTGATCTCGTAGCTTCAGCAATGCATCCTGAACACCTTCCTGATATAACCAACCTGCTACAGCCTATTTATGAACCAGCCGGTAACATCCGATGTATTGTGGGCCCGGAATGGAACAGCATGGATGATGCATCCCAAAAAATGTTCCTGAATGAGTCTTTTTTGATCACCACTCAATCTGACCGGATGGGTTACCGGTTACAGGGGGCAAACCTCCACCTGGTTGATCCTGCTCAATTGATATCCTCCCCTGTAGATAAAGGCACTTTACAATTACTGCCGAACGGGCAAATCATTGTTTTAATGGCCGATCATCAAACCACGGGTGGCTATCCTAGAATTGCGAATGTGATCAGCGCCGACCTCCCAAAACTTGCACAGCAAGCCATTCACAGCAAATTGCAATTTGAACTGGTGAATATTGAAACTGCAGAGTATGCGTTACTTTCATTGTACCAATTATTGGAATCAATACAAATAATTCATGAAGCAGATCGACATCAATTGTGACATGGGCGAGGGCATCGGCAATGAAGACAGCCTGTTGCCTTTTATCAGTTCGGCGAATATAGCCTGTGGTTACCACGCCGGCGATGAAGACAAAATGAGAAGGATAATCGATCTGTGCCTGCAATATGATGTGGCTATCGGAGCACATCCTTCCTTTCCCGATAAAGAAAACTTCGGAAGAATTGCAATGAAATTACCGGCAGGGGAAATACAATCTATTGTGTTTAGCCAATTGAACCTGCTTAACAATCTGGCAATTGCTGCCGGTGGGAAATTGCATCATGTAAAACCACATGGCGCATTGTACAATATGGCGGCGAAAGATCCGTTACTCGCAAGGGTGATTGCTGATGCGGTGAAAGCTTTTGACAGCAGTTTAATTTATTACGGCTTATCAGGCTCACTGATGCTTGATGAAGCAAAGAAGGACGGGCTACAAATTGCACACGAAGTTTTTGCCGACAGAACTTACCAGCCGGATGGTTCCTTAACTCCACGAAATACTCCCGGCGCTTTGCTGACCAATGCTGAAGAAGTCGTTTTGCAGGTGATGCAAATGATCAGCAGCGACAGTGTTCAGGCAATCAGTGGTGAAGAGATTTCTATTAAAGCAGATACGATTTGCATTCATGGCGATGGATTGCACGCTGTTGAATTTGCAAGAATGATCAATGACAGGTTGCACTTAGAAGGGATCCAAATTCGAAAAATTGAAAGAGTGCAGGCAACCCTTTAACTGAACACTGCACGTATTTTTTCCGGGATAAGGAAAGAGATGACGGCGATAGTTATCTGCAAAAAAACAATTCATTGAAAAATAAATCTTCTTCCCACGGAGTTGTAACAGGCGCCGCATTTTTAATGGCAACCTCCGCCATTGGCCCGGGCTTTATCACCCAAACTACAAAATTTACCGCCGAACTGCAGGCGAGTTTTGGTTTTGTGATATTGGTTTCGGTGGTATTGGATATTGGTGCCCAGTTAAATATATGGCGCATTATCAGTGTGAGTAAGTTGTATGCACAGGAACTTGCGAATACGGTTTTCCCCGGTGCGGGAACCTTATTAACGGGTTTAATTGTTATTGGCGGCATCGCGTTCAATATCGGCAATATTGCGGGCTGTGGTCTTGGTTTGCAGGTGTTATTTGGATTCGACGTGAAGACGGGTGCCTTAATAAGTTGTGCTATTGCGCTAATGATTTTTTTAATAAAGGAAGCCGGCACAGCAATGGATTGGTTTACAAAACTGCTTGGCTTTATCATGATCGTGTTAACCGTGTATGTAGCTTTCCAATCTCATCCACCTGTTCAGGAAGCCCTGTTGAAAACATTGATGCCGGATAAAATAAATGAAACCATTATCCTTACCATTGTAGGTGGAACTGTGGGCGGCTACATCAGTTTTGCGGGCGCACATCGTTTACTCGATGCCGGTATTTCCGGCCGGCAAAACTTGCGCAAAGTATCCGTTAGTTCGGTTACCGCCATCGTGATTGCCGCGGTGATGCGGATCGTATTATTTTTAGCTGCTTTGGGAATTGTAATGCAGGGAATTCAATTGAATCCTGCTAACCCTGCCGCTACCGTTTTTCAATCTGCGGCGGGGCTCGTGGGGTATAAATCATTTGGGCTTGTATTGTGGAGCGCTGCGATTACATCAGTAATCGGATCAGCATTTACTTCTGTTTCATTTATGAAAACTTTGCATCCTTTTATTTTTAATAATTTCAGGTACTTTATCATTGGTTTTATATCTTTTTCAACAATTGTTTTCCTCTGTGTGGGGCAACCAGTTAGCGTATTAATTTTTGCAGGTGGTTTGAATGGTTTAATTCTACCGGTTGCATTGTCCCTCATCTTAGTTGCAGCGCTCAACATTGTCGGTGGTTATAAACACCCTTACCTGCTGCAGCTGGCTGGGTGGCTGGTGGTAATTGCCATGACCTACATGGGTGCAAAAGGAATAATAAATCTATTTTGATCGGACAGATACAAACACATCCGCTATTTTTGCGGTTGCAAATAAATTCTTTACATGATTTTAGTTACAGGCGGGGCAGGTTTATTGGGAGGTGAATTAATCAGGCAACTTCTTTCGCAGGGTTGCCAGGTGAGAGCCATTTATAACAAAACGCCGCTGCCGGATTTTCATTCAGATCTTCTTCAACAGTTCCAGTGTAATATCTTAGATGTAATTGGGCTCGAAGAGGCAATGCAGGATGTAGATGAGGTGTATCATTGCGCAGCGATCGTAACTTTTGATCCTGTACGCAAGTGGGAGTTATTCAAGATAAATGTGGAAGGCACCGCTAATATTGTAAATGCATCGCTAAGCGCGGGGGTTAGAAAATTGTTGCACGTCAGTTCGGTGGCAGCGCTTGGAAGGATCCGGGAAAACGAGCTGATTAGTGAAAGCATGGTCTGGACAGAAGAGACCAACAACAGCAGCTATGGCCAGAGTAAATATTTAGGCGAGATGGAAGTTTGGCGGGGCATTGGTGAGGGCCTGGAAGCAGTGATCGTAAACCCATCCATTATCCTGGGCGCCGGTGACTGGAACACAGGGAGCTCACAAATATTTAAAAATGTATATGAAGAATTTCCATGGTTCACGGAAGGGATAACGGGCTTTGTGGATGCGAGAGATGTAGCAAAAGCAATGATTGCATTAATGGAAGCAAACATCATTAACGAACGTTTTATCCTGAGCGCTGAAAACATAAGTTACCGGGATTTATTCAACCTGATCGCCAGGGCATTTGATAAAAAACAGCCGCACAAAAAAGTGACCCCGATGATTGCCCGGGTAGTATGGCGATGGGAAGCTATCAAAAGCAGGTTTACCCGTAAAAATCCTTTGATCACAAAAGAAACGGCGGCTACGGCATTGGCAAAAGTTTATTTTGAAAATGGTAAACTGCTTCGGTTTTTACCAGGGTTCCGGTACCGGACCATCGCAGAAACCATAACTGATACCTGTGCAGAACTGCAGCAGGATTTTATCAGATAATAAAACTCTATTTCATTAAACAGCGATCAATCCTTGCTGCCCTGGAACTGCCTATTTTAAAATCCACGGAATATAAAAATCAGTTAAAGACTACTGTACTTTTTATTCCAACTTAATTAGTAGTATGAAAACAACCTTCGTTTTTTTAGCCTTTCTTTTTTTCTCAATCACTGCTATCAGCCAAACTAATTTTATTATTACCGGCAAAGTAATCGATGGGGTCACCAAATCCCCGATGCAGGCAGCATCCGTATTTGCGCAAAATACTACCAATGGTACTGCTACAGATGTCAACGGAAATTTTACGCTCCGGTTGTTAAGCGGCGGCTATAATGTTGTGGTGACTTTTACCGGTTATGAAACAGTAAGCCGGCGTATTAGTACCTCGGACGCAACCGATCAGAATATTGTAATCGAATTAAAGCAAAAGGAAATGGCGATGGAGGATGTTGTGGTAAAAGCAAGTAATGAAGTAAAGGATGGCTGGGAAAAGTATGGTGATTTTTTCATCGAAAATTTCCTCGGAAAAACAGCCAACAGTAAAGCCTGCACCATCACCAACAAAGAAGTGCTGAAATTTTATTTTTATAAAAAAAGAAACCGCTTAAAGGTGTTGGCAACATCCCCCATTGAAATGGAAAACCGGGCGCTGGGATATAAATTAAAATATACCCTCGATTCATTTACGCATGAATATGGAACCCAATCGGGCATTTACACCGGCTATCCTTTATTTGAAGAAATGCAGTCGGGCGATGAAAGTCAAAAAGCCGCCTGGCAGGCAAACCGCTTAAAGGCATACAAAGGATCCATGCTCCATTTTATGCGAAGCGTTTACAACAAAAAATTAAAGGAAGAAGGTTTTGAAATACAATTTGTGGCCAAGCGAAACGACCTGGAAACAGTCATTCGCCTTACTGATTTTTATGGTGCGTTAAACTATGATAAAGACGACAGTACGCAACTGGTAAACATCGTTCCTAACCAGCCGGATATGGCGGTGCTGTATAGTAAAGAAAAACCCGATCCGGATTATTCAGCGGCGAATGAAGATGCACCAAAAGATTTTGAGCTTTCAGTGATCACAATCACCGCGGACGAATCTATTGCAATTGAACAAAATGGATATTTCTTTGATCAGAATGATATCACCATTACCGGCTATTGGAGTTGGGATAAGATAGCAGATATGGTGCCGTATGATTTTTATCCAAGCCCCCCTGCTCCGCTAGCCAGCGGAGGGTTCTGATGCATTCAATTTGTTGTAGAATTTTGTTGGGGAGACATAATATACTTTTCAACTGCCTTTGTACCACCTGATATCCCGCTATTTTTTGTATACCTGTTATTCGACGTTTCACGTTTAAGTGTTGGGATTGTTCATCACCTTATCCCACAGTTGTGGTATTCTTTTTATCCATACAAGTTCTCTTTTCACTATGCCCGCTTCCTGCGCGGGTGCGCCCCAGTAAGTTTTATTTCCTTCGAGGTTGCCGCTAACACCTGTTCTGCCCAGCAACACAGCATTTTCGCCAATGGTGAGTGTTTTATTTACAACCACCTGTCCCCATAAGGTTACGCCATCTAATATGTTCACACAGCCTGCCACCACCACATGTGCAGCAAACAAACAATTCTTCCCAATCACGGTATCGTGGCCGATATGTATGGTGTTATCGAACTTGGTACCCCTGCCAATTATAGTGTCGCTGCTTACTCCCCGATCAATGGTACAGCCTGCCCCGATCTCAACAAAATCTTCAATAACCACCCTGCCGCAGCTGGGCATTTTTTTGAACCAGTTTTCCCGGTCTTTTTTTGTATTATAGTAAAACGCATCACTGCCAATTACAGTGCCGGATTGAATGATTACATGGTCGCCAATGATACAGTTGTCCATGATTGTTACGTTGGGATAGATGGTACAATTTCTTCCAATTTTTACATGATGGCCGATAAAAGTATTTGGATAAATGAAACTTCCTTCACCGATCTCTGCACTGTCGCTAACAGGTTTTGTTGAAGGAGTAAACGGATTAAAATGGTTAACGATTTTGCAGTAAGCTTCAAAGGGATTTTCAACAAGCAACAAAGCTTTTCCTTCCGGAAAATCTGTTTTCTTATTGATGATGATAAAGGTTGCCGCACTGTTAATACAGGTGTCGTAATATTTTGGATGGTCAACAAAAACCAGGTCGCCTTTTTCTACCTTATGCAGTTCGTTTATGCCGGTTGCGCCGCCCTGTTTATTGCCAATTAATTCAGCGTTGATAAATTCGGCGATCCAGGTGATAGAAACGGCGGCGGGAAATTGCATACTATTAAATTTTTTACAAAGGTACTATGCTTTGCTTTTAGAGTTTGCATAAACAAAAAGGGTGTGAAATGGAAATCAGAGGGCAACTTTTAAATTTTTTTATGCACTTTTTGCGGGCTTAATATTTTGGAAAAAACAGTACTTAAAATAAGATGCAAATACCTCCGGAACGGATCTGATTTTCTTATGCCGGCGACACAATAAAAATAGGGTTAGGCTGAAGTGCCAGTGAAATCAATGCTTTCAGCGGACAGTACAAATAAGAGAGATATTATTTTTTGCATTTGTTGGATGATTCCAACATATTATTCTGCATCACCGAAGCTTCAATAAATGTTCCTTATCCACAACATGAATTGAAATGTGAATAAAATTCATGAAAATATTTTTTTAGATAGCAAAATTTCTTTTTAATATTGCGTATGGAAATTTTATTTCCAGGCACTTACTAACCCATAGATATAATAAAGCCCGGCTACAAAACGTCGGGCTTTATGCTTTTAATAATCTGGGGTAAGCATCCAATCTCATTTATCTTTACACCATCATTCATCTATTAATTTATCCTTCTTGGAATATTACTACATCGTTTATAAACCATTCAATGTTTTATCGCAGTTTACATCAGGTGAGGGAAAGCAAACCTTAAAAGATTTTTTTGACCTGCCTGCGGATGTCTACCCGGTTGGCCGGCTTGATTACGACAGCGAAGGATTATTGCTGCTCACCAACGACAAAAAAATAAATCACGACTTGCTAAACCCGGCCTTTGAACATACCCGTGAATATTGGGTGCAGGTTGACGGAGAAATAACCGATGAGGCTTTGCACGATCTTCAGCACGGTGTTGATATTACTGTAGATGGAAAACTATACAGAACCAGGAAATGTAAGGCAGCTCATTTTAAAATAGCTCCTCCGGTAGCTGGAAGAAATCCCCCGATCCGTGTTAGAAAAAGTATCCCCACCAGCTGGGTTAAATTGATTCTTACTGAAGGCAAAAACAGGCAGGTAAGAAAAATGACCGCGGCAGTGGGCTTTCCTACCTTGCGTTTGATCCGTTACAGGATAGAAAAATGTACTATCGAAGGCTTGCAGCCAGGCGAGATGCGCATCTTAACAAAGGGTGAGGCCTATCATTTTCTTTTTCCAAACAGAAATGATTTGTATAAAACAATAGATTGATCTTTTTCGGTTACCTTGTAACCAAATTAAATATCTTATCACAAAAATAATATTTGAATAATGCTTAGATCCATGACCGGCTTTGGAAGAGCTGAACAAACCGTTAATGATAAAACCTTCCTCGTAGAAATAAAAGCCCTCAATGGAAAGCAGTTCGAAATGCAATTACGCCTGCCACCACTTCTTCGACCATACGAATTTGATATCCGGAGTATCTTACAGGAACAACTTGTGAGAGGTACCATTGATTGCGTGATTACGATTAAACAAAATGGCACATCCAAGCCGGTTAATATCAACACCGATTTAATAAAAGCATACTATCACCAGATCGAAACACTCGCCGGCGAATTAAACATTGACACCAACTCCGTCTTAAGTGCTTTGCTTCGCCTGCCGGAAGTGGTTACACCAACCAACGACGTTTTAAATGATAACGATTTCGAAGAATTTAAGAAGGTATTGCTGGTGGCGCTGGTGGAACTAAATAACCACAGGGAACAAGAAGGCGCAAGCCTCGAAACTGATCTTATCAAACGCATCGACAATATCAATGCACAGGAGGAAGCCATCATTCACCTGGAGCCTAACCGCATGAAAAGGATCAGGGAAGAAATTGTGCAACTGCTTGAACAGCATGTAGGCAAAGAAAATTATGATGGCAATCGCCTGGAGCAGGAACTGATCTATTACATTGAGAAAATCGATATTCATGAAGAGCAGGTGCGTTTAAAACAACACTGCGAATATTTTAAATCCATGCTTACAAATGGGGATGATGCCAAAGGCAAAAAATTATCCTTTATCATCCAGGAAATTGGCCGCGAAATCAACACCACCGGCAGCAAAGCATATGATGCTGATATACAAAAATGCGTAGTCACCATGAAGGACGAATTGGAAAAAGCCAAAGAGCAGGTTTTAAACGTGCTATAAATTTGATTCGGTTTTTTTTTGAGTTCCTATAACCGCAATATTCCTTTCATAAATTCACTGCAGAGATTGTAAGCCTGCCATCTTAGCGCAAGGCTTACAATAATTCCAATTTCGCATTACCAATCCAGGTAGAACGACAGAAATTGTAGCCAGGAGGGAACCGGCAAACTTATTCTGGAAAACTGTTTATATTTTTGTAAAAATAATTCGTGAAGCTCAAATCATATCATTCATCCTTTGTAGTATTGATGGCCGTAGTTTTATGGCTGGCCGCTTGTTCTAAAATCAATGTTTTTGAAAAAAATACAGTGATACCCGGTCACAGCTGGTCGTATAGTTTTCAACCAGCCTTTGATTTCAATATCAGCGATACCGCGGCCAGCTACAACGTTTACATTGTTCTTCGCCATACAGATGCTTACCGCTATAACAATATCTGGCTAAATATCGGATCGCAGGCGCCTGCAGACAGCATGCGTTTTCAACGGTTTGAACTACAGTTGGGCACCGACGCTACGGGCTGGGAAGGTACCGGGATGGATGACATTTGGGAACTGCGAAAACCGATTACAAAAGGTCCCATAAAATTCAATAAAACGGGGAACTACAAGTTTTCAATTGCCCAGATGATGAGGGAAAACCCGCTTCCGGAAATAATGAGTATTGGGGTGAGGGTGGAGAAAGCGCATTGATGAGAAATGAGAAATGAGTGATGAGTAAGGGCTTTCCCGACATCTATATGTACTACCAATGAAGACGGTGAAATCGTGCTGAGTGTTGCAAGCTGATCACTTATCATTCATTACTCATATAATTGACGAACAGATAAGGCGGCGACCACCACTGATCACTCATTACTCATTATTCATCCCTCATTCCTCATCCTGCCATGCCATTTTCATCTTATAAATCAAAACGCATTAGGTTTATATTTATCGTTTACTGGTTCCTGCTATCTTATATAATTGCGGCACTGGTTTGGTGGTTCATTGCCTTAAACCAGCAGAATCGCCAGATGGCAACTTTTGAGAGATCTCAATTAAATCCTTCTGATAAGAATTATACCAGCCGTCTTCATGAAATTGCAGATGTTGAAAAAAGAAAAACTGCCCAGTATATCGGGGAAGGAAGCATTTTTTTGTTGCTTATTTTATCAGGCGCCGCTTTTATTTACAAGGCTGTGAAGCGACAGTTTAAGTCGGGCCAGCAACAACAGAATTTCATGATGGCGGTTACACATGAATTAAAAACACCCATTGCCATTGCAAAGCTCAATTTAGAAACCTTGCTTAAAAGAAAATTAGACGATTCACAGCAGCAGCGGCTTATTCAAAATACCATCCAGGAAGCAAACCGTTTAAATGCATTGTGTAATAATATGCTGCTCGCATCTCAAATGGAAGCCGGCGCCCATAGCATTACCAAGGAAGAAATCAGCCTCTCTGTTGTAACAAGTGATTGTGTAAATGATTTTATCATGCGTTACCCACAGCGGGTATTTATCAGATCAATTACGGAGGATATTTATATTAATGGTGATATGTTGATGCTGCAAATGGCAATTAATAATTTGATAGATAATGCGATAAAATATTCTCCCAAAGAATCCGCTATAACGATCACACTCAGCCAGCAGGAAAGTGGTATTACACTGATGGTAAAAGATGAAGGAAAAGGTATTGATACCATGGAAAGAAAAAAGGTATTTGATAAATTTTACCGGATCGGCAATGCTGCTACCAAGGGTGCCAAGGGAACGGGCCTTGGATTGTTTCTTACCAAAAAAATTCTAGCGCAACATGGTGCCGACATTTTTGTCACAGATAATACACCAACGGGAAGTAATTTCGTGATCGTATTTAAAGAGAAAGGATAATTGATAATGAATTAATTGGTAATGAAATAATTGATAATGGTAAATGATAGCGATTGAATAGTTGTTGATAACACGGAGTTGATAAACGATGATGAAAATATACCAATGAAACAACGACCTTTTAGGGGTATTGAATAATGTAAATATTTATCATTTATCAATTATCCAATTATCAATTAAAAAATTGTGTATGACAAATAAAAGGATATCGATTTTATTGGTAGAAGATGAAGAAAACCTGCACGAAGCATTAAAGCTAAATCTTGAACTGGAGGAGTACGAGGTAACGAGTGCCTATGATGGGGTGGAAGCTTTAAAAGCTATCCAGCAGGAACATTTCGACCTGATGATACTGGATGTAATGCTTCCCGAACTGGATGGCATCAGCGTATGCGAAACCATCCGCCTTCAAAATAATGATATTCCCATTTTAATTCTAAGTGCCCGCAATAGCAGTGCAGACCGGGTATTGGGGTTAAAAAAAGGCGCTGATGATTATCTTACCAAACCTTTTAACCTCGAAGAATTGCTGTTAAGGGTAAGCAAGCTGGTAGAAAAAAGTCACCGGCTGGCCACACGTAAACCCCTGGAGCAGATCTACCGTTTCGGGAAGAACCAGGTCGATTTTAAGGCATCGGAATGCATCGGTAAAGGAGGTGAAAAAATTACCCTCACCCGCAAAGAGATCATGCTGTTGAAGTTGCTGGTTGAAAATAAAAATGAAGTGGTTACCAGGGAGAAGATCTTACAGGCCGTATGGGGTTACAATGTTTACCCCACCACCCGAACCATTGATAACTTTATTTTAAGCTTTCGGAAATATTTTGAAGAAGACACCCGCAATCCGAAATACTTTCATTCTGTTAGGGGTATTGGCTATAAGTTTACAGAGTAGGATCAAGATTAAATTAAATCGTGAATGGTGGATTGTGAATTGTGAATGGTGAAGCAATGCTGTGTACTTAAGCACTGATGAATGCGATTGAAGAAGTAACCTTATTAGGAAGTAGTATTCAAAGAGTGTACAATACAATTGGCATGATCATACATTTCCTGCATCTTATCCTCCGCGGCAAAAGGAGTGTACAACTGCCATTCAATATCATCGAGCAGTTGCTGAATTTTAAGACTGGTAAATACCGCAATCCCTTTTTTATCTGCTTCTTCTGCAATTCTTTTTTTATTGATGGTTGCCAATGGGATTTCCAGTTTATCTGCTAAGAAACTTCTCAGTTCATGGTTCAGTGCTTCGTAAAATCCGCGGGGATCCTGCCGGATCAATTTTTCTTCGGTTAACAGCAATGGGTTCACCGGTATATCCTTAATTTCTTCTTCCAACACAGGTGCTGATTTAGGTGTAATTTTTTCGGCCACTGTAATGGGTGGATGTTTTTTCTTTTGATTGTGTAACCAGATAAATAACCCGGTCAGCAATAAAATGGCCAATGGCAATATAATCAGCCACCGGTTAGTAAACAAAGTATTCGAGAACTGCTCACGGCCGGAAATCACATTTGGCACCGTCAAAACCGGCTTTTTACCTGCACCTGCAGTAACCACAACGGCCAGCGGTTTAGTGCCGGTGGTTTTATACCGGCCTGCCTTCACATCAAAGTAACTGTAAGTAATTGCAGGAATGCTGTACACACCCGGTTTGGAAACGGTAAAAGGGTATTCAAAAACCTTTACGCCACTTACCGGTACCGCCCGTTTATTGAGCTGTTCTTTTGTGCGTGATTCATATGGTTCAATTCCGTCAGGCCAGGCAATATCTGGTGCAATGATCATCGACATATTGCCTTCACCGGAGATGGCGATGCTCAATTTGCCTGCATCATCAGTAGTTAAATTATTTTTTTCCAGGTTGGCATCAATCGTAAATTTTCCAACGGCGCCTTTAAAGGAAGGCAACTTATCTTTTTCAGGTAACGGCTGTACAGTAATCAGCACGGGCTTACTTTGCAGCGTTACCTTTTCATCGTGCATGCCCTCGGGCGGTATGGCTGTCTGGGCAAAATCACGGAATATATCATCTATCCCAAAAAGCTGCCGGTTCGCATATTCCTCTTTTATAAAATGGATATTATTCTCTACCTCTGTACTTTCCAATTCAACGGTGCCGGCTTGTAAAGGATATAATTGCGATTTGCGCAGGATATAAACATTGTACTCCCGTCCGTTTAACTTTTCAATGCTATAATAAGTGTTTCCCGGAGGTAAAAGGTCAATTACTGAAAAGCCGTTGAAGGATGGATTTTTGATAATATTGCTTTCCGACTTCAGCCTTGTGTACAATTTATAAGTCACGATCAGCGGCTCACCAATATAACAGGAAAGTTTATTTACATCCACTTTGATGAAAATATTCTTACTGATCTTTTCCGCTACGTTTTCTCCTTTTTTAATGATAAAATCATTGAAGGCAGAACGGGGTTCTGGTTCAGGAAAAAGAGACATGCCACCAAAGGGGCTCGAGCTATTGCCCTGGCTCGTGCCTTGTGAATTCCTGGTTACTTCAAGTGTTACCCGGTTGCTCTTTAAAGTTTTTCCATCCGCCTTCGCGAAAGCGCTTGCGATCGTAAACCTGCCCGTTGATTTTGGCTTCAGCTGGTAAGTGATCCCAATGTATCGCCGCGTTACACCATTGATACTTTCCATACCGCTTTCCTGGTTAGGGCCACTTACTATAATGAAATCACTTAAAACAGGAGGAATGATCTGGTCTACCTGGCGGGCGTTTTCAATCATTAAGCGCAATTCTGCAGTTTCGTTTTTGCCGATCGTGCCGGGAGAGATTTTGGCCGTAAAACTGGCCTGTGCCAATAAACCGGATTGGCATACAACCATCAGTATAAAAAGAAAAAATATTTTTTTTGGTTGAAGTACCATAATTATTGGTACAAAAATAAACGTTCGGGATGCAGCATTAAAAAAAATGGTGTTAATGGTTGTAAAAAGCTATTGTAGGGACCCGCTCATGTAAAGAAATACAGAATGCCCAGCCTCAGGATAAAAACCGTATTATCAATGCAGTTATAAATCCCCCAGTAAGGGCCGCATAACAATATCCTCCACCACTGCCTGTGGCGACAGTTTAACCGCAGCAGCGATCATTGTAGCAATATCATCCGCTTCCATGATCCGTTGTGTAGAATTGTCAAATTCGCCCCAGGAATCGGTCATCACTGCGCCCGGATATACACCCATAACTTTTATCCGATGCGGCTTCAGTTCCTCCCGCAGGTTTTTACTAAAACCCATCAGCGCAAATTTGGTGATGCTGTAGCTTCCGCCATTTGGGTAAGCATGCAGGGAGGCAATGGAACAGATATTTACAATAAGTCCCTGCCTGGCTTCAATCATTGCAGGCACCAACTTCCGGGTAAGGTGGTAGGCGCTGTATAAGTTGGTTGCTATCATGTTTTCCAAAAGTCCTTCGGCTTCATTATAGATACTGCCTGGTGTAAATACACCGGCATTGTTCACCAATACATCAACCTTGCCGGAGGCGGTACCCTTAATGCCCGCTAATACCCAATCCCCAAAATTTTGGGCTTCTTCCTTCACCGACATATCAAAAGCCTTTGCTTTCACCAGGCTTGCAGGATGCCTGGTCTGCAATCCGGCAACAGTATTGTAGAGATTGATTTCGTTTCTTGCACAAAGAAAAAGAGTAGCACCTTCTGCCGCAAATGCATTGGCGATTGCCTTGCCAATTCCTTTTGAAGCACCCGTAATGATTACATTCATGTTTTAAAGAGATTGATGGTTATACAAGATGTATCCCGGGAATTAAAGATGGACTCACAGCATTTTAAAAATAGTGAGGCCCGGAGCTTGTCCTGCACGGGTTCCGTTGTGAACATGTTAATTTTGAAACACACGCTTTAGTGTGATAAAATATTGAAGCTTACTTTTGCGTTAATATCGTTCGGGAAATTTATTGTTGAAATTTAATTATGAAGTACAAACATTTGTTTTTTGATTTGGATCATACCCTGTGGGATTTTGATGCCAACGCAAAAATAGCGCTTACTGAAATTCATTCTTTTTTTAATTTGGAGTCCTTGAAAGTGGTGCCCTTTGAGAGTTTTTACAGGCATTACTTACATCACAATGAAGTATTGTGGGATCGATATCACAAGGGATATATTGCTGCCGAAGAACTGAAATGGAAGCGTATGTGGCGCACTCTGCTTGAATTTAAAGTGGCGGATGAAAAGCTCGCCAGGGAAATGAGTGAGAAGTTTTTAGAGTTATTGCCCGTTAAAACATTGCTATTTCCACACACTATTGAAATTCTGAAATATCTTTCAGCAAAAAATTACCAGCTGCACATGATCACCAATGGTTTTGAAAAAGTGCAATGGAGCAAATTGAATAATAGTGGCCTGGGGGGATATTTCACACATGTGATTACCTCAGAAGCCAGCAACAGCCTGAAACCGAAGAAAGAAATTTTTGAATACGCCCTGCAGAAAACCGGCGCCACACTGGCTGAAAGTATTATGCTGGGGGATAATTTAGATGCCGATATACAGGGTGCAATGAATGCAGGAATGGACTGCATTTTTGTAAACCATATCAATGCAACTACGGCCTTAACCCCCACCTACATTATTAAACACCTGAAAGAACTGGAAGATATATTTTAGTCTTGTAAGGATTCAATAAAAAAACCTTCCTGATCGGGAAGGCTTTTTTATTGGGATAAAGTCTCGTTATAATTTGGCCGTTTTAGTCTTGTCCTTTGATTTTTCTGCGCATGCAGATTTATCGCAGCAGGTTTTTCCTTTTACACATTTCTTTTTCTTTTTACCATTGTCGGCAAATGTTACGCCTGTAACCAATAAAGCTGCGGTAGCCAATAGAAATACTTTTTTCATATGCGTTAATTTGTTTTGTGTGAATAATCAAAGTGAAAATAAGCGCTAAATCACAATAAGCAAAACCTTTATTGTTAAATTTATTATATGTGGGGAATATTGATTGATGGCCGGCAGACAGTCCGTCTCAGTTTTCCATGCTTTTGTTCAGCCACTTTGATCTGTTACTATACTGGTCTTTATCAAGCCTTCAGCGTAGCGATTACCGTAATACCACCCTTTACTACCTGGTTCAGTTCCACATTGATTTTAGTCCCAACAGGCAATAAAACATCTACCCGGCTACCGAATTTAATAAAACCCATTTCGGCAGATTGACTCACCTGCTGGCCAACCTGCAGGTAATTGATAATGCGCTTTGCCATTGCACCTGCAATTTGCTTTACCAATATCAGGGTATCGCCATTCCTGATCACCACGGAATGGCGCTCGTTTTCAGTAGATGACTTGGGGTGCCATGCCACCAGGTATTTGCCTTTATGGTATTGATTGTAGATTACTTCCCCACTAAGTGGAACTCTGTTTACATGTACATTGGCCGGACTCATAAAAATGGAAACCTGTAAGCGTTTGTCGAGGAAATATTCCGGGTCGGTCACCTCTTCAATCACCACTACTTTTCCGTCCGCGGGAGCAACGATCGCCTCGTCGTTAATGGTAAGTGCACTGTTTGGAATACGAAAAAAAGAGATCAGGAACAATAACATGGCGAGGGTTACAAAAAAGATAATCCAGGCCAGGGCAGGTAAGTTTGCGCTGAAAAAATAAAAAAAGATCAGATTCAGTGCGCCAAATACCATTGCTCCGATGGCAATGCTTTTATAACCTTCCCTGTGTATTGTCATGCTTTGTTTTTGAACGGCAAATATAAGCCTCCTGCCGCAGGCCGCGGCGATTGACTATACAAATAATTTAAGGTAGGCCCACACAAAGGGGGTGGCTACGAGGAAAGAATCAAATCTGTCTAAAAAACCTCCGTGACCGGGCATGACAGAGCCGCTGTCTTTAATACCAGCTATTCGTTTCAGCTTGCTTTCCAATAAATCTCCCGCGGTACCAAAAACAGCACAGATACCGGCAATGATAAAATAAATTTGCCGTGGTATAAATGGGTTAAAAAAGCGGTTCGCCAACAGCGGAAAAATAAACCCAATTGCCAGGATGCATAAAATAACACCGCCGATCGTTCCCTCCCAGGTCTTTTTAGGAGATATTTTTGAAAACGGCGTTTTGCCAATAAACGAACCTACCAGGTAGGCCATGGTGTCATTCACCCAAATGCTGAAAATAATTACGATGGGGATGGTTTTACCATAATGCTGCTGTGCCGTAAAGCTTTCAACGCTATTCCAGTTGGTGCCCAGGTCGATCATCATTACAATAGGCATGGTGATATACAAAAGGCCTGCAAAAGAATAGCGTATGTAATTTTTAGCATCAATCTTTTTCAATAGATTAATCCACTCGTACCAGCAACCAAAGTGTACAAGCGTTAGCAAGGCCAGAAAACTCCATTCGTTCCATAATAACCCAACCAGCATTACCGCCACGAAGATGAGCGCAGTAAAGGCGCGGGTTTTAAGCGTACCAATATTTATTGCCATTCAGTTTATTGTATAGGTGTTTTATCAATGGTAGAGGTGTCATTTATAAAGGGGTCATTGCTATAAGCTACGCCCGGGATGGGTAATTCTTCGCCAGGATGATCAATTTCTTTTTTGCTGTATTTTTCAAACAAAATAAACAGGCCAATCACCGCAGCGATGCTTACCAGTGCCGCCCATTGAGGAAAATGTTCATCCATTTTGGAGGGATCTATTTTGCCGCCTGCTTTGCTGGAAAGATATAACATGGTGAGTGCGAACCCATTGTTGAAAAAATGCCCAAGGATATTCAACCAGATATTTCCTGTACGATAATAGATCCATCCCAATACAAACCCAAGTGCAAAACGGCTCAAAAAGCCAAGATAGGAGCCATGCACCAGGCTAAAAATAATGGCTGTAACTGTAATCGCCACCACGGGCATCTTAAACCACCGCGAGAATAAATTCTGAATTCCGCCCCGGAACAAAGTTTCCTCGAACACCGCGGGCAAAAATGCAATGATAATTACTGACACCAGGTAATCTGAAAAGCTATTCATTCTTGCCATTACCATCACTATTTTATTATAACTATCCTCCGCAGTTTTGAATTTGAGCAGGGTAGCTTTGGACCATGGAAACATCTCCGTTAAGTCTTGTAAAGCGCTTACGACGGGAAGTGCGGCCAACATAATAAAGATCACGATAATGCCAGATGATATATTGAAATGATCTTTGAACCCCAAATGCACAAAAGGCTTTTTATGACAGACCAGGGCATATAAAACAGGAGGTAAAAAAAACAGGAATACGGTGGAAATAAATTGCATCCATCTTAAAGCCGATGCATTTTCGGGCTTGAACAGGTTATCCATGATCTCTGTTGAAGAGAGCCCTTTTAAGTCGGACAGGTTAATTTTTCCCAGTAAAGGAATAATCCCTGCCACCTGTCCGATGATCAACCCTACGCCGGTAAATGCAGTGAGAATACCCAACTGGCCCCAGTAGTTAAAACGTTTGGTTGCTAAATACGCCATAGTGT
Organism: Ferruginibacter sp.; assembly: GCA_025963635.1. Taxonomy (GTDB): domain Bacteria; phylum Bacteroidota; class Bacteroidia; order Chitinophagales; family Chitinophagaceae; genus Ferruginibacter. Next base: position 133,756 of record JAOQAK010000002.1, read on the forward strand.
TTGCTTATAAGTGCGTAAATTTACAGTGTTTACGGTTTACGGTTTTAGGTTTTCTGTGATTAAGATTCTAATAGCAAGTACAAATGGCTGAATAAATGTAACCAGGCTTTTCCCCGATAAGGTTTTTACAGATAGTTTCTGATAAACAGTTAATCAAGGGATATTTGGTTTTCACCAGATTGACAGAATGACTGACCAGAAGAACCGTAAACAGTAAACAAAAAACAGTAAATCATTATGCCTTCAATCGGTAACATACAACTTCCGGAATTCCCCTTACTACTTGCTCCAATGGAGGATGTGAGTGACCCTCCCTTTAGAGCCGTTTGCAAAGACAAGGGCGCCGACCTGATGTACACAGAATTTATCAGCAGTGAAGGTTTGATAAGAGATGCCATCAAGAGTCGTAAAAAACTGGATATTTTTGATTATGAGAAACCGGTGGGTATCCAGATTTTTGGTGGGGATGAGGAAAGTTTAGCGCTGGCCGCAAAAATCGTAGATATCACCAACCCCGACCTGCTGGATATTAATTTTGGCTGCCCCGTAAAAAAAGTGGCCATGAAAGGAGCCGGGGCGGGCGTTTTGAAAGATATCGACCTGATGGTGAGGTTAACTTCCGCCGTGGTAAAATCGACTTCGTTGCCGGTTACCGTTAAAACCCGGCTGGGCTGGGATGATACCAACCGCAATATAGAAGAAGTGGCCGAACGCCTGCAGGATGTAGGCATCAAGGCGCTTGCGATCCATGGCCGCACCCGCACACAGATGTATAAGGGCTCGGCCGATTGGGATCTTATCGGCAAGGTTAAAAATAATCCCCGCATAACCATACCTATTTTTGGCAATGGTGATATTGATAGTCCGCAGAAAGCATTGGAATATAAAAACCGTTATGGTGTGGATGGGATAATGATCGGGAGAGCGGCTATCGGTTATCCCTGGATATTTGAGGAGATAAAACATTTTATCGCCACAGGTGAGCATTTGCCCTCACCCACAATTGAAGACCGGGTAGAAGTTTGTAAAAAACATTTGCATAAATCATACGAATGGAAAGGTCCGGTGGTGGGCATTTTTGAAATGCGCCGGCATTATGCCAATTATTTAAAAGGATTGCCCGGCATCAAGGAATATCGCTACCAGTTAGTTACCCTCAAAAGAGTGGACGAGATCGATGCGGTTTTGGATGAGATCGTAATAAAATACGCCGGCTACGAGTTTGAAAAAACACCTATTGAGCTGATCAATTACCACGAAAAATGCCCTGTTTAAGAATAAGGCTGTTTTAAAAAATCCAGAAGGATTTTCATAAATCTTCTAAGTTAACTCCACAGCCAAACCGCTGATGCGCTACAAAAAGGCGTCTTTAATGTTGCCATTGCGCCAGCTTTAGTAGTAACTTTAAATAAAAAAATGGAGAAGCAAGGACTGCTTTTTATTCCGGATATCAGCGGATTTACCCGGTTTGTTAATGAAATGGAGATTGAGCATAGCCGTTTGATCATCCAGGAATTGCTTGAGATACTGGTGAATGCCAATCATTTGGGGTTAGAAATTTCTGAAATTGAAGGTGATGCGATTTTGTTTTATAAATTCGGAACGGCGCCCGAGTTGAAGGAATTGTATCAACAGGTAGAAAAAATGTTTTGCGAATTTCACAGCAGCCTTAAGGCATATGAATATCACCGTTTCTGCCAGTGCAAGGCTTGCACATCGGCAATCAATCTTAGTTTGAAAGTGGTTACCCATTATGGTGAATTTACCAGCTACCAGGTAAAAGATTTCAAAAAGCTGATAGGAAAGGATATTATTGTCGCCCATCAACTGCTTAAAAATGATATTGATCAACATGAATATTGGCTGGTTACGAAAAGCCTGGTGCAGCATATTCCCATTAGCAAGCTCACTCCCTGGATGCAATGGGATAGCAGCACAAAACAAATAGAAAACGGCGCAATCCCATTTCACTACACACAGTTAAGCCAGCTTAAAAATGAGATTACGATAGCGCCGCTTCCGCAACCGGAGCTCTCAAGAAAAGTAAAAGTTATCAGTGTTTCGAAGGTGTATGATATCGATATCATTCCATTATTTCATGCAACAGGCGACTTCCATTACCGGAGCCGCTGGCGGGAAGGAGTGAAAGCCATCGAAGCCGTGAATCATTTTTTGCCCAGGGTGGGCATGAGATGCCGCTGTGTTCTTGAAAACGGCCAGGAAGTTCTTTACTCAAGCAGCTACTCTTATCAACCCGAAAGAATTGAATTTAGCGAAACAGAAGAATCAACCAATAACGCTACCTATTATCTTCTTGAAAAAACAGGCGATGATACAACGAAGCTCACTATTGATTTTTATATCCCGAAAGGTCTATTGACACAAACCCTGTTTAAGCTGAGAAAGCAAAATAAAGTGGAAACGATCTTTAAAAAATCGTTGCTGAATCTTGATGGGCTGGTGAAAGAACTTAAACCAGTGAATTCTGTGAAAGAGGATACATGATTTTTTAAACAGTTAAAACCCGTTGTGGCTTACTATCCTATTTAATTGTAAATACGGTTGATTACTCCTTTATATTTTTCCATGATCACCTTACGTTTAAGCTTTAGCGTTGGTGTGAGTTCCCCACTGTCGATGGTCCATTCGTTCGGAAGCAATTCAAAACGTTTTACCTGTTCCACCTGGTTAAAAAATTTATTAAAACTATCCATCAGTTCCCTGTACAATTCCAACACTTTGGGATTGTGAACGGTATCTTCATTGGTGGTAAAAGGAATACCTTTCAACCGCATCCATTCTTTGAGGTTGGGCATGGAAGGAACGATCAAAGCGCCCACAAATTTTTGATCCGCCCCGATCACCATCATCTGTTCAATAAATGGCGATTCTTTCATCCTGTTTTCAATTGGCTGCGGCGCTACATATTTCCCCCCGCTTGTTTTAAATAATTCTTTTTTGCGATCTGTTATTTTTAAATATTTTTCATCTTCAAAAACGCCAATATCGCCTGTATGCAGCCAGCCATCGATAACGGTTTCGGCGGTTAATTCAGGCTTATTGTAGTAGCCCATCATTACGCTTGGGCCCTTAACACATATTTCACCGTCCGGTTCCAGCCTAACCTCCTGCCCTTCCAGCACAGGGCCTACCGTCCCAAACTTTGTTCCTCCAGGAAATTGACCATTTACACTGATTACGGGGCTGTTTTCAGTGGGACCGTAACCTTCATAAATCGGGATTTTTGCAGCAGTAAATATCCTGATCAGCCTAACCTGGCAGGCAGCGCCGCCCGTGATAATAAAGTCAACATTGCCACCCAGCGCCTCCCTCCATTTGCTAAAAATGAGCTTATTGGCGATAGCGAGTTGAAGATGATAGCCAATCCCCATGGGTTTAATATTATCATATTTATCTCCCAGCGCCACCGACCAGTCGAATAATTTACGCTGAATGCCAGTTAATTCAGCACCTTTGGCCATGATTTTCTCATACACTTTCTCCAGCAGCCTTGGCACGGTGCAAAATATATTGGGTTGAATTTCTTTCAGGTTCTCGGGGATGGTATCCAGGCTTTCTGCATAGTAAATGGAAATACCACTGTTCATATAAATGTAAGAGACCATCCTTTCGAAAATATGGTTCAAGGGCAAAAAGCTAAGCGACCTTGCTTTTATATTTTTTTCAAACGGAAAACTTTTTACAGAATTGAGTACATTAGAAACGATATTGCGATGGCTTAGCATTACTCCTTTGGGAGTGCCTGTGGTGCCTGAAGTATAGATGATGGTGGCACAATGTTCGGCAGCAATACCGTCTTTTAATGTGGTTAGTTTGATGTAATCATTTTCGTTAGGCAGGGCCAATATCTTTTTCCAATAGTCCGCCCCAGGCTTTTCATCAAAGCTATATACATTCAATAATGATGGAACCCTCGAACGAATACTGGTTACCTTATCAAGGATATCCTGACCACTTAGAAAAACGAGTTTTACCCCCGCGTCATTGAAAATAAATTCAAGCTCGTTGATATTTGTGGTAGGATAGATAGGGCAAAGGGCTACGCCTATTTGCTGGCATGCCATGTCGAGCATCAGCCATTCAGGGCGGTTTTTACTTATCAGGGCAATTTTATCCTGGTTCACCACCCTCATATCATTACCGCTGAGTCCCAGGCTGATTAAACCTGCGCTTAAATTATTCACTATTCCCATCACTTCAGCAGTGCTGTAATTCTTCCATATGCCGTTTTCCTTTCCATTGATCATGTCGGCTTTAGGGAATTTTTCCAACTGGTTTTGGAGGAAGTCGAATATCCGGGAGTTTTCGTTCATATGCAATCGTTCAACTTTGTGTAAAAAAAATCCAATGTTCGGCTTTATTCAGATAAACTTTTTTACCGCTTTACATGCTGTGAATGTTGATAACAAGATAGGTTAATTCAAGATAAAAAAAGCCATCCTAATTATAAGGGATGGCTGTAAAATAAATAAATTAATACAATTTTTTGTCCGAAGATGCCGGGCACTTAATGATAAACCTGACCAGGTGGTATTTTGTAAATCCGACCTCTTTGAAAAGTGGTAAATTCCTTGTTGTCCGAAGAATGTGTATTGATCCAGTTTTGGTATGCAGCCAGGTTTTGCACAGTACCAAACATCCACTGGTTATAGGCGTCAAACATGCCTTCCTGCAGTAATTGGCGGTGGTATTCAAACAGGCGGTTTGGAAATTTTCCACCATAGTCATGATACCAGTCGAGGATAAAGCGTGTTCTGATCATCGTGAGTGTTCCGGGATCGATGCCTTCGGATGCAATGGCTACCTGTTTTTTCGTTGTTTGAAGGAAAGCATCCGCAAATTTTCCCAATTCTTTGGTTTGTTTATTAAAATCTCCTTCAGCGAACAACCTCTTATAACTTTCCAAAACAATTGATTTGACCTCGGGAGTGGTTTTGCCGAGTGGATCCATATTTACAAAGGTTTCGCCATATAAAATGCTCCATACCCTGCCCCCTGATGCATAATAATATTTACAGGCGTTGTAATAGTTTTTAGGAAAGTTCGGTTCTACTTCAATGCCTTTCTCCCATTGCTTAATGGCTTCATTGTTTTTTTGCTCCCATTGAAATTCACCGAAGTCGTTATACAGTACACCACTTTTTGGAAATTTTTTTATCCCTTTTTTATACAGTTTTTCACATTCCTTGTTATCATCCAGTTGCTTGTAAAAATTGGCGGCGAGCTGGTAGCACTGGTCATCAACATCGTCCCTGTCCAGAACGGGCTTAATTTCCTCAAGTCCCTGGGTATATTTTCTTTGGAATAAATAATTCAGTGCAAGGTCTTTGGTGATCTCAATATTTTTTGGTTCCAATACGGAAGCACGGTTCAGTACCAGGTAGGCATTGGTGTAATCGCCCTGGCGCATGTATCCCCTGGCTGTTTCCTGTAATTCACTGGCAGACTGCGCAGTGCCGGTAGTGAAAGAAAATACAAGCGTTGCAAGAAAAAAAGCTTTACTGATAGATTTCATTTATTTTGAATTTCTGTAAGCAAGAGTTGATGGTTGATGGTTGAAGGTCGAAGGTTGAAGGTTGAAGGTTGAAGGTTGATAGTTGATAGTTGATAGTTGATAGTTGATAGTTGATAGAAAATTATCGACCGCAATTTAGCCAATATCCAATTTAGCCAACATTACAGCAACACGGTTATCATCAACTTTAACAATCAAATATCATGATTAACACCATAAAGAATTACCAACAAGAACCACCAAGAGCAATCATTAACGAACAACGACCAAAAACTAACGGCCAACCTTAATTAATCAAATGCGTAAGCAGTCCATCTCTTAATTTCGGTTCAAACCAGGTGCTTTTAGGCGGCATTACATTTCCGCTGTCGGCGATATCAAACAGTTGTTGAATGCTTACCGGGTGCAAACTGATGGCCAGCGCCATTTCACGGCTATCCACTCTTTTTTCCAGTTCAGATAAACCGCGGATGCCTCCAACAAAATCGATCCTTTGATCGGTACGCTGGTCCTTTATGCCAAGCACAGGATCTAATAAATTATCCTGCAAGATGGTTACATCTAAAATTCCGATCGGGTCACTGGTATAAGTGCCTTCCTTTGCCATTAATTTATACCATTGCTTATCAATATAAAGGCCAAACTCGTGCAGGTTTTGAGGTGAGAGCGCTTCCCCAGCTTTCTCTACGGTAAATTTTTGTTGTATTCTTTCCAGGAATTCTGCTGCAGTGAGCCCATTGAGGTCTTTTACCACACGGTTGTAATCCATGATCTTCAATTGGTCAGCGGGAAACAGGGTAGTAAGAAAAATATCAGCGCCTTCAGGGGCTTTCTTCCCCAATGCCTGGCGCACTTTTGCCGCGGAAGCAGCACGGTGATGCCCATCGGCGATGTAGGTACATGGAACCCTCGTTTGAAATAATTTAGAGATCATACTGATCGTGTCCGTGTCGTTTATGATCCAGATGCTATGCTGTATCCCGTCATCTGCTACCAGGTCGTAAACAGGATTTTTTTCTTTTTGCCACTTGCTGATCAGTGCATCGATTTCATCAACGTTTTTGTAAGCTAAAAAAACGTTGCCCGTTTGGGCGCCGGTGGTAGTAATATGACTGATCCTGTCCAGTTCCTTTTCAGGCCGGGTAAATTCGTGCTTTTTTATAAGATCCTTCTCGTAATCATCCACGCTGCTGCCACACACAAGGCCAGTCTGGCTACGGCCATTCATTACCAATTGGTAGATATAATAACAGGCTTTATTTTCCCTGAATAAAATGTTCCTGCTAATAAAAGCATCCAGGTTTTTTTTAGCGGTATCATATACCTGTTGTGAGTGAGTGTCTACGTCTTCCGGGAGATCAATTTCACTTTTGGTGATGTGTAGAAAGCTGCTCGGATTACCCTGTGCCTCTACTTTTGCCTCCTTACTGCTAAGCACATCATATGGACGTGATGCTACCGCTTTGGCATGCTGCGCTTCAGGACGTAAAGCTTTAAAAGGGTGTATAGTGATCATTATATGTAAGATTATAAACTTGTCGCAAATATATTGTAAATGTTTTATGCATGGGATGCCGCAAATTCTTTCATTGCATTTACCAATACTTCCGCGCTGCTAATGGGCAGCGCATTGTATAAAGATGCCCGAAAGCCACCTACCAGCCGGTGCCCCTTGATGCCCACGATGTTTTTTTGTTTTGTAAAGCTGAGGAAGGCTTCTTCCAGTGCGGGATTGTTCATTACAAAACAAACATTCATTTTACTCCTGTCTTCTTTGGTTACTGTGCCGGTAAACAGTGGGTTTTCGTCTATTTCTTTATATAATAGCGTAGCTTTTTCATCGTTCAGTTTTTCCACTGCCGGCACTCCGCCCAGGGCTTTCAACCAGCGTAATGTGAGCATGCAAACATATACAGCAAATACCGGCGGCGTATTTAACATGCTACCCTCTTTGATATGATTGCGGTAATCCATTATAGTAGGGATGGCCCGGTTTACCTTCCCGAGGATATTTTTATTAACCACAACAAGGTTTACCCCAGCCGGTCCCATGTTTTTTTGTGCGCCCGCATAAATCAGGTCAAACGCATTAAAGTCAATTACCCGGCTAAAAATATCGCTGCTCATATCGCCTACCAGTGGTATACTGGTATGTGGTATCTTTTGCCATTGACTTCCGTAAATGGTATTGTTCGTTGTTATATGAAAATAAGTTGCATCATTGGGTACAGCAAAGTCTTTTGGAATGGCAGTATAGTTGGATTCTTTACCGGTACATACCACTTCTACCTTGCCAAAAAGCTTTGCTTCTTTGATGGCCTTTATTCCCCAAACGCCGGTGTCGGCGTAGGCTGCAGTGTCCTTTGTGTTTAAAAGGTTCATCGGCACTTGCATAAATTGTGTAGAAGCGCCGCCATGAAGAAACAAAACTTCGTGCTCATCATCCAAATGCATTAATTCCCTTACCAATGATCTTGCTTCATCCATTACTGCCTGGAAAGTAGCGGTCCGATGGCCAAGTTCTAAAATTGATAATCCGCTGTTATTGTAATTAAGTACTGCTTCGGCAGCCTGCTGAAAAACTTCTTTTGGTAGAATAGAAGGGCCTGCATTAAAATTATGTACCACTATTTACTAGGTTAAAAAATGAGCTATGATTTTTTCGAATGCAAAAGTACCCAAATGAAATTTAATCTATTTGTGAAATAAATAAAAGCTCCGGGCTAAAGAAAACAGTATATGCGGTATGTGGCCACCGCGGAGGATATAAAGCGAAAAAATTTTTACTCTTCCTGCTTGCCGATCATCTTTCCGCCATTTCTCCAGGCGTCATTCAATTCATTTAAATCACCGGCTTCAGCTGCAGAAAAGGTTTGTTTGGACAAGCTTCGGAGGTCGGGCTGACCAGCATTTACCCAGGCGGTATACCAAAAGGAAGCGGTAGTAGCGATTGCCTGGCGCATTCTTCTTTCAACCATCCCGTGCAGCTTTCTATTGTAAGCAATCGTAAATGCCGAAGAGTATTGCCGGATGAGGATGCCGTTGCGGTTTTCAAAACTGTATTTCTGATCGGCTGCAAAGCTATTGCTAAGGATCTTTTCAAAGCTTAGCACAGAATCTGACGCTCTCGCGCTTTCCATCACTCTTGCCCAGATGTATTCACCGGGGTTGGCAATGTATTGTGCCTTTCCTATAAAAAAATCAAATTCTTTTTCCGCCAGCAATTCAGGTACCCGGCTTTCCCAAAATCCGTGAATGCCCTTCTGGTTGGTAAATTGCCCATTATGGTTGCTGTTGGCGTGTAGCGGTACATGTGCATCTGAAATATAGTGGCCCAGTTCGGCGCTCATTTTAAGGATCTTGCTGAAGTTTTTTTCTTTGAAAGCAGTCGTAAGCCGGGATAACATGTTTTGTACATGCCAGGGCACAATGCCGGATAGGTTCAGTGAATCTTCACCAAACTTAGCCACCGCATCCTTCCACCCGTGTGGCAAGCCGGGATAAGGATATTTTCCGTAATGATCAATATCAATATAATGTCTCGGGCCTTCGGCTGCAACGGCATAGCGGCGCTTATCAGGATCAACGGCATGTTCAGCGATGAAATCAATATTGGGTTTATAGAACACAAGCATCTCCGGCGGCAACAAAAAAACAGCATAATAATTTATTTTTTGATGGGCGAAGAAACCCCAGCAGAAGCAATCAGACATGTAGAGACAACAGGTTACCAGCAGGAGGGTACGTTTCATGGGGCGTATTTTATTGAAGTAAAATACTAATTTATCATATCAAAACAAATAGTAAGGATTTCACGCAAAGACGCAAAGGAGCAAAGCAGAAAAGATTTATAACACAAGTGCAGAAATTATACTAATAAGAAGAGTGTTAGTTATAGTACTCACTTGGTTTCAAAGATGCGGGGTATCCAATACATTGGTAACTCCACCACTCACGGCAAACTTCATCGTTTGTGCCGCACTGATATTCGTGATGGCTTTTACCCTTGATCTCGGTATGATATATACATTTCCCGCTACGGAATAGGCCATTGGGATATACACCGCTACATAGTCCGAAAAGCCAAATTCTTCCATATTGTCCTGCGTGATGAAGCCTACCCTCCATACATCATTATCATCCACATTGGCAAGTACGTTCTGCGTGAATTTCTTCTTTTCGCCCGCAAATGCTTCAAAAAAGTCCTTTAAAGCTGAGTAGATGAATTTGATGCCCGGCGTTTTTGCAAGCAAATGATCAAAAACTTCCACCACTTTCCCGAATATATAATTAGACGAGATAATTCCCACAGAAACTACGAGTAAAATTACCACCACGAACCCGAGGCCGGTGATACGTTTGACGTTTCCCTCAGCGTCCGTCATAAGTTTGGGCATGATTCCATGCAGCAGGTTGGGTAAAATACCATCTACAAAATTGAACAGGCTGGTGATGGCCCAAAAAGTGATCGCTATCGGCGCGAGGATCAGTAATCCCTGTAAAAAAAACTGTATTAATTTCTTATAAAAAGAAGTTTGCTTCATAACCGGAGAGTTTATGTAAAGGTAAATGATTGAAACCCGCAGAGAGACAACTAACAAAATGCAATTCCTGATAACTCCCGATAGATAGGCGCAGTGTGGGCTTCAGAGGTTTGGAATGGAAATCAGCCTGCTGTCTCATTGTGTGTGAAAGAGTCATAATGTTATCAGCGGTAAAATAAACGGATGGAAACTTTGGTTACATTTATAGTTTCCGTAGTTTTGCACCCTAATATGACAGATACAGATACAGGTTTAAGGATCAGGCAAAAGGCACATGAGCTTTTTATGCAATACGGCTTGCGTAGTGTTAGTATGGATGATATTGCTAACAGCCTGGGCATTAGTAAAAAGACGATTTACCTCTATTTCGCAGATAAAGACGAATTGGTAGATGCCGTTGTGGAAAGTGAATTTCAAAAGAATGAGCGCATTTGCGAGTATGACAGGAGCAATTCTGTAAATGCAGTGCATGAGATATTTATGGCAATCGACATGATGGTGGAAATGTTTAGCAGCATGAACCCCGCACTGATCTTCGATATGCAAAAGTATTACCCAAAGGCATTCCTGAAATTTCACCGGTACAAAAACGATTTTCTTTTTAATGTCGTCCGCGATAATATTTTACGGGGCATAAAAGAAGGGTTGTACAGAACCGATATTCATGTAGACATCATATCCAGATTCAGGGTAGAAAGCATGATGATGTCGTTTAACCCCGAATTCAATTCTAAATTAAAATTGAGCATGGCCGTGATAGAGGAGGAACTGATCATTCATTTCCTGTTTGGCCTCGTTTCGGTGGAAGGCTACCATTTGATCTTACAATACCAACAAGAACGTACCAATAAAAATGTTAATGATGCAAAGAAGTAAAATGAAATTTCCAAAGCTGCTGGCTACTGCGGCCCTGCTTTTATTTGCAGGTGGTGCGATGGCACAGAAAACAAACGCGTTTTCCGTACAGCAGGCGGTGGACTACGGATTAAAAAATGCCGTACAAGTAAAAAATGCCTTACTTGATATCAAAATTCAGCAACAAACCAATCGCGAGATAACCGCCGCGGCCTACCCTCAAATCAATGGCAGTATCAATACAACACATTATTATAACATCGCCGTACAAACGCTGCCCAACTTTATTTCTCCTTCCGTGTACCAGGTATTAGAGGATAAGAACGTGAAGGATGGAAATGGTGTTCCTATCACAAGGCCCGCAGGCGGTTTTGGAGACATCAATGCGCAGTTTGGTGTGCCCTGGTCGGCCAGCGGCGGAGTAGATTTTTCACAGTTGCTTTTTGACGGGCAGGTATTTGTAGGCTTACAGGCAAGGAGGTCGGCAATAGAGCTTTCGACCAAATATGCAGAAGTTACCGCCGAACAAATCAAGGCAAATATTTATAAGATTTATTACCAGTTGGTAGTAGGCAATATCCAGGTATCAAGCCTGCAGGCGAATATAGATCGTTTTGAAAAATTGCTCCACGATACCAAAGAAATTTATAAGAACGGATTTGCTGAAAAGCTGGATGTTGACAAAGTGGTTGTTCAGTTGAATAACCTTACCACTGAAAAAGAAAAAGTAACACAGCAATTGAGCGCCGGCAACGCGGCTTTGAAGTTTTTGATGAATATGCCCCAGAAGGAAATATTGGTTTTGACTGATTCTTTAACAGATGATGAATTAAAATCCAATATACTGGATGAAGCTTACAATTATGAAGACCGTAAAGAAATTCAGTTGCTGAGTTTATCTTCTAAATTGAATGGATACAATGTGAAGCGATATAAGCTAAGCAGGATACCAACGATTGCGGCATTTGCTTCTTATTCTAAAAATGCACAACGACAATCCTTTAATTTCTTTAACAAGGGAGATTGGTTTACCACCTCACTGATTGGGTTAAAAATTTCCGTTCCCATTTTTGATGGTTTTGCAAGAAGAGCAAGAATTGAAAATGCCAAACTGCAACTTGAAAAGTCGAATAACAATTTGCAACAGGGTAAAGAAGCAATGGACAATGATGTGTTACAGGCAAGAATCAAAATGAAGAGCGCTATCCTCACTGCGGATGTACAAAAACAAAATATCCGTTTGGCAGAAGATGTTTTTAACACGACACGGAAGAAATTTGACCAGGGATTGGGGAGCAACCAGGAAATATACAACGCCCAAACGGAATTGAAAGTGGCCCAGAATAACTACTATGGTGCGCTGTATGATGCAATCACAGCTAAAATAGATTACCTGAAAGCAGTAGGAAAATTGTAATACCCACTTAAAACTAACAATATGTATCAACTAATTAACCATACAACAATGAAGCAATACCTGGTACTCAGCGCAATGGCGATCGTGTTTTTAACTTCCTGCGGCAATAGCAAAAAGGAAGGCGATGCCACTTTAAACGATAAAAAAGCGACCCTTGAAAAACTGAAGGGAGAAAAAAATACGATCGACGCAAAGATCAGCACTCTTGAAACGGAGATTGCCAAACTGGATACCAGTGCGGGTGCAGCTCAAAAAACAAAACTGGTAGCTGTACAAACTTTGGCACCCCAGGATTTTTCGCACTACATCGAGCTGCAGGGCCGGGTAGATGCTGAAAATGTAAGCTTTATTACTCCTCGTGGGCAACCCGGGCAGGTAAAGGCAATTTATGTAAAGCAGGGAGACTATGTTAAAAAGGGACAGTTGCTGTTGAAATTGGATGATGCAGTAGTTCAGCAAAATGTAGTGGCTGCCAGGCAGGGGCTCGAAAGCATTAAAACGCAGTTATCGTACGCAAAAAATATTTACCAGCGCCAGAAAAATTTGTGGGACCAGGGCATCGGTACAGAAGTACAACTGATTACCGCGAAAAACAATGTAGCCACCCTGGAAAACCAATTAAATGCAAGCCAGGAAAATGTGAAGACAATACAGGAGCAATCTAATCTTTCAAGGGTTTATAGTGATGTGAATGGCGTAGCGGATATCGTGACCGTAAAGCTGGGAGAAACATTTGGGACCCTCGGCGCCGGAGTGATTAAAATAGTGAACAACAATCAACTGAAAGTAGTAAGCAATATCCCTGAAAACTACCTTGGCTCTGTTAAAAAAGGCGGTTCAGTAATTGTGCAAATGCCGGACGTAAATAAAACATTCAATGTATCAGTAAGTTTTGTGGGTTCTTCAATAGATCTAATCAACAGGGGCTTTGTGGTGGAAGCAAAATTACCTTCAGATCCGTCATTGAAACCCAACCAGATTGCATTGATGAAGATCAGGGATTATACCGCTTCCAATGCACTTGCTATTCCGTTGAACACTTTACAAAATGATGAAAAGGGGAAATTTGTAATGGTGGCAAATACCGAAAATGGCAAGATGCATGCCCACAAGCGCAGTGTGGAAATTGGCTCACTAAGTGGTGATATGGTGGAAGTAAAATCCGGGTTAAAAGCCGGCGATACACTGATCACTGAAGGATATGGAAGTTTGTACGAGGGGCAATTGCTGACGCTTAAATAAGAATTACCCGGCAAGGACCGGCTAGATTGTAAGAAGGATGTTTAACTGCCGGAACGTTCCACAAAGGCAATAGGTACAAGAGGGCGATGCAACGATGCCGCCATGAGAAACCGAAGTTCGGACCAAAACAATTAACACTATATGCCACCGGCTCCCGCGATGAAGAAAGGAGCATAATCAAATATCATTTCCGCCAGCTCACGGTGATGGGGCAACGGACAAACCTACTTGTATGAGTGCAATAAAAAATATAAAAGAAAAGTTTAAAGAGTTTAAACCGACCTCCTGGAGTATCAGAAATAAAACTTCGGTTTACCTGGTGATGTTGTTTGTATCGCTTGCCGGTATCTTTCAATTTATGACGCTGCCCAAAGAGCAGTTTCCCGACATTGTGATACCCACCATTTATGTTCAAACCATTTACACTGGTAACTCTCCAAAGGATATCGAGAACCTGGTAACAAGGCCCATCGAAAAACAGATCAAGGGGATTACCGGGGCGAAAATCAAGAAATTTACAAGTACCTCGCAGCAGGATTACTCCGCCATCATGGTTGAATTTGATACGGAAGTAAAGACAGATATCGCCCTGCAAAAAGTGAAGGATGCCATCGATAAAGCCAAGCAGGATCTTCCCACCGACCTTACCCAGGAACCTACCGCATTGGAAGTGAACCTGAGTGATTTGCCGGTGATGTATGTGAACCTTAGTGGAGATTACGATAAAGCAAAGCTGAAAAAATTTGCTGACGACCTGAAAGACAAACTCGAAGATCTTCCGCAGATCAATCGTATTGATATTGTGGGTGCGCCAGAAAGAGAGTTCCAGATCAACGTAGACAACTATCGCATGCAATCTGCCGGTGTTACATTTGATGATATTGCCAACGCGGTATCGCGGGAAAACATGGACATTTCCGGTGGCTTACTGGATGTGGGTAGCATGAAACGTAACCTTCAATTGAAAGGCCAGTTTAAAACGGCTTACGATATTGAAAAAGTGTTGGTACGTAATACCGGCGGCGCTCCAATTTATTTAAGAGATATTGCTGTAATAAAAGATACCACGAAAGATGCCGAAAGTTTTTCACGCCTTGATGGCAAAAACGTGGTTACGCTGAATATTATTAAACGCAGTGGTGAAAACCTGATTGAAACGAGTGATGGTATTAAAAAAGCGGTTGCTGAAGCAAAAGGAGTATTGTATCCGGAAAATTTGAAAACAGTTATCACCGGCGACATGAGTATTAAAACCAAGAGCTCTTTTAAAGACCTGGTGAATTCCATCGTTATTGGCTTTATCCTGGTATTGATTGTACTGATGTTTTTTATGGGGATCACAAATGCCTTCTTTGTGGCGCTTTCTGTGCCGTTGAGTATGTTTGTGGCGTTTGTGTTTTTGCCGGGCGCCGACCTGATCGTCGGGTCGCATGTTACACTCAATTTTATTGTACTGTTTGCCTTGTTATTCGGGTTGGGTATTATTGTGGATGATGCCATCGTAGTAATAGAAAATACGCATAGGATATTTGTACAGGGTAAAGGACGGCTGACTATCCAAAATGCCGCAAAAACGGCTGCCGGCGAGGTTTTTATTCCTGTGTTGGCCGGTACGCTTACTACATTGGCTCCATTTTTCCCGCTACTGTTTTGGCCCGGCATTATCGGGCGTTTTATGGTGTACCTGCCTACGATGCTGATCTTTACTTTGGCAGCATCTTTATTGGTAGCGTTTATAATGAACCCGGTCTTCGCGGTGGATTTCATGAATCATGCTGATGATGAAGAAACAAATGACCCTAAATCGACCATGTTTAAAAAGCCGTCCTTTTGGATAGTTATCGGGGCAGGGATATTACTGGATCTTATGGGAGCAACTTTTCTCGGCAACCTGCTCATCTTTTTTATGTTGCTGACGATATTGAACAAGTATTTCATTACTGACGCTATACATTATTTTCAAAATCATGCGCTGCCGTCACTTATGAGAAGCTATGAAAAGCTATTGCGGTGGGCATTAAAAGGATGGAGGCCCGTACACCTTTTGCTGGGTACCATTGCTTTACTTTTCATCTCGCTTTTTGTATTTACAATCGCTATAAAGAGCAACCGCGTAGGCATTGCATTTTTCCCGAAAGCAGATCCTAACCAAATATATGTTTATCTTAAATTGCCGGTGGGTACCAGTGTAGAATATACTGATTCTGTTACCCGTGGGTTGGAAGCAAGGGTGAATAAGGTGTTAGGTATTGATCATGCAGCAGGTAAAGAAAACCCGCTGGTAGAAAGTGTGATCACTAATATTGCCATTGGTGCGGGCGACCCAAGTTCGGGCGACAGGAGTACCAGGGGCGAGCTTGGAAGGATACAGGTTTCTTTTGTGGAGTTTGAAAGACGACACGGTAAATCTACCAAGCCCTACCTGGATGAGATTCGTGCGGGACTGAAAGGTATTCCGGGAGCCGAGATTAGCGTTGACCAGGAAAGTTCTGGTCCGCCTACCGATCCCCCGATCAATATTGAAATTGCCAGTGAAGATTTTGATGGGCTGGTAAAAACCGCGGTGAACCTCAAAAACTATTTAGACTCTATACAGGTGCCCGGTGTGGAAGAATTAAAGATGGATGTTGACCTTAATAATCCCGAAATTACTTTAACGGTAGATCGGGAGCGTGCCCTCATACAAGGGGTATCTTCTGCCCAGATCGGTATGGCGATCCGCACCGGTTTATTCGGAAGGGAAGTGTCAAAAATCAAAGAAGGAAAAGACGAGTTTAAGATTCAATTACGCAATAATGAATTGCAACGCAAAGACCTTAGTAACCTGTTGAATATGCGGATATCATTCCGCGATATGGCAATGGGTGGCGCAGTAAAAAATATTCCTATCAGCGCATTGGTTAAAATTGAGCCTACCAGCACTTTTGGAAGTGTAAAGCGGAAAAATCAAAAACGATTGATCACATTGCGTTCGAATGTTTTAACCACCAAGGGATACAATGCAACAGCGGTTAACCAGGTGATTACCGGCTACATTGCCGGCTTTAAACAAAAATCTGATGGAGTTACCATTAAGCAAACCGGTGAAGGGGAACAGCAGGCTGAAACGGGTGCGTTTTTGTTAAAGGCATTGGTGATCGCTTTGATGATTATTTTGTTTGTACTGGTAATTCAGTTTAACAGCGTGAGCAAATCGATCATCATTTTGACCGAGATTATTTTTAGCGTAATCGGTGTGCTGCTTGGCTTTGCGATCACGGGTATGGAAGTTTCTGTATTGATGACAGGTTTGGGCATCGTGGGGCTTGCCGGCATCGTGGTTAAAAACGGTATCCTGGTAATTGAATTTTCGGATGAGTTAAGAAGCCGCGGAATGAAAACCAGGGAAGCAGTGATACAGGCAGGTAAAACGCGTATTATCCCGGTATTGCTTACAGCGCTGGCCGCGATACTTGCCTTCATTCCCATCGCAGTCGGTTTCAACATTGACTTTGTTAGCCTGTTTTCTGAATTGAATCCGCATATTTTCTTTGGAGGCGATAATGTAGCATTTTGGAAGCCCCTGAGTTGGACGATTATTTTTGGGTTGGCATTCGCCTTTTTTATGACACTGATCATTGTACCGGCGATGTACCTGATTGCGGAAAGATTAAAACGGCCGATGCGAAGAATGTTTGGCGGTACATGGATCAGCTTTATGGGTATTCCGCCATTGATCTTTGTGTTTATGCCGCTGATGATCGTTGCAGCAATACGGCACCGGATGGATGTAAATCGTAGAAGGAGAAGACTGAAAGATGATCCGGCAGCGAGTGAGAAGTGGTTGGGTAGCTGGATGTAGGATATTGTGAAGGTTTGTTAGAGATGCCGCTCTTTTATTGGGCGGCATTTCTGTGCCATGATTTGTTTGATTTGTTTGATTTGCTTGATTGGTTGATTTGACTGATTTTTTGATGTTGGGATTTGTAGATCATTAATAAACTTCTCTAGTGGTTTTTCTTCCTTTTATTAGGGGGAAATCCCCTTATTACAATTACTGCTATTGTTATATTGTGATGTAATAATATCATGACATGGTTAACGAAGCATACAAGTATTCGGAACTAACCGGAAAAATCATTCGTTGCGCAATGAATGTGCATTCGATCCTTGGCAGCGGTTTCCAGGAAGTGATTTACCAGCGTGCGCTTGCTATTGAAATGGGTTTAGCTTCCATGGTATTCAACAGGGAGTTTGAGATGCTCATATTTTACAGGGATCAACACATCGGGACAAGAAGGGTAGATTTTTTGGTAGAAGGGATTCTTTCCGTAGAGATAAAGGCAACCACCAAATTGGAAGATGTTCATTATGCACAGGCCATTAATTATTTGGAAGCGTATAATTTGGAAATAGGATTACTTATCAATTTTGGGGAAGAGAGTTTGAGGTTTAAGAGGTTTACTAATAAAAAGTTTAAATTAAAATAACTGTCTGTACTATGATTTGTTTGATTTTTATGATTTTTTGAGATTGGTGCTGATAATTTACTGTTATTCCCTTGCATAGAGCGAACCGTATCTTCTCAGTCACCTCAAATCGTCAATCACAAAGATCACCGAAATCAAACAAATCATAGTACAGACAATCACCGAAATCAAACAAATCATAGTCAAGACAATCACTCACTTAACACTCGCAACACTATTGCCCTCTACAACAATACTGGTAAGTAAACGGCCGGTCGGTAGTTCGGTGGAAGAGTAGTACAATTGTAATACACTTTCACTGCCTTTTTTTTGGGTAAGAATATCTTTCACTTTGCAATTCATTGCGGCAACGGGTGTAGCAGCGTCCGCAAAATGCCATTCCTTTTATATTTTGTTTTGCCCATCTTTGATGGTAATGGTCCTGTTTTTTCCAATATGCCCGCAATGGTGATATTTAACGGTTAACTGGTCGTTCATAGAATGGTGATCTAATTTTAGGCATTGAACTTCGGTCATCTTACTACCAAATTGTTGGATAACCAATTTGTTGTTGAGGTATATTTCAAATCCTTCACCCCCAAAATTGGTGAAGGAGAGCAGGGTTGCGGCTATGGCAACCAGCATAATTGTTTTACTGATCATCTGTTTCATAACAATTTTTTTTAATGAAGAATGAAAAACTGCACTTGCAGCGTGTGAGTACAAAAAAACTATGTTCAGATAACAGACAAAAATCAGTTTGACGAAGTGATAAGAATACTTGATGATTTACAACAGAAGATCATGTGATTTTCCAAAGAATGAGAAGTGCCGCAAATAATAAAAAGAGCAGCTCTTTTAAGCTGCTCTTTCTTAACCTGCATATCCTCTTATATAATTGGGTACTCCCCGGTTTCGTCCTCTTTACTTTTTTCCGCATTGGCAGGCGTAGTCTCATCAAACTCGTCCCGGTTTTTATTTCGTGAACGAAGTCGCACCCCTCCCGGATTAATATTCTGACCTTCCGCGTTTAAATCGCCTTCTACAGTAGTACCGGTACTATCGCTAACTATATGGCTGTTGCGGTTGCGATACAGGTTGTCTTCGTTAAAATGATGGTGATTATAAAAATCTTCATTGTATTCTGCACCTGCGATGGCAGTGCCACCTAAGCCGCCGAAAACATTGCGTATACTTGCTTCATGCTCAGTATCAAAGCGGTCTTCGTCGTATTCCGGAAGCGCACGCAATTGCTCCGGCGTAACACCCGGTAAGATCACATCATCATCTTTCTCATGCAATTCAGCTATGCCGACAGGCACTAAAACATCCTTATCTTCAAGATCATACTCGTTTTTATCAAGATCCACTACAAGGTAACGAACCTTCCTGCTCTGGTAGTCAAAAATCAATTCATCCACCTCCCCTAATTGTTTGCCGGATGAATCTTTTACATCCCAGCCACGGATATCCGGTTGGCCGTCCGCAATTTCAAAATCACTGCCGCTTAATTTTTGTAAGCGGGTCTTCCTTTTATTTTCTGCTTCCATGTTATCTTTTTTTAATTATTAACTTGAAAATTGAATTCAGTCCAAATAAAATTTAGCTCTTGTTGCTGCGGGCCACAATCTCTACCCGCCTGTTTTGCTGCCGGCCTTGTTCGGTGCTGTTGGAAGCGGCGGGTTTCGCCTCGCCAATTGCATTTACAGAAATACGGCTTCCATTGATACCATTACGTTGCAACCATGTTTTTACTGCATCTGCTCTTTGCTGCGCAAGTTCTTTATTGGCAGCTGCATCACCTTGTGCATCTGTGTAACCATATACTCTCACTTCGCCGCCATTATATCGCTTATTGATAGAATTTGCCACCTGCTTTAAATTGTTTTCTGCATCTGAACGGATGGTCGCCTTCCCTTCATCAAAGAGAATCCTTTCGCCCAGTCCATAAATCGCATAATTATTAGAGCCACGTGTTTCTATATCTCTATTAGTTACTTCCTCGTACTGAACAGAGGGCGCACCAAAATCAATACCACTCCAGTCGGCATCGCCTGTATGTGCGCCAGTGCTGGCCGTATTGTTAGTTGTTGCCGTGGTCGTAGAATCAGTGGTGGTATTTTGTACGGTATCCTTGTTGGTTTTATCCTTATTTCTAGAGAGAAACCAAATCAGTGCTATTGCGCCCAGGATTAATACAATCCAGGGTAAAACCGAGGTTTTTTTCTTTGGTTGAACATTTAACTCTGCCATAATCGGTTATTTTAATTAGAAATTAGCTTACTTGGTAAGTCATGAAAATTATGCCATTGATTAACTCGTAGTTTATTTTATCTCTAAGATGATCTGAGGTTTTTTTTCCTCATAAAAGCGGTTCTGACTGGGGAGTATTTTGGTTGAAATTTGCATGGGGGATATACATAAATGGTGAATGAATTGGGCCCTAACGGTGGTGACGGGATTATTAGCTCTGTTTTATTTAATGTCAGGAGATGATACCACTCTTCAAATTTTACAATCTGTATTTACGATACATATTAACTTCACAGAAAAATAAAAACTATGCGTATAAATCATGAAATAGATTACAAGATTTACGGAGAGGAACTCCAGTTTGTTGAAATTGAACTGGATCCAAAAGAAACTGCCATTGCGGAGAGTGGGGCCTTTATGATGATGGATGATGGCATAGAAATGCAAACGATCTTCGGCGATGGAAGCCAGCAGCAATCCGGCGGTATGTTAGGAAAATTGATGAGCGCCGGAAAGCGTTTACTCGTAGGCGAAAGTTTGTTCATGACAGCCTTCACCAATATGGGTCAGGGGAAGAAAAAAGTCAGTTTCGCATCGCCCTATACAGGCAAGATCATCGTATTTGACCTGCAGCAGCTTGGGGGAAAGATCATTGCCCAAAAGGATGCATTTTTGTGTGCCGCAAAAGGAGTGAGTGTGGGTATTGCATTTCAACGAAGATTAGGAACCGGCATCTTCGGAGGCGAAGGATTTATTATGGAAAAGCTTGAAGGTGATGGCCTCGCGTTTGCACATGCAGGCGGGTATGTTGTGGAGAGAAACTTGAGAGCCGGTGAAATACTGAAGGTGGATACCGGTTGCGTAGTAGCCTACACTTCAGGAGTGGATTTTGATATTGAAATGGTGCGGGGGATTAAAAATTTTATGTTTGGCGGCGAAGGTTTATTTTTTGCAGTATTGAGAGGACCAGGTAAAGTTTGGTTACAGTCTTTGCCCATCAGCAGGCTTGCAGGGCGTATCATGCAATACGGTACTTATAAGCGAAAGGAGGAAGGAAGTATATTAGGAGGATTGGGAAACTTGCTGGATGGAAGGGAATAAATGTTCAGAAAAGTATATCAAAAACGACGGGCTGCTCTTTGGTTTGCCCCCATTTCGCTAACCTATTCGACAATAATAATTTTAAAGCGCCGGCAACCGGCGCTATTTTCTTTGGAAAAAATTTGGAACTTAAATTCGTTTAATCGTATATTTGCGATATAAAATAAGCGATATGGCAATTCATAAAAAAGAAGCATTCACCCAAAAGGAACAAGACCTGGCAGAATTTGCAAAAGCGATAGCACATCCTGCACGCATTGCCATTTTAAAAGTATTGGCAAGCCGAAATGAATGTATCTGTGGCGAGATAGTAGAGGTATTGCCGTTGGCACAATCTACCGTGTCTCAGCATTTAAAAGAATTAAAAAATGCGGGCCTGATAAACGGCACCATCGATGGACCACGAAATTGTTACTGTATCAACTGGAAGGCTTTTGAAAAGTTCAATACAGAATTTAATATTTTGTTCGATACACTGAAGGTGAAAAATGAAAAGGCCTGCTGCTAAGGTGGTTGCAGCTGGTAAAGTAAACCAAGCCTTTTTATTTATTGTCCAGTTCTCCATTTCCGATGCCGTGCTCTGCAGCCAGAGCAGAAATAGCGTTCAATAATTAATTACTATAAAATTTAAAGTCATGAACAACGATGCACAAATTAAAGAACTCGTAAAAGAAAAGTACGCTGCCATTGCGGAGCAAACCAAGGATCAGAATTCAACTTCTTGCTGTGGAGCAACAAGCGCTTGCTGCGGTGATGATGTATATAATATTATGGCAGATGATTATACCCGGCTGGAGGGCTACAATGCTGATGCTGACCTGGGACTGGGCTGTGGCCTGCCCACCGAATTTGCTAAAATTAAAGCCGGTAATACCGTAATTGATCTTGGAAGCGGGGCAGGCAACGATTGTTTTATTGCCCGGCGGTTCACTGGTGATACAGGTAAAGTAATTGGTATTGATTTTACCCCCGCCATGATTGAAAGGGCAAGGGCCAATGCAGAAAAAATGGGGTATAATAATATCGAATTCCGCCAGGGCGATATTGACGAAATGCCTGTCACCAGCAATAAAGCCGATGTAATCGTAAGCAATTGTGTTTTAAACCTCGTTCCCAACAAACACAAAGTATTTAGTGAAATTTTCAGGGTGTTAAAACCCGGCGGTCATTTTTCTATTGCTGATATCGTTTTGGAGGGGCCGTTGCCAGCCAAATGGAAAGAGGTAGCAGAGCTATATGCAGGTTGCGTTTCAGGGGCTATTCAGAAACAGGTTTATATGGAAATAATTAAAGAGGCAGGTTTTACAAATATCGCCCTTCAAAAAGACAAAGTCATCCATATTCCGGATGAAATATTGTCGGCATATTTAAGTGCCGCGGAAATAGATGACTACAAAAACAGCAACACCAAAATAACCAGTATCACCGTTTACGCAGAAAAGCCCGCAAAGGACGAAAGAAACTGTTGTGAACCGGGAAGTTCCTGCTGCTAGACCGCAGTTAAATACTTATGTGTAGCCGGGCTGGATAGAAAAAATAGCAAACATTTAAATCGATAGAAATGGAGATCACAGAAATGACACCGCATCATTGGCAAGCCGTTAAAGACATTTATGCGGAAGGCATTACAACAGGCAATGCCACTTTCCAGTCTTCTGTTCCCACCTGGGAAGAATGGGATGCTGCGCATGAGAAAACCTGCAGGCTGATCTTAATCGATAATAATGAAGTGTTAGGCTGGGCTGCACTCACCCCTGTAAGCGGCAGGTGTGTGTATGCCGGGGTTGGAGAAGTGAGTGTATACGTAAGCAGCAAATGGGGTGGAAGAGGATTAGGAAAAAAATTATTGACGGCCCTGGTAGAAGAAAGTGAAAGACATAAGTTCTGGACACTGCAGGCAGGCATTTTTCCCGAAAACAAAGCGAGCTTAAAAATTCACGAAGCCGCGGGCTTTAGAATAATCGGCATTCGCGAAAAAATTGGACAAATGAATAACACCTGGCGTGACACCGTGCTGTTGGAAAGAAGGAGCAAAATTGTCGGTATCTAATATTAATTATGGCAGTAGATAATTTTGAGTCGGTAAATGAAAGAAAGGAGTTTGGCTTCTCCAATAATTTTTACTAACGGAGAGATACAACGTACTCGCAATTAAAATTATCTTTTAGCTAAAAAGTCAAAACTCAATTATGGCAAATGCTTCTGAAACATCTAAAGCAATGACCTCAAAAAAACTCCTGTTTGTTTGTATTGAAAATAGCAACCGTTCACAAATGAGCCAGGCTTTTGCAAAAATATTAGGGGGCGAAAATATAGAAGCTTACAGCGCCGGAAGTAAGCCTAGCGGTATTGTAAATCCCAAAGCAATTGCAGCCATGAAAGAACTTGGCTACGATTTGAGTACACATGACAGTAAAAGCCTCGACGAAGTAAAGGCCTTTGCTCCCTTCGATGCGGTGGTTACAATGGGTTGCGGAGATGCTTGTCCGTGGATGCCCGCCAAAAAAATTATAGATTGGCAGATACCCGACCCAAAAAATATGGAACCTGAGCAGTTCAATGAAGTGAGGGATCTGATAAAAGATAAAGTGAAGGAATTGATCAAAGCACTATAAAAAAAGATTGCTCCCATTAACAGGAACAATCTTTTTTAATTTGAGATGAACGGTCACGCAGGATTGGCTCCATAGTTTACGTATCCAGTCACCAATTATTTTCTGCTGCTCAATTTTGATAGCAGGCGAAGAATCTCGAGATATAGCCAAACAATGGTTACCGTCAAGGCAAATGCCCCATACCACTCCATATACTTTGGAGCCCCTGCAGCAGCACCCTGTTCCATCATATCAAAATCGAGGATGAGGTTGAGTGCTGCCACGGCAACAACTACCAGCGAGAAACCAATTCCCATTGCAGAGCCTTCATGTAAAAATGCCATTTCCACGTTAAACATTCTCAACACCATTGCAAGCAGGTAAAAAATAGCAATACCTGCCGTGGCAGTGAAGATGATTGCCTTAAACTTTTGCGTTGCCTGGATGATTTTGAAGCTGTATAATAAATACATGGCTATAGCGGTGCCGAATGTAAGCCCGACCGCATTCATTATAATATTGGGCATCTTTGCTCCAAACGCATCATTGTAATAAGCCGAAACGGCTCCGATAAACAATCCTTCTAACAGCGCGTATAATGGTGCAAGATAGGGTGACCATTCTTTTTTAAACACGATCACCATCGCCACTACAAAACCGCCGATCATACCTCCCCAGATTAAAGGCTGCACATTTCCACCTTCTGCAAATTCTTTCCACGAATAATAAGCTGTGCCCATCAGCATTAAAAACATAAAACCAAACTTGTTCAATGTACCTCTTACCGTCATTGAATTGTTGTAATCCACGTAGCCGGTCTGTTTAAAAACCTTTTCAGAAAGCGTAGGATTCCCAGATTTGTATAAGTCCATAGTTGTAATTTTAATTGGCAAAAATAAATCATTTCAAGACAGCCAGGATCCGAAATATATTGAAGTGTTGTTAATTTTTTATTCCGGGATATTTTGAACTCACTTCAACATTGTATTGATCCGCAGTTTTTAATTTTCTCATAAATCTATGCAAAGTGATTGAGTCGTTTACATCGGCATATACCTGGTCGTGAGCCAGCAACACGAGGTGATCGGGCGTTTTTGTTCTATCCTGTGAAAACATGCTATCCACCTGCAGCAACAATTCATCGTCTGTAGCACATAATTTTAGCTGCCTATCAAAATGCCGTTAAAGGTCCCAGCCAATCAGGGTAAAACTTGCTTCCTGCAAGCTGTCTGCAGCAGCGGCACTTTTAGTGATATCGGTACAGGAGAGGTTTTTAGTGCGCCAGATATTCCTGCCCTGTGTGCGAATAATATTGTTCGTCAGTTCCAAACTATCCCTGCAACGCATAAAATCCTTTACAGTGCAGGCAGGCTGTGAATAGAAATCACTGTAACGATTATTTGCGTGGGTATAGCTATGGTTTTCCAATTCAACAATTCCACAATGAACAAGACTGTCAAACGTAGCTGTTTGCTCAGTAGTGCCATATACATGTTCACCAATAAGGAACATGGAAATGGGCATTTCTTCTTCTGCCGCAATATGCATTACTTTTCTTGTACCCTTATTTGGTCCGTCATCAAAAGTGAGGTAAATAGTTTTCTTTTTCTTCTTCCTGGCGGGCACTGTGTTGATATTTTTTTTGCTGGTGGAGTCAGGTAAAGAAAATTGAATCGTCGAAACACCAGTAGAAGTCTCTGTATGGAAACTATTGCAGGCAGTACAAGCAATCGTTAGAAACGTTGTTCGTAAAATTTTAGAAGCGGCTTGCTCAGCTTCAGGGTCAGGGTCCATGAAAATTAGGGGATTATTATTGCTCTATGAGGATATAAGGTGACTGAATCCTTTGTATTTATTTTGTTGTTAATGATGTCAATTGATATAAATACTGCATTTGGAAGTAAGTATGTGAATTGCATAATAATATGGGCGTTTAAACAAAGATAAAACAAGATAATAGGTTACAATTTTTAAAGGGTTGACATTAAAAAGCAAATTCGCCGTACCTTTCCGTAATTTTTAATGATTGACCCACTATGAGTATAAAAGACCAGGTACTAAAGGAAGTAGTAATTAAGTTTGCCGGAGATAGCGGCGATGGTATGCAGTTGACCGGCAGCCAGTTTACCAATAACACCGCAATGCTGGGTATTGACCTGGCAACTTTCCCCGATTTTCCGGCGGAGATCAGGGCTCCGATCGGAACCTTGCCCGGCGTAAGCGGTTACCAGTTGCGGTTTAGCAGCGACAGAATCTTTACACCCGGCGATGCAAGTGATGTACTGGTTGCTATGAATGCTGCCGCTTTAAAAGTCAATTTAAAAGAGCTGAAGCCGGGCGGTGTGATCATTGCCAACATAGAAGGGTTTGATTCAAGGAATTTGCGGCTGGCCAATTATGCCGAAGGGGTAAACCCGCTGGAAGACGGTAGCCTGGATTCCTATGAGCTGATTAAGATAGATGTTACCAAAATGACCCGTGAGGCATTGAAGGATTTCAGCATGGGGATGAAAGAGAAGGACCGTGCTAAAAACATGTTTGTGCTCGGATTTTTATATTGGATGTATAACCGTGAAATGGACAGCACAATCCAGTTTATAAAGGAAAAATTTGGGAAAAAGCCGGAGATTTTCGAGAGTAATGTGAAAGCCTTACAAGCAGGCTATAATTACGGAGACACCACTGAAACGTTTACAACAAGATATACTGTTGAAAAGGCAAAGATGGAACCCGGAATGTACCGTTCTATAATGGGGAACCAGGCGTTGTCGTATGGTTTGATTGCTGCTTCGCAAAAAAGCGGCTTGCAATTGTTCCTTGGAAGTTACCCGATAACACCCGCCAGCGATATATTACATGAATTAAGCAAGTATAAAAACTTTTCTATTAAAACTTTCCAGGCAGAGGATGAAATTGCAGCCATTACATCGTCTATCGGAGCCAGTTATGGTGGCAGCCTGGGAGTTACTACTACCAGCGGACCAGGTATCGCTTTAAAATCCGAAGCCATGGGTTTGGCCGTAATGCTGGAAATTCCGCTGATAATTATCAATGTACAAAGAGGTGGTCCAAGTACAGGTTTGCCTACTAAAACTGAACAGAGCGATTTAATGCAAGCTTATTATGGCAGGAATGGCGAATGTCCAATGCCTGTCATCTCAGCATCTACCCCAAGTGATTGTTTTAGTGCGATATATGAAGCCGTAAGGATCAGTGTACAGCATATGACACCGGTAATATTTTTAAGCGATGGTTATATTGCCAATGGTGCAGAACCCTGGAAATTTCCTGTTTCGGCAGATCTGGCAGAAATAAAGGTTTCTTTCGCCTCCCAAAATATAGCTTCCGACATGGATGTGAATGGCAAGTTTCAACCTTATAAAAGAGATGAAAAACTTGTTCGTCCATGGGCAATTCCTGGAACAAAAGGACTCGAACACAGGGTAGGAGGTTTGGAAAAACAAGATGTTACCGGTAATATCAGTTATGATTCAGACAATCACCAGCATATGGTGAAAACAAGGCAGAAGAAAGTAGACCTGATCGCCAATTATATACCTGAGCAAAAACTGGATAGCGGCGAAGAAAAAGGAAAAGTACTGGTACTTGGATGGGGGAGCACCTATGGAGCCATCAAAAGCGCCTGCCGTGAGTTACAACTCGCGGGCCATTCCGTTTCTCATGCACATTTGCGCTATATCCGGCCTTTCCCAAAAAACCTGGGAGATATTTTGAAGAATTTTGACCATGTATTGGTGCCGGAAATCAATAATGGCCAACTGGTAAAAATCATACGTGATGTTTACTTTGTAGATGCAAAACCATATAACAAAATAATGGGTATACCCATTACAAAGGGTGAATTGATTGAAGAAATAAAGAAAATGTTATAAGTGTTTCCCGGCGTTTATGCAGGAAGATGCGAAATAAAGTTGATGCCTTTGAAAGGGTGTCAACTTTATAGTTTATGGGCTCACCGCCCGGTATACAACGCCCGCGTGTTGACTTGCTAAGAGTGTTTTTAACACCTTACTATTTCACGCCGACCGGATGAATATCGACAACATTTTCAGTTAATGCCAGAGCATTATTTACTTATATGAAAGAACAGGGATTGTCCAAATCACAGATTGCCATCATGGCCACAACTGCAGGGGTCTGCGTTGCTAATATCTATTATAATCAGCCGATACTGAAGGAAATGGCAACTACTTTTCACACCAGTGAGAATAAAGTAGGCTTCATATCCGTACTGACTCAGATTGGATACGGGTTAGGTTTGTTTTTTATAACACCACTGGGTGATAAAATAAACAGGAAGAAATTGATATTGTTATTGCAGGCGATTCTTGTCGTGGTTTTATTTGGGAATTTTTTTATTACCCAACTCAATGGAATATATGCGATGAGCCTGCTGATGGGGATGCTGGCGGTGGCTGCTCATGTAATTATACCAATGGCAGTGAGCCTCGACAAACAGAATAAAGGGCGCACTGTGGGGATCATTTTTACAGGGATACTGATCGGCATATTGGCGGCAAGGGTATTCAGTGGCTACATCTCCGAATGGCTCGGTTGGCGTTATGTATATGGAATTTCAGCATTATTGGTGTTGATTACTGCTATTATGATACATTTTTCCCTGCCGGATATACCCGCACAGTTTACAGGAAATTATAAAGAAGTACTGCAATCCACACTGCAACAGGTAAAACGTTTTGCCTTGTTGCGTCGTACTGCACTTTTAGGTGCATTGGTGTTTGGTGTATTTTGTTCTTTTTGGACAACGCTTACTTTTCATCTAAGCGGTGCGCCATTTTTTTACCGGGCAGATGCCATTGGGATGTTAGGTATCCTGGCAATTGGGGGAGCTTTATTGGCGCCGCTTTTTGGAAAATGGGCTGATAAGGGCAATCCTGCACGTTTGCAGTTGCTAGCAGTATTGATGTTAATCGGCGGTATTGTAATTATAAAACTGTTTCCTTATAATATTCTTTCTTTTATAGCAGCCGTTTTGCTGCTTGACATAGGTGTGCAGGCAACACAGGTAACCAATATTGCTACCATTTACAGCCTGGATGAAACTGCTCATAGCAGAATTAACACGGTTTATATGACTGCTTATTTTATTGGAGGTGCGACAGGCACTTTTGCGGGGATACAATGTTGGCGCATTGGCGGATGGCCTTTGCTTACGTGGCAATTATTTGCATGGGGAGTAGCTGCTTTGATAGTAACGGTGTCTGGATTTACACTACGTCGTAAAATGAGCAAGGTGCAAGGTTAAGAATACTTCCTTGCTTCTCACAATTTATCTTAAACAATCTTTAGAATCGGCGGGGACTTCTATTCCGGACGATTTTCTCTCTCCCAAATACAAACCCGGCTTTAAAGTTTAAGGTGAAATAAGCGTCATTGTCTGTTGGATCACCCCGTATGCCACCCTCTGTTTTTCTGTAAACTCCTGTTGGGCCGCCCGGATTTACTCTATCATTGCTGCTGAGATCAAGTGCATTCTGCAATTGGGTCCCACTAAAGTATTTCTGAAAAACGTTCCGGTTAATGTACCGGACACTGACGTCATCCAGGTAGTCGGTTGAAAGGTAACGATATAAAAGTTCGGCACGTAAATTAATAAAAGGAGTTAATTCGTATTTCATTCCCACCCCTATCGGGATATTCATTTGAGTTAATTTGTAAGGCTTGCGTGTGGGATATTCAGCAAAACCCTGACCTTCAAGACTAAGAGGTTGCAGATCCACCCAGTTATTTCCCACTTTGCCCTGTGGGTTGAAGGAAAAGAAACCTATCCCCGCTGCGATATATGGAGATAGTCTTGGCGGCTCATCATCAACATTCAAATCATCTTCAAAAAGAAAGCTTCTTAGTATAAATCTTATATGAAACTCTGCTACCAAGGAAACTTCCGTGATATTACTTCTGAAATTAAGATTGCGCTGGTACCTTCCATTAGTTGTTTTCTCCACATCTTTCAGGATACTATCATAAGCACTCACCCGGCCGTAAGTACCTTCCAATCTAAGCGCTACTGCATACTTGTATATTGCACTCAGGTAAAAACCACCATTTAAATGAGTGTTACCTATATTTAGATCCTTAAGAAAAGGCGCTCCCAGGCCTCTTCTTCCACCAATATCGGACAAACAATTCATTGCGCCTACAGAGCCGCCTGCCTCAAATAGTAAGTGAGTATCATAATAATTATTATCGAAGAAATAGAACTGGGCAGAAGCTTTTTGTTCAAAAGCCAACAGCAACAAGGATATTGCCGCAATAAGCCTAATTTTTTTCATGAAATAGCGTCATTTTTAAATCTAATACCCATTAATTATGCAGGATATTTTGAAGTTAGTGATTCTTAAACTCAAACGAATGTTCTTCATTAAATGTAAGATTTTCGGATCGTATTGTAAAACTTACAGGCATGCTTTATACCACATTCGCTGCATTTTGGATTCCTGGCTACACAAACATATCTTCCATGAAGAATTAACCAATGATGTGCTTTATGAATATACCCCTCGGGTATATTTTTTATCAGCTGTTGCTCTGCTGCTAAAGGTGTTTTAGCAGCGATCGTTAGTCCAATACGGGCACTTACCCGGAAAACATGTGTATCCACCGCCATGTTAGGCTGATTATCGATAACCGAGGTAATTACATTTGCCGTTTTTCTACCTACACCCGGCAATTCCATCAATTCACTAACCGTCATGGGTACTTTGCCCGAAAACTTTTGCACCAGCATACCGGCCATTCCAATCAAATGCCTGGCCTTATTGTTTGGATAGGATATACTTTTTATAAGATCAAAAACATCTTCCAGCTTTGCTACTGCAAGACTTTCAGGAGTAGGATATTTATTAAAAATTGCGGGTGTTGTAAGATTTACCCGTTTATCTGTGCACTGGGCAGACAGAATTACTGCTATCAATAATTGAAAAGGTGTATCGTAGATCAACTCAGTTTCAGCATCAGGCGTATGGGCGAGAAAGTAATCTATAACATATTGATAACGTTGCTTTTTGGTCATAAAAAAACGTCCGGCATTTGCGGACGAAATTAATTTAAAACCCTGGAATTGCAGACTAAACTTCTGTTGAAAGTTCAGTTACCGACCATTCTGCATAGTTTAGAATGTACTCTACGGCAACATTCCGGGGTGAGAAGGTAAGCTTTTCCAGGCCAGACATGGCCGCGGAGATCACTTCAAATTCCTCACGCAGAATCCAATCGGTTTCCAGTGCAGCCTTCAAAGCGGCTGATTTTTCCTGGGAAGTCTCATTGTACAAGTATTGTATAAGGTCTTCCTGTGTAAAACTGTGCATAGGCAAGTTTAATGCTTGTTTAAAAATATTTTTCAAATCCTGTCTTATAAACGACCTAAATGGTTGATTATTGCATAGATATGTGAATTATTTGTTAGCATCCTTCCCGGAAATAATAAACAAATCTTCGTTATCCTTCTTCATCAAATACTTTTCCCTTGCATATTTCTCGATAGTTTGTGCATTCGTTTTTAACTGACCAAGCTCCTGCTTCGTATCTTTTATTGTTTCACTCAGGTGCTGTTCACTCTTTTGTAACTCAATTAATTTTTCTTTTCGCTTAAACTCCGAAAGCAGGTCCTTTTCATTGAAAAAAAACATCCACACCAGAAAGAAAGCTCCCGTAATTAAATATTTATTCGTAAAAAAGGACAGCCTCCCTAAGCCCCTCTGAAAAAGGTGCTTAGAAGAGACTGTATTATTGAAATCCTTTTCCATTGTTACCTGTTAAAGTCTTTCATATTAGAAAGATTTAGATTGGACGGCCAAATTTAATCTTTCCCTTTGGATAAATTGCACTTTCGCCCAGCATTTCTTCAATGCGGATCAACTGGTTGTATTTGGCGATGCGATCGGTTCTGCTTGCAGAGCCGGTTTTGATTTGTCCGCAATTTAAAGCAACGGCAAGATCCGCAATGGTAGTATCTTCTGTTTCACCGCTGCGGTGACTCATTATTGTATTGTACCCGCTTTGCTGGGCCATACTTACTGCATTGATGGTTTCTGATAATGTACCGATCTGGTTCACCTTTACCAGTAAAGCATTCGCAATTTTCTCATTGATGCCTCTTTCCAAACGGGTAACATTGGTAACAAAAAGATCATCACCAACGAGCTGGCATTGGCCTCCAATAGATTCTGTCAGCATTTTCCATCCTTTCCAATCATCTTCTGCCATACCATCTTCGATAGAACAAATCGGATATTGTTTCACCCAACTGGTCCAGTATTTTACCAGTTCTTCGCTGGTCATTTTCTTGCCATCACTTTTATGAAAGATGTATTTCTTTTCTTTTGCATTCCACAATTCACTGTTTGCTGCATCCATTGCAATCATAATCTGGCTGCCGGTTTTATATCCTGCCGATTGAATGGCTGTCAAAACTGTTTCAATTGCTTCTTCATTGCTTTGAATATTTGGTGCAAAACCGCCTTCGTCACCTACATTGGTGCTGAATCCCTTTTTCTTTAACACTACTTTCAGCGCATGAAAAATATCTACGCCCCATTGAAGGCCTTCACTGAAGGTAGATGCTCCTACAGGCATGATCATAAATTCCTGGAAATCTATTTTGTTATCAGCGTGGGCGCCACCATTCAAAATGTTCATCATTGGAATAGGCAAAACCTTTGCATTAGTTCCGCCGATATAACGAAAAAGAGGAAGGTTAGCTTCCATTGCTGCGGCTTTTGCTACGGCCAAACTAACTGCCAGCATACCATTCGCACCTAATTTGCTTTTGTTGGGCGTACCATCCAATGCAATCATCATGTCATCAATACCCGTCTGGTCTGTTACATCCCAGCCTACCAGGTTTTCTGCCAAAATTGTATTTACATTCTTTACTGCCTTTAATACACCTTTGCCACCAAAGAGCTTTTTATTGTTGTCCCTCAATTCCATGGCTTCGTGAATTCCTGTACTTGCACCACTTGGTACGGCTGCACGGCCCAGATTTTCGTTTTCTGTTAATACGTCTACTTCTACTGTTGGATTGCCGCGGCTATCCA
Source organism: Ferruginibacter sp. (assembly GCA_025963635.1). GTDB lineage: Bacteria > Bacteroidota > Bacteroidia > Chitinophagales > Chitinophagaceae > Ferruginibacter. The sequence continues at coordinate 166,826 of JAOQAK010000002.1, forward strand.
AAATCTGACGAGCATAAATGCTTGCGATGTAACTCATGATTGTGTTGTTTTATTGATTAAATTATTTCTTATTCTGTTGCTGTTAAGTTTCTAAAAATGTCTTCAAGGCTATTTATCTCGGTTTGCAGGGAAACGATGTTCAGGTTATTTTTAATACTTAGTTCGAGTAATTGTTTTTTTACACTATCGGGATAACTGCTCTCTAACCTGAAACTGCTTCCACCAAAGCTGCCGGATCCTGTCCCGGTTGCGAACTGTATCAGTTCCACTTTGGTTACGGTTTCGATCGCTTCTAAAAGGTCTGGCGCTACGCTTTCTTTAAAAGCCACCATTACACTTGCCTGTTCGTTATTGCTTTTTTGTAAATTACTCAGTTTGTCATCCGCTACGATACTGCCCTTGTTAATTATGATCACCCTGTCACAGATGGCTTGCACTTCCTGTAAAATATGCGAGGAAAATAAAACGGTTTTGTCCTGGCCAAGCCTTTTTATTACTTCCCTGATTTCCGCTATCTGGTTTGGATCGAGCCCAGACGTCGGTTCATCCAATACCAATACCTCGGGATCGTGTATCAAGGCAGCGGCTAACCCAACCCGCTGCTTATAGCCCTTACTCAGCTGGCCTATTTTTTTATTAGCTTCGGAAGTCAATCCCGTAGTTGCTATTACTTTTTGTATTGCCTGTTTTGGATTTGCAAGTCCGTGAAGAGATGAAATAAATTCGAGGTATTCCCTTACATACATATCGAAATAAAGAGGATTGGCTTCAGGGAGGTATCCTATTTTCTTTTTTGCAGTTAAGGAATGGGGATTTACTATTTCTCCAGAAACGGCTGCAGATCCTGCATCTGGCTGGAGATAGCCCGTAATCATTTTCATGGTGGTGCTTTTGCCAGCACCATTAGGACCTAAAAAACCAACAATTTCTCCTTTATTAACAGAAAATGAAATGTTATTTACGGCTTTTTGATCACCGTACATTTTAGAGAGATTGCTGACTATAATGGACATATAGGAAATGGTTGTGCAAAAATAAAAACGCCAGGAGTATAAACCTGACGTTTTTGTATTAATTCATTAACTTTTTTCATTGTTGTTGTCCGGTGCCTGTTTTGGCCTGCCCTGGGTTCCCCGGTTTTGAGGATGTTTTTGGGGCTGCCTTCCAGGCTGTGCCTGCCTGTTGGCGGCGGGAGGGTTAGGTCTTTGATGAACGTGCCCCTCACGATTTTGGGGTGGCCGCTGCTGATTTTGTCCATCCCGGTTTTGCGGAGGCCGTTGCGGGGCTTGCCCACCCCTATTTTGCGGCGGACGTTGTGGGGCCTGGCCGTCTTTACTTTGGGGCGCTCGTGGCTGTCCCTGCCCCTCACGATTTTGAGGTGGCCGTTGCTGCGGCCTGTTTTGATTGTTACCGCTTTGCTCCCGCCCACGCCTGTTTTCGTTGCCATTGTCCCTGCCGCCTTGTTGTGGACCTCCCTGGTCTCTTTCATTCTCTCTTCGTTTGCGGCTGGTTTTTTCGAGGCTCTTCAAACTTATTTGTCCTACTACATCTACATAGGTTGGTTCAATTTCGACTGGCTTTTTGCTCACCACTTCTACTGTTTCCAATTCAACCGGCTTAATGCCCTGGCGGTTGAGTGCCTTTATTTTTTGAACGCTTTCAATAGTTAAAGGATATTGTTTGGTACTGTCTGGCATGGTATACCACATCAGGTTTCGGAAAATATCTTTTTTAACTAAAAACGCACGACTCCTCGATACTTCAATCATATCACAATCATCCGGAAAATTTTGCAGTGCATCGAGGTAGGTATCCAGCTCGTAATTGAGGCAGCATTTCAACCTACCACATTGCCCGCTCAGCTTGGTTTGGTTGATGCTTAAATTCTGGTAGCGGGCTGCATTTGTATTTACGCTTTTAAAATCGGTAAGCCATGTGCTGCAACAAAGTTCCCTGCCGCAACTTCCAATACCGCCCACTTTTCCTGCTTCCTGGCGGGCGCCAATCTGCTTCATTTCCACTTTCACTTTAAACTCACCCGCATATATCTTAATCAGTTCCCTAAAATCTACCCGGTCATCCGCAATGTAAAAGAAGGTTGCTTTGCGTCCATCTGCCTGTATTTCTACCTCGGCCACTTTCATATCAAGGTTCAACTGTTTGGCAATGGCCCTGCTTCGGATCATTACGTCTTTTTCTCTTGCCTTTGTTTCGCGACACTTATTCAGATCGGTTTCATTGGCCCTGCGCAGAATTTTTTTAATATCTGCGCTTTCCTCTTTTATATTATTCTTTTTTAACTGTAACCGAACCAGTTCACCGGTCATATTGACCGATCCCACATCAAACCCGCTAACGCCTTCCACGGCGATCATATCGCCTTTTTCAAAAAAATGAGTGGTAGTATTCTTAAAATAGTCTTTCCTGCTTCCATTGTTAAAACTTACTTCAACAATTCTGCAACCGCTCTCGGGATCACTGAAAGGCAAATTAGCTAACCAGTCATGCACATTCATGCGATTGCATCCACCGCTTGCACAACTTCCATGGCTCTGGCAACCCCCTGGAGCGCCGCCGCCTGTTCCACAACTTCCACACGCCATATTTAGTGTTATTAGTAAACGTTAAAAATTAAGATTGTTAGAGGGAAGATTTACCTGTAAGAGCATTGTAGTCTGAAATCTCCGGAAACCCGGAATTGAAAAGTCATTTCACGGCTATATTGATTTACATTGACAGTCCCGTTTCCTGATAGGAAATTGTACGCTTGTACTTATTCGGTTCGTAGCTGTTCAGGAGCCTATAATATTACCCGGATAGCTTACTCTGTCCAATTAAAAGGTACACGTATAAATTAACCCAGGTAAAACGGCTTCAGATTACTCAATGACATCGATATAGCAGAGAAGGAAGTTCAATAAAAGCAAACACCAACTCCATTCCACAGGCCTTTTTCCTCAATTCATCAAAATTAGCGAATTGTTGCTAATTATGTGGTACAACTTAATGGAGAGTGCGTGGAAGAGCATTTTGCCATTGGCATTTCGCTCAATATAGTAACTGGCCTTGTCTAACTCCTGTACAATTGCTTCCTGCTGGTTAACATTGCACAACTTGTTTAGCCGGAGGGCAAAATCCCGTTCGTTATCTGCGATAGAAAATGAACCGGCCAGATTGGCATCCACGCTCAATCTTACCGCCTGCTCGAGTAAATGGGTAAAGTATTTTAAAAACTGCTTCTGCTTTTCCCTTCCTTGCTTACTCATTTCGTCAATCCATTTTACCTGTCCGGCATAATTTTTCCGGGAGATCATGTTCAGCCACTCCCTTAACATTGCCTGCCAATCATCTTCTAGATGCTGCAGCAACAGTAAAGCTTCCCTGTAATTGCCAGAACTTAAAGCCGCTACCTGCTGTGCCTTTTCAACTGCCACACCAGATCTTAATTCCAGGGCCGATTCCACTTCCAGCACAGTGAGTGATGGAATTTTCACCAGCTGGGTCCTGGATAAAATCGTAGGCAATACCAGGTCTTCATTTTCCGCGACCAATAAAAACAGCGTGTCGGGAGGCGGTTCCTCTATCAGTTTTAATAGCTTATTGCCGTTTTTGGTGAGGTATTCCGGCATCCATATTATTAAAATCTTATACCCGCTTTCAAAACTTTTTAAACTTATTTTACGGGTAATATCGTTGCACTCTTCAGAAGTGATATTTCCCTGCTTGTTTTCTGCACCAATAAACTGGAGCCAGTCAAAAGCATTGCCATATGGATTCAGTGAAATAAATTCTCTCCACTCCGTGATGAAATCTGTGCTAATAGGTTTATCGCCCGATTTTTTAGATATCACCGGGTAAGAAAAGTGAATATCCGGGTGAATCATCTGGCTGGCCTTGATACAGGCACTACATACGCCACATGAATCTTTGGTAGAGACTGGTTGGAGCTGTTCCGCAAGAGGCTCACCAAACAAAGAAGGCTCGGCTGTGTTTTTTGATTTTCCATTTATTTTTTCGCAAACAACATATTGAGAAAATGCCAAAGCCATCGGAAGCGCCCCGGTTCCCTCCTTGCCTAAAAACAACAATGCATGGCTCAAACGGTTATGTTGCACCATTTGAATCAATTGTTCCCTGGTTTCCTTTTGTCCTATTACTTTTTCGAATTGCACACCGCAAAGTAAAATAAAAAAAGGCATCCGGGGTTTAAAAACCGGGATGCCTTTTGATATGATGAAATAAATTAAAGCTTGCTGGTGAGTTCATCACTCATTGGAGTAACCTTGCTATCGAATTTGGCGATGATTTTGCCATTTTCATCCAATAGAAATTTATTGAAGTTCCATTTGATCTCAGCATCTAACACCCCATTTTCACTTTTATTGCAAAGCCATTTGTAGATAGGTGCAATATCATCTCCTTTTACGGAAATTTTAGAAGCGATGGGAAAAGTAACGCCATAATTCTTTTTGCAGAATTCTTTAATCTCGGTGTTTGAACCGGGTTCCTGTCCGCCGAAATTATTTGCAGGAAATCCTACCACTACCAAATGGTCTTTATACTTTTCATAAAGCGCCTCCAATCCTTCATACTGCGGAGTGTACCCGCATTTGGAAGCGGTATTTACAATTAATATTTTTTTACCCTTGAATTTGGAGAAGTCGATCGTAGAGCCGTCAAGCGCTTCTACTTTAAAATCATATATTGTTTTTGAACGGAGATTGGCCGCGTCACTAGTTTCATTATTCATAAATGCATTATTGCCCTGAACCATGCAGGAAAAAAATGCCGTGGTCATTACTAAAAGCTTTAACATAATGGGGGTTTTTATTTAATAACGAATCAGATTCAATTTTGTTGGTATGAATTATTGTCAACTGTTCAAATGCAAATATAGCCCGATGGATGTAACGACTTTACAATTTTTGATAATTTAACCAATCAATTATTCAAATATGTCTACCCCCCGGATGCACTCATATCCATTTATTAAAAGTCAAATTTAAACCTGGTCCTTATACCCAATTGCGCTACATCGGGATGATCGAGGTAGCTTAGGCGTTTCACCAGGTCTACCCTCATCAGCTTAAATATATTGGCAACACCCACACTTACTTCCATGTAGGGTTTGCTGTTTAAACCGTATGTATTTTGTATGCCATCGCTGTTGGGAAATTTTAATGTGCCTGCATTGAGTGCCGGATTATTTTCATTTCGAACCCCACCATACAGTATTTTAAAACTGGCTACTTCCCGCAGCTTTAATTTTTTTATCAACGGAAGTTTATTAAATACGAAGCCATTCATATAATAATCCATATTAGCCGAAGCATACCGGTCGCTGACAAACTCCATAAAATTCATGAGGTTAAAAGAGTTTAGCTGGTAAGCATAGGTTTGATTGGCCCGGTGAACAGTTAATAAAGGATAAGGCAACTGCCCGAAAATATAACCACCTTCCATCGAGATATCAGCATAACCAAACTGGGATAGATATACCCTTTTAAAAATGTTCAGGTTCAGGTTGTGGTAATTGTATTGACCGTTCACCAGTCCTTTTATTCCCGCAATGTATCTGAATGTAAATATGGGATACTTATTAAAGAGCGGTATCCTGTAAACCTTGCCCTGGTAAAATTGTTCATTCGGCGCCCACCTCACCTGCGCTGAAAGTTCAGTCGTAGTAATATTCGGAACAGACTCGCCGGTGGCTTCTTTTTCGAAACTAAGACTTCCGGCAGGTGCCTGCCGGATATTTTTAAATCCAAATGTGTAGGAAACATTTTTCCCAAACTCCCTCACATATTCTGTTTTGAAAATGTTGTTGTACAGCCATTTGCTGTTATCGCCTCTTTTAAAGGAAAGCAAAAAATTATCTTCTGCTACAAACTGCAGCTCCTGTCCGGGAATTTTGGTATCATACTGGTAACTGACCTTTACATAATTGAAAGGGTAAGTATAGATAGATTTATGGTTAAAAGAATAAGTACCGGACAAGAAATATTTAAACTTTTCATCTTTGAAACCATACGCCAGGTAATTTTCGAAGTAAATGTTTTTGCTAAATTTGGGCGTTGACCGGCCACCTGCCCGAAGCCTGAAACCCTCTACCGGATTGAAGCTATAGAATGCATTGACAGGGCCAACTTCATAGCCTCCAAAACTTTTGTAGCCTGCGAGCAGCAAAGTGGCGATATCCATAAATCTTTTGTAAGACTTCATGTTCTGCAAACTATCGATATTGCTGTAAACTTTCGATTCAACTTTGGATAACGGCTGGTGACGGTTGGAAACCCAAAAGCTATCAGGCAATCTGGTACTACTTTCAATGCCAGCTATCGCACTTTCTGAGTAAATACTGTCTGCAGCAGGTTGATTGATTTTAAAATTTTTGAAAGAGACGGTTCGTTCGCCCATCATGCCGCCGGAAGCATTTTTTGTCAATGCAAATTCGGCCATCATATTGCTTAAGATAAGATGGTAACGGCCATCGACGGTTTTTTCAAAATCCTGGTGGATGCTTAACTCCCTTGTAAAATTCAGGTTGGCATTTTTACTGATGGTCATATTTATTTTTTGCACCGCATATTTACCATCCAGCGTAATAAACATTACCCCGCGAAAAAGCAGGTCATTTGTATTGCGTGGTGTAAAATATAATTTCACCAGTTTAATGCCACCCTCTTCTACTGTATCCCTGATATAAAAACGATAAAAGGTAGGTGACAGATTTGCAATCGGGCTCAAAAACTGATTGGTTAAAATGATGATGTTATTCTCATATACATCAATATCGGCATATAGTTTATTAATGTATTTACTGATGCCATCATTATCAATATACTCGCCAAAATTTACTTTCTTTTGTCCCAGTACAATGGTCTTTTCTTTTTTAGGATTTTTGCGATAAAATTTATTGCTCAGGTTTTCTTCCAGGTAAATTGGTAACAACGCCTTGCCCGCAACTTTGGTAGTGTCCTGGTTTTCCAACACAAACTGGAAGTTTTTTAGCAGCTTTTTCTTCATCAACTTTTCCGGCCGGTTAGTTAGCGACAATTGCAATTTCTCATATTGCTGATACTGTACATACTCATAGGCGGTAATGCGGTTTTCACTTTTATGATCAATCACCTGCCTGATTAGTTCTACGGCAGGGTTGTCCCGATTACTGTATTTGGCTCTTTTATGCGTTTTTACCGTTACCTCTGCCAGGGCTACCTGCTCCATATTGATGTTGAGGCTGATCTGTTTACCCGGTGTAATTGTTTTCGAAATCACCTTATAGCCACCATAAGAAAATTCTATTGTGTTGAGTTTTGGATTGGTGGTTGACAAAGAGTAGTTGCCATCTTCGCTGCTTACTATTCCTTTGGCCCCTTTAAAATACACGCTGACAAAGGCCAACGGCTGTTGGGTATTGGCATCTTTGATACTGCCGGTTACAATGGTTTGTGCTTTGATAAAAAGAGTACTGAATAATATAGAGAGTACAGTTAGTGTTAGTTGTTTCATCTTGTTTTGCGCCTGCTGTTTTTATTATTATTTAATTTTTCAATGAGGCATACAATACTTTATACCCGTTCACATGGTAGTGCCAGGACATGCATTGGATGCATCTAAACGACTATTTCTTTAGCAAGCTGCCGAATGAATTTGGAGGATTCTCCACCCAGGAAATTGATGACCAGGGATTCAGTTATTATATAAGACGAACGAACCTACCCTTATGTTTTAAAAAAGGTAAAAAAAATGTTGAAGCCATGGAGTTACCTTCTAAGACAGACCTTTGCATTAGCTTGCCCGCAGCTTACCTGGCCATTACTAATGCGTAGGGGGAAAATGCAAATTTACCCGGCTGCCTTTCGATGTAAAATTTGATGTGGGTGGTATTGTTTGATGGGTTATGTAGTCAAACCGATATTTTGTTGCTGAAAAACGGGATGTTGCATGAAAGAAAGCCTATTGTTTTTCATAACAGCCCAGATCCGGCAATCCGTTGTTTCGATTTTTATTATCCAGGTCTTTTAAAAACACGGTAGACGCTCCCTTGTTGATGCCCGGCGCCTGCGGATTACTAATATGGAAATTATAAGTATGCTTCAGCACATCAATGCTATCGAATAAAGGATCCTGGTTTTTTACAGAAGCAATAAACACACTGTTTAAAGGATCGGTTTGAGCTTTATAAAGGCACTTGTCGAAGGTTAGTCTGAAATTATTGCTGCCCTGTTTACTCATGCTTAACTCATCATTTACGCTGCCGCTTTCTCCCCAAAAAATACAATTTGTAAAACTGGCATCTAGACCAGTTGTTAGTGTCGTTCCGTTTTGCGTGGCAAAATTACTTACAGTAAGTACCGGGTTCTTATGAGGTAGAAGAGAAGAATATCCTACAACAGTGCAATTGATGAAATTGTAATTTCCACCGTAAATGATATTGATATTTTTTCCACAATTGCTGATCAGGCTATTATCAGCCTGCAGGCTACTGTTAACACAAAGTATCCCGGCGTCGTAGGCATTGTCGATGATACACTGGTGTAAAATAATTTTTGGATTGGTATTCGCGGGCATCTGTTCTGCCACCAGGGCCTGGTAAGCATTTTTTATAGTTGTAAAGCTCAGCACATTATTTTTACTGCTTCCCCGGAAATAGATGCCGGGCCAGCTTGCCGGCAGATCGCGGTAATCCTCATCCAGCCTGTCGCCGGAGAAAACTACCTTTTCTGTACTGGTTCCATCAACTACAAGGGTGCCGTCAACGATAATGGGCGCATTGGCATGCGAATATATTTTGCAACCCGGGGCAATGGTAAGCAGGGCATTGGTATCTACCTGCAAACTACCTAAAATTACATAGGGCAGGTTATTGGTCCAGGTGATATTTCCTTTCACAATCCGGTTGCGCAAAAAGTTGGCATTTTGTCCAAATGCTTCCAGTTGAACAAAGCGGTTATTGCCATTATACATTATTTGAATACTATCTCTTACAACAAAAGGGAGATTGGTGGAATTGGGATTAATATTTACCGTAACGAATACATAAATGCTGTCATTGGCTGAAATTTCTACATCGGTAGCTTCCGCACTGGCCATTCCATTTACGTTTATTTTAAATGCAGATGCCGTGCCGCCCATTAATTTCACCTTGCTTAAAAGAAGCCTCTGACTATTTGGATTGGTTATCTTAAATGATTGCGTGATGGAACCGATACTAGTGAATACTGTATCATATTTTAAACTATCTGTACTGGTACGAAGGGCTGCATCGCTACTGGTAATGAAAGAGTCTTTTTTACAGGAAGTCACCAGGAGGCAAAGAATAACCGGCAGGCCACAATAGACAATCCAATTTCTAAAAAAGCAAAGACCGGTTTTCATCATCCTTCAAAATTAAAGTTTATTCCATGAATGCCGAATGGCGTGTGGAGTATCGATTTAAATAATTCAATACGAACAAAACATGCCCACTATTTTGTTGCCGTTGCTAAGGTGGCGAGATTCAATTGTACGTTTGCTGCTTCCATGATCGTTTGACCGCATGCTTCCATTGTAGCACCGGTTGTAATTACGTCATCTACCAATAAGACGCTTTTGCCCTGTAACGTTGATTTATCCATTATCATAAAACTATCGGCCACATTTTCCCATCGTTCAGTCCGGTGTTTTTTGGTTTGTGTTTCGGTAAAGCGCCTGCGGTTTACATTGTTCAACAAAACGGGTACATTCATTATACCAGACATGCCATCGCATATAACTGCTGCCTGGTTAAAACCTCTTTTTCGTTCCTTGTCCGGAAATAAAGGGAGTGGGATTAAGTAATCTATCTTTTGAAAACGGTTACTATCCAGTAAGCTTTTACCCATCAGTTGCCCAAGATACCTGCCGATTGCCTGGTTGCCTTTATACTTTAACTGGTGAATAAGTTCCTGGATTAGGGAATCTTTAGAAAAATAAAATTCACTATGCGCCGCTGCCAGTGGAATTCTTCCCCAAAATATTTTTTCGATTGGATTGCCCGCGTGTTGGGCAAAATTGGTATGCGGTAAGTTGGTGATGCATTTCAAACAAAGCAGGTTGTCTCTTTGCAGTAAGTCACTGCCACAACCTGTGCATACATGAGGGTAAAAAAGATGAAGGGTGTCGGAAAGAATCGAGCTGAGCGATTGCATGTATAAATATAACTTTTATGTCTGATGTCTGATTTTTTAATGTCTGATTTTTTTCAGGCAAAGACGGTAAGAAATCAATGACGTCGGGGATATCTTTGCATCTTTTGCTTCTTACAGGTTTTTGCATGCCGTTCAGTTAGTTACAAATCAAAACAAATACTGGTACAATTCTTCCACCTTTGCTAATGGGACCACTTCTATATTGAATTTTATTTTCCCCAGGGTTTTGGCATTGTATTTACTCACGATGATCTTTTCAAATCCTAATTTTTCCGCTTCTGCAATCCTTTGTTCAATCCTGTTTACTGCTCTTATTTCACCGCTTAAACCTACTTCGCCGGCAAAACAGTAATGCTGGTTAACCGGTACATCTTCAAAACTGCTCAACAGGGCAGAAACAATTGCCAGGTCAATGGAGGGATCCTCCACTTTTAAACCGCCTGCTATATTTACAAAAACATCCTTCACGCCAAAATGGAAGCCACCCCGTTTTTCGAGCACCGCCAACAACAACTGCAGACGGCGAAGGTCAAAGCCACTTACGGTTCGTTGCGGTGTTCCATAAACGCTTTGGGTTACAAGCGCCTGGCCTTCCAACAATAAAGGGCGCATACCCTCTATTGTTGCTGCAATGGCAATACCGCTTAACTGTTCCTCTTTTTGTGTGATTAATATTTCAGAGGGGTTACTCACCGCACGCATTCCTTCGCCTGTCATTTCGTAAATGCCTAGTTCAGAGGTGGACCCAAAACGGTTCTTTAGCGTGCGTAAAATCCTATAAGCATAATGGCGGTCACCCTCAAACTGTAAAACTGTATCTACCATATGCTCCAATATTTTCGGACCCGCGATGGCGCCATCTTTGGTGATATGGCCAATTAAAAAAACGGGCGTATGTGTTTCCTTTGCGAAGCGTTGCAGTTCGGCAGCACATTCCCTTATCTGGCTTACACTCCCGGGGCCGCTCTCCACAAAAGGCGATTGCAGGGTTTGTATCGAGTCAACAATTACTAACTGGGGTTTTAGTTTTTTTATTTCTTTGAAAATCGTTTGCGTATTGGTTTCCGTCAATAAATAAAAGGAATCACTTTTGATGCCCACCCTGTCTGCACGCATTTTTATTTGCTGTTCACTTTCTTCGCCACTGATATATAGGGTAACGATGTCCTGTAGTTGCAACCCGATCTGTAGAAACAAGGTTGATTTACCAATGCCCGGCTCACCGGCCACCAGCACAATGCTGCCCATTACAATACCTCCTCCCAATACGCGATTTACTTCCGCATCTTTGGTAATGATCCTTTTTTCTTCCGCGCTGCTTACATCATTGATAGAGATTGTTTTTAATTTCCCGATGCCATTGTATCCCTTCCATTCATTCTCTTCCTTTTTTTCATGGTCTTTAATGATCACTTCCTCAACAAATGTATTCCAGTTGTTGCATGCAGGGCATTTACCTGTCCACTTAGCGGTTTCAAAACCACAACTCTGACAAAAGAATGCTGACTTTGCTTTGCTCATTGTGTAAAAGTAAACCGGAAAATCTTACGAAGAAAAAATGTAAAAATTTGGAATTGAGAAATCAGAAGAATGTCAAAGTATGAAGATGTGAAAATTCGCCGGCGATAAAAATATAAATTCGAAGAGGGAAAAAATTAGATTTGTATGTTAGAAATTAAAATGCGCAAAGCTTAGGCAAATTCACTCAAGACGTAAAGTTAAAGGAGAGAAACAGCAATAATTCAGTACCTGTACAAAGTAAAAGGGTCAGCATTTCTGCCAACCCTTTGTACTTACTAACCCATTAAATTCTATTGCTAAATTACAAATTGCACCCACATAAAAAAATAAATTTTTTCTGATGTTAATAAGTTTATGGCAAAAAAAGAGTGGGGGGAGTAAACATTGGTTACCCATTAACACGTTGATGATCATTCATTTACAAGAAAATATGGTGCTCGGAAATCCTGCCATATGGTGCCAAAAAAATAATATAAACACACAAATGTAATTTTGTTTACAATGTAAACTACTTTATATTTGTGTCTTATTTACCAAAATGAAACAGCTAATTTTCATCAGTTTACTATTGGGAACGCTTCGATTGAGTGCCCAGGTTAAAATTTCCGGCCGGATTACAGATAACAAAAATAAACCACTTTCCGGTGCGAGCATTGTCTTAAAAGACACCTATGATGGTGCTACAAGCGATTCTACCGGCCTATATTCCTTTCCAACCCAGGAAAAGGGAATTCATCAGCTGGAAGTGTCCACCACCGGTTATAACTCCATATCACAAAATATTAATATAGGATTAAGTCCCATCGTTCAAAACCTGTCACTAAAGGAACAGGTGACCGAGTTAAAGGCTGTGGTAATATCTGCGGGTTCTTTCGAGGCGAGCGACAAAAACAAGGGCGCCGTATTAAGTTCAATAGATATTGTTACAACTCCCAGCGCAAACGGGGATGTCACCAGCGCTTTCAAATCCCTGCCCGGTACGCAGCAGGTGGGTGAGAGTGAAGGTTTATTTGTAAGAGGCGGAACAGCTACAGAAAGCAAGATATACATGGATGGAAACCTTGTAAATAACTTTTTTTACAGCAGCACACCCGGTATCGCCACCCGGGGTCGTTTCAATCCCTTTCTTTTTAAGGGCACTGTATTCAGTACGGGTGGATATTCGGCACTCTATGGGCAGGCGCTTTCCTCTGCGCTTATTTTGGAAAGCAATGATCTGCCGGAAAGAACACAGGCAGATTTGAGCATCTCTGTCGTGGGTATTGGTGGTGGTATCCAGCACCTGTCCAGGGATAAAAAATCTTCCTGGGGAGTCTCGTACAATTATATCAATTTATGGCTTGCATTTAACGTGATCAAGCAAAAGCAGGATTATTTTAGAGTTCCGGTCGCAAACCAAACCGATGCCAATTTCAGGATAAAAACAAAAAATGGCGGATTTATCAAGTACTATGGTTATTTGAGCACCAATAAAGTTGGTTTCAGAAGTCCGGATATAGATACCACGGGTTTAAAAGACGCGTTTACCCTTAAGAACATCAACACCTATCAAAACATCAACTGGAAGGATCGCATCGGGAATGGATGGAAAATCAATACGGGCATTAGCTTTAGTACCAATAAAGATAATATTGCCAATGATATACAGGACGCCAGCAACCGGAAGGTTACCCTCAACAGCCCTTCATTGTATGCTTTTAAAAATTTCTCGCTGGAAAATAATGCAAAATATGCGCAGGCAAGATTGGTGTTAGAGAAAAGAATCAAGGGGCTCACTGCTATTCGTTTTGGGAGCGATTATTTCTATAGCGATGAGAAATCCACCTACACCTTATATGATGGGACCAAATTTGACGAAAAGATTATTGACCATTTATATGCAGGATTTGCAGAAGCAGATATTTATGTTACCAACAGTTTGGCTGCTAAAATCGGCACCCGGTTGGAACATTCCGAAATTATCAATCAATGGAATATCGCTCCGAGACTTTCATTGGCCTACAAGTTGGCGGATAATAGCCAGGCATCTCTTGCCTACGGCATCTTTTATCAAAACCCTGAAAGAAAGTTATTACCAGCCGCTGCAGGAATTGATTATTCAAAAGCGGCACATTATATTTTTCAATATACCCGGCAAACAAGAGATTACACCTTAAGAACCGAACTGTTTTATAAAAAATATGATGATTTGTATAAAACAGCTCCAGGCTTTAACGGAAGAGAATTAGCAGTTAATAACAATGGCTTTGGTGATGCAAAAGGCATTGAATTTTTTTGGAGGGATAAAAAGACGATCAAAAATGTCGATTATTGGTTCTCCTATTCGTACCTCGATACAAAAAGGAATTTCCTGAATTATCCCACTGCCATTCAACCTTCTTTCGCAGCCAATCATACCGCCGCTTTTGTATTTAAAAGATTTGTGTTGCCGTGGAAAACGGGGTTTAACTTTAGTTACAATTTTGCCACCGGCCGGCCATATTACAATATCGGCTTCGACAGCAGCTTAAGCAAATACACCATTAAGGACCAAGGGAAAACCATTAACTACAACAGTATGAGTTTTAGTATCAACTACCTGCCCAATCTTGGTAAAACAAACGCTAAAACCTTTGCTGTATGGGTACTAGGTATCAATAATGTGTTGGGTCAAAAACAAGTATTTAGCTATAATTACAGTAGTAACGGAAACAGGAAAGAAGCGGTAACGCCGCCGAGTAAACGATTTGTCTTTATAGGTTGCTTCCTGAGTTTTGGAATAGACAGAACACAGGATGCGATCAATAATAACCTGTAGAGTAAAAAGGTTGAAAGTATACGGTTGAAGGTTGACGGAGGGGGTTTAAGGTTAAAGCTTAAAGGTGATAGTAGCAGTGCGTTATTGCTTTTCTTAGTCATTTTAATTTTGTCTTTATCATTAAAACATATAAATCCCTGGTTATGTCAAATTACACAAACGTTCCGGAAGGAAAAGATCCCATTCTTTGGGCAATTGCTAAAAGAAGGGCCAGTTTCAAAAATCATGCGGTCACTTATGTGATTGTAAACCTGTTTTTATGGGCTATTTGGTACTTTACTTCGAGTCAATGGATTTCTATCAATCATTTTAATGACAATATTCATGGAATGATGATACCGTGGCCCATCTGGACTACCCTTGGCTGGGGCGTAGGACTCGCCTTTCACTTTGCAGGTGCTTATATTTTCCCTACATCAAACTCAGCAGAAATGGAATATCGAAAATTAACTAACAAACAATAATCCGACACATTAAATCTATTAGCAATGAAAAAAATCATCTTGTCTGCCACCATCCTGTTACTGTCCGTTTCCCTTTTTGCCCAAAGCGAAAAATTTACCGCAGCTATGAAGAAAAATCTTGATGCATTGGGCGCCGCATTTAAAAACCCGCCAGAACTTTTAACCGTAGCTAATAACTTTGAAAGGATTGCTACCGCAGAAAAAACACAGTGGCTTCCTTATTATTATGCAGCTTTTTGCCAGGTGAATTATGGGTTTATACAGCAGGATAAAACGAAAACAGATGGTTATGCAGATAAGGCGTCTGAACTGATTGCCAAGGCTGATTCCTTGTCTCCCAAAAACTCTGAAATATCCTGTATTAAAAGTATGATCGCCAGTTGCCACATGATGGTTGATCCACAGCAACGCTGGATGGAATATGGGAAAGAGAGCGGCAGCAAGCTGGATGCAGCAATTAGCCAGGATGCAACCAATCCACGACCTCATTACCTGAGAGGCCAGGGACTAAAATTTACCCCTGAACAATTCGGCGGAGGATGTAAAACAGCCAAACCCGAACTGCAAACTGCGATGGAAAAATACGCCAATTTTAAACCTGCCAGCGAGCTGCATCCAAATTGGGGTAAAGAGCAGGTGGATCAGTTATTGAAGGAGTGCCAGTAGGGTAGCTCAATACTCAGTGCTAAGTACTGAGTATTGAGCCGCAAATGAAGATTCCTCTCCTTTCAGCTGAGGCTAAAATGAAAAACTAAGTAAGCATGTTTAAAGACCTTGATCCTATATTACACTCACAATTAAGGTTGGCAGTAATGAGTTTGCTGGTGGGGGTGCGGGAAGCTGAATTTAATTTTTTGAAAGAAAAAACGAATGCAACTGCCGGTAACCTCAGTGTGCAGATCAACAAGCTGAAAGATGCAGGGTATATTGATGTGGTGAAGCAATTTAAAGAGAACTATCCTCAAACAATTTGTAAAATAACAAAAAAGGGAATCGATTCATTTGAAGCATATGTAAATGCACTGCAATCTTACATGAATCCAAGTGGTGAATAAATATGTGCTTTCGGGATATATTTATTCTCCTTCCTATTATTCGCCCGTTCAATATCGATTGAATTGACGTACTCACTTATACAACCTGTTGATTTTACCTGGCTTTGTTAAATGAACAATTAGCTATTGGCAACGTTTTATCTTGGTTACTATCAAAAATTTCATGTCATCAATCATCAGCGTCAGCAATCTCTCCAAACAATTTAAGGATACCAGTGCAGTAAACGGTCTTTCATTTACCGTAAATGAAGGAGATGTTTACGGCTTTCTTGGCCAGAATGGCGCCGGCAAATCTACCACTATACGCATGTTGCTCAGCCTTGTAGCACCTACCCGCGGAGAAATAAATATTTTCGGAAAAAAGCTAAGTACCCACCGTTCAGAAATTTTGCGGCGTGTAGGCGCCGTTATTGAAAAGCCGGATCTCTACAAATATCTTTCGGCTTATGATAATCTTTCCATATTTGCACGGTTGAGCGGCATGAAAGTTACCCGGCAGTTACTAATGAAACAGTTGCAGATGGTAGGACTGGGCGAAAGAGCCGATAGCAAAGTAAGAACGTTTAGCCAGGGGATGAAACAGCGTTTAGGCATTGCCGTTGCTTTGGTACATGATCCTGCATTAATCATTTTAGATGAACCCACCAATGGATTAGATCCGCAGGGCATCGCAGATATGCGCAACCTTATCGTAAGATTAAGGAGCGAATTGGGTAAAACCGTTTTAATTTCATCCCATCTTCTAAGTGAAATAGAAGTGATCGCCAACAGGATGATCATTATCCACAAAGGTCAAAAAATGGTGGAAGGCAATGTTGCGGAGTTGCTAGACCCGGCGCATTCATTGATACAGGTTGAAACAAATGATAACGAGACTGCAAAAGAAAAGTTAAAACAAACTCAATGGGCCGCCTACCTGCAGGAAGGTTCGCAGCTGCGACTGATGATGAACAAAGATGCTGTTCCCCGGCTGATCAATGATTTGGTTGCATTGAATGTGCAGCTACTTTCTATCAACTCCAGCCATTCGCTGGAGAATTATTTTTTATCACTTACAACCCTGCCCGGCAATGTTGACCCTTTTGCGAATTGAGTTATTCAAAATATCCCGCCGGCCACGTACCTACATTGCTTTTGCGGCAATTGCCGCGATTGTATTTATTTTCCAGTTTGCATTTAAGGCAGATGGGGAAAATTACATGAACCTGATGCTGCAAAGTGTAAAGGATACTTTTGAATTTGAAAAAGTAAGAGCGATTAACGGGTATTTTATGTGCTACATTATTTTGAACACCTTGTTGATACAGGTGCCCATATTGGTAGCATTGATTGCAGCGGATTCTATTTCGGGCGAAGCAAATATGGGAACACTTCGTTTACTGATCTCCAAGCCCATCAGCCGTACACAGCTCATCCTGGTAAAATTTGCTGCTGCCACGATATTTACCATTTTGCTTTTATTGTGGATGGCCATCACTTCACTGGTCTTTAGTTTATTAATCTTTGGTGCAGACGATATGCTGATCTTCAGGTCGAAGGGCGATGAATCACAAATATTGCTCATCTCAAGAGACGATGTGATCTGGCGCTATCTTGCAGCTTTTGCCTATGCCACGGTTGCGCTTACGGTGATTGCAGCGCTCTCTTTATTTTTATCCATCTTCGCCGAAAATTCCATCGGCCCTATTATTGCCACGGTTTGTATCGTGATCGTTTGTACCATCATATCCAACATTAATGTACCCATTATCGACAAAAATGTAAAGCCATTTCTCTTTACATCTTACCTCGTTGGCTGGAAAGGATTTTTTTACATCGCCACTGATTCAGAAGGCATTCCCATAAAAGGAAGCATCGAAAATTGGCCTGCCATCAGGAACAGCCTGGGTATCCTGCTGTTGCACATCGGCGGATTGGTGGCTGCTTCAGTAATTGTTTTTAAAAAGAAGGATATCTTATCTTAAAATAGTAGCATGATGAATATGTTGAAAATAGGAATGTTTGTGAGTTATGTTTTTATCGCCCTAACCGGCAATGCACAGGCAACTGCAAATGTTTTGATAAAAACTGTAAGTGATAAAATAGACAGGGTAAATAACTATGAAGCCAATGGCAAAATGAAGACCAATGTTACCTTTTTGAAAGTTCCGGAGTCTACGGTAAAGATCTATTTTAAGAAGCCCAATAAGCTGAAAATAAAAAATGAAAAGGGAATTTCTTTTGTTCCGAAAGGAGCGGTAAGTATCAATCTGAGTAATATTATCAATGGAAGCAAATACACCGCTTTGGATGCAGGTGCTGATATGATCGCCAATACCAAAGTGAGGGTAATAAAGTTGCTGCCGGAGGATGATAACGCAGATGTGGTGTTATCTACGGTGTACATCGATGAAGCCAACCAGGTAATCAGGAAGGCGAAAACCACCACAAGGGAAAATGGCAGTTACCAACTGGAAATGACCTATGGAAAATACATAGCATACGGACTACCCGACAAGATTATTTTTACCTTCAACACCAAGGATTACAAATTACCCAAGGGTGTAACTTTTGATTTTGATGACGGCACTGCTGTAAAAAAAACAACCCCTGATAATCTTAAAAAGAACCAGGGGATGGCGGAAATTATATTTGATAGCTACATCATTAACAAAGGAGTTCCGGATACTGTTTTCTAACAACTGGCATTTACTATTCCGGCACCTCAGTTATCTTTTCATCCACTGCATTCGCTACGATGGCCTTGCTTATTTTCTTCAGCGGGTTTTGCCTTTGCCGCTCGTATTCTTTTCTGGCGCCAATGATATCAATGCATTTAAAAACGGCTTCCCTGAAAGAACTTTCATCTGCCTTACTTTTACCAGCAATATCAAAAGCCACCCCATGATCTGGTGAAGTGCGTACTCCTTCAAGTCCTGCAGTAAAATTTACCCCTTCGCCTAAAGCGAGCGATTTAAAAGGGATCAGACCCTGGTCGTGGTACATGGCCAGCACCGCGTCAAATTTTTCATAACTGCCCCGGGCAAAAAATGCATCCGCACTGTAGGGCCCAAAGCAAAAAATATCTCGTTGTTTTGCCTCCTTGATTGCTGGTTTAATGATTTCTTCTTCCTCGGTTCCTACCAGACCTTCATCACCGGCGTGAGGATTTAATCCAAGTACCGCAATTTTTGGTTTATCAATCCCGAAATCAATCTTAAGCGAGTTATTCATTAAATGCAATTTGCTCAGGATATTTTCACGGGTAATGTGTGCGGCGATATCTTTCACCGGAACATGCTCTGTAAGTAAAGCCACCCTCATATTTTCAGCCACCATAAACATCACCACATCCCGCACCCCGAACAGATCTTTCAGGTAAGGCGTGTGGCCGGTGAAATTGAACTCTACCGACTGGGTATTTTTTTTATGGATCGGAGCCGTTACCAGCCCATCAATTTTTCCATCTTTCAGGGCTTGAGCGGCGGTAACAAGACTGATTACCGCACATTTACCTCCCTGCTCATTTAATATGCCAGGAGTAATGGCCACATCATCTTCCCAGCAATTGTACAGGTTTACCTGTTTATGATTGATGCGGCTTGAATCCTTTATGGATGAAAAATTAAAGTTGATTTCTGGAAGCGATTTGCGGTAGAAATTCAGCACTTTATTACCGGCGAACAGAACAGGGGTACAAATTTCCAGCAGCCTGGCATCCCCAATTGTCTTTATAATTATTTCAAGGCCGATACCATTAATGTCGCCACAGGATATCCCAATAATGGGTTTATTTTCAGATGATAAGCTCATATCGTGTTTATTGAGTCGTAAAAATACAACTTCTTGCCGGTAAACGGTTTAACGGATGCCTTCGAAATCATCGCTGTGCACCTAAACAGCCTGCCAGCTTTTGGAAGGACAGCACAAGTTTAACAGTTTATTGAAAGTCCGAAGTTTGCAGAATAAGCGCCCAACGGCAATGACATCTTGCTCAAATGTTCTGCTTACTTTTGCAGTAATGTTTAGAATAAAAAAATCCCTTGGTCAGCATTTTTTAAAAGATGATACCGTAATTCAAAAAATTGTGGAGGCTTTAAAAGAAGCGCCTTTTGCAAATCTCCTGGAAGTTGGTCCTGGCGGAGGTGCATTAACAAGGCAACTGGTGAAGATACCCGGTATTAACTTTAAGGCAGTAGAACTGGATGATGAGAAAACCGAATACCTGGTGAAGACATGGCCCGAACTAAAGGATAAGATCATCGGCGAAAGCTTTTTAGACATCGATGCGCCATTTGATGAGCCATTTACCGTGATTGGCAATTTTCCTTATAATATTTCCACCCAGATATTATTTAAAGTGCTGGATTGGAAAGATAAAGTGCCGGTGGTAATTGGTATGTTTCAGAAGGAAGTAGCACAAAGAGCCGCTTCTGATGAAGGAAGCAAAGTATACGGCGTGTTAAGTGTATTGATCCAAGCTTTTTACGATGTGGAGTATTTGTTTGATGTAAGTAATCAATCATTTAACCCGCCGCCAAAGGTGCAAAGCGGTGTAATCAGGCTCAAAAGAAAAACCACTGAGTTACCGGTAAAAAGCGATCGTGCTTTTAGGGTATTGGTGAAAACTGCCTTTAACCAACGGCGCAAAACCCTGCGCAATGCAGTAAAAAGTTTATTCACCGCAGAAATATTAAAGGATGAAATTTTTAACAAACGTGCTGAAGCATTAAGTGTTGAAGATTTTGCGGAACTTACTTTTAAAATGAGTTGACCCATGAAAAAGAGCATTGCTTTTTTAGCAGTTATTTCAGTTTTGCTCCTGTCTTGTAATACGCCAAGGTATATGTACAGTCCTTCTGCGCAAAATGTACCGGTATTGGTAAAAAACGGGGATAGCAAGCTTGCCGCCAACTATTCTTCAGATCTTTCCGGTTACCCTTTTACGAGCACCTCTCCGGCAGGCGAAACAAAAAAAAGCAATGGTTTCGACTTACAGGGTGCTGTGGCGATTACTGACCACTTCGCCATACAGGCAAATTATTTCAATCGCACAGAACGAAACGGGGGCAATGATGATAATTACCTCGATAGCACGGTCATCAATTATAAAAGAAAGCTCACCGAATTTGGAATTGGATATTTAAAGTCGATGCACCGGCACGATAAAGTAATGTTCCAGGTATTTGGCGGGGCGGGCAAAGGTAATTTCAGGTTTACAGACAGGGGGAAAGATCAGAATAATATTTACTTGTTAAGAAGTCACGAAGCCGATGTATTGAAAGTGTATGTTCAACCTGCATTCCTTTTCAGGATACGGGAGAATTTTAGTATGTCTGTTTCAACCCGGTTCAGCTTTATCAACTTCAGCAATATCAAAACGGATTATACTCAAACAGAATTGGAAAGTTACCAGTTGAATGATTTACCCCTGGGTTACCGTGTATTTTTTGAACCGGCATTTACCAATACATTTGGATTTAATAAATTGCCTGGAGTGAAGTTTGAATACCAGTTTTTAACGGCTTTACAGATCAGCGACCGTACGATCGATTACAGGTCTTTCAATTTTTCGCTAGGAATTTTGTTGGATATTCCCAAAATGTTCAAGACCGGCGCCGGCAAAGAAACGGATTGACGATTGCTCTTTTAACTTCCTCATAAATAAACCGGCATCGTTGCGAACTACACCGGATATATTTTAATATTAAGCCTTATGAATTTAACCCCAAACCATACTGTTCGGATAGTTACTGCTGCCGCATTGTTTGATGGCCATGATGCTGCCATCAATATTATGCGCCGCATTCTACAGTCGAAAGGAGCAGAGATCATTCACCTCGGACATGACCGGAGCGTGCACGAAATAGTGGAATGTGCCATAGAAGAAGATGCCCATGCCATCGCCATTACCAGCTACCAGGGAGGGCATGTTGAGTTTTTTAAATACATGAAAGACCTGCTGGATGAAAACGGCTGTGGCCACATCAAAATATTTGGCGGTGGCGGCGGCACTATCCTGCCAGTGGAAATTGAAGAACTGCATAATTACGGAATAACCCGGATTTACTCACCCGATGATGGCAGACATATGGGATTAGAGGGGATGATTGAGGATTTGATGGAGAAAAGCCCCCCTTCCCCGCTGGCCAGCGGGGGGTTCTTGGACTCTGCTGATGCTATGCCCTTTGCGTTAGGCGAAAAAAGAGATATTAAAAAAATTGCACGAGCCATTACCCTCGCAGAGAATGGTGAAGATTATACTGACTATATAACCCGGTTAAAAGCAGACTCTTCAAAATTGAAAAGCGACAAGAACCTCCCTTCGGGGGGCAGGGGGGCTGGAGAGCATAGTGGCGTTGCTATCCTTGGCATCACTGGCACCGGTGGTGCCGGAAAATCTTCCGTTACCGATGAACTTGTTCGCCGTTTCTTAAATGAATACCCGGATAAAACCATTGCGGTAATTTCCGTTGATCCATCCCGCAAAAAAACGGGTGGTGCATTGCTGGGCGACCGGATCCGGATGAATGCCATTTCTTCTCCCCGCGCCTATATGCGCAGCCTCGCCACGAGGGAAAGTGATAAAGCCCTCAGCCAGTATGTTAAACAAGCCATTGATATCTGCAAAGCAGCAGCTTTTGACCTCATCATTTTAGAAAGCGCGGGAGTTGGACAAAGCGATGCGTCGATAATGGATTATGTAGATGTAAGCATGTACGTGATGACACCGGAATACGGAGCTGCCTCACAATTGGAAAAGATCAATATGCTGGATTATGCCGATGTGGTTTGTGTAAATAAATTTGATAAAGCAGGAGCACTTGATGCCCTGCATGATGTGCGGAAGCAATACAAACGCAATCATGGATTATGGACGGCTAAGGATTCAGCTTTGCCTGTAATTGGCACTATTGCGGCGCAATTTAATGATGCCGGTATCAATGAATTATTCCTGGTAATCATGGAAAAAGTGCAGGAGAAAACCGGTGTTCAATTCGGTAAGCCTACCCCACACCCGGTTTATTTGAAAGATACCACCAGTCAATCTACCATCATTCCCCCCAAGAGGGTGCGTTACCTGGCTGAGATTGCCGAGGAAATTGAACAATATAACCGCCTGGGAAATGAGCAGTCTGCCATTGCAACAAAACTTTACCAGTTAAATGGTGCTTTACAAATCCTTACCGGTGAAAATGGCGGGAACCCAGCAGTTGCTAATGAAACACCCGCGATTGAAGCGTTAACGACGGCGAAAACAGAGCTGGAAAAGCAATTGTTCCCCGTTTGTAAAAAGCTGGTGGATGAATGGGAACAAACCAGGGATAGGTATAAGAAGGAATTTTTTGAATATGATGTAAGGGGAAAGATCATCCGGCAACCCTTGTACTTTGAATCATTATCGCATACCCGTATCCCCAAAATAGCGGTGCCCCGTTTTAAGGACTGGGGGGATATTTTACGATGGAGGATCCAGGAGAATTTCCCCGGAAAATTTCCCTATACTGCCGGCGTGTTCCCGTTAAAAAGGGTGGAAGAAGATCCCACGAGGATGTTTGCCGGGGAAGGTGGCCCCGAGAGAACTAACAGGAGATTCCATTACGTGAGTCTTGGCCAGCCTGCAAAAAGATTGTCCACAGCATTCGATAGTGTAACCCTGTATGGCGAAGATCCTGCAGCCCGGCCCGATATTTATGGCAAAGTGGGCAACAGCGGGGTAAGCATTGCCACCATAGATGATGCGAAAAAGCTGTACAGCGGTTTTGATCTCTGCGATTCAAAGACATCAGTAAGCATGACGATCAACGGGCCTGCGCCAATGCTGCTGGCATTTTTCATGAATGCGGCCATCGATCAGCAATGCGAAAAATACATCTTTGAAAATAGCTTAAATCAAGAAGTAAATAAACTGATCGAATCAAAATACGATATCGAAACCCTACCAAAATATATAGGGGAAGATGGCAAGCCAATACATCATACCAGTTTACCCAAACTTACACCCACTCCTGGAACTGGAAAACAGCTCGTTGATACAGCTGACTCCAGGAACCCCCCTTCGGGGGGCAGGGGGGCTGGACTTCCTCCTGGGAACTCCGGTTTAGGCCTGCGGCTTCTTGGCTTAAGCGGCAGTGATGTTTTGCCTGCGGAAGTGTATGAAAGAATAAAGGCCGCCACCCTGGCAACCGTCAGGGGAACTGTTCAGGCAGATATCCTAAAAGAAGACCAGGCACAGAACACCTGCATTTTTTCAACAGAGTTTGCTTTGAAATTAATGGGCGATGTGCAGGAGTATTTTATTGAGCACAAAGTGCAGAATTTTTATAGTGTAAGCATCAGTGGATACCATATCGCGGAGGCTGGAGCCAATCCCATCAGCCAGCTGGCATTTACGCTTGCCAATGGATTTACGTATATCGAATATTATTTAAGCAGGGGAATGCATATCGACGATTTTGCACCCAATCTTTCTTTCTTTTTCAGCAATGGTATGGATGCTGAATATAGCGTGATTGGCCGGGTTGCCCGCAGGATCTGGGCCAAAGCCATCAAGTACAAATACAACGGTAACGGCCGCAGTCAAAAGTTGAAATACCATATTCAAACCAGTGGCAGAAGCCTGCATGCACAGGAAATTGATTTCAATGATATCCGTACCACGCTGCAGGCATTGTATGCGATTTACGATAATTGCAATTCGTTGCACACCAACGCTTACGATGAGGCCATTACCACACCAACCGAGGAAAGTGTTCGCAGGGCAATGGCCATTCAACTGATCATCAACAGGGAACTGGGCACGGCTAAAAATGAAAATCCTACCCAGGGCTCCTTTCTTCTTGAAGAACTAACAGACCTGGTGGAAGAAGCGGTAATGGCAGAATTTTACCGGCTCACAGAAAGAGGCGGCGTACTAGGCGCAATGGAGCGAATGTACCAGCGCAATAAAATCCAGGAGGAAAGCCTGTACTACGAAACGCTAAAACACACCGGTGAATTTCCTATTGTAGGAGTGAATACGTTTTTAAACAAAAAGGGCAGCCCTACTATTTTGCCCACCGAAGTAATTCGCAGTACTACTGAAGAAAAGGAATTCCAGATAAAAACGCTGCAGGCTTTTCATGAGCGGCATGCAGCAAAGAGTGCAGAGATGCTACTCCGTTTGCAACAGGTGGCGATAAGTAATGGTAACCTGTTTGCCGAATTAATGGAAACGGTAAAATATTGCTCCTTAGGGCAAATTACCAATGCGTTGTACGCAGTTGGCGGGCAGTATAGGCGGAACATGTAAAGACGCGATGCTGGCGTCTCCACAAACCCAATGCATGGCGTGTGCAGAGACGCCAGCATCGCGCCCTACATCCCTAATCCCGTTCGGTTTCTGCCTGGTGAATTTTTATCTCATTTTCCAACTCCTCTTGCGTTACATCCTCTTCCAGTTTGTTTTCATTCTTTGAACGGGAGGGTTTGTTTGTGGATGCCTTATCACCTGACCCTTTACTGGCTGCAGGCTTGTTAACTTTTGATTTAGTTTCTTTCTTCATAACAAAGTTTATTTTTTGAAAGAAAAAAACTGTGCCAATAAGGATACCGGAATTCAATGTTTACAAGTTCAACGCCCGGACGACAAAGAAATGCTACAACAGATTTTTGAAAAACGGAATAAGCTGCTTTGCTAAGATAGCGTGGTCTTCTACATTGGGATGGCCGCTACAACCATGCGGCTGCATTGGTTCAAAAAAATATAAAGCAACCGGCTTATCAGATGGATGTAAAGCATCGATGTTTTGTTTTACGGCCGAAAGGCAGTTTTGCAAAATAAGCCGGCCGTTGCCACCAATCATCGGACTGCTGAGTAAGGCAATTTGGGCATTCGAATATTTTGATTTAACAAGATTTACAAAGCTTATATACTGTTTTACAAATGTTGCACTATCAAATGGCAATCGTTTCTTTTTTCCATCTCCGTTGCTGAAGTCATTCGTTCCTAAAGCGATACTCACTATCTGAGGAGCAAACAAATTAAAATTCCAGGGCTGAGTTTTATTTGCCTGGAAGTCGCTTTCTTCATATACAGCCGGCATCGCCGGACCGTCACTGTTCCAATTGCGATAGACACCGATACCACTTACACCGCTTACGATAAAGTTTGTACCAAGCGCCCTTGCAACTCTTGGCCCGTAGGCATAGTAGGCATTGTGGTGGTCGTGGTATTCGCCGGTTCCACAGGGCACTTCCGAAGCATCCGCGGCTGCGCCACAGGTAATGCTGTTCCCGATAAATTCTATCAGTGGGGCGGCAGGTCTTTGAAGTGGCTTCACATTTTTTCCGGAAATTTTTTGGATTAGGATTGCACCTGTATATGCTTCCGTTGCCTTATAGATCCATATGGTATGCTTTCCTTCAGTTTGAGTAGCTAATACAATCGGTTGGGTGGTATTGCCTGAAATTTTTATTCTTTTCTGATAGGTTCCATCCAACTCATATTGCAGGTAATTGTGTGAGCCGGCATTGGGCAGCGATGCAAATAGCTGGCATTCGGTTCCTTCAAAACTAAAACCCACATGCGCCGCAGAGCTTATCAATTCAATGCTTTGTTGCGTATCTACAATAAATCTTCCATAAGGCTTTAATTGGGTAGCTGGTAGGTTTGCCGGTTCGTTTGAACTTCGATTTGAAGAAGCGCAGCTTACACATAGAATGCATAACGCAATGGCAAGGTGATCAAATTTGAATTTCATGTTTCTTGTTTCTTGAATGTTTAATGGAAACTAAAGTTACTTTCAATCAGGTGGATCTGTACAAGAAAATTAAAGCAACATGATATATAGTAATTGCTGTGTCCAATTTTAAAGGCACACAAGGAAAGAACAGGGTTAACAGTGCAATCCTCTTCACAGGAGAAAATTTTGAAAACTGCCCGTCAGTCAGGTCAATCAGAACATGACAGCAGAAGCACACTATTGCAGAAATAAATAGGTGTGAAAAGTAATATATAGCAGAGATATAAAGTGTAGATGTGTTGAGAAATTGCTATTTGACGATATCACTATAAAAGATTACCCTTACATCAACGCAGGCTATGAGCGGCTCCCTGCAGGAGAAAATAGAATGCGGAAATAAAGCCAACCCCGTTGCATGATGAGCAGGGAGGGGGAAATTTATTTAAGCTCTTCGCAGTAATATCCTGCGCTTAACAACATCTTTTCAACTTCTTCTCCTGCAATATCATTTGCTATAACCCTTAGAATATTGTCGCGGTCGTTGAGATCAACATTCCACTTGAAAATGTTTGGATGCACATCCAACGATGATTCAATGTCATTGATACGCGTGGTATCAGTTAGATTGGTTTTAAAAACAAGGATTTCCATAAATAAATTTTTATAATCAAACCATTCAATTTTACAGCTGCTGATTAGTGTGTAAGGCTGGTGAATGATTCGCCCAAAATGCTAATCATTCACCAGTCACGTTTATTGCTGCCCGGTAGTTTTATCAAGACTGTCATCCGGCATTTTCATTCTCCACCTGCCCCCGCAACGGTTCTTCCATTCGGATTTAAATTTTTCCCGCTGCTCCGGGGTCATCGTGTCCCATTTCTCCTTCATATTTTGTTTCCATTCATGGCCGCGGCCACCGCGCCATCCACCATGGAAACCGCCAAAAAGTATTTTAGTTAATACCAATATGCCGAGGGCCTGTATATAGGTAATGGTTTTTACGCCAATCACTGCGGGTAAAATGGCGTTCCATAATGCCATTACCACCAATGTGAATAATAACATGGCGGCAATAAAAAAGGTCGCCATCATCAATCCCTTCCTGATCCAAAATTTTTTCATTGTTTAATTTTTATGTCCGCTTATAAGCTGTGACTGTTTAATAATTTAATAACTCATCTTTCAATACGCTCAACCTGTCTCTCAAATGCAGTACGGCGTAGCGTTTGCGGCTGATGAGTGTGGCCACACTAACCCCGGTTTGTTGCTCAATTTCTTTGAACGGGATACCGTCTATTTCATTTTGTACAAATACACTACTTTGCTCAACCGGCAACTCATCGAGCGCCACTTTAAGTGCTTCCCAAAACAGGTTCCGTAAATATTCTGTTTCCGGATTGGTATCTGAAGGCAATAAAATCTCTTTCCAATCCAACATCGCTTCATCCGTTTCAATACTGCTTAATACATCGTCTGCAAGCGGTAATTTTTGTTTCCGGTAGCTATCGGTAATTTTATTGCGGGCTACTTTATACAACCAGCTGCCCGCACGTTCAATCGGTTCCGTGTTTCCTGCAAACTGGTAAAAGACATCCTGCAGAATGTCCTCTGCATCTTCAGTACTGGAAACGCGTTGCCTGATAAAACCCAATAGCTGTTTGTTAAATACTTTTATCGCATTGGTGATATTATTGTTGCGGTCAGCGCTCATTGCTGTTGGTATGGTCAGTACATCCTTCATGTATATTCTCGTAGACGAATCGAAACATACCATGTTTTAAATTTGAAACAATATTTTTTATTTGCTTGGATCATGCGGCGGTAATGCGTGAAGATATCCTAAAAGATGGCTCGTTCATGTAAAGAAATGCACAAGGGCGTAGAACTTTCTCAACAAAAAAAATGTGTTTTCTGCCGAGGATACTCTTTTTCGCGTGGTATGGTTTTGGATGCACTTACCATACTATTGTTCATTCCTAAACAAATATTATGGCAACACTACAAAATAAGACAATCGCCATTCTTACAGATAACGGTTTTGAGGAAGTTGAGCTGACAAGCCCAAAAAAAGCGCTGGAGGAAGCCGGCGCAAAAGTTCAAATAGTTTCTTTGCAGAAGGGTTCCGTAAAAGCCTGGAACCATGATCATTGGTCAATAGAGGTTCCGGTAGATGTTCAATTGGAAGCTGCCAACAGCGATGATTTTGATGGCCTGATGATTCCCGGCGGAGTTATCAATCCCGATACAATGCGCATCAATAAACCTTATGTCTCTTTTGCCAGGGAGTTTCTGGAAGCTGGCAAACCGGTGGCGGCAATTTGTCATGGACCGCAATTGTTAATTGAAACAGAGATGATTTCCGGCAGAGAGCTAACTTCTTATCCATCCATTAAAACAGACCTGGTGAATGCCGGCGCAAGTTGGTACGATAAAGAAGTGGTCGTAGACAATGGTCTGGTAACAAGCAGAAGTCCTAAAGACCTACCCGCCTTTAATGAAAAAATGATAGAAGAGTTTGCGGAAGGTCTGCATAGAACAAGCGCTTCGTTTGAGTCAACGGGCAGAGATTTTTAAAAACAGCTACAATAACTCAACATAAATCTAAAATGGCCCTTTGCGGGGTCATTTTTTTTGATTCGGATTTATTAGCTCTAATGCAAACTCATTTTTCTGGCTTTCGGTTCTTTTTGCCTGCATTTTTTTTGGTCGCTTTATCTGTATTTGTGGTGATGCTTTCAGCTTCTGTAAAATCAATTGATTGTTCGGGCTGCGAAGCGGCAGCGGCAAATAGCTTCGAATTTCCTATGGAGTTCATGGTTTTACTATTGGCTGCAGTCGTGATCTCGTTGTGCTTTTCCATAGTTGCTTTTTGGAATAAAAGTGCCGCGTCACCGCAGCACATAATAGAACAACATAATGAATAAAGACAAAACTCTTTATTCATTAAAAAGTCAGGATGATTCAAAAATTTAATCTGCGTGAATTCCTAGGTTGCTTTATCCCTTGTATTTTGAATAAGGCCAATACCGGCGGCAAAGAAGATAGCTCCCAATACCCCGTAAAGGATGATTTCTTTGATATTCCGTGTACCCTGGCCACCATTCATAAAATTATAGCCTGCCAGGATAAGCCCGATAATACCTAAAATCGATAAGATGATACCCAATACTCTTTTTTCCATAGTCTTAAGTTTAAGAATACTTTGCAAATGGAGTGCCTGTTAAATTTGGATCGCTTTCCAAGCCTTTTCTCTATGTGGAGGGATGTGACTGCCCCGGATATTTAATCTTTAACAAAAAGAACGAACCCGGAGAAATCTCGTTTTGTGGTAAAATCTCCCCTTTTTCGGAACCATCAGCAGATAGTGATGTGAATGTAAATGACTATCGGTTGCGCTTCCTTTTGTCGATTTCCTGTTGCAGTAACTGGTTGATGGAAGTGGTAGCATCTCTCAGCATAAAAATAGTGGCGCCTTTTTCCCTTGCGTATATATTTTCTATTTTCCCCCAGGTGCTCACCGTTTTGAACAGTAGCTTTTCCCTTTCCCTGCCAATATCAGAATCGTCCGCGTCCTTTACAAGAATCACGTTTTTTATATTTTTCTCATTTAACGGGAACCAGTTGATATAATCGGCATTCATCGAAACAGCGCCAATATTATTATATTTCGAATAATAATTGATGGCTCCGGCCTGTCCGTAATTATTGCAAAGTACCAGGGTGTGGCCGGCATCGTCAATATAGTCAAAAGCGCTGTCTGTTTTTTTTGCCAGTTCTCGCCAGCCCTGCATATCCGCATAATCCTGTGGAAGTAAATGATCCTTGCCGTCTTCCCATCTCAACAAGCCGAAATCTTTCAGGAGTTTTCCATCTTTTTGAGTTTGTTCCGGAGTAGCAACAGGGAAAGCGATCTTGAAAAAAGGAATGAATAAAACAACGATAAATAGTATCGCCAGGCGCCTTAAATAGCGCTTCCAGCCACTGCTTAATTTTTCTTCCAGGTAAACAGCGCCAAAGGCCATATATATTGGATATATGCCGATTGCATAATACCCTTTTGCTTTTAAATAAACAAACACGGTTAAAGTGAAGAGAAATGCCCAACCGAAAACACGGTACTTTTTAAAAGGATGATATACTACGAATGAGATCAATGCGGCTAATAGTACGAAAAGTGATCCCAGGAAAAACAGCAATTGTTCCTTTAAAAAATCAGAGCGGTTGACATTTACCAATTGGGTGGCGGATAATTCTTTTAAATGATGAACCACCGGAAAATTATTTTGATATTGCCAAATGAGGTTGGGCAAAATAACCAGGATAGTAAGGGCGATCGAAATGTAGAAATGTTTGTTCAGAAAAAGTTTTCGTTGTTTTGTCAAAAGAATGGCGGGAAGCAGTCCCAATAATTCAAATACAATGTTGTACTTATTTAAAAAGCCGATGGCAAATGTGATGGCTGCAATCCACAGCCATTTGGCGAGGTTGGTTTGAATGTATTTGATAAACACAAAATATAGAAAGGTCCAGCAGAGTATGTCGAATGAATTGGGTTGGTAAAGTATATTGATGCGGAGTATTACAGAAAACATCACCGCTGTAGCAGCCAGCGACATCGCAAAAAGATTTCCTTTCAACACTTCAACAGCTTTCCACACTACCACAATCGTCAAAGCGCCAAACAAGGCGGGGAAGAATTTAATCCAAAACACACCGTCGCCCAGTTGCAAAATGATCCATGAAATCCATGAAGTGAAAGGTGGAACGGATTCGTATCCCCAGGCAAGATGTTTTGCCTGGTCGAGATGCAGGTATTCGTCGCGGTGCAAATCGTAGACAGGGTTGATAAGAAAATACTGCAGTGAAATTTTTGCCAGGATGAAAAAAACAAGGAGGAGGTTCTTTTTTGACAAGGTGGGTGAATTTGGTGAAGGGTGAAGGGTGAAGGGTGAATGGTCAATGTCAATGGTCAATGGTCAATGGTGAATCGTGAAATCTTCGAACATTTTCTTGCCCCGGTCCTTAGCCTCGGTTTGTGTCTCACGAACCGAAATCATTCTTTTCCGTTAGCGATGCCCCGAAGCAGGGACAGGGAGCAAATTTTATTTTTTGTTTTCATTATTTCAGAAAAAAATTTGTTACAAATATATCGTCAATCGGCTATATGTTTTGGAGATTTTTGCTGCTGTAGATGCAACAATTTTCCCGGCCATTTTGAGTGAGGACCGTGACAGAGCCTGGAAGCTGTAAATTTTTCCGGGCATAAAAAAAGCGAAACTTTCGTTCCGCTTTAAATAAAATATAAAAGGATTAGCCCAAGGCTACTCGTTTAAATTCGATCACTTTTAAATCAGCATCTACTGTTTTCAGGTAGTCTGCTACACTTTTTCCATTGTCTTTTACAAATGCCTGGGCCATCAAAGTATTGTCTTTAAAAAACTTGTTTACTTTGCCTACGGCTATTTTCTCAGCCATTTCTGCTGGTTTGCCTTCTGCTTTAATTTGCTCAATTGCAATCTCTCTTTCTCTTGCAATGGTTTCCGGGGCAATAGAGGTTTCGTCTACGGCCAATGGATTCATTGCTGCAATTTGCATGGCTACATCCTTACCTGCATCACCGGCATCTTTATTGAAGCCTACCAATACACCCATGCGGTTGGCACCGTGAATGTAGGAAGCAACATAGGCTGCATCTATTCTTGCGAATTTTGCCTCGATTTTTTCACCGATAGCGGCTAATTTATCATTGATCAGTTCAGATACTTTGGTGCCGCCGATTTCAACTGCATTCAACTCTTCAACCGTTTTTACATCGTTTGCAATTGCAGCATCTGTAATGCCTTGTGCAAATGCTACAAAGTCGGCGTTTTTGCTTACGAAGTCAGTTTCGCAACTGATGGTAACGATCATGCCGGTTTTGTTATCGGCTGTGGTTTTTGAAAGGATTACTCCTTCCTTGGCTTCCCTGTCGCTGCGCTTTGCAGCTACTTTCTGGCCCTGCTTGCGTAACCAGTCGATGGCCGCTTCAAAATCGCCGTTGCTTTCTGTTAATGCTTTACGGCAATCTAACATGCCGGCGCCGGTGGATTGGCGTAATTTATTGATGTCTGCTGCTGTTATTGTTGCACTCATGATAATTTGTTTTGCCCCAAACCCCTTATCCGAACCGTTTCATCCGGACTTGCCGGGCGGGGCTTACCACCCCACCGTTTGGGAATTTTAATGATTCTGTTTTTAGAAGAGAACTCGCCGTGAAGCATGTTCAAAGATGGTATACAGTACAAGTGAGTGACACAACAATGCTACATAGTAGCACAATCGCTGGTAACAAAACCTACCCTGGTCATCTTCCATCTCCTCTTTTCATCTTTGAAAATGGTAAGCAGGAACTACCTTGGTCCACTACCCGGGCCACCAGCCGGCCTTCTGCCACCTGCTCCGGGACCTGGTACACGGCGCTTGGTGGGTGCTGCTCCTCTTGCTCTTTTGTTCCTGTCGTCGCCACCATCTGCTTTTTGCTCAAAGCGGCTTGCTTTTGATTCTGCGCTTTCGTCGCCATCACCACTGCTATCGTCATCATCTTTTTCTGCCTGGCGTTCTGCCAAACCTTCAGCAATGGCTGCTGCGATGTAGTTAACGATGATCGCGATTGATTTGGTTGCATCATCGTTTGCAGGAATTGCAAATTCAACTTTATTAGGATCGCAATTGGTATCAACCATACCAAATGTGGTAATGTTCAAACGTTTTGCTTCTGCCAGTGCAATGTGCTCATGGCCAATGTCTACCAAAAATAAAGCGGCTGGTACACGGCTGATCTGTGCGATACCACCCAGTACTTTTTCCATCTTATCCTTATCGCGGGTAAGTGTTAAGCGTTCTTTTTTGGTCAGGTTGTCAATGCTTCCGTCGTTCAGCATTTTTTCGATGCTCTGCATTTTCTTCACACTCTTACGAACGGTGTTGAAATTGGTAAGCATACCACCCAGCCAGCGTTCTGTTACAAAAGGCATGTTGATGCGTTTTGCACAATCAGAAACGATTTCTTTAGCTTGTTTTTTGGTAGCTACAAACATGATCTTTTTACCGCTTTTTGCAATTGATTTCAATGCAGCAGCTGTTTCCTGTAAACCTTCTACAGTTTTATTCAGGTCGATGATGTGGATACCTTTTTTCTCAGCAAAAATGTAAGGTAACATTTTAGGATTCCACTTCTTTTTCAAGTGACCAAAGTGAACACCTGCTTCAAGAAGTTGCTGTTGTAAGGAAGTATTATTTTCCATCTTTTATAATTAAAATATTTATTAAAATAGTGGCTTTGATGCTGGATACGGGATACTGGATACTTGATCCTGGATCCTGGATGTAAATTTGAAAAGAATGCTTCTTTCCAGTATCCAGCATCCAGTATCCAATATCCTTCTCCTGTATTATCTCGTCGAGAACTGGAAGCTCTTTCTTGCTTTTTTACGCCCTGGTTTCTTACGTTCAACAGCACGTGGATCTCTTTTCAGCAATCCGGCGGCTTTTAATGCA
This sequence comes from Ferruginibacter sp., assembly GCA_025963635.1. Taxonomy (GTDB): domain Bacteria; phylum Bacteroidota; class Bacteroidia; order Chitinophagales; family Chitinophagaceae; genus Ferruginibacter. Next base: position 201,074 of record JAOQAK010000002.1, read on the forward strand.
GGGCGATAATCGGCACTTACTTCGAGTAGTGCACGGGCAATGCCTAATTTAGTGGCTTCTGCCTGTCCTTTGATTCCTCCACCCTGTGCATTGACAACGATGTCAAATTTGTCAGAAGATTCAACGGTTTTCAGTGGAGCTTCTACCTGGTTTTGCAGGTAAACCAATGAGAAGTAGTTTTTATAATCCTTGCCATTGATCGTTATTTTACCATCACCCTTGCTTAAGAACACACGGGTTACAGCTTCTTTACGACGACCAACTGCGTTTTTTTGCTTTTCCATTATTTCAATTTGAAAATTTGCCCCGCAATAGCGGGATGAAAATTTGAAAAGTTATTGTCAAACTTTCAATTAAATTATTTTGTGATTAAAATTTAAGTTCAACGGGTTTTTGTGCTCCATGAGGATGCTCTGTTCCCACATATACAAACAATTTTTTGTACATCTTGCGGCCCAGGCTATTTTTCGGCAACATCCCTTTGATCGCTCTTTCGATGATCACTTCAGGCCTGCGCTTTAAAAGGTCCTTTGCAATTTCTTCTTTACGGCCGCCGGGGTAACCACTAAAGTTGTCATAGACTTTTTCGTTCAGCTTATTGCCGGTAAATTTTACCTTATCGCAATTGGTAACAATTACAAAATCTCCGCAATCAACGTGGGGAGTGTAATAAGCTTTGTTCTTACCGCGAAGAATTGCCGCTATCCTGGCACACATGCGCCCAACGGTTTGATTAGTACCATCTATCACATACCAGTTGTGAATAACGGTAGCCTCGTTCGCATGTTTGGTGGTGAAATGTAGTTTACTCATTGTATTTATTTTTAAGTGATGCCTTCGCTATCCCGAAGGCTTTTTTAAATGGACGGCAAAGGTAGGTGGAGCATTATTGATTTCCAACGAAAAGAGCATGTATTTTTTACTGCACCTTTGTAAATGGCTGATTTACAGCAAATATTTTGTTCTGAAATTTTAATAGGTACGGTTTCGGAGCTCTTCGGGCAATTATTTTCGATGCTTTTGTAAAGTTTAGGGAAGGTGAAAATAAAAAACAGCCCTTTTAGGAACTGTTTTTAATCGTTTGCAATAGGGATTTAATATATTTCCAGGATTGATCCTGTGTTGTCTTTTTTAGGTGATGATGACTTTAAAGGAGTCGTTTTGTTTTGTTTACAAGGTCAGCATTTCTCCGTGTACAGAAAAAGGGGAAAACCCTGTATTTAATACATCGAAATATCGTACCGGAATTATCTCAGGCAACCGCTACAAAAAAGCCAGTCCCCAATGGAACTGGCCTAATAAATAGTTTTAAATTTATTATTTCACTACTGTGTAGGTATTTGTATAGAAATTTACAGTGATCTTGTAATTTCCTGCGACGGTTGGTCCAGGCGTGTTTGAACCGGGCACTGCGCCATCAGCTAATATCGGGCCTCCCGTTGCGCTGGTTCCGCCGAATTTATGATCCCAATTACCGTTTAACGGCAGAAATACGTAGGATCCCGTGCCTGCCAGTGGTATAACAAGTTCAAATACAGCATTACTGGTTTGGGTAAATTTCTGAGATGGGACCGGAACAGGATTATTCCATCCACCTGCCGTTGCATCTCCTACAATATATAAGTTGTCGGGAATGGTTACACCGTTATAGGGAGTAACTGTATAAGTATTGGTTTGGAAATTCACCACAATTCTATAGGTCCCGGCCGTTGCGGGAGACGGGGTATTAGCGCCTGGAACCGCGTTGTCTGCTAAAAGAGTACCACCTGCTGCACTTGCTCCGCCAAATTTATGATCCCAGCTGCCGGCTACGGGCAGCAGCAAATAACTGTCATTCGCTTTAAGATCAACAATGATCCCGTAAGAAACCGCATCCAGCCTTGTAAATTGTTGCTTAGGGGCGAGGCCGGCGTCATTGTTCCAGCCGAGCGGGGTAGCTCCTCCAATAATGTACAGATTGGTCGGGATAGTACCGGCATAAGGCGTAACTGTGTAGGTACCCGTTTGAAAGTTTACAATAATCTGGTACAGGCCAGCTGTACCGGGACCTGGAGTGTTGGAACCCGGAACTGCATTATCTGCAAGAAGCGGCCCACCGGTAGCGCTTGCTCCACCAAATTTATGGTCCCAGTTTCCGGCCACCGGAACAAACACATAACTGCCGGTTGCTTTAAGAGGAACAATAATACCATAGGAAACCGCACTTATCTTGGTAAATTGTTGAGTAGGCGATAACCCGAGATCATTATTCCATCCCAGGGGAGTAGCATCCCCAACAATATACAGGTTAGCAGGTATCGGAGTAAAAGTGGTAATACTAATAGGAACCGCGTTGGAATAAACCAATGGTGTTGTATAACCGGTACCCAAATAACTAACAATTCTAAATCTAAGATTTTTGGTTGTTCCACCAATAATACCTGCTGAAATGGCAATAGTATTCAAGTCATTCACCAACATGCTGGAAGTTAATACAGTGCCGTACTTTATCACCTGGGGATTTGCAAAAGTGGCGCTGGTATCAATTTGTAAAGCATAGCTTATGGTGTTGGCGCCATACGGGCTGGCATTCCAGTTAAAGGACACCGCTGTACTGGTAGCATTTGCAACCAGTAGTACCAATGCCTGGGAAGAAGATGGAGTGAGCGTAATTGGAACCAAATAGGAAGTAATGTTAACCTTTATTACGTTTGATTTTAACTGTTCATTGTTATTGCCGTAGGATGAGGTTACCCTGATATCAAAACTGAATGTTTGGCCCGGGGTAAAGCCAAAATCTGCCAAGATATTGTTGAGTTGTACACCAGTGAAAGAAATACTGGGTTTGCCTACTGCAATACGGGAAGTAGACTTGGAAAAGTTACGGCCCGCAGAATCTATCTCCAGAACAAATTTTTGCGTGGAGGAATCGGTAGCATATTCCGGGTTTGTCCAGGAAAAGGAAGCAACTACTTTATTGGAGTCGGCAGGAGTAGGCTTGATATCCGTGGAAGAACTGCTTAATACCGGCGCCTTACCATTGGAATAGAACGGTAATTCATCCACTTTCTTACAGGATGAATACATAAACAATATACCCGTTGCAAGGAGCAGAAGTTTAAAAATATTTTTCATGATAATTTTTTTAGAAATTAGAATCGTTGTTTAGGATAAGTTTAAACTCAGTTGACAACTGAGTACTTTCCCCTTTGAAAATCGACAGTGATTTTATATCTGCCCGCGGCTGGAGGGCCGGGAAATCCGGGATCTGCATCTTTTTGCTCAAAATCACCTCCATCCCATGTGCCGCCTGTTATCATATGAAACTGGCTGTCCCATTTGCCCTGCACCTGGATCAGTTTATAAGCGCCTCCGCCTTTCATATCCACTGTAAGCTCATAAAGGGTATTGGAAACCTTTGTAAACATCTGTGTCACATCATAGGGAGTGCCTAATGGATTGGCATATCCCGAAGTGGTAGCATCACCTGTTAGCCAAAGCGTACCTGCCGCAGGGGGGGTAACTACCGAGGGAATTGCATAAGGAGTTACCGAATATTTTAAAACATTGGAGTATAATATACCTGCCTGGTTAGCCAAAGATGATTTAACGCGTAGTTCAATGTTATGTGAAACATCAGGGACAAGTTGTAGCTGGGTTAGCAGGTACCCGTTGAATTCTCCTACTGTAAAAGTTCTGCTCAACTCTTTGCTGACGGAAACGGTTTGTTTTTTCGGACTGGTAAAGTTTGACCCGGTGGTATCAATTTCTATTTGGTAACTCACATCCTGTGAGCTGATCCCTGTATTGAATTTATACTCCGGGTTGCTCCAGCTTAATTTTAAGCCCTGCAAATCTTTATTTGCGAAAGCAAGGGGTAAATTGGGAGAGGTTAGCGAAGAACTTAGTACCGGGCTGGTTCCTCCTTCAAAAAAAACTTTATGCTCATCTTTTTTACAAGACGCAATCAATGCGACCAGCAGGGATAAGGCAAATAATTGTTTTATTATATTTTTCATTGTAAATGATTTTAGAGATTAATTGGTATAACCCGGATTTTGCGTTAGGTTGGGATTAGAAGCCAGCACAGATGCAGGAATAGGAAACAAATTGTATTTGATATCGACAGCGGTTCCGGATGCTACTCCTCCTTTCCATGGCCACAGGTAAGTGCCGGTAGTTAATAACCCGTAGCGGACTAAATCTGTCCGGCGATGGCCTTCCCAATATAATTCACGTCCTCTTTCATCCAATATCAATTGCAGGTTTAAGTCGCTTGCTGTTAACTGGCCGGTAGCAGTTCCGCCGTAAGCCCTTGCCCTTATCAGGTTTAAATAATTCAAGGCCGTTGCGGTACTTCCACCGGTGCCACCTCTTAATGTAGCTTCTGCGTAGATCAGGTACATTTCTGCCAAACGGAATACAGGAAAATCAATGTCAGCAAAATAACCGGTGGGGTCTGAAATAGCGCCTCCGTCAGATCGTTTATTTACATATTTTATTACATGTGGTCCCTGGTCGAAATTGGTGATATCATTTATAACCAACTGTGATGCGCCGGTGCCATATTTCGATGTGGTAAAAAGTGCTCTTTTATCAGTAGCGCCGGATTTGTCAGTAAATAAGTTTACCAACCCCGAAGTGGCCCTGTAACCTGACCAGCCGCCGCCGCTTACACCGTAATCAGAAGCTGCTTCTGCTCCGGAAGCGGCATGTGCCATGAAAGTAGTGTTACCATACCCCTGTGTACGCAAACCATCGATGGGCACGGCGAAAATGAATTCATTTTTTTGCTTGTCATTATCTGCCATAAATAACTTAGGGTAACCAGGTTGCAAAGAGTAACCACCACCAATTACTTTGGCAGCAAAAATGATGGCACTGTCGTAATGCGGCGTACCTGTATAAACAGCTGAATTAAGGTACACACGTGCCAGTAAAGCCCATGCAGCGCCCTGGTCAACTCTCCCGTATTCTATCGTTTTAACCGGTGCCAGATCTGCATCAATGGCTTTTAGCTCTCCAACAACATAATTAAAAAGGTCGGCTCTCTTAATTTGCGTAGGTAGCGGGCCGCCTACTACATCTGCTTCGGTGATAAATGTAGAATTTCCAAAAAGGTCCATCATCAACCAATAATTAAAAGCACGTAAAAACCGTACTTCAGCTCTTGAACTTTTAATATTGGTTGCTTCGGCGCCGGTAATTCCATGAGAGGCAACAGCCTCGTCAGTTGAAAACCTGAGGTATTCGTTCGCTAATGTAATGTTGTACATCGGCCTTGCATATACACCTTTCAAAAATGGATCGGCGCTGGTAAAAGATAAATTATGATAGTCTTGTATGGTTTGATCATTCCATGCTACTACAGCTTCATCGGTTGGCAGTTCTTCGCAATTGAAGAAGGGCCGGATGAAGGCGATTTGGGAACCCTCATCGAGGCCACCGCTGATATCGGGCTGACCGGCAGGACCCTGGTTACCACCGGAAGCCAATCCGCCATATATTTTGGCTAGCACAGATTTGTAACCTGCTGCGGTGGCATATGTCTTATCGGGGGTAAGGTCGTTTGTTGGAGTGAGATCCAACTGCTTTGCACAGGATGCTGCAGTAATTGCAACAGTAAGCGCAAAAATTGTATTTTTTAATGTTTTACTTATCATAAAAAAGATTTTATTAAATTAAAAATCAAGATTGGCGCCTAATGAGAAAATGCGTGGACGTGGATAGATATTGTTATCTACACCGTGAATGTCAGAATTTTCAGGATCTAACCCTGAGTACTTTGTAATGATAAACACATTCTGCACACTTGCATTCAAACGAAGAGAAACCTTGTTGCTAAATATTTTGCCCGCATTGTAGCCAAGGTTTATATTATCCAATCTTAGGTAAGAAGCATTTTCGATGTAGTAATCAGACAAATATTGATTGTTTTTGAAACCTGTTGATAAATAATCAACGGCCACATTACCGATAAAAATGTTAGGATCTTTGATCGTACGGAGTACTGTACTGTTTGAATTGTAATTGTTATATAAATAGTTGCCAAGAGAACCGTGGGCTGCTAAACCAAGTACCCATTTTTGATAAGCAAGCTGTGTATTAATTCCTAATAAAACATCCGGCGCTGGCTTTTTGTAATAGTACTGATCGGTAGCGCTGCTTGCGCCATCCCTGTTCCCATCGTCATATAGCCCTTCAATCGGCTTTCCCGTAGCAGGGTCATATACCTGTTTGTAAACATTAAAAGTATAAGGAGCGTAACCGACAGCAAACACGCCAATTTGATTACCCGTACCGCCACTGATGTTGCTTTGAGGAATAGATTTGATGCCGGGACCGAGGTTAGTGATCTCTACGGTATTATAAGCGGCATTGAATCCAAGATCCCATGTAAGCTTATTGTTTTTAACGGGTGTAGTATTTAGCACAAACTCAACGCCCTTATTGGTAAGATTGCCGACATTGGTAATGATTGCAATATCGAAATTACGGCCAGGTGCCTGTGGTACGTTGCCTAACAGATCTTTTGTTTTCTTTTGGTAAACCTCTACGGAACCAGAAATCCTGTTATTCAAAAATCCGAAATCCAATCCGAGGTTGGAAGTTGTAGTAGTTTCCCATTTGATATTGGGATCATAAGCTCCCGGGCGCAGGTAAGTGTAATAGGTATTGCCAAACTGGTACTGAGCCGCAGAATTACTTTGAGCATATACGGGTAAATAGGGGTAAAGCGGGTTAAAGCTGGCTCCGGGAACTCCACTGATATCCTGCTGACCGGTTATACCCCAGCTTCCACGAATTTTTAATTCACTCATTACGTTGGTATTTGCAAAAAAGTCTTCCTTTAATTTCCAGGCAGCTGAAACAGCAGGGAAGTAACCTACCCGTGTTGACGGAGAAAATTTTGAACTGGCATCCCTGCGTACAGATGCGGTTAAAAAATATTTATTATCGAATGAATAGTTCACCCGGCCCAAATAAGATTCCAGGCGATATTGGGGCTTATCAGTAGCAAAAGATGGGATACTATTTTGTATCACCACTTTATTTTGTCCATACGATGCATAATTATATACATTGGTTAAAAAATCCTGGAAACCATGCAATGCTAATACATCCACTTTACTCTTGATACTCTTAATATCTTTTGAATAGAACAGGGACACTTCGTACAATTCGTTTTGCTTTCCTTGTTTGTAATAGGAATATCTGCCGGCGGTGTGATAATCTGTAGCCATAATAGAATCCCTGTTGTCGTTGCCACTTCCTGTTGCTTTATCCAAACCAATATTTGCCTGTAAGTGCAGATCTGGGAAGAAATGAAGTTTATAATCCAGCTGCACATTACCAATAATCCTGTTTGCAGAAGAGGTATTATTCCTTAGCTCGAGTAAGGCGAGTGGATTACGTGTTGCCAGGTCCATTGGTTCAAAGGGAGCTGATGGTTGCAGCCATTCATAATAACCACCCCACCTGCCGCCATGTGAAGCGTCATATACAGATTGGGTAGGATCGAAAGATGTTGCTGATCCTACGGCTCCCTGGTTGGCAAACCTATTATCAGTGTGTGCATATTTAACATTCAGGTTAACTGAAAGATGGTCATCCAAAAACTTCGGCGATAAGTTCAATGCCGTAGAATAGCGGTTGAAATGATCCGTTTTCAAAATTCCATCCTGGTTCAGAAAACCGCCTGAGATCCGGAAGGGGAGATTTCCAACAGCACCGCTTGCGCTGAGGTTATTGTCATTGCCAATGGCAGACTGGTATATTTCATCTTGCCAATTGGTATTGGCAGTACCCAACAGGTTCTTATAAGTGTTACTGCCTGTTGCCGCAGCATCAGCATTTATAATGGCCCTGATCTGGTCACCGGTAAGTACATCTACTGTTTTAGCAATGGTACCAACAGAAAGCTGGGTGTTGAAATTAAATCTAACTTTTCCCTTTAAACCTTTTTTGGTTGTAATAATGATTACGCCATTTGAAGCCCTTGAGCCGTACAATGCAGTAGCAGAGGCATCTTTCAGTACGCTCATCGACTCAATGTCATTGGGGTTAATCGTGTTTAGCAAATTGGCGGATCCTGGCAGGTTGTTATTGTCCACCGGCACACCATCAATAACGATCAAAGGATCGTTGCTTGCACTAATAGAAGCACCACCGCGGATACGGATGGTACTTCCTCCACCGGCTGCACCACCTCCTGTTGTAATTTGTAATCCCGGCACTTTACCCTGCAGTAATTGCTCAGAAGAAGCAATGGCACCTTTTTGAAAGTCTTTAGATGAAACGGATGTGATAGAACTCGTAAGATCTGTTCTTTTGCGGGTTCCATAGGCTACCACAACTACTTCGTTGAGGTCTTTGCCACTCGCAACAAGGGTTACCAAAATGGGTGCTCCGGAAATAGGCTCTTCCCGCGTGGCAAACCCAATGGAAGTAAATACCAGGCTGCCCGTAGCGGGTGCATTGATTTTAAAAGTTCCATCCGCGAGGGTTTGTGTAGAGCGGGTGGTTCCTTTCACCAAAACAGTTACTCCCTGCACCGGCGCCCCGTCTTTTGAATCGGTGACCTTTCCGGAAACTACATTTTGTGCTGTTGCTGCAATGGATAGTAGCAGAAACGCAATTGTTTGCATGAGGAATCTGCAAAGCTTTTGCATGCTCTTTTTCATTCTGTGTGAATTTTTCTTTAATGGCCGGGGAAATATTGGCGAAAAGTGCGGGGTAAAAAAGCCGTCTTTACAACTGGTAAAAAGCAGGTTTGATCATAGCAGGCATTTTCGTTATTATTTCATATAGCAACCATTATCGTTGTTAAATAAAGGTTTTGAGAAAAATGTGTATTTTTTACACAAATAAATGTGTAATAATTACACAATATAGGACGTTTTTTTGTTTTACAAAATAAATGTTAAAAAAAATTTGTAGATATCAAAAGAATTGTTCAACGAACAAAATTTTGTTGTAATTCTCGTAAAAGAGGACATCCCTACATTGTATTTCGCTGCACCAAAAAGAGAAAATATTCAGGTATTTCTCCGCCTAAAAGTCAATGCCGATCCACTTTTTTTTCCTTTTTTCATATTTTTCGAAATTAAATTTGTACAGTTTTCCGGGCCGGTGCGGCACATCCTGTTCCATTTCGTTGAGATCTATCAAAAAATCCATTGAAAAGAATTTTTTCCTGAAATTCCTTCTATCCATTTTGATACCCAGTATTGCTTCGTATAAATTCTGCAGGTCTCTTAATGAGAACTTTTTTGGCAATAAATTAAAGCCGAGCGGGTGTTCCTGTACCCTTTTCTGTAATTGTTGCAGGCAGGTGTCAAATATCTGCTGGTGATCAAATGCGAGGTCTGTTACATTTTTGATATCATGCCAGTGCAACTCATTGTCGAGGATGTTCAATTTATGATGCTGCACATTGATCAGGGAACAATATGCCACTGTTACCACCCTGCCTGCCGGATGCCGGTTTACTGTTCCAAAAGTACTAACCTGCTCGAGGTACACATCACTTAACCCGGTTCTTTGTTTTAAAATTCTATAGGCTGCCGCATCCAGGTCTTCGTTTGGGAAAACAAGATCGCCCAGTAATGACCATTTGCCTGCATATTTTTTCAGATCGCTTCGGATGAGCAAAACTTTCAGTTTGGCTTCATCAAAACCAAATATGATGCAGTCTACCGATAAGGCAATGCGGTTACTGTTTTCAACCTCAGACTGAATTACCTGCAGCGTTTTAATGTTTTTCGTTGGTGTTGTTTTTTGTCCTGTTATCATATGGCATATCAATTTTGACTTGAGATTCTTAGTTTTTTGCCTGCTATCACGGTGAACTTATCTCCCGGCGCAAGTGTCACCGGCGCATCTAAAAAACATTCTCCACCCGACTGGGCGTTGATAATGATTTCTGAGCCGCCGGGAAGCGGAGAGGGAGGTACGGAATTATAGATCCAGTTGGCGGCAACACTCCAACTGCCGTTGCCAATGAAAGTATAAATATTGGAGGGCTGGTTAATATACACATGGTATTCACCCGGTTGCAGTGTAATGCTTTGAGCAGCAGCGGCAAGGTCAAATGAATTTCCTGTCGCACCATTGATGCCGGTGCCGGTTCCGTTGCCCAGGTAATTGTACCACTTACCAGCTGTTTGAAAAGTAATGGTTCGGGTTTGCGGCACAACATCAAGATTGGATATTACGGTAACCTGCATGCCGCCCGCCGGGTCCGCTATCTGGAAACGCTTGACTAACCCGCCATTGTCATAGAAATCATAACTAAAGGAAGTATTGTTGAAAACTGCAGGATTAGACACCCGCAGGTTGATCAGCTTTGAATACGCATCCCATAATTTCAGACGATTGGCATCGGCCATATATTCCCAATGAGGTGGTTTATTGGCTGTTCTGCCGCCATTGGAATTTATGGAGAGATCGTATCCCCTTTCACCAAATTGCCACAACATTTTAGGTCCGGGTACCGTAAAGAAAACCGCAGCGGCTGCAGCATTTCTTTCAAGGGCGGTAGCCAGATTTTTCACATCATATCCTCCTGCGATATTACCAAATTGCAGGTTTTTGTACATAAGCCTTTCTTCATCATGACTTTCCATATACCCTACTTCTGCCGGAATGGAAAATTGCTCCTGGCCACTTTTATATACAACTTTGGAAAAATCTGAATTGCTGGCATAACCCATCGTACTTTGATTGTATGTGGGATTACTATTGCCCCACAACATAAATCCACGACGAACATATTCCTGTTCTTCCGAACGAAAATTGCCCAAAAATTCGAGGATCATGTAGGTATCAGGGTGTTTTGGAATAATAGAATCATAATACCTTGATAAGTTATCAACCCGGCTTTGATCATAATTTTCAACGGTCGTTTCATTGGTGGCGGTTTGTGTAAATCCTTTTGCGAGGTCAAAACGATATCCATCAATCTTGTATTCGGTGATCCAGTATTCCAATGCCCTGGATACCCAATATTGCGTAGCTGCGGTGGTATGATTGAGGTCGTTGAAAACACTGTACGGGTGAGGAGCACTTGGATTTAACCATGGATTATTGATCGCCGGCCTGTTATTAGTAGCATCCCAATACAGTTTTCCCTCAGGTGCATTGAGTGCATCCAGCTGGTTGTATACTACGTCAAGTATTACAGCTATCCCATTTTGGTGGCATACATCAATAAACTCCTTAAACTTGTTCTTTGTCCCGTAAGCTTTATCCAATGCCAGGTAGAACACGGGATTGTATCCCCAACTTTCATTGCCGCTGAACTCACTTATAGGCATTAATTCAATGGAGTTGATACCAAGTCTTTTAAAATAAGCGATCGTATCAATTAACATTTGGTAACTACGGGCATCGCCAAAGTCCCGTACCAGTAGTTCATAAATTACCAGGTTGCGTTTATCTGGTTTCGCAAAATTATTCACCTGCCAGTTATATGGGATAGCACAGGTTTGCAATACGCTTACAATTCCATTAACGCCTGCGGATACATTTGGATTGGCAGGATAGGGCTTCAATCCCGGGTAAGTGGATGCAGGGATATACTGATCATTCCAGGGATCAAGCACTTTTTCTGAATAAGGATCTGCTATATAAATACTGTTATCAACAAGATATTCAAACGCATATTCAGTACCGGCGGTAAGGCCGTGAAGGGTTATCCAGTAATAATTGCCATCGGGTGTTTTATTCATCTGGAACTGTGACTGTGAAACCCAATTATTGTTCGGAAAATCACCCAGTACAACGGCGGTTTGCTTGTTGGGTGCGAATAATACCAATGTTACGGAATCGCAGCCCGTCCAGTAATTTATACCCTCTTTTACACCGGCAGGAAGATTTGAAATTGTATTAGCGGGCGCCACGTAAAACTTTATGGTATCATAATAACTTACGTTCCCCACTACCAATTCCGACACAATTTGCTGGTTACCCGTGGAGGTGACTATCGGGCTACCTGAAATGGTAGAGGTGCCCGATAACGGGCCTGCTATCAGTACTCCGTTGAAATACAAGTTCAATGTACCTGTAGCGGTGGAAGCTACGGCAGTTACAGGAACCTGCTGGTTCAGGATGGCTGTAACGGTTTCATGTGAAATATTATAAGCAGGCTGGATAAAAGGTTGTGTAAACACGATATGGTTTGTGCCTGCCGGGTAAATTGGGATATACATATCACCCCCGCCTGCATTTCTTTGTACCAATGTGCCTGCATCATTGCGGAAGAGTACAGCTATCCTGAGAATGGTTTCTCCAGCCGGAACTCCTCCTGCTGCAGCATTAAAATACGCCCGGGGATTCGTAATGGTAAAAGACCATTTATTATTTCCCAGCGAAGTAGCCACGGGAGCAGTAGTAGTTGCCCAGGTTGTGGGTGTATATCTCCAGTCTGAGGAGGAGGTACTTGAACTGGTGATCACGCCAAAGTGCATGTACACTGGGCCGGTATAACCTAACAAGCCCTGGTTGCCCTGCGTTGCATCCATTGTTATTGTTAGGGTGGAATTATCATTGGGAAACTGTGGTGTCCATGAAAGCAGTTGAGCATTGGCAGCAGCATACAAGAAAAGGATGGTGAGTACAAGGAGATTTCTTCTCAGGCAGCAATTCATATAGCAATATTTAATGTGTAAATTAAACACATTATTGGAAATTCCAAAGAATTATTGATTTAATTTTCAAAATTGCCTTGCCTTTTCCCATATTTGCTTTCGTGCCGGTTTGTGAATACATTTAGCGGTTGTAATAATTGATCAAAATGTAAAAGCTGTACCAGTGATGACAAGTACGAAGTCAGTGAATTTTGGCGCTGGCAACTGTCCCAATTTACCATTCACCATTTCAATCTGAAGCAATAATTATGTATCAACAACAGCAAACAAAAGCATTCCAGCAGAGAACATCAGAATGGTTGTCATCAGCAAAGGCCAGTGATATCGCCGAATTGGTTGCAGCCAACACAGAAGATTTAAGGGATGTGCTCCGTTTTCATGAATACCGGTATTACGTACAGAACGATCCTTTGATAAGTGATGCTGAATATGATACGCTCTTTAAATTGTTACAAAAATTTGAACAGGAGAATCCTTCGGCTATCACGCCGGACTCGCCAACGCAACGGGTAGGCGCCGGGTTAATAAAAGATTTTGCCAAAGTACAGCACCTCGTACCCATGCTTTCCCTTGAAAATTCGTACGATGAAGCCGATCTGTTGGATTGGGATAGAAAAGCCAGGGATTTGTCGGGCCTTGATAAAATTGAATATTGTGTCGAACCCAAATTTGACGGGGCAAGTATTTCTGTGATTTATGATGATGACCACCTGGTTCGTTCTGCTACAAGGGGTGACGGCGTAGTGGGGGATGAAATCACCCTTAACACCAAACAAATTAAGTCTATGCCACTTTCTGCCCGGTTTAGCAGTTATGGGATTGATCAAATTGAAATACGAGGTGAAGTATTGATCAATAAAAATAATTTCAAAGTGTACAATGATAAGTTGGTTGAAGAGGGACTCCCTCCCTTCGCAAATCCCAGGAATGCGGCCGCGGGCACTTTGCGAATAAAAGATACCGCCCAGGTAAGTAAAAGAAACCTGGAAGTGTTTTTATATCATGTCAGTTATGCGACCAATGCAGCTCACCAGCCCCTTGTAACGGGCCAGCAAACAGGGCAAACTAAATTTTCTGCTGCGCTTGCTGCGAAAGGTCAGCAGCCAACCACCCATTCCGGGATGCTGGAAATGCTTTGGAACTTAGGTTTCAGAAGCCCTCAGAAGGAAATGAAAGTAGTAAAAGGGATAAGCGGTGTAATTCAGTATGTACAAGAGTTTGAAGCCAAAAGAGACAGCCTTCCCTATGAAATAGATGGCATGGTAATTAAAGTTAATGATTTAACCCTGCAGGAGCGGCTGGGCATGACCTCCCATCATCCCCGCTGGGCAATTGCATTCAAATTTAAAGCAAGGCAAGGCACCAGTAAATTGCGTGCTGTAGAATTCCAGGTGGGAAGAACGGGTGCTGTTACGCCGGTGGCTAAAATAGAGCCGGTTCAGGTGGGGGGAGTTACGGTGACAAGTATTTCCATTCATAATGAAGAATATATCAGGGAAAAAGATTTGCTGTTAGGTGATACCATTTTAATTGAGCGTAGCGGCGACGTGATACCCCAGATCGTAAAATCTTTTGCCGAATTGAGAACCGGTAAAGAAACCCGGATAAAATTTCCCACGCATTGTCCGGTCTGCAATGATTTGTTATTTAAACCCGTAGGAGAAGCTGTTTGGCGCTGTATGAACATCGGCTGCCAGGCCCAGGTGGTAGAAAGGATCATTCATTTTGTGAGTAAGGACGCAATGGACATAAAAAGCTTTGGAGAAGCCAATGTGCGCAAGTTTTATGATTTGGGTTTATTAAAGGATGTTCCGGGCATATACCGGCTAAACTTTGAGGCCATCAGTAAATTAGAAGGATTTGGCAAAAAATCGATTGATAATCTACAGTCCGCTATTGAGCATTCTAAAACGCAACCCTTACATCGTTTGATATATGGATTGGGAATCCGTTACTGCGGGGAAACCACTGCAAAAACGTTGGCCAATGCAGTTAATCACCTGCTGGATTTCAAGGATTTTAGCGAAGAGCAATTGCAAAATCTTGAGGATGTCGGCGTAAAAGTAGCAGGAAGCATTTACCGTTTTTTTCATGATCGGGATAACCTGGAAATGCTGGAAACCCTTGAAACCCTTGGAATTTCATTGAAAAATCAAAAAAAGCAGCAGAGTGTGCATAGCATTCTTACCGGGCAAACATTTTTATTTACCGGTAGTCTTACACAATTAAAGAGAAGTGATGCCGAAGAAATGGTGGAAAAAAATGGTGGTAAGATAGTGAGTGGTGTCAGTAGTAAATTAAATTACCTGGTGGTGGGGGAAGATGCAGGAAGTAAATTGGAGAAAGCCAAAAAAATACAATCTATCAAAATAATAAATGAAGAAGATTTTATAAGAATGCTACCTACTTAGTGAATTTTTTTTATATATTTATGTTGCAGCCATACTGATACCCGAAAGAAGGACGTGCTATCCAGTTTTTTTGTACAATATCACCTAATATCATAAGCATATGATTAAAAAAAATCCCGGCGAAACCTGGAAGCAGCTCCAGTTTAGCGGTCACAAGCAACTTCGCAAGAAATACGCGGTTTCTTCTATGGGGCGTGCAGCCAGTTACTCGTCCGGTATAACTGAGGACGGCAAGGTTTTAAGTGGATCACTTACTTCAGGTTATCGTACCCTAAACCTTCATCTCGAAAATGGCAACGGCACAATATATCTTCACCGCGAGATTGCGAAGCTTTTTTGTAGTAAGCCATCCCCCAGGTACAAGTACGTAATTCACCTGAATCACAAAAAAGAAGACAATCATTTTAAAAACCTGAAGTGGGCTACAATAGAAGAAGTGGGCAGTCACCAGCAAAATAGTCCACAAAAAATAGCCTATAAAAAGCGGCAGGCGAATAGAACCGAAGGTCTTAAACTGAACGTGACCAAGGTAAGGTCAATAAAGGATGCCATCAATAATCCCAAACGGAAATTAACTTATAAACAGATGGCAATGAAATACAATGTAAGTGAAATGACCTTATACAGAATTAAAAGCGGCGAGAATTGGGGGCAAGTAAAATAATAAGAAAGGATAAAATATATAAAAGGGAATTGGTTGCCGAACCAATTCCTTTTTTATTGGTTTAACGCAAGATAAAGCACCGGTTATGATCCAATTATCAACGCTCCGTTTTTTGAAAGATCTTCAAAAAAATAATAATAAGCCATGGTTTGAGGAGCACCGGCCCCTGTATGAAGCAGCAAAAACCAACCTGCAGAATATGGTGGCAGAACTTATTCCTGCGATTGCAAAATTTGATGAAGCGATCGGCAACCTGGCTGTAAAAGACTGCACCTTCCGCATCAACCGCGATGTGCGTTTTAGCAAAAACAAGAGCCCTTACAAAAGTAATATGGCTGCTTATTTTAGCAGCGGCGGTAAAAAAGCAAGTGTTGCGGGCTACTATTTTCACTGCGAATCCGGTAAGAGTTATGCTGCTGGCGGGTTTTATAGCCCTATGCCGCCACAGCTGGCCAAAATCAGGCAGGAAATTGACTATAATTTTGATGAATGGAAAAGTATTATCCATCATAAAACCTTTAAAAAATATTTTACCAACGGTGTAGATGGTGTAGACCTTCTGGTAAGACCTCCAAAGGGATACGATGAAAACAACGCTGCTATTGAATACCTGAAAATGAAACATTTCATAGTAAGCAAACCCATTACAGATACTGAGTTTCAGCGTAAAACGCTCGTAAAGGATGTTGCTAAAGTATTTGAAGCAATGAAACCAATGATCGATTTTTTAAACAGGGCGGTAGAATAGTTTCAGTAACGCTATGTATTCATAAATTTTGGACTTTGGGCATAGTCAACGAACAATTACCGGGCAACCCAATGAGTTACTCTTCCCAAAACGGTACAGCAATCCGATGGTATGAGAATGGTAGAAATCTTTTTTATTTGGATTGGCGCCAAAACTGAACCCATCCAGGTAATCCGTAAAAGTTAACCTGAAGCTTGTTTCGGCTGTCAAAGACAACCTGTCTGTAAGGTTAAACTCCACTCCCAGGCCCATTGGTGCCACCAGTATCGCACGCGGCGGCATTCTGCTCAAATCAGCAGCCAGTCCATTTACTAGATTGGTAGCGGCCGCAAAATAATGGGTGTTGAAATTGCTGGTGTCCCTTTTTATTCTCAGGAAGGTTACGCCGAGGCCTCCAAACGCATAGGGCGAAAATTTTTTCCCGAGCTCATTACCATTGTTGTCAAACATATTCCACACCAGCAATTCTGAGATTTCTGCAATAGGTGACGTAAACTTATAATTCCGTTCCTTCCTCCATATGGGACTGTCATACTTGGCGTCATTACCGTATAGTTTTCCAACGGCAAGATTGGTGCGAAGAAGAAAGGAAGGATTCAATACCCTTGAAACATACAATCCAAAAACAGGCTGAGCTGTTTGATAGGAACCCATATCTGAGGGCGTAAGATCACCCTGGTAAATAAGCATACCCCCATTGATGCCTACCTGCCATTTGGCCGCACCGGACTGAGCCCGGGCGCTTGAAATACCTGCCAGAAATAATGCTACGGTGAATGCGATTGATTGAATGGGATGCTTCATCTTACCTGTTTAACAATTAATAATAAAATTCAGGTAAACATCAATTCATAAGAAGTGTAAAAATGAAGAGTTAACGATTATTAATTTCAACCAGTATAATGCTTTAAACACCGATTAATTGTTTGAGTTATCTTAAAGAAATCATAAAAACATACTGAAATTTTTAATGGGTAAACGAACTCACAATAAACGCACGTGATCATTCACCGGCATTCCGGGTAGTTTACTATAGGAAACCATTTTGTAGTTGGAGATAAAAAGTATTAGCAGGGATAAATGATTTTTCACCGGTCGATGTATCGCTTGAAAGAAATGGTAAGTATCAAACAAAATGCCTTGCCAGCTGCATCCTGCAATATGAATATTCGTTGTTTAAACTTTGAACAAGCCCCTCAGAATTCCCTTATACGGAAATACAAATGAGGCAATAAAAAATTCTGTAGAAATGAATAGTCAGGATAGATACCGAAAGCTAAGCGGTTGAGAAAATTGCCCTAAAAGAAATGTGCAGTGCCATCGTCGATTGACTGAGAATGAAAATTGCGGGTAGACTAAAAAATAAAAACCATCCTATAGTGTGTAGTAAAATGGTATAGAACTCTTCCTTAATCATTTCCTTATTAAAGAAAGTTACAACGGGTCAGCATAAAATAGATGTGTCAGTAAAGGAAACTTTTGTATAGATGAAATTACAATGACTGACCCTCCAAAAAAAAGAGTGGCCAGAGATAAAAATCTCCGGCCTTGCTTACCTCTGAAACCACAAGAAAAAACGTTACAATCTTTTTATAAGGATGTATTTATGTAAAATTGATCAACACACATATAGCTAAACTATCGGGAAGGGCTTTCATTAAGATTGGAGAAACTGTACAACTGAGCAGAATGTAAAAGTAGTATTTTTCTTTAATAAATATTATTTTTTTTTATAAGAATTTTGGGCCGGGAACCCCGTGGTGCTTTTCCGGAAGCCAATCTAATTTGATCGGTAGTCGTTTTCTACCCATCTTCGAGGATGGAGCAGCAAGTGGCAAAAACAGCCCCTGCTGATATTTATAAACGCCCGATCTCCCTGGCGGCCAGGGCATATACTTTTTCTCTTTTAAAGTTAAACCACCAGATGGGAGCAGTTTTTTTCATAAGGGTGTCTATACTGCGCATACCAAAAAGCTTCCACGCTCCATTCAGTTTGCCGCCTAAATCATTTTGTAAAGCTCTCAGGCTCATTGCAAACCCGCTCTCAATATATTCCATATGGTGCCAGAATCCCGCGGGCATAAACAGGGTATCCCCATGTTCTAAAATCACTTCATATCCTTTTGCCAGCCGGGCAGCGGGAAAATGCTCATAGTCGAACTTATCATAATAATGCGAATAATTGGCCATGCACAATACCTCCCAGGGCTTGCGATACAGTTTAAATTGCTCCTCGTATGGAAATAGCAATACCCGTTTTTTACCCAAAAATTGTGTATGCAGAATATGGCTCATGTCAATATCGAAGTGCATATGAGTTATGGATCCCTGGCCTCCAACAAATAACATTGGATATTTTTTAACAAAGCCTTTCATCAAATGCTCGGGCCATTTAAAGTCTTTTACCAGTTGAGGAGCGTGTTGAAAAATATTAAATAGAAAGATCCTTAGTTCAAGCGGACCCTCTTTAACCTGCTGAAGATAATTGCCAAATTTCATATAGCCATCGGCGGTATTGATGGGGGTATATGCGTCACTTTTTGTGTTGTTATAAACTCCCACCTGGGTGTCTCCAACCATATCGATGAAGTAGTCCCAGTCCCATTTTGTATAACCGGGCCATTGTTTAGCAAGGCCTGTGATAACCAGGGGCTTTTTAACGTCGTAATAATTCTCTTCGAAATCCTTGCGTGATATATCTTCTACTTTATCAACAGGCTTTAGATCCATATCCCTCTCTTTAGATGGCTAAATTACTATTTTATGTTTACCAAAACAGGCTGCCTTTTTGTTAAATACCGTATAAAGAAAACCCATGCAATGTGCCTCCGGCTTTGTTGACAGTGATGTCCGTGCCAGGGTTCATCATTTGAAGCAAAACCATTACACAATAATAAATCCACTTGCTTTTGCCATTTAAACTCTTTACTTTTCTTTTCAGAATATTTTTCATTTAAACAAGTTCTGTTATGAAAAAGCTTTCTTTATTGGCAAGAAAACATGTTTTGGCGGCAAGGGTTTTAATTATTTGTATAAGGATTATTTTGATCGTTTTGGCCTGCTATACCGGGGAGTTGCTTTATTCAATGGATGTAATTTTATCTGCCAGTTCAATTTACCAGGCTAGCTTTTTGTTGATAATCATTGCTATTGCTGTTTACCCGGACAAAAGATCCACCTCCTCAAAAAAACTTTTTTATACAAGAAAGGCTTGTGATTTCATTTTGCCACTCAGCTCGTTTTTAGCAATTGCCGCAATGGTCAATAACGGGAACGTAAGTAACAAAGCTGTATTCACCGATCCCGGCACTTATGCAACGGCGGTAGTAAAAAATCCTACGGCACAGGAAATATTGGCAGCTGGAAAGTCAAAACAAATGCTCACGCATAAGGAGAAAAGGATTTTGAAAAGGGAGTTCTATAAACAACTTAAAATGTTTGCTGCTGCCAAAATCGCCGGTAATACCGAAACGTCTGGCAAAGCATGGAAAATCATACTGGCAATCATCGCCATGGTGGGACTGACTTTTTTGCTTGCTTCACTTGCCTGTAGTCTTTCCTGTGGCGGTTCAGATGTAGCGGCGGTTGTTGTACTGGCGTTTGGTCTCACCGCTATTATCTGGGGTTTTGTGGCTGTAATGAAAAGAATTAAATATGGGCCCAAAACAAACGATCAGCCGACAGAACAGCCAACAAAATAATAGGTGATATCAACAGCTAAGACATTTCGCTCAAACAATTGCATCGCCACAAGCTGCAATTTCACTTTAGTTTTTGGAGAGCGGCAACATATCCCTGGTGAAACTTCATTGGCGTCGCACGTTTGAACATTTGAATTACTATTGAGCCTCCGCAACACGATCATCTGGTAATTTAAAAAAGCCGACCTTTGCAACTGCAATGGAAAAATCAAACTTTATAGATTATATCAGAATTTTTTGCCGCAGCGGCCATGGAGGTCCCGGCAGTCGCCATTTTATGCGTACCAAGTACAATGCGATGGCAGGCCCGGATGGTGGCGATGGCGGACGTGGGGCACATATTATCTTGAAGGGCAGCTCTCAGTTATGGACGCTTTTGCATCTTCGCTATTATAAAAATGTGCTTGCCGAAGACGGGGAAAGCGGAAGTAAGAATAACAGTACCGGAAAATTTGGAAAAGATATTATCATTGAGGTTCCCCTTGGAACCATTGCAAGAGACGAAGCAACTGGCCTCAAAGAAGCCGAAATCCTCGAAGACGGTCAGGAAGTAATTCTTGTAAAAGGCGGCCGCGGCGGACTGGGGAACAGCAATTTTAAAACTGCTACCAACCAGGCACCCGAATATGCACAGCCTGGTGAGGAAGGCAGCGAAGGCTGGAAATTGCTCGAATTAAAAGTACTCGCAGATGTGGGCCTGGTCGGGTTTCCCAATGCGGGCAAGTCAACCCTGCTATCTGTGATTACTGCCGCTAAACCCAAGATTGCAGATTATGCATTCACTACCCTCGTACCGCAGTTGGGTATGGTAGATTACAGGGATGGTAAAAGTTTTTGCATTGCCGATTTACCTGGTATTATTGAGGGCGCTGCAGAAGGCAAAGGATTAGGTCACCGTTTTTTAAGACATATAGAACGTAATTCGATTTTGCTATTTTTAATTCCTGCCGATTGTGCAGATCATAAAAAAGAATTTGAGATATTGGTAAATGAGTTGAAAGAATACAATGCGGAAATGCTGCAAAAGGATTTTGTGATTGCCATCAGCAAAAACGATATGCTGGATGACGAATTAAGGGCTGCCATCTCAAAAGAATTACCCCAAAAGATCCCGCATATTTTCATTTCTTCCATAACCGGGCAGGGTTTACCCGAACTAAAAGACCTGCTTTGGAAAACGCTGAATGCGCCTCCGAAAGACCTATAAGTTTCCCATTTTATATAGAAACCAGTAAGTTGAGCTTCCCTTCAGACATATCTTTATGCAATTAAAGTTTGTTTTTTGAGCAATATCTTCAAATACATCAGGGAATTTCATAGAAAGGAGGTCAATTTTTTTTACCTGTTGCTGGTAATGGCCATGTTAGCGATATTGATTTATTTCAATTACTGGCATGGCCTGGAAAAACGATATGCCGCAGGTGGTAAAACTAAACTCTCCCATTTTGCCGGCTATTATCTATTGTATTTTATTCCCTTTGCAATTGCCTTCCTGCTTCAAAGCATATTCTATAAAGGTTGTAGATATTTCAGAAAGGGTTGGTTCTGGGCAATCCTTTTCATGGCTCCGGCATTTTTTTCCTTCAGGGTGAATTTTGATTTGCATAAGCAGTGGGTGATCGAAAATTTCGCAGGGGCAGACCTCGATTTTTACCTGCACAGCTTCAACTGGATCGTTCGTGTTTTTGTAGTATTGATTCCTGTATATATTGTCTGGCTGATAAAAGATAGAGGCGTTCAGCCTTTTTATGGTACAAAAGCCCTCGATAATATAAAGCCCTATATTATTATGTTGTTGGTAATGGCGCCACTGATTGCGTTGGCAAGCACCCAAAAAGATTTTTTGCATGTATACCCGAAGGCAAAATTATTAAACTCCATACCCATGCGAAGCTGGCAGGAGAAATGGCGCTATCTCATTTTTGAACTAAGCTATGGATTTGATTTTGTGAGTATCGAGTTTTTTTTTCGCGGGTTTTTGATATTGGCTTTGATTAATATTTGCGGGGAGCATTGTATCATCCCAGTTGCATGTTTTTATTGCACCATACATTTCGGCAAGCCGATGGGAGAGGCCATCAGCAGCTTTTTTGGCGGCATCCTGTTAGGGATCGTATCGTACAATACACGCAGCATCTGGGGAGGTTTGATGGTGCATGTTGGCATTGCCTGGATGATGGAAATTGGAGGTTTCTTCGGTAGCTTTTTTATCGATTAAAATAAATGATAAATGGAACAAAATGATTCTGCCTGCGAAATCATTGGAAATAAAAAGCCCTGTTGATTCGTTCAACAGGGCTTCAAAACTTTAGCAACAATTACGATTTAGTCAGATCAAATTTCCTAAAGATATTCTTAACACTTCCCTTGATTTCTTTGCTGGTAAGATTTTTACTGCTAACCTCGTCAGTTGACCAACCCTGCCATACTACTTTATCGGTTTTGGCATCGATCATTGAAATGGTGAGGGTGCCTTCCCTGCTCACGTATTGGTCATTGTCGTACCCCATAAACCTTGACGGGTAGTAAATATAACTGATACGGCGTGAGTAAGGATTGTAAAACCTCCTGGTAAAAGGTTGAGAATACACAGGATTCGAATTCTCCTTAATTGTCTTCTCCACCAGGACATCATGTTTTAAGATGACATCCGGGTGATTTTTATCCTCTCTCCAGTTAGCTTTCGCCAACTCTGCACCAACAGCTTCCCGTACAGCTGACTCCTGCAGGCTATTCTTCTTTATCCCACCTGAGTCATCCTTTTCATCCAGCCATGCGTACGTTTTGTAATTGTTAAAATTAACAGCATCATCTTTTTCGATATGTGCTGTAGATGCACACCCTGCCATTATAAGGCCAACGGTGGCAAAAACTAAAAATGCTTTTATACTTTTCATTCTGCTACTCCTTTTTTTTATATTTTGACAGTTATTTATTTCACTATCATAAACGCAAAAAGGATACTAGTCGATGGCAAGAAGATGTTAAAAATAATATCCAGGTGTGGGCATGGGAAAAATAGAGGGAATGTCAATCGATATTTTCAATGATACCAGCAATACCCTGGCCGCCACCCACGCAGGCTGTAACGATCCCATATTTTTTGTTCAGC
This sequence comes from Ferruginibacter sp., assembly GCA_025963635.1. Classification (GTDB taxonomy): domain Bacteria; phylum Bacteroidota; class Bacteroidia; order Chitinophagales; family Chitinophagaceae; genus Ferruginibacter. The sequence goes on from JAOQAK010000002.1 coordinate 224,339, forward strand.
CGCTTCATATCATTTACCAGTTGGATGGTTAATTTGCACCCGGTGCACCCTAGCGGGTGGCCTAATGCGATTGCGCCCCCATTAATATTTACGATTGCCGGATCCAATTCCAAGGCATTGATTACAGCAAGCGATTGGGAGGCGAATGCTTCATTCAATTCAACCAGGTCGATATCTGACAGGTTCATGCCCGCCTGTCGCAATACTTTTGGAACAGCTTTAACCGGTCCAATCCCCATAATGCGAGGATGAACCCCGGCACTGACACAATTCACCAGCCTGGCGATAGGTTTCAGACCAAGCTCGTTGATCATTCTTTCGCTCATAACAATTACAAAGGCAGCCCCATCACTGGTTTGCGAACTGTTGCCGGCAGTAACACTGCCTCCCATCGCAAAAGCCGGTTTTAACTTGGCCAGTCCTTCCAGCGACGTATCTGCTCTAACGCCCTCATCTGTATCCACTGTAAAATTTCTTTTTTGTTTTTTTCCTTTTGTATCCAGGTACACTTCTTCCACTGTAATAGGGAGAATACCTGTTTTGAAATAGCCTTTATTGATAGCGTTTCCGGCTTTGAAGTGGCTGTTAAAACTGAATGCATCCTGGGCTTCCCGGCTGATATGATATTCTTTGGCCACAGCTTCTGCGGTTAGTCCCATGCTTAAGTAGTAATCGGGATCATCTTTTGCGATAGCATAAGAAGGTGAAGTTTTCCATCCCGCGGTTGGAACCATACTCATGCTTTCGGTTCCGCCTGCAACGATGCATTCTGCCATACCGGTTCTGATTTTTGCGGTTGCAATGGCAATACTTTCCAATCCACTGGCGCAATATCGGTTGATGGTAATTCCTGGCGCGTGGATGCCTACTGCCCTGGCGGAAATCATTCTACCTACCTGTAAACCCTGCTCTGCTTCGGGTACCGCATTGCCTACGATTACATCATCAATCCTCATTACGTCGAGTTGCGGGATGGTGGCCAGTAATCCTTTAATCACCTCGATCGCAAGATCATCGGGCCTTGTGAACCTGAATCCGCCTTTTTTACTTTTTGTAATGGCTGTTCTGTATCCTGCAACAATATACGCTTCCTGCATACAATTAATTTTAAGATGTCTTTCGTGTTAATAGTTGTTTATGCAACTTCTCTCTATCAAAGTTATAATTTCTATGGGAAAACAAAAAACTGAAAACTGTACCCTATTTTTGCCCCCAAATGTATAAAATCCTACGAACCATCCTTTTTGCCTTTGACCCTGAACGGGTGCATTCTTTCTCAATGAACTGGCTGCAATTTATCTGTAAGCTTCCTTTTGGTAAACGCTTTTTAACGGCAATCTTCAGTATAAAGAATTCCCATTTGGCCACAAACTTTTTGGATTTATCCTTCGCAAATCCTGTCGGTCTTGGAGCCGGATTTGACAAAAATGCTTGTTATCTCAATGAATTGGAAGCTTTGGGATTCGGATTTGTGGAGATTGGCACGGTTACGCCATTGGCTCAGCCAGGCAATGACAAACCAAGGATTTTTCGTTTGCCAAAGGACAAGGCGCTTATCAACCGCATGGGCTTTAATAATGATGGTGTAAAAGTGATCAGAGAAAGACTTCTTAAGTGGCACAAGTCACAAACAGATCTTAGGCGTTCTAATCCGGCAAACGAAGCAACCGCTTTATCTGCCCCGAAGCGCCGTCTGGTTATTGGTGGTAATATCGGTAAAAATAAAATAACTCCCAACGAGGATGCCTGGCGGGACTATATAACCTGTTTTAACGCTTTGCACGATTATGTGGATTATTTTGTGGTGAATGTAAGCTCGCCGAATACACCCGGGTTAAGAGAATTGCAGGAGAAAGAATCGCTCCGTAAAATCATCTCACAACTGCAGGTCCAAAATGTAAGTTTTGAGACCACCAAGCCTATTCTTTTAAAGATCGCCCCGGATTTAACAATCGGGCAAATTAACGATGTAATTGACCTTGCGATTGAAATAAAGCTGGATGGACTGGTGATAAGCAATACCACCATCGGCAGGGAAGACCTTACAACCGAAAGTTCGCTGGTGGTTGCTATGGGTGCCGGCGGATTAAGCGGCCTGCCTCTAAAACAAAGGAATACCGAATTGATCCAATATATTCACCAAAAAACAAAAGGGCAAATCCCAATTATAGCCAGCGGGGGAATATTTACCGGCGAAGATGCTAAAGAAAAATTAGCCGCAGGAGCAAAGCTGGTACAGGTATGGACCGGTTTTGTGTATGAAGGTCCAGCCATTGTAAAACATATTTGCAATTCTATCTAGGGGCTTAAGTGGGGGAAGTTTACGCAAAGGCGCAAAGAAAAGAGACGGTGATGAAGTAGCTCTTTACTTAAGGTTTTTAGCTGGTTATATTTATCTCTTAAACTTTTTAGCACTGGTATTTATTTTTTTTCGACGGCTGCATCATTTTGACCCACCCAATGCCAAACACTTATAATCGAGACTTCGAAAAGATGACATCCAAATTTTCGGGTATACTTCTCTTGTTTTCTTCCCCCAAAAATAGCTGTTAAGCATGTGATATATTAAATAAAATTACAATTCTGCGTAAATTCCAATTGTATCCGGTTATTTTTGCAATCAATTAAAAATGTATGGGCTATTTATTTACATCAGAAAGTTTGATCAGCTTTTTTGTACTGGTGGTTTTGGAGATTGTATTGGGGATAGACAACGTAATATTCGTAAGTATCATTCTCAATCGCCTGCAAAAAAAGCAGGATCAATTAAAAGCGAGAAGGTTATGGATGATTACGGGAATTATTTCCCGCAGTTTGTTATTAATGGGATTGGGATGGCTATTATCTCAAAAGGGAAAAGCCGTATTTACCTTATTTGAAAAAGGATTTGACCTGGCCAGTATTGTCATGCTGCTGGGCGGACTGTTTTTAATATATAAATCAGTCAAAGAAATCCATGGCAAACTGGAAGGGGAAGATCCGAACGAAATCAGCAGAGGCCAGAAAGGGATTAGTTTTGGCCAGGCCATCGGCCAAATTATTTTAATAGATGCGGTTTTTTCCTTCGACAGCATCATTACCGCTGGTGGCACGGCAAAGCATGTTGAAATAATGATTGCAGCGGTAGTGATCGCCATGATCGTGATGTTTTTGTTTAGTCCGAAAATTGCAAGCTTTATACATAAGCATCCTACATTGAAGATGCTCGCTTTATCTTTTTTGGTGATGATTGGTTTAAGTTTGATCATGGAGGGTTGGGATGCAGAAACCGCCGAAAAACTGCACCTGAAAAATTATATTTATTTTGGTATGGCTTTTTCTTTCGTCGTTGAGATACTCAATATGACGATGATGAAACGGGCAGCGAAAAAGAGAAGGCTGGTACAATTAAATGAACCCATGCTCCGGGAAAAGGATGAAGATTATTCTGACCAGGCGAGATAAATTGACAAGGTTGGTGAATTCCGTTAAGCAAGCGATAAGATCGTGGTGGCTACCACACCCGCTGTTTCGGTCCGCAACCTTGTATCACCCAGGGCTACAGAGGTAAAACCATTTTGTAGTGCAAGTTCGATTTCGTCGATTGTGAAATCCCCCTCCGGTCCAATCAATATTACGGATGAATCGAATGGTTGATAAGTGTTTAATTGTATCCTTGGTTCATCTTTTTCACAATGGGCAATAAACTTCTTTGAAACAGTGCCTTCCTTTATACTCTTAATATAAGGTGCAAATTTTATTGGTTCATGTAAAACCGGTAACCATACTTGTTGTGACTGTAGCATTGCACTTACAAGGATGCTGCGCATTCTTTCCACGCGGAAATGTTGTTTTTCTGTTCTGCTGCAAAGTAATGGAACGATTTCACTCACTCCAATCTCGGTAGCCTTCTCTAACAACCATTCAAACCGATGGGCATTTTTTACAAGTGAAACAGCGAGAACAGGCTGTTTGGGAGAGCGTGGTTGAGTAACGCAAGAGAGAATGGCAAGGTTGCAGTTTTTTCTGCTAGCATCAATGATTTTTGCCGTAAATAAATTCCCCCTGCCATCCGTTAATTGCAATTGCTCGCCTGCTTGCATTCGAAGCACCTGTACCACATGTTTGCTGGTTTCTTCATTTAAAACAAATTCCTTTGCTGCAATTGTGATTTCTTCAGCGTAAAAAAAAGGAGGCGTCATAATTAACCAAATGTTTTTTGTCCATTAATCAAACAAAACATCAAAAAGGTGCGTCATCATCAAAGGCGCCGTCATTCATTTTACTTCCCTTCTGTATGTACAATTTAGCCCCACCTCCATCATCATCACCTTTTACGGGCCTGAAATTGCCGCCGCTAGAACCTCCTCCAAAATCACTACCGCCCTCATCGTCTTCCACGAATTTCTGAATATGCAGTAATGCTTTTAATTTAATCGTATCCAAACTTCCGTTACGGTGCTTGGCAATCTTTACAAAGGTTTCACCCTTATTACTTTCACCCATTTCATTGGCAGTGATATCGTAATACTCGGGACGGTAAAGAAACATTACCATATCCGCATCCTGCTCAATGGCACCCGATTCTCTCAAATCACTCAGCTGTGGAATTTTAGCGCCTTCCTTTCTTTTTTCTACCTCACGGCTTAACTGTGACAGTGCAATGATCGGCACTTTCAGTTCTTTAGCGAGCCCCTTTAAATCCCTTGAGATTTTACTGATTTCCTGCTCACGGTTACCATTTTTATTGTCGCCGCCGCCACTCATCAATTGGAGATAATCGATAATGATCAGGCCAATATCATGTTTATTTTTTAACCTCCGGCATTTGGCCCTTAACTCAAATATATTCAGGGCCGCTGTATCATCGATGTAAATTGGAGCATTGCTCAGGCGTTCGATACCGCGTTTGTACAACTGCTTCATTTCATGTTCTTCGAGCTTGCCACGGGTTATTTTCTCCAGCCATATTTCGCTTTCGGCACTCAGTATACGCTGTACCAATTGACTCGAGCTCATTTCAAGACTGAAAAATACCACCGGAGTGGGCTTGGTTGGATGAAGGGCGGCGCTTCTTGCAAGGTTCAAAGCAAAAGCAGTTTTACCCACAGAAGGCCTTGCCGCCAAAACGATCAAATCTGTTTGTTGCCATCCGTAAGTTAATTTATCAAGTGAGGCAAATCCGCTGGGCACACCCGTGATGTCTTCATCGCGGTTACGCATATCTTCAATGCGCTGGATGGTTTTCACCAATACCGTGTTGATATCTTCAAAAGCGCTCCTGAGGTGATTATTGGTGATCTCGAATAATTTGCTTTCTGCATCATCCAATAAATCAAAAACATCGGTACTGTCTTCGTAGGCATCTCCTATAATTTCACCACTGATCCGTATCAGTTCCCGCTGGATAAATTTTTGTAGTACAATCCTCGAATGTGCTTCAATGTTAGCCGAAGACACCACGGCATTGGTTAGTTTGGATACATAATAAGGTCCTCCTACCAATTCAAGGTCTTCCTTTAATTTCAATTCTTCCACTACCGTTAAAAGGTCGATGGGCAAGCTTTTTTCTGCCAGTGACTTCATCGCCTTAAAAATTCGCTGGTTGGCTTCGCCATAAAAACATTCCGGCTTTAAAATTTCAATCACTGTATCAAAGGCGCTTTTCTCGAGCATAATAGCCCCGAGTACTGCTTCTTCCAATTCTTTGGCCTGCGGGGGCACTTTGCCAAAAACCATCGTTCCCAAATCGAGGGAAGGTTTTCTTCTTGTTTTTCTGTCCTTGTTTAGGTTAGTAAGATCCATCAGTATTGCTTGTATTATTTTCTTGTTATGTATGTTCGGGTTGTTGAAATATTCATTGGCATTCTATAGTACAGATAAGCAGATAATTTTAATAACAATCGTTGTGCTGCAATAAAAAAATACTGTCAGGCAGAAAATTATCGCAGGGCGGCTAAGGTAATTGCAAATTGTTAGGGATTCTCCCATAGACGCTGTTATTAACTTTATACAAATGATTATGCACATGAAATTCACAGCCAAAATTAGTTTATTCATAGGTTATGCACATGATTATTAACAGGCTAAATTGAAATAGGGCGGCATTCGGTAACGATTTATTAACACGGCTGCAGGGTGCTTTGTATATTTCTGCACCACCTGCACATTTTTTTACAGTTGCTTTTTTCAGAATGAAATATTAAATTTTAGTCTGTGGGCCTTCGAACCCTGCAGCGCAACACGCAGATAGCACCTGTACCTATTGATATGTCTTTTACCTGATCGTTTTTACCTTAATTCCCAATGGCTATCTTTGCGCCACCATATATATAAATTCATCAACTATTAATAATGACAATAAGTTACAACTGGCTTAGTGAATATCTGCCGGAAAAGGTAGAGCCTGAAAAATTGAGTAAAATATTAACTTCCATTGGTCTCGAAGTTGAAAGCCTGGAAAGATATGAGGAGTTGAAAGGTGGATTGCAGGGCCTTGTAATCGGTGAGGTACTACAGTGCAGTAAACATCCGGATGCTGATAAATTAAGCGTTACCTCTGTTAACACAGGGGACCAGGTGCTTCAGATTGTGTGTGGTGCACCCAATGTTGCAGCAGGACAAAAGGTGGTGGTAGCAATGATCGGCGCAACCATTTACCCGGTGAATGGCGAGCCAATCACCATGAAAAAAGCGAAGATACGCGGAGTGGAAAGTTTTGGAATGATTTGCGCTGCAGATGAAATTGGCCTGGGTAACGACCATGCAGGCATACTGGTGTTACCAGCTGATGCGAAAGTGGGCATGGCTGCCGCAGAATATTTTAAACCCTACAATGACTATACGTTTGAAATAGGTCTTACCCCCAACCGTATGGATGCGATGAGCCATATTGGTGTGGCAAAGGATGTTTGTGCCTGGCTTTCTCATCACAATAAAAAAGAAACCCATATTAAATCGCCCTTTAAAAATACTTTCAAAGCCGATCAACAAAGCCTTCAGATGGAGGTGACCATAGAAAACAACCTGGCCTGCCAGCGTTATGCCGGCGTAAGTCTGCAGGGTGTAATCATTGCTGAAAGCCCTGTTTGGCTGCAACAGCGATTAAAAAGTATTGGTCTCCGGCCAATCAACAATATTGTAGATATCACCAATTTTATTTTACACGAAACGGGCCAGCCATTACACGCTTTTGATGCGGACAAAATCACGGGCAAAAAAATCATTGTAAAAAACCTGCCAGATGGAACCCCTTTTGTTACACTGGATGAGAAAGAACGAAAATTATCCGGGGAAGACCTGATGATATGTAATGCAACTGCCCCGATGTGTATTGGCGGTGTTTATGGGGGACTCGACAGCGGGGTTACAATGGGCACCAAAAATATTTTTTTAGAAAGCGCCTGGTTCAATCCGCTTACCATCCGCAAAACTTCTCTAAAACTTGGTATGCGTACAGATGCAGCCACCCGGTTTGAAAAAGGAGTAGATATCAGTAATACGGTGAATGTTTTGAAAAGAGCCGCAGCGCTGATCAAAGAGATTGCCGGGGGCGAAATAGCCTCCGATATCGTTGATGTTTATCCTAGTCCGAAGGCAAAGACCGAAGTGGCACTTAAATATCATTACTTAAAAAAATTAAGTGGTAAGAATTATCACGGCGATACAATTAAAAACATCCTGACCGGGCTTGGTTTTGAGATCATCAAGGAAGGGATGGATGATTTAAGGGTGGCGGTTCCTTTTAGCAAGCCGGATATAAGTTTGCCCGCGGATATTGTTGAAGAGATCATGCGCATTGATGGGTTTGATAACGTTGATATCCCATCAGCTATCACCATTTCTCCTGCGGTTGACACACTTGGAGCGGCGGCGGCTTTTAAAGAAAAGATTGCGTCCTCTCTTGCAGCGGTGGGGTTTAATGAAATTTTTACCAACAGCATCACCAACAGCGCTTATTATAGCGAAGAAGTATTGCAGACAACGGTAAAGATGATCAACAGCCTTAGCGCCGGACTGAATATAATGCGACCGGAAATGATGGAAACCGGGCTGGAAACGGTTGCCTATAATTGTAACCGCCGAAATACCGATCTGCAGTTATTTGAATTTGGGAAAACTTACCGCACCACTGGCGTAGGCAATTATGAGGAACAGCAGCATTTGAGCATTTATATCACCGGTAAAAAGCATGCCGACGGGTGGAAGTTAAAAGCTGGCAAAGCGGATTTTTATTTTGCCAAAGGGATCTTTGAAAAAATCGCTGCTGCGATGGGCTTAAAGATCAGTAGCTATACCGAGGGAGCAGAAGCTAAAACTGAGCATAGCGTTCGGGCAATTGTAAGGAATGAGGTGGTTTGTACAATCGGAAGCATCCGTAAAGCAGTATTGGAACGATTTGATATAAAACAACCGGTTTTATATATTGACATCAATTGGGATAAACTGTTGGAATTTGCCGCTTTAGTAAAAATTCGCTTTACAGAAATACCGAAATTTCCAGCGGCCACACGTGATCTTTCGATGGTAGTGGATAAGGAACTGGGTTATGAAGCCATTGAAAAAGTAACCTATGGTACCCGGATCAATAAATTACAGTCGGTTAACCTGTTTGACGTGTTTGAAAGCGAAAAATTGGGTGCAGGTAAAAAATCGATGGCGGTGAGCTTTACTTTTTTAGATGAAGAAAAAACAATGACGGATAAGGAAATCGATGCTATGATGGCGAAAATCATTTCATCCTATGAGAAGGAATTGAATGCGGAAATAAGGAAATAAAAATATAAAATGGGAAAATCTCATTTAACCTGATTGTCAAATTTGCCAATTGTTTTGCATGAGTGTAGTAGAAGAAAATATCAAACGGGTTAACAATAAACTTCAGCAGTTGCTGAAGCAATACCAGCAACTGCAAAAAGAAAATGAGCAGTTTAAAGCAAGCATCATTGAACTAAAGACAAGGCAGAAAAATGACCTGGAGCGGATTAGCTTGCTGGAGCAACAAGCAGGGATTTTGAAATCCGCAGCCGGACAAATGAACCGGGAAGACAAAAAAATCTACGAAAAAACGCTTGAACAGTATATCAGGGAAATTGATAAATGTATTGCTTTATTAAGTGAATAATTATGCCCGAACTCATCCCCATCAATATTTTAATAGGCGATAGAACCTATCGGATTAAAACGCTTGCCAAAGACGAGGAGGTAATCCGCCGAACACTGAAGACTATCAACGATAAGATAATTGAATTCAAAACGCAGTTTGCCGGCAAGGATATGCAGGACTATATTGCTATGGTGATGATATGGTATGCTACTGAAGCAAGCTCGGAAACGAACCCTGCTCTGGAAAAAGAAATGACAGAAGCATTGCTGAAAATGGAAGAACAAATCGATAAAGCATTGTAAATTACCTACATATCACTTCAAATCACCTCTTTACTCTCCAAAAAATCATTTATCTTCGTTCATTAACCATCTTGCTCATATTTATAGGTATGGAGAGGATATATAAGATTGTGAACCGATTTAAAACAAAAAAATTCAATGGAGCCAAACATACTTTCCATCATCATAGGAGCGGTTGCCCTGATTATTGGAATTTTATTGGGAAAATTTATTTTTGCCAAAGACACTAAAAAACAACTGGAAGACGCAGAACAACAGGCACAAAAAATTATTGCCGATGGCCAGCTACAGGCCGAAAACCTGAAAAAAGAGAAGCTGCTCGAAGCAAAGGAAAAATTTGTTCAGCTAAAATCTGAACATGACCGGGAAGTACTTCAGCGCACTCAAAAATTCAACGAATCCGAAAACCGCATCAAACAAAAAGAAGTTTCCCTCAACCAAAAGGAGCAGAACGTTGATAAGCAGATCAAAGACAATGAAGCTATCAAAGAAACGCTTAACCGCCAGATAGAGGTGGTTAATTTAAAGCGGACAGAGCTGGAAAAGCACCAGGAAGAACATATCCGCAGGTTGGAAAAAGTAGCCGGTTTATCTGCAGAAGATGCAAAAACCCAGTTGATTGAAGGCTTGAAGCAGGAAGCCCAAACCAAGGCGTTGGTGCTGCAGCAGGAAATTATTGAAGAGGCGAAGGTGAAAGCGAATAAAGAAGCCCGCAAAATTGTAATTCAAACCATACAGCGCACTGCCGCAGAACACGCCATCGAAAACTCTATTACTGTATTTAACCTCGAGAGTGATGAAATAAAGGGTTCCATCATTGGCCGGGAAGGGCGAAACATCAGGGCCATTGAAGCAGCTACGGGGGTCGATCTTATTGTAGACGATACACCGGAAGCGATTGTACTCTCTTCTTTTGATCCGTTGCGCAGGGAAATAGCCCGTTTATCCTTACAAAGATTGGTAGCAGATGGCCGTATTCACCCGGCACGTATTGAAGAAGTAGTGGAAAAAACCAAGCGCCAGCTGGATGACCAGGTTATGGAAATCGGCGAACGCACCGCCATGGAACTGGGAGTACATGGTTTACACAAGGAATTGATAAGAATGGTTGGCCGGATGCGCTTCCGTTCATCTTATGGTCAAAACCTGCTAATGCATAGCCGCGAAACAGCGAATCTTTGTGCGATTATGGCGGCAGAGTTGGGAATGAACCCAAAACTCGCCAAACGTGCAGGTTTGCTGCATGATATTGGAAAAGTGCCCGACGAAGAAACCGAATTGAGCCACGCATTGTTAGGAGCTAAGTTGGCGGAAAAATATGGTGAAAACCCGGCGGTTGTGAATGCAATTGGCGCACACCATGATGAAATGGAAATGCAATACGTTATCTCCCCGATCATCCAGGCATGTGACGCCATCAGCGGCGCAAGGCCAGGTGCAAGACGCGAGATCATGCAACAGTACATCCAACGCATTAAAGACCTTGAAAATCTTGCGCAGGCGTACCAGGGAGTTGAAAAGGCTTATGCCATACAGGCCGGCAGGGAGCTAAGGGTTATTGTTGAAGCGGATAAAGTAACTGATGCCGACAGCGACCGTCTCAGTTTTGAGATTGCACAAAAAATTCAAACAGAAATGACTTTCCCGGGGCAGATAAAAGTAACCGTTATCAGGGAAAAACGAGCAGTGAACATTGCACGTTAACCCATTTATTCGGTTCGAAAGCATGTAAAGTTATTAATCCGGCATTTTTGCCGGATTTTTTATGTTGCCGGATTAAAGTTTAGCCTGGATTCTAATTGCGACTTCGTTCAACATTTTCAACATTATTGTATCTTCTTTTGCATCGGAATAGAAAGATTTCGGGAATTGAAAAAATTATCAATTATTCATTATAAAATTATCAATTAAAAACCCTTACCTTCGCAGTCCGAAAAAATAAAGATTATGAACGCAGTAGCTTTTGTACATGAGCAGTTAACAGCAACACCAACTCTTCCTAAGTTTAAGGCCGGTGATAATATCACTGTAAATTATAAAATTGTTGAGGGTAGCAAAGAGCGTATCCAGAGTTTTAAAGGAGATGTGATCAAGCGCCAGGGTACAGGTGCCACTGCAACTTTCACTGTACGTAAAATGAGCGATGGAGTAGGCGTTGAACGTTTGTTTCCTTTCTTCTCTCCAAATATAGAGAGTGTAGTTTTAAACAAAGTAGGTAAGGTTCGTCGTGCTAAATTGTTTTACCTGCGTGAAAGAAGTGGCAAAAGCGCACGTATCCAGGAAAAAAGAATGGCTGTGGCGCTTAAAAAATAAGCGGACAATAAAGATAATAGCAGGCGAAATCCAAATGGGTTTCGCTTTTTTATTGCGGTAACCCAGCGATTTTTGATGTATACTTGCTAATATGCATTGTCTAGAGCTTTCTTTTTTGAATATTTCAGGGTTTTGTAACTTTATAAAATATAATTTCGTTAACATGTTAACAACAGAGTTTTTGGCCCAAAGGGGCTAAAAAGTCAATATTTAATTTATCTTTGTTTCTCAAATTAACTAACTATGATAGTTTCAAATGTTTTAGCAGCGGTCTTTTTATTTGGAATGCCGGGTGGTTCTGAATGGATATTTATTATCCTCGCAATTGTATTGTTATTCGGTGGTAAAAAGATCCCTGAATTGATGAAAGGGATTGGTAAGGGTATGCGGGAGTTTAAAGATGCTAAGGAAAACGTGAAAAGTGAAATTGAAGAGGGCATGCGTGAAAAAGATAAAGACCAGGAGCTAAGAGAATTGAGACAGCAACTTCAGCAAGCTAAACAAACACAGGATTTGCCAAAGTAAATCTTTCGCTCATTAATGTACTAGGCTGAAATAGATGACTGGATTTAGTCATTTATTTCAGCCAATTTTATAATTACTAACTTATCAATATTGAATCTGTTTCCGAACATTCAAACCTATCATGAACAATTGCGCAGCGGAAGTACCAGTTGCGTAGCGGTTGTATCGCACTACCTTGACCGGGTAAAACAGCACAGGCATCTAAATGCTTTTACAGAAATATTTGCTGAAGAAGCTTTGCAAAAAGCAACTGAACTGGATTCCCAACAAAAAAATGGTGAGTTAACGGGCAGGCTGCATGGCGTGGTTGTGGGGATTAAAGATGTGTTGTGCTATAAGGATCATAAGGTAACGGCCGCATCAAAAATTTTAGACGGTTTTGTTTCTCTCTATAATGCCACCGCAGTTCAACGGTTGTTGGACGAAGGCGCAATCATCATTGGAAGTTGTAATTGCGATGAATTCGCAATGGGTAGCACTAATGAGAATTCGGTTTATGGAAATGTATTAAATGCGCTTGATGAAACAAAGGTACCGGGTGGCTCCTCAGGAGGAAGTGCTGTGGCAGTACAGGCAGGCATGTGTATGGTGAGTTTGGGTAGTGATACGGGTGGATCGGTAAGGCAGCCCGCTGATTTTTGCGGGATCATTGGCTTAAAACCAACCTATGGCCGAATTTCAAGATATGGGCTAATCGCTTACGCCTCTTCCTTTGATCAGGTCGGCATTTTTAGTAATACGATAGAAGATGCCGCACTAGTTTTGGAAATAATTTCAGGCGCAGACGAATACGATAGTACAGCCTATACGTCCGGGGGAGGTACAACTGGAACCGCACAAATTTTTACTGGCGCATTATCACCGGTGGATAGTGAAAAGTTTAAAATTGCCTACTTTCCGGCAGCATTATTTCATTCCTCACTGGACACGGAAATCAAAGAGAATATTTTATCCCTGATTGATAAATTAAAATCGGATGGCCACACTGTGGAAGCGGTTGAGTTTGACCTGTTGGATCATATTGTTCCGGCTTATTACGTGTTAACGACCGCTGAAGCCAGCAGCAATCTTAGCAGGTTTGATGGGGTAAGGTTTGGCCATCGCACAAAAGAGCCCGTGGCAGATTTAACGGAATTTTATAAGCGCAGCCGAAGCGAAGGTTTTGGCAAGGAAGTGAAGCGGAGGATTTTGCTGGGAACATTCGTGTTAAGTGCAGGATATTATGATGCCTATTTTGCCAAAGCGCAACAGGTAAGGAGGTTACTGGTAGATAAAACAACAGCCATTTTCAACGATTTTGATGCTATTCTGTTACCAACTGCCCCTACCACGGCAATGTCTATTGGTGAAGTCTCTGATGACCCAATTGCAATGTACCTGGCGGATATTTATACTGTTTTTGCTAACCTGGCGGGGCTGCCTGCCATATCCATTCCCCTGTTTACGCATAGCAATGGCATGCCTTTTGGCCTCCAGGTGCTTACAAATAAAATGGATGAATTAACTTTGCTGCAATTGTCAAATTTGCTGATGCGGCAATACAAGGCCTAAAGCAGCTACAAAAATGAACAAGCTTCTTCTTATATCTTTTTTGTGTTTGCCGTTCCTGCCCGTTTCGGCAGAAAATATTTTTTCATCAAAGGGTAGCGGCTTACAGCGGAACCTGCAGGATACGATTTTAGAAGATATCGTAAAGGAGAGCCAACTTATCAAAGAGGTAGTTAAATCCAGGTCGGTTCCCCAAAAGGAAAAAGTCCAATATTTTAACCAGGTAACCAAGTACGGGTTTAAAAATTTATTTTCCAACTACAGTTATAACACAACGCTTCCCTACAATGCACAGATAAATCCGAATGCAGAAATTTTTGTGCAGGATTATATGAAAGCGCATGGAACCTATTTGCAGAATATGAAGGGGTGGGGTCGGCCTTACTTTAATTTGATAGAAACTGTGCTGCAGCAATATGGCTTACCAAGGGAGTTAAAATATATCGCTGTCATTGAATCAAACCTGAGCACCGGTGCCACGAGCTATATGGGTGCCGGCGGTCCCTGGCAGTTTATGCCTTATACAGCACGGGATTATGGCCTTGTGGTGAACGGCTACCTGGATGAACGGCGCGATTATTATAAAAGCACTCACGCGGTAGCAAGGTATTTGCTTGCGCTTTATGGCCAGATGCACGACTGGTTGCTGGTAATGGCGGCATATAACGGTGGACCGGGAAGGGTATATAGCGCCATGAGAAAAAGCAATAGCAAAAACTTTTGGGATCTTCAATATTATCTCCCTGCGGAATCGCGGACTTATGTAAAGCGCTTTATTGCTACGCACTACATCATGGAAGGCTCCGGAGGCGTTACTACGATCGGAGGTGATCAAAGGGCCATGAATAATATTTATACGCCCATCTATAATGCCGGCAGAATAAATGAAGCGCAGAATACTTCAGATCCAACATCATCTTTATCAACAAAAGAATTGGTGGATGTGGAAATGCTTCCTATTTCGGGGAAGTATAATTCCCTGGTGATTGCGAAAAACCTGGCAATGGACATTGGTTTATTCAATCACTATAATCCCAATTTTGATGGGGTGATGTCTTCTGCAGGAAATTTTGACCTGCGATTGCCTCCTGATAAAATGCAATTATTTCTTGCCAATAAATACCCCATTCTCAACGAATCCATCCAGGCATTATTAAGCGGTGCCAGCGTACCGGTGAATAAAATGACACTCCAAAAAACAAAAGAAAAGAAAGGTTCCTGAATCAACACTCCAGCACCAGTTTTATCATTGCCGCTTTCAATAAGCATTCTTCGTATTCCTCTTCAGGGTTACTATAGAAGGTAATGGCGCTGCCCGCCTGGAAGGAAAGGTATTTCGATTTAGCATTGTACAGAATGCTCCTGATCACAACATTAAAGTCAGCGTCGCCATTTGGGGCAATATACCCAATAGATCCTGAAAACAATCCCCGTTTGGTGTATTCATATCGCTCAATAATTTCCATTACCCGCTTTTTGGGGGCACCGGTCATACTACCCATCGGAAAGGTTGCTTTTACCACGTCAATCCAGTCTGTATTTTCTTCAAGATCGCCCCTGATGGTGCTGATCATCTGGTGTACCTGCGGAAAACTGTAAATACCGAATAGTTCATCCACCCGTACGGTTCCCTCTTTGCAAACGCGGCTAAGATCATTTCTTACCAGGTCTACTACCATCACGTTTTCACTTCTTTCCTTTTCGCTGTTGATAAGGTTTTGCCTGCTTAAATTGTCGGCTTCGCTGTTTGCTAAATTGCGTTTGGCCGTTCCCTTTATAGGTTGGGAAAAGATGGTGTTGCCCTCTTTTTTGAAATATCTTTCAGGGCTGGCGCAGATGCAATACCGATCGTTCAATCTATACAAAGCCGAAAATGGATTGGGCGAAAGATGTAGTAGTGAACTATACACACACAAGGGGCTGATGACGGCATTAGTGGCATAAAATTCCTGGCAAAAATTCACTTCATAACAATCACCACGCAGGATATGCTGCTGCAGCTTTTTTACAATGCTAAGATAATCTTCCGGTGAAATCCTGCTCTTAATCGTGACGGGTGAAGCAGGGTCCTGTAGTATCAATGCGCTGTGCGATTCAATAGCTGTAAAGATTGCCTCAGCGTCTTCGTCACAAGAAATGGTTAGCTCCTTTTCATTCAATTGCAGCACCATTTCCGGAACAAAAAAATGGCAATCCGGAAAACCGATCTCATCATCATTCATTGAGCTTAGTTGCTCCGTTTCATTTTTAAGATCGTATCCCAAATGTCCAAATAACCATTCCCCCTGCTTCCCGGCAAACTCTTTTAGTGAGTGGAAAACATTTCCCGCATCTGCCTCGATATTTCGTTTAGCCCCAACAGCGAGCATACATTCAAAAGCCGGTGATTGAAATTGATACTGCCGGTTGTCCAGTAAACAAAAAATGTTGAACGGTTGTACCCAGTTCAACATTTTATTTCTGAATTCTTTAAAATTATCTACCGGAAAAGAAATAGGTTTTTTCACGTAATTATTTTTTCCCTGCTACCAATTCCAACGAGGTTCCGGAGAGATTAAAAATCATCGTCATCATCAAAGCCACTGCCGCCACCATCCAGGTCATCAAACCCGAGATCTTTAAAATCATCGTCTATCTTAAAATCATCATCTTCATCTTTGGCAGGCTTTTTTCCGACAGATTTTTTTGCCGCAGACTTTGGCACATCAAACTCATCAAAGTCGGGATCCCAATCATCATCATCCGCTTTTTCCCAATCGTCTACTTCATCCACATCATCAGTATCATCCTCGTCATCATCGTCATCATCATCTTTCTTTTTCTTGCCCGCAGCCTTTGTTTTCTTTACCGGGGTAATATCTTCAGCGGCATCATCCTCATCGTCTTCATCTTCATCCTTCTTAGCTTTCGGCGACGCTTTCGGGACGGCTTTTTTGGTAGTATCCTCGGTAGGTGTAAGTTTTTTTCCTTTATCTGATTTCGTAGCCATATATCAACTTATTAATGCTGTAAAATTTCTGATAGATTTTTAAATAGCCAAAAAAAAAGGCATGTTTTTTTATATTATTTTTTATTCTCAGGCCAATACTATTTGGTCTCTGCCCGGTCCATTACTTATAAATTTAACAGGTACCTGCAAAAATTTATTAATGTAATCTATGTAATTTTTCATATTCTCCGGCAAGGCATCATATTTTTCAATAGCAGTAATATCGGTCTCCCAACCGGCAAAACTTTTGTAAACGGGGTCAACCTTGATTTTATTCAGTTGGAAAGGGATATAATTCTTTTCTTCACCATCTACTTTGTACCCGTTGCAAACCTTCAGTTCCGGCAGGGAATCAAGGATATCGGTTTTAGTCATAATGATTTGTGTTACACCGTTTACCATGCAGGCAAACTGCAATGCCACCAGGTCAATCCAGCCGCAGCGGCGGGGCCTACCTGTTGTAGCGCCAAATTCGCTTCCTATTTTCCGCAACGTTTCCCCGGTTTCATCGTCTAATTCCGTAGGAAACGGGCCACTGCCTACTCTTGTGCAGTATGCCTTGGAAACGCCATAAACTTCTTTAATTTTTTGCGGTGCGATGCCCAGACCTGTACATACACCAGCCGAAATGGTATTGCTGCTGGTAACAAACGGGAAGGTTCCAAAATCTACATCCAGCATGCTTCCCTGTGCCCCTTCTGCCAAAACACGTTTGCCCTGCTGAATTTTATCGTTGATAAAATATTCGCCGTTAACAATTTTAAAGCCCCTTAGCAGTTCGATGGATTCAAAGAAATCATCTTCCCAGGTGCTGATGTCTTCCTGGAAATTATAATTGTCAAGCAGGCGCTGATGCTTCAACCTGATTTTTATGTATTGAGAAATGAAGCCTTTATCGAGGATGTCACCAACTCTCAATCCATTGCGGCCTGTTTTGTCCATATACGCAGGACCAATTCCCTTTAATGTGGAACCGATCTTTTCATTGCCTTTCGCGAGTTCACTGGCCTTATCCAGCGCACGGTGTGTAGGTAAAATTAAATGAGCCCGTTCGCTGATGTATAAATTCTTTTTATAATCAATTCCCATTGAAGCAACGGTTTCACATTCTTTCTTTAAGGTGATCGCGTCTAAAACAACTCCGTTGCCAATCAGGTTAATTTTGTCTTCATGAAAAATACCACTGGGTATCTGGTGAAGCACTACTTTTTGCCCGTTCACATAAAGTGTGTGACCGGCATTCGGCCCACCCTGGAAGCGGGCGATTATGTCATAAGCGGGAGCGAAATAATCTACAATTTTCCCTTTGCCTTCATCACCCCATTGCAGTCCTAAAATTACATCTACCATTTTCTGTTGTTCGTTTATGTTATGTTGTTAAAGTCTTTATACTTGCAGAATTTATCACTGTCTAAGCCATTTTGAATTGCAGGTGATATTTATGCCTGCCGGTTTTATTGTTAAAAGTGCTAACCGATAGATTATACCGCTAAACACAATTGCCAATACTGCATTTTCGGACTATCTCAGCTGGTAAAAATAAATTGAAATAAAACAACCACCTAAAATGATATTTATTTGGTTCGAGACAATTGTTATGAAAAGATGGACAGCTACTGATCATAGCCTTAATAGGCCCGCATTATTACGAATAAAAAAATGTATTTTAACAATTTAATTTGCCTTCAGAAAAACTTCTAAATCTGTTGTGATCAGGTGGCAAAAACATCTTTAACAACCCGGTTCAAAAAAGAAAATAGTTCCATACCGGCAAGCGAAAAATAAGTGGTATAGAATAATAACTATTTACGAACCCTCTTTTTATTTTAATGAAAAAAAACGGCCCATGACGCGGTTCTATCCGCAAATGCAGGACAAAAAATACTTAACTTCGGACTATTAATGAGCCCAAAATTTTTTCTCAAAAAAGCGATTGTATTTTTTTGTTTGCTTTGCCAATTAGCTTCCAATGCGCAGGTATGTTCGGGAGCATTGGGTGATCCTGTTGTGAATGTTAGTTTTGGTAGCGGAGCCAACCCCGGTGGTCAGTTACAAGCAGCTTCCACTACTTACACTTTCACTTCTGCCCCCTGTCCCCCTGATGGCAGTTATACCGTTGTGAACAATACAGCCGGATGCTTTGGCAGTACCTGGCATACCCTGCCGGAAGATCATACCCCCAATGACAATAATGGTTATATGATGCTGGTAAATGCGTCTTTTAACCCCGGCGATTTTTATGTAGATACGGTAAAAAATTTATGTGCCAACACCACTTACGAGTTTGCAGCCTGGGTACTGAATGTTTTACTACCCACAGCTTGCAGCCCTAACCCCATCTCACCTAAACTCGTCTTTAACATCGAAACCACCAATGGTTCTATTTTGGGAACATACTCAACCGGGGATATTCCATCTACCAGTGCTCCTTCGTGGAAGCAATATGGGTTATTTTTTACGACACCTTTTAACACTAACAGTGTCGTAATACGCCTAACCAATACGGCCCCAGGGGGCTGCGGTAATGATTTGGCATTGGATGATATCACTTTCAGGCCCTGCGGCCCTGCGGTGATTGCAGGCGTGGGAGTCAACAACGAGAAGATTGTGGATGTTTGCAAGGGAAATGTTCCTTCTATGACGATTGCGGCAAATATCGGCACGGGTTATATTGCGCCCGCATTACAATGGCAGCACAGCGCCAATAGTGGAGTTAGCTGGTCTGACATTACGGGAGCAACTTCCCTTTCTTACCCATTTAACCAAACAGCAACCGGTGCATATCAGTACAGGTTAACAGCATCGGAGGGAACAAATACCGGCCTCAGCAGTTGCAGGGTGGCGTCTAACACGGTTGTTATAACCATTCATGATCTTCCCGCTGTAACTGCTGCAGGCAATAGCCCGGTTTGTGAAAAGCAACCCATTAATTTGTCTGCTGCCGGCGCAACAAATTATACCTGGACCGGGCCGGCTGGTTATACATCAATTCTGGCCTCACCCTCTTTTGCAGCAAAAAGTAACTCCGGCGGTCAGTACAATGTAACAGGCACCGATCAGTTTGGATGCAGCAATGCTGCCTCGGTGAATGTTGTCGTTTACCCAAAGCCCGTTGTCACCATCATTGGAACACAAAAATATTGCGTGGGAAACTCAGTCATCTTACTTGCAGGCGGAGGGGTGACTTACCTATGGTCTCCTTCCAAGGGATTATCAAATGTAAATATTCCTAACCCGGTAGCCAGCCCTGTCGACACGACTACCTATAGTGTTATTATTGCCGGGACAAACAATTGTTATGACACTGCAATAGTTATTGTGAATGTAATAAAAAAGCCTACGGCTAATGCTGGTCCCGATAAAATTTTACTCAAAGGGCAGCAGGTTATTTTAGAAGGTGTTGCAAGTGGTTCCAACACCAGCGTTAACTGGTTGCCTGTGTCATTTTTAGATAATCCATTGATGCTACAACCGGCTGCCACACCTTTAAACGATATCCGGTATGTACTCAGTGTTGTATCCAAAGACGGCTGTGGTTCGGCCACGGACGATGTTTTTGTAAAAGTGTACAATGATATTTATGTACCAACAGCTTTTTCACCTAACAAAGATGGCATCAATGATACCTGGCATATTGAGGCGCTTACTGCAGTTCCTAATGCTAAGGTGCTTGTGTTTAACCGGTATGGAAAAATTGTATTCGAGACTACCGGCAGCAACGAACAATGGAATGGCACTTTTAAAGGGCAGGCTTTGCCTACCGGGTCGTATGTATATATGATCGACCTTAAGAACGGAAGGCCTTTAAAAAAAGGAACGGTAACGATTATGCGATAAAGAACTTTTATTGCACAAACTTCTTGATTAAGTTAATAACTGGTAACACTGGTTGGCAATTTCCAGCTCTTCATTAGTGGGCACGATCAATATTTTTACTTTTGAATTCACATCATTTATTTCGTGTACTCCATCTATCCGAAGGCTGTTTTTTTCTTCATCGGGGATAATGCCAAGGTATTCAAGATTGGAGGTTGCCAGCTTCCTGGTAAGTGCATCGTTTTCGCCAACACCGCCGGTAAATACAATTGCATCCAGTCCATTGAGTGCAGCTGTGTAAGAACCAATGTATTTGCGAATGCGGTAAGCATACATTTCGTAGGCTAATTTTGCTTCCCCATTGCCTTTTTCCATTTCTTTTTTAACATCCCGCATATCACTAAAGCCGGTTAAGCCGAGCATTCCACTTTTTTTATTCAATAGTGTGCTTACCTGTTCGATATCGTATCCCAGTTGAGTAACGAGGTGAAATACAACTGAAGCGTCAATATTGCCAGAACGCGTGCCCATTATCAATCCATCCAGGGGCCCCAGGCCCATGCTGGTATCAATACAATTGCCATCGTGGATGGCAGACATGCTACAGCCATTCCCCAAATGAATAGTGATGATCTTTGATGCTGGCTTTCCAAGGTATCGGATCGCTTGTTCGGAGACGTATTTATGACTGGTTCCGTGAAATCCGTACACCCTTATTTTATGAGTATGATAAAACTCTGATGGGATGGCATACCTGTAAGCGTGCTCAGGAATAGAATTATAAAAGGCGGTGTCAAATACGGCGATTTGTTTTGCACTGGAAAATATTTTCTCGGCAACTTCTATTCCAATGTAGTGGGCGGGATTGTGTAATGGCGCTAATGGGAATATTCTTTTTATTTCTTCTTTTACTTCCGGGGAAATCAAAGTGGTAGCTGAAAGATTTTCGCCTCCATGAACTACACGATGCCCCACAGCTGTAATATCTGAAGGATCATTAATCACCCCCACCGTTTTATCCGTAAGCAGCCGGGTTACTTCCTTCAGCCCATCGGCATGGTCAAAGATTTCAAGTGACTCGGTAATAACATTCTCCTTGCCATTGACATAGGTTTTGTGAATGATCTTTGAATTGGTAAGCCCTATGCTTTCCACTATACCACTGCAAATAATGGTTCTGGCAGGCATATTGATCATCTGGTACTTTATAGAACTGCTGCCAGAGTTGATAACGAAAATATTCATTGGATTTCTTTTGAAGTGAATGGGCAATGGTGAATGGTGATCGTGAATGGAAATAGTAGTTTAATTATTTTATTTATTTGCTGGAATCATTCTAATTAATTTACGTGATGGATAATTGCTTTTAAGATTTATAGCTTGCTATAAACGCCATACGAAAGTGTATTGGCGTATTTTCACCATTGACCATTGACCATTCACCATTGACGACCTTATTGCTGTGCTTGTATCGCCGTAATAACAACCGTATTGAAAATGTCATCTACCGTACAACCCCTGCTTAGATCATTTACGGGTTTTCTTAATCCTTGCAGCATAGGTCCAATTGCTAATGCGCCGGTTTCTCTTTGCACGGCTTTGTAGGTATTGTTGCCGGTGTTTAAGTCCGGAAAAATAAGTACACTTGCCTGGCCGGCAACAAGGGAATCCGGCATTTTCTGTTTGCCTACAACGGGATCAACGGCTGCATCATACTGAATAGGCCCTTCAACATTTAAATCAGGCCTGGTTTCCCTGATGATCTCCGTGGCACGGCGCACTTTTTCTACATCTTCACCTTGTCCCGAAGTGCCTGATGAATAAGAAAGCATTGCTATTTTTGGTTCAATTCCAAACATGATGCTGCTTTCAGCCGATAATATAGCAATATCCGCAAGCTGTTCAGAAGTGGGATTGGGATTAACTGCGCAATCGCCAAATACGGTAACCCGGTCGGGAAGGCACATAAAGAATATGGAAGAAACTGTGGAAACACCCGGCTTGGTTTTTACAAATTGTAAAGCCGGCCGGATAGTATGTTGTGTAGTATGATTGGCGCCAGACACCATCCCATCTGCATCACCTTTAAAAACCATCATCGTACCAAAATATGCGCCATCGGTCATCAGATCTTTGGCCATTTGCATGTTTACATTTTTTGTTTTGCGTAGCTCGTACAAGGTGGTAACATAATCATCATAATGCAGCGATTCTACCGGATCTATTATTTTTACATGATCCAAATCAAGGGTGATATCCAATCGCAGCAGGGCTGCAGCAATCTCTTCTTTTTTTCCAAGGATGGTAAGATCTACTACTTCCTGCTTTACCAGTTTTGAAGCGGCTATTAAGATTCTGTCATCGTTGCCTTCGGGTAATACGATATGTTTTTTGTGCAGCTTTGCTCTTTTAACCAACTGGTATTGAAACATACGGGGCGTAATCCCTTCAGGACGGGAAGTGACAATTCTGTCGATAATGGCTTCGGAGTCGATGTGTTTTTCAAATGTGCTGATGGCCAGTTCAACTTTTGGTTTGTTGCCTGCATATATTCTCGACTGAACGGCCCCAACGGTATTTACCGTAGCAAAAGTGCCTGATTCAACTTGTATGATTGGGATAACGGTTTCCAACCCTTCCACTAATTTAATGATAGGTTCTTCAGGCTCCAGTCCACCGGAAAGGATCATTCCCGCTACCTTTGGATAATTTTTGGATAGATTGGCCTGCAGCATAGCAACAATAATATCTGCCCTGTCGCCCGGCGTTATCACCAGTGTGTTTTCTTTGAGACGGGTAAGGCAATTTCTCAACTGCATCGCCCCTACAATAAAATGATCCACCTGGTTTGACAACAGGTGCTGACCAAACAATAATTTACCCTGAACCGCCTGAACGATTTCCTTCATAGTAGGATTGCCCAGGTCTTTATTGAAAGGAATAACGGCGCTCAATACCTCTTTTGGCAACCGGTTATCCAATATTTGTTTCAGTTCATCAACAATGAGTGGATTTATTTTATTAGCAACCATCGCCACTACCTGCACCTCTTTATCTTGCAAAACCTGGTAAGTCGACAGGATGCTGTTGCCAATTTCTTCGGGAGTATTGTTATCCCCCTTTGTGATCAATATCAGGGGAATGCCCAGATTTTTTGCGATATCGATGTTGTAATCAAATTCAAAAGAAGCTCCATCGCCCTTAAAGCCGGTGCCCTCTACTACTACAAAATCATGACTTTCTTCCAGTTTTTTAAACTTGGCAATGATGCTGTCAATGATGAAAGAATTATTTCCTTCACTCCTGTGCTGTAATAATTCATCATAGGTAAATGCGAAAGTGTCTGTATAATTGATCTTTAAGTCAAATTGGTTGAGGATGGTTTCAATATGAATGTCTTTGCTAACTTCGGCCCGATCGTTTACCACTGGTTTGAAATAGGCAATATTTTTAATCTTGCCGACAAGGATATTCATCAACCCTAAGGTGATCACTGATTTACCACTATTTGGTTCGGAAGAAGCGATATAAATGGCCTTAGACATGCTATTGGGATTTTAATATTTAAAACTTTGAAATGGGGACAAAAGTCGGTTGAAAATTGTAAACACTTCATGACCAGAATCAGCCAGGTTCCTAATCCTGATGGCGAAAATTCGGGGGAGAAGGGGATATAACAGGGAATAGATCATGTTGAATCCTTAGAGCGCTTGAAAGCCGGTGTAAAATGAAAAAAGCCGTATCAGGATACAGCTTTATAAAATTATTGAATTTACAATTTAGGCAACTTTCAGCATGCTCATCTTGCTTGTATTGAATTTGCGCTGGGCATATTCCAAAGTAACCTCGAATGTTTTTACCTTTTGAGAAGGCAGTTCGTACATCGCGTCAGTTAAAATACTCTCGCAAATACTGCGAAGGCCGCGGGCACCCAATTTGTATTCCAACGCTTTTTGCACCATAAAATCATACACCGCTTCGTCAAATTTTAGTTCGATACCTTCTATTTCAAATAAGCGGGTAAACTGTTTAATCAATGCATTTTTGGGCTCGGTTAAAATGTTGCGCAAAGTAGGTGCGTCCAGTGGATTGAGGAACGTAATTACCGGTAAACGGCCCAATAATTCGGGTATTAAACCAAATTGCTTTAGATCAACCGCATTCACAAACTGCAACAGGTTTTTCTGTTGAAACTCCTGTAGTTCCTTATTCACACTAAACCCGATAGCATGGGTATTTACACGTCTTGCGATGATTCGGTCCACCCCGTCAAATGCGCCTCCACAGATAAACAAGATGTTGGATGTGTTTACTTTTACAAGTTTTTGTTCAGGGTGCTTCCGTCCGCCCTGTGGTGGCACCAACACTTCTGTTCCTTCTAGTAATTTCAACAAGCCCTGCTGCACGCCTTCACCACTTACATCTCTTGTAATGGAAGGGTTGTCGCTTTTACGGGCTACTTTGTCTATTTCATCAATGAAAACAATTCCTTTTTCTGCTGCTGCCACATCATAGTTACATGCTTGTAACAATCGGCTGAGCATGCTTTCCACATCCTCACCCACATAACCTGCTTCGGTAAAAACAGTTGCATCTACGATGGCAAAGGGTACATTCAGCATACGGGCAATCGATTTGGCCAACAAGGTTTTACCGGTTCCGGTTTCACCTACCATAATGATATTGCTCTTTTCTATTTCCACATCATTTTCTACCTTTTGATTGAGCCGTTTGTAATGATTGTATACGGCTACCGCCAAAATCTTTTTTGCATCATCCTGGCCAATTACATAGTCATCTAAAAATTTCTTGATTTCAACAGGCTTTTTTACGGTAAGTTTATGGGTAGCGCCACCGCTTTGTTTAGCATCGGGATAAATCATTAATTCCTGGCCAATTATTTCCTGTGCATGCTCCACACAATTTTCGCAGATATGTCCTTCCTGGCCGGCTATTAATATCTTTACCTCATCACGGCTTCTGCCGCAAAAAGAACAATGTAATGTTTGTTGTTTTGCCATGATAATCCTTTTATTCGCCGTGTATTCTCTACAATGGGATTGCAAAGATAAGCAACCCATCACAGAACCCTACTTCGCAGACAATATTATAAAGAAAAACGTTGCAGCCAGGCCAAAACGAGAACAACAGGCTTACTTCAAATTGGCCAATTGAACATGTTTTTGCAATACCTGTTTCATTTGTTGCTTCAATATGGAACCCATCGTTTTACAGGCTGTAAACCGGGTGGTATTAAAGTGATCATTTAACTCTTTCCTAAGAATATGTATCTTATAATTTTCCGAAATGTCGTCATTTACCATGCTGTTCACCAATTCCATCAGCTGCCTGCGATGACTTATGATCTTTGCTGCCATCGTGGTAAATTCCATTTGCTGGTGGCGTTGTATTTCCACCAGGCTGAGATTATGTAAAACCAGGTCTACGTATTCGCCATTTTCCTTATAAAACTGTGGAAAATACACGGTTTTTTTGCCCTCATAACATTGCTGGTCAAAGTCTATGGCGCGAATCCGGTAATGATTACCTTCAGAAGAGGGAATTACATTGATCACAAAATTATAGCTGCGCATATCACCCAGCAGCCTTACAAAACAGCTTTCGTTGAATTGTACGAATGCCTTTGCAACAGCAATTTTATCTTCATCGGTCAGCAGTAGGTTTTGTTCAAGGAAAGTATCGCCGGGGATTCCTTCGATATGCTCTTCCACCAGTGTATCCTTATATACTAAAAAATTGATTGGATTTTGGGTAAGCAAGTGCTCCAGTTCCAGCCCGTAAATACGGGAGGCATCAGCCTGTTTGACATAAAAAAAATCGTATTGCCCGTTTTCCTCGATTATTTTTATCCGGAAAGGGATGCTGTTGCCGTATTCACAAAAGTCGATGCGCTCAATGTCAAACTGTTTGCCGAAAACCCGTTCTTTTTTGAGGGCAGTGTAGGTATCGATCAGCGCTACTTTTAGAAATTTTAATTGGGCAGGTTCATATACTGCATTTTCCCAATGGGTCCATTTGCCTTTCTTATCTTTTAAAGAATCTGCATAGCTGTAATTAGTTAACTCACTGTATAAGAGGGGTAATTCCGCGGTCCTTCCAAAATGTTGCAAATATTGCCGGAAAGCGTCGTTTACCGGGAAAATGTCTTTTTGCATCATCGGACGCCGCTCAGATTCCTTTGTATACTTCGCGATTATACTTTCATTAAGCCACATGCTGTAAAGGTATTCAGATATTGATAGTACTTATAAAAAAGGCCCCAAAAAAATGGAGCCTGTTATAAAGATCAAACTTCAAAAGTTAGGCTTATAATTTTGTCATCACTTTATCGACAATACCGTAGGCCACAGATTCTTTGGCATCCATCCAGTAGTCGCGGTCAAAATCCTTCATCACTTTTTCGTAGGTCTGGCCACAGTTGTCGGCTAAAATATGTGCGCCTAATTGTTTTATTTTCAAGATCTGAACGGCCATGATTTCCAGATCGGCGCTTACGCCCTGCCCGCCGCCACTTGGCTGGTGTATCATTACCTGGCCATTGGGGAAGATGAACCGCCTTCCTTTGGTACCGCCGCTTAACAAGATACTGCCCATGCTGGCTGCCATACCCATACACACGGTGCTTACAGGCGAAGTGATCATTTGCATGGTATCGTAAATAACCATTCCGCTGGTAACCACGCCACCCGGACTATTGATGTAAAAAGTAATCTCCTTGCCCGGGTCGATTGCTTCCAGGTAAAGCAACCTTGCGGTGATGTCTTTTGCGCTTTTATCATCTACAACGCCCCATAAAAATATTTTACGTTGCTCAATGAATTTTTTGTCGAATTGCCAGCCGCTCATCATTTTTTCCATGGGGTTTTCGGGCAATTCTTTGGGTGTTTCTTCTTCGTCGTCGAAACGAAATGGTTTGCTGTTATAATAATTCATCTGTGTGCTTTTTATAATGCTGTTAAAATTGAGTGCACGGCTGCCTGCTGGTATGCCGTACAAGTGAGATTATTTTTTCTTTTTACTAAAAAGAAAAAATAACAAAATCGTATTTACAACGATGTTCAATAGTAGTACAATCGCCGGTGCAACATCATTGCTTAATCTTTCTTCGCTTTTCTTGGATTGATAGTTAGTACTTCGTCCACAATGCCGTAGTCTTTTGCTTCCGTTGAAGTCATCCAGTAATCCCTTTCACAATCGACCGATACTTTATCAAAAGGCTGGCCGGTATGCTGTGCGATGATCTCGTAGAGCTCGCTTTTGATTTTCCGGATTTCATTCACCGTTATTTCGATATCGCTCGCTTGCCCGCCTGCACCGGCACTGGGCTGGTGAAGCATGATGCGGCTATGTTTCAAAGCGGTGCGTTTGCCCGGGGATCCTGCACACATCAGCACGGCTGCCATACTTGCGGCGATACCGGTGCAAATCGTGGCAATATCGGGAGTAACAAACTGCATGGTATCATACATGCCCAAACCCGCGTACACACTTCCGCCGGGGGAGTTGATGTACATCTGGATATCTTTTGTACGATCGGTACTTTCCAAAAATAAAAATTGCGCAGTTATAATATTAGCCACCTCGTCGGTAACGGGATAGCCCATAAAAATAATACGATCCATCATCAAACGGCTGTAAACATCCATCACGGCAACGTTCATCGGCCTTTCTTCAATAATGTTTGGGGTAAGATTGGTAACGTTATGTTTGATATAACTATCCAATGTATTGCTACTGATTCCCCGGTGCTTTACAGCGTATTTTTCAAACTCTTTTCCAAAATTCATTTGATATATTATTTAGGATAACAAATATAGTTGATTGCTCAACCCAAATATTATGCTATAAAAAAAAGGGCGACAAAAAGTCGGCAGCCATCAGGCGCTATGGCATAACCTTTATTATTAATGTAAATGTTAGCTAATGAAAAAACCGCCGAAACAACTCTGCTTCGGCGGTTCAATAATTTATAATGATTAGAGTCGGTTAATGATGGTGATGCTGCATTGCATTCAATTCTTCCGGGGTTACTTCTTTCTCTACAGGATTTACCTGGCTTTGCAAATGAGTAAATATCTTGTCGGTTAAAAGACGGCGATAAGTAGCATCCAGTTGCTTTTCGTCCTTCATCATCCTGTCTACATAGCTGTCCAGCCAGCTGGTATCTTCTCCCAGGCTCATATTACCAAAGTAGCGGGATACTTCTGCTTTCATCGATGCTTTCAATTCTTCAAGGGAAACTTCTATGTTGTTTTCCTTCATTATTTTATCACTGATCAATGTCCACTTCAACTGGCTGCTGAATACGGGAAATTCTTCTTCTGCCTGTTCGGCGGTTTTGCGTTCTTCGCTGCCGGTTTGTAACCAGCGCTTTAAAAATTCTGCAGGGAAATCGATTTTTGTTTCGTCCAATAAATAATGATAGATCTGGTCCTGTAGTTGAACATGGCTTTGGCCAGCCCAGTATTGTTCAATTTCTTCCCTTAATTTGTTTTTTAATTCTTCTTCTGTTGTAATCGCGGCGCCGGGAAAAATTTCATTGAAAAACTCTTCACTCATTTCTCTTTTTTCAACCAAACCTATCTTAACGATGGTTAACTGAAAAAACTTTTCTGCGGCTTCTTTATCATCCTTTTCATACCCAAGATCCTGTAATATTACTTCCAGTTTATCTGCTTCAAAGCTTTTGGATAACTGGAGAACAATGGTATCGTCTTTCTTTTTGCCCTTTAATTCTTCCTGAACGGCAGGAGTAAAATATTTAAGAATTACTGAGTTCTCTTTTTGAATACCATTCTCAACTGCATTGCCATCTTTATCCACTTCGGTAAAAAGGATGTTCAATACATCTTCTTCGTTGCTGATGGTTTCAGGTTCAGTCATTTTGCCGCCCTTTACCTGCATGCGGCTAATTTCTTCTTCCACCATTTCATCGGTAACCTTCACTTTATTGAGCGTAACATTTGCAGTATTCAAGGGGGCAATTTCGAAAGTAGGTTTCAGTCCGATTTCAAAGCCAAACTCATACTCAGCCGGGTTGTTGAGATCCAGTTTGCGGATATCTGCATCCAGCGCAAGTGGTTGGGCAAAAATGTCTGGCTTTTCAGTATCCAGGTAAGTATGGAGTTGTTTTTCAACTGTTTTCAGAATTTCATCGGTATAGATGGAAGGACCGTACATCTTTTTGATCATGCCGGCAGGAACCATTCCCTTTCTGAAACCGGGCATATTTACGGTTTTGCTATATTCTTTTAATTTCTTTTCGAAGGTGGGGAAATAGTCTTCTTTAGTTACTTTGATAGTGATTTTGTCGTTCAGGAGACCAATATTCTCTCTTTCTACTGTTGCCATAATGGAGGAAGGTTGATAATTTTTAAATAAAAAAGTTGATAGGGGAAGGAAGACCGGGAAGCGAGCAGTCGCTAACCTATCAAACCACTCAGCTTATCAACTCATAAATGTCCGGATGATAGGGGTCGAACCTACATGGATTACTCCGCCAGATCCTAAGTCTGGTGCGTCTGCCAATTTCGCCACATCCGGTTTTGGGGTGCAAAAGTAAGGGAATTCTATAAAAGATTAAAATAATTGGAATTCTGTTTCCGGAAGTATCCGGCGGTAAAGCGATGTAGTCAAAGTGGACTTTCCAAAAAGCAAGCTCCCGGTTACATTAAAAATAAAAATATTCATCATTTATTGCAGCAGCCATATGTTTTCCCTTTCAGCGGGCGGAAACTTTTTTGAGTATCTTTTTCGTAAATTCGTAAGATTCATGGAAGCAACGATACCGATATCAAAATACAATCTCAATGAGGCCGAAGAGAAAAAAGAAATTCTGCGGCATTATCGTGGATTATTGAAGGAACTAA
This sequence comes from Ferruginibacter sp., assembly GCA_025963635.1. Lineage (GTDB taxonomy): Bacteria > Bacteroidota > Bacteroidia > Chitinophagales > Chitinophagaceae > Ferruginibacter. Next base: position 254,807 of record JAOQAK010000002.1, read on the forward strand.
AGCCGAAATTAAAACCGGGTGATAAAGAACTGTTAAGAACTGCCTTTGAAATGGCGGTGGATGCACATAAAACCATGCGCCGTAAAAGCGGGGAACCGTATATTCTCCATCCTTTGTCAGTTGCTAAAATTTGCGTTGAAGAAATTGGCCTGGGAGTTCGTAGCACTATCTGCGCACTATTGCATGATACCGTTGAGGACACCGATATTTCACTGGAAGACATCCAAAGGGAATTTGGGTCTGAAATCGCTCGGATTGTTGACGGGCTCACCAAGATCAGTTCGGTAATTGATACCAATACCAGTCAGCAGGCTGAAAATTTTAAGAAGATACTGTTAACGCTTACAGACGATCCAAGGGTGATCCTGATAAAATTGGCCGACCGTTTGCATAATATGCGCACGCTGGATAGCATGAAGCGGGAAAAGCAGTTAAAGATCAGCAGTGAAACGGTATATGTATATGCGCCATTGGCACATCGCATGGGTTTATACGCTATCAAAACCGAAATGGAAGATCTTTCCATGAAATACCTGGAACCTGATACTTACCGGTACATTGCCCAAAAATTAAGTGAAACCAAGCGGGAACGAACCCGCTACATCAATGATTTTATACGGCCATTGAAAGATAAGCTCGACAAAGCCGAATTTAGATTTGAAATACACGGACGGCCCAAAAGCATTCATTCCATCTGGAACAAGATGAAGAAGAAGGGAGTAAGTTTTGAAGAAGTGTACGACCTGTTTGCCATCCGGATCATTGTAGATTCGGCCTATGAAACTGAAAAAGGAGACTGCTGGAAAGTGTACAGCATTATTACCGACGAGTACAATCCTTCGCCCGAAAGATTGAGAGACTGGCTGAGCAATCCAAAAAGCAACGGTTACGAAGCGCTCCACACAACAGTAATGGGGCCGCAGGGGAAGTGGGTGGAAGTGCAGATACGCACCAAGAGGATGAATGAAATTGCAGAAAAAGGCCTGGCAGCCCATTGGAAATATAAGGAAGGAACCACCGATGAAAGCCGCTTTGATAAATGGTTTCACCAGATAAGGGAAGCCCTCAGCAACCAGGAAAGCAATTCAATCGACTTTTTGCAGGATTTCAAAACCTCCTTTTTAGCAGAGGAAATTTATGTATATACTCCAAAGGGAGATGTAAAGATGTTGCCTACGGGTGCCAGCGCACTCGACTTTGCCTTTGGGGTACACACTGCGGTGGGAAGCAGGTGTATTGGCGCCAAAGTGAATCATAAACTGGTGCCCATTGGCCATAAATTGCGCAGTGGTGACCAGGTGGAAATTATTACCAGCGCCAAACAGAAGCCCAGCCAGGAGTGGCTCAACCTGGTAGTAACCAGTAAGGCAAAACAGAAAATTAAGGATACCCTCAAAGAGGAAAAAAGAAAAGTTGCAGAGGAAGGGAAATACATTTTGCAGAAAAAGCTGGATGCCATCGGCGGAATGATGACGCAGCATAATTTGGAAGAACTGGCCGCCTTTTACAAAGTCAACTCTTCGCTTGATTTATTGTACGAGATCGCTATTAAAAAAATTGATCTAAAGGAGATCAAAGAATTTACGGCTTCCGGCGACCGCCTGTTTTTCCCGAAACCTGTGAAGCCTGAAGTGGAGGAAAAAAATGAGGCTGATATCAGTGCCCGTACTTTCAATAAAAAAGATACCGAACTCATTATTTTCGGGGAAAGCAGCGACCGGATCATGTACACACTGGCAAATTGTTGCAAACCCATCCCCGGCGATGATGTATTTGGTTTTGTAACTACAGGCGAAGGCTTAAAAATTCACCGTACCAATTGTCCGAATGCCGCAAGGCTGATGTCGAACTACGGGCATCGGGTGGTTAAAACAAAATGGGCAAAAAACAAAGAGATTTCTTTTCTTACAGGATTAAAGATTGTGGGACTGGATGATGTAGGCGTGATTCATAAAATCACCAACCTGATCAGCGGCGAAATGAAATTTAATATATCCGCCATGGCAATGGAAGCGAAGGAAGGGCTGTTTACGGGCAATTTTAAAATATTTGTTCATGATAAAGAGGAATTAGATGAGCTTTGTAACAGGCTACTGAAACTAACTGGAATTGAGAAGGTGGACAGGTATGACACGGAGTAACAGAATGGAATCAGTTCAAAAGTATAAAAGGTATGCAGGTACACAAGGTGAGAGCGATCCCGAATAGTTTTAAATTACGAGGTTATTTTCTTCAACTGATTTTGTAGTGGCTGAATATTTGCCAGGATTGGTTGGTCAGGCTTTTTCAAATAGGTGCCACATTTGTATTCAAAAACATAAACTTACAATCATGCATGAATTAATTACACGCCTTACCGAAAAGGCAGGCATCAGTACTGAACAGGCTACCAAAGCATTGGAAACCATCAAAGATTTTGTAATAGAAAAATTTCCAATGATGGCTGGGGCAGTTGACAATTTGTTCGCATCTGAGGAGGCATCAACTACTGCTGCAACTACTACGGCAGGTGATACCACGGCGGTTATTGATCCGGAAGCGCCAAAAGTTGAAGAACCCACTCTGTTCGACAAAATCAGTGATGTATTGCCAGGTGAAACCGGTCAAAAAGTCGAAGATTTTGTAAAAGGTGCGGCCCATAAAGCTGAAGATGTTTTCGGGGATGTAAAGGAAAAATTAAGTGGTATGTTTGGAGGCGAGAAGAAGTAAGAGCTTAAAAGTTTAAAATTGATAAGGTAAAGAATGTATTTTTAGATTTGCCGGAGTAAACACCATAATAATAAAGGGCTATTTCGATTTTTGAAATAGCCCTTTGTATTTGCAAATGAATTGTTAGCTTATCTAATCCCTATATTTTATGTACTAGTTTTAAGGAGTTCCGGTACCTTATCTACCTAATTTACCTTATATAACTTTTACCCCCATCCTCACTTAAGCACTTCCCTGCTGATCACCAATTTCTGTATTTCGCTGGTTCCTTCGCCGATGGTACAAAGTTTACTGTCGCGGTAATATTTCTCAACAGGGAAATCCTTGGTATAGCCATACCCGCCGAATATTTGCACTGCATCTGTACTTACTTTTACTGCTATTTCACTTGCATAATATTTTGCCATAGCAGCTTCTTTTGTTACGGGCAAACCCCTGTTTTTGAGGTCGCAGGCCTGGTTGACCAGGAGCTCACCGGCTGCTATTTCTGTAGCCATGTCAGCAAGTTTAAAACTGATTCCCTGGAAGTTGGCAATGGGTTGGTCAAACTGCTGCCGTTCTTTGGCATATTTAACCGAGGCTTCATAGGCTCCCTTTGCAATGCCCAGGCTTAACGCGGCAATGGAGATTCTTCCGCCATCCAATACTTTCATTGATTGTTTAAATCCTTCGCCAGGTTCGCCCATCCTGTTGGCATCGGGCACACGGCAATTATCAAATATTATTTCGGCAGTTTCACTGGCCCGCATTCCCAATTTATTTTCTTTCTTGCCGGCACTAAATCCAGGCGTACCCCGTTCCACAATAAAAGAAGTGCAATTATCTCTTGTCCGGGGTTCACCGGTGCGACAAATTACCACTGCCAGGTCACCGCTTTTGCCGTGTGTGATCCAGTTTTTAGTACCATTTAAAATCCATTCATCCCCATCCCTTGTGGCCGTAGTTTTCATATTCCCAGCGTCACTGCCGGTGTTGGGTTCGGTAAGGCCCCATGCACCGAGGAATTCTGCAGTTGCCAGTTTCGGCAGGTATTTTTGCTTTTGGTCTTCGTTGGCAAAGCTTACAATATGCCCGGTACAAAGTGAGTTGTGTGCAGCAAGGGATAAACCGATAGACCCACAAACTTTGGCAATTTCCTGAATTACCGCGTTGTACTCAAAATAGCCAAAGCCCGAACCTCCATATTCCGCCGGCACCAACACTCCCATCAATCCCAATTTGCCCATTTCCTTGAAAATATGCAAAGGGAATTCCTGTGTTTCATCCCATTCCATCAGGTGAGGCCTGATGAATTGGTGGGCAAATTCACGGGCCGTTTCCGCTACATGCTGTGTTAGTTCGCTCTGTTGAAAATTCATATCCCAAATAGGTTGATGATGCAAAATAAAGAATTTTAATGTACCATCCTTTGGCTGATCTTATCATGCGGAATAATCAGCGGGATGTAGATTTAGTTAACCTTTAAATAGGGCGCCACTTTATTAAAAACTTCTTCCGTGATGAGCATAATCTTTTTAAGATCTGTGACAGCGGAGTAATTGCCATGCTGTGCCCGGTACTGAACAATGGCATTGGCAATAGCATAGCGGAGATAAGGGTGCGATTTTAATTCGTCTTGGGTAGCAGTATTAATATTAATTTGCCGGGGGGCCTGGTTGCTGATCTTCAGTTGAGATTTTATCTTTTGAAAGGTGGAGTCAGGCAGGCCAAAGATTTCGCTTATTTGTTCTATTCGATAAAACCCACCCAGTTTTTCCCTGAAATTTATGATCCGCTGCGACAATTTACTGCCGATACCAGGCAAGGCAATGAATGCAGTAGTATCCGCAGAATTGATATCCACAACCATTATGGGAAAGGTTGTTTTTTTATACTCCTTTTTTTCCAATTGTTTTTCAGGGAGATGGTTTGATGGGCTGGAATTTTGAATTTGTACATAGGGCATCAGGCGCTGCACCTCATCTTCATGCAGCCCCCATATTTTACCAATATCTTCCTTTTTATAAAATTTACCTCCTTTTGATAAATAATTTTGAATGGTGGCGATAGTTTTATCGCGGATGCCAAGTCGCTTCCAGTCGGCAGGAGTTGCCAGGTTTGGATCGAAGTAAAACATTTCACCCTTGAAAGCTTGATTGTGCTCATAAGTGCCGGGAGATGAGTGATTATTTTGATCGTTGCGTTTGTATACAGCCGGGCTCGCCAACTGGTCTGAGCTATCTTCCTGGCTTGCCTGGAATAAAGCAATTTCCTTTTCAAAAGCAGTGTGGTCGTATGTTTTTTCTTTAATCACATAGGGATATAGGAATGGCAGTAACATGAAAAACACGATCAGGGAAATGAGGACGAGGATGCCGGTGCGTTCCTTTTTAGTAAAACTCAGGTAATCGGAAATGAAATGTTTCCACATGGCTAACGGAATTGAGTAAGCCAAAGTAGCAACAATAAATTGAATTAGCAACCGGTAAAATAAACAGGAAAAGAGGAGGTTTTATGGGTGGTTCAGGGTTGCCGAATACTAAGCTGAAGTTCATGTCAATAATTTAGTGCTAACTGTAATTACACGAATTTGAGCCACGAATTACAAGAATCAAGAAACAAACACTGTACTAATTTCGAATCGGCTTGTATGATGCGTGCCGTAAATAATCGGGATAATGAATACGCTTATATCTAGCCTATGACACTTCAGGAAAACTAAGTTGCAGCCCATCGTACGCCAGGTGGGTGCCAGCCGGAAGTTTACTATTGATGTTATCGTACATCCCCAGTTGATGGCTTACATGAGTAAAATAAGCTTCCGGAACTTGCAGGTCATGCACCAGGGCCAGCGCTTCGTCAAGGGTATAATGGGAGAGATGTTTTTTATGACGCAATGCATTGATTACAACGGTATCACTTCCTTTAATCTTTTCTTTTTCCACATCATCAATCCTGTTTGCATCGGTGATATAGGTGAAGTTGCCGAAGCGAAAACCAAAAACGGGCATATTTAAATGCCATACCAGCACGGGGATCACCGGTATATCGCCAATGATAAAAGGCTCCAGGTCAATGATGTTTAAATTTACTTCCGGGATGCCGGGGTATTTTTTATCTGTAAAGATGTAATAGAATTCGCGTTTGAGGGCATCTAATGTTAGCGTGTTGGCATATACTTCCATTGGCTTTCCTGAAAGAAAAGTAAACGCCTTTACATCATCAAAGCCCGCGATATGATCTTTGTGTGGATGAGTAAATAATACTGCATCCAGTTTCTTCACCTTTTCACGAAGCATTTGGTACCTGAAATCCGGGGTGGTATCCACCACGAATGAGGTGCTGGCACTTTGCACTAAAATACTGCTGCGTAAACGCTTGTCTTTTTTATCGGTGGAAGTACATACCAGGCACTCGCAGCCGATCATAGGCACTCCGCTGCTGGTACCGGTGCCGAGAAAAGTTATGTTTAATGGGGGGCTTTGCACGGCGCAAAATTAGGGGTTTGAAGATAATTAATTTCACGCAAAGACGCAAAGGTGCAAAGATGCATAAGGAACAACGACAAGAACTGGCCGGTAAAGCATTTGAATCTTTTATTTTATGGAATTGTATGCGTCTGGAAATGGAATTAAAATATTTTTAAAGAAAAATCCGGGTGGTAAATTGTTTATGGAGCGCGGGAATTATCTTAACAAAGATCATTTTTCATTTACAAGGCTCATTACCTCGTCATACATCTTCTGGCTTTCGTGGGTAAGTGAATCAACATGGATATTCAGTTGGGGCATCAGGTCCACCAGTGTGTTGATCCTGCCTTCAGTTTGTAAAAATTTATTCAGCACTACCACGCGTTTTTCCTGCAGGATGCAATAACCGCTTTGGAAATTGCCTCTTTCATAACGGATCACATAGCCGCTTTCTTCCGCTATTTTTTCAATTTTATCTAATGTGTTTTGTGTGTATTTCATGCTTACCACTGCTGTCAAAAAACGTTTGTTGTTGTTTTGGGTGCAACTTCCCATTAATGACGAACAATAAAAAAAAACGTTTTCAACAAACGTTGATAACGTAGAGACGCAATGCATTGCGTCTCTACACATGCAATGCATTGCATGTTACCTGTTCGTCATCCGAACCACCGGTACAATCATTTCCTCCAGGCTTACGCCACCGTGCTGAAATGTATTTTTATAATAATTTACGAAATGATTGTAATTATTGGGATAACAAAGAAACATATCTCCCTTGGCGAAAATAAACGACGAATTCACATTTGGCACCGGTAAACCAGCTTCCCGCGGATTTTTAAAGGCCAACACATCTTTGGGTTCGTAATTTAAATTTCGGCCATGTTTATAACGCAGGTTGGCCGTGGTTTGTTTATCGCCGATCACTTTTGCGGGTGTTTTTACCCTTACACTTCCATGATCGGTACCCACGATCACCGTAACCTTTTTATCAGCTATTTTCTTTAATGCCTGGTGAAGCGGGGAATGCTCAAACCAGCTTTCGGTGATACTGCGGTAACTGGTTTCATCACCGGCCAGTTCCTTCAAGACTTCCATTTCAGTGCGTGCGTGGCTCAACATATCCACAAAATTATACACGATTACATTGATATCATTGTCGAGCATGTTATGGATATTGTCTACCAAACGTTGTCCGTCGTGATTGTTGGTAATCTTCGTATAGGAATATTTCAGGTCGCCCTTGCCAAGGCGCTTTAGCTGGGCTTTGAAAAATTCTTCTTCGAACAGGTTTTTGCCGCCGTCTTCGTCATCGTTTTTCCATTGGGTTGCAAAATGTTTTTCAATATCTACGGGCAACATACCCGCAAAAATTGCATTCCGTGCATACTGGGTGGCGGTTGGAAGAATGCTGTAAAAAGTTTCTTCCTCCTGGATACGAAAACTTGCAGCAAAAATGGGCTGGATGGTTTTCCATTGGTCGAACCGAAGATTGTCGATCAGCACAAAAAACAATGGCGTACCCTTTTCAAGATGCGGAAATACTTTGTACTTCATCATGGTATGGCTCATAATAGGACCTTCGGTACTTTTATCGCCCACCCAGGAAGCATAATTCCGGGAAATAAATTTAAAGAACTCTGTATTGGCTTCCGCCTTTTGCGATTGGAATACCTCCTGCATCTCCGGACTATCGCTTTTTTTCATTTCTAATTCCCAATACACCAGCTTTTTGTAGATCTCCATCCATTCATTGTAATCCGGGTTGTTGCTGAGTGCCATAAACAAGCTCCTGAATTCCTGCTGGTAGGCTGACGTGGTTTTTTCGGCCACCAATCTCTTATTGTCGATCAATTTTTTCAAGCTTAGCCAAACCTGGTTGGGATTTACAGGCTTGATCAAGTAATCGCTTATTTGGGAGCCGATGGCTTCATCCATCAGGTTTTCGGCCTCGTTTTTTGTAATGAGTACTACCGGCAGGTTGCTGTTTACCTCCTTGATCTGCTGAAGGGTTTGCAAACCGGTAATGCCGGGCATGCTCTCATCCATTAATACTACGTCAACGATATTTTTTTTTACATATTCAACTGCATCAAAACCGTTTGTTTTGGTTTGCACTTCATAGCCTTTGTTCTCTAAAAACAGGATCTGCGAGGTAAGGCTTTCAATTTCGTCGTCTACCCAAAGTATTTTTGATATGCTCATGAAAATGAATTAAAAATTAAAATTAAAAGTAAAGAAGGAAGCACGAGAATTTTTAATTCATCCGACTTGCAATCCTTACAAATTTAAATTTTAAAGCCAACGCTTACCAGCTTTATTTAGCTTTGTGCATCTTTTAACAAATAAGCATTTAAATTGAATGCAGAACCATACACCGTAAACTATAAACACCTAAATGCCCCCCAGGAAAATAATCAATGACCCTGTTTATGGCTTTATCACCGTTGATGATGAACTCATCTTTAAAATAATTGCGCATCCTTATTACCAACGGCTTCGCCGGATACACCAGATGGCAATGGCATTACTGGTGTATCCCGGTGCGGTACATACACGTCTCCTCCATTCCCTTGGGGCGTATCATTTAATGCGCAACGCCTTACACGAGTTGCGTAATAAGGGAGTGGAAATTACCCGGGCTGAAGACCAGGCAGCCAAGATCGCCATCCTTTTGCATGATATTGGTCACGGCCCCTTTAGTCATGCGCTCGAAAATGTATTGATTGAAGGAATGCACCACGAGGAAATTTCCCTGCTGCTGATGAAAGACCTGAACACCCAGTTTGGTGGTCAACTACAGATGGCCCTGGACATATTTACCAATGCATATCCTAAAAAATTTTTATACCAACTGGTGAGCGGCCAGCTCGACGTAGACAGGATGGACTATCTCACAAGGGACAGTTTTTTTTCCGGCGTAAGCGAGGGAGTAATTGGGTATGACCGGATCATAAAAATGCTAACGGTTCACAATGGTGAACTGATGGTGGAAGAAAAAGGAATCTACTCCATTGAAAAATTTCTCGTTTCCCGCCGGCTGATGTATTGGCAGGTGTACCTGCATAAAACTGTTTTGTGTGCAGAGCAGATGTTAAAGAGAGTAATTAAGAGGGCAAAATATATCCGGGCAGCTACTCAACTGCCGCTTCACCAGTTTATCAATGAACCGGTAGAGACCGTAACACTGGAACAGTTTTGTAACCTGGACGATTACGACGTGGTATCAGCTATAAAAGGCTGGTGTGCGCATGAAGACCCGGTTTTATCCTATTTAAGCAAGGGGATCATTCACCGGGATCTGCTGAAAGTAAAATATTTTTCCGAACCGGTAAGTGAACAAATGATGCAGGAAAAAACGGCCGAAGCCATGCAAAGAATGAGCATCAGCGCCGAAAATGCGGCCTGGCTGGTATTTACCGGGGAGGCCTCGAGCAGCACCTATAATTTTGAAGATGAGCATATCCATATATTGTTTAAAGATGGATCGGTAAAGGATATCTCGGAAGTGGACGACGCCCTCATCAATCAAAACCTGAGCGGCAAGGTTAAAAAATATTACATTTGTTACTTAAGATAGCGGTTCCCGTTTTGCAGTAAATCATTGAACACAATCGGTTCACTAACTGTTTGGAACAATCGCTAAAAGCTAAAAAATATGCAATTCTCCGCAGCACAGATCGCCATGATGATCAATGGCAAAATAGAAGGCAATGCCGATGCGCAGGTTGCATCTTTCGGTAAAATAGAAGAAGCGATCAGCGGACAGCTTGCTTTTTTAGCAAATCCGAAGTATGAAGAATACCTATACACCACCAATGCATCGATCATCATTATCAACGAATCACAAGAACTAAAACATTCTATCCAGGCTACCCTGATACGGGTTCCGGATGCCTATACTGCCTTCGCTACTTTACTGGATAAATACCAACAGATACAAACACAACAATTAAGCGGCATTCAGCAACCGGCTTATATTGATGCTACTTCCAAAATTGGGGAGGGGGTTTTTATTGGTGCATTTTCGTATATTGGGGAGAACGCTATTATTGGTAATGCTGCCAAAATTTTCCCCAACGCGTATATTGGCAACAATGTAATTGTGGGTGAAAACTCCATTGTTCACCCCGGTGTAAAAATTTACCACAATTGTATTATTGGCAAAAATGTGGTGATCCACGGCGGTACAATTATCGGTGGCGATGGTTTTGGATTTGCTCCACAAGCGGATGGCACTTTTAAAAAAGTACCCCAAATTGGCAATGTAATCATTGAAGATGATGTGGAGATCGGCTCCAACACCACCATTGACCGCGGAACAATGGGCAGTACGCTTATTAAAGCAGGTGCCAAGCTGGATAACCTGCTGCAAATTGCCCATAATGTGGAGATTGGTAACAATTCGGTGATTGCGGCACAGGCAGGCATCAGCGGAAGCACAAAAGTGGGTAACAATGTGATGATTGGAGGACAGGTAGGAATTGTTGGCCATTTGACGATCGCCGATGGAAGCAAAATAAATGCCCAAAGCGGGGTAAGTAAATCGATAAAAACTCCCAATACAGCGGTCACCGGATCGCCTGCATTTGATTATACCGCCGCACTAAGGAGCCAGGCAATCGCAAGGAAATTACCCGACCTGGAAAAAAGAATCAAGGAACTCGAGGAAATTGTGAAAGAGATGAAAGACAGGGTAGCCTGAGCGCTTACCTGGTAACCAACGATCGCTTGCCCATCCCTGATTAATTATTCACTACAATTTTTGCAATTTTGAATTTAGGAAAAGGCATTCTAATCATTATCTTTCTTTTCATACGGTTCGTATCAAACGCACAAAACCTTTCTTTTACCGGGAATGTGCAGGACGGCCATACAAAAGAGCCGGTCAGCTTCGCGTCAGTATACCTTCTAAAATCTGGCATTGGCCAAACCTCTGATAGTGCCGGTAATTTTACATTTAGCATCGCCCACCTTCCTTCGGATACATTAGTTGTAAGTTATGTTGGTTATAAACTGGTTAAAATACCGGTTAATAATATCAAAGAGCATAGCCGCCTCATTATTCAACTGGAAAGGGGGCTGGCGCCGAATGATGTTTTTGTTAAGGTGAAGTTGAATAAGGGCTTGTTTTTATGGAGAAAAATCATGGGTAAAAAAAAGCAGTACAACCGGTACAACTTATCCAATTTCGGATACGAAGCCTATAATAAACTGGAAGTAGATTTTAAAAATTTCAAACCACAAAAAATAAAAAATAATTTTCTTTTAAAGCCCTTTTCCTTTGTTTTAGACAATATTGACAGCACCTCAGAAAAAGAGCCGTTTTTGCCAGCCTACCTGTTGGAAAGCATCAGCGATTACGCCTATCAAAAGAAGCCCCAGAAATACGCAGAAAATATTAAAGCCACCAATACCAAGGGTTTTACCAATGAAAGCATTAGTAAGTTATTGGGTGTGATGAACCAGAATGTAAATATTTACGCCAATTTTATCACGGTAATGGACAAGGATTTCATAAGTCCTTTTAATGAAAACGGCGATAATTTTTATATCTTTTCTGTACCTGACACCCAGGTGATTGCAGGCAAAAGACTATTTCATTTTGTATTTAAGCCTAAGCGGTCAGGGCAAAATACCTTTGAAGGCGATGCATGGGTGATAGCGCAAACCTTCCAGATTCAAAAAATTTCTTTATTTCTCGGGAAAGACGCTAATATCAATTTCATTGATCGTATTAGTGTTTTCCAGGAGTTTATTCCCATCAACGACACGGTATATTTTTTAAACCGGGATAAATTTTTTGCAGACTTCAGGGCCTTGGGCAAAAAGTCGCTCACATTGATTGGAAGAAAAACCACATCTTACAAAAACATAACCATTCTCAGTGATTCTCTTACCGCGTTGTTCAAAGGGCAAAATATTGAAGAATTGATCACCACTCAACCCGGCGGAAATAAAAAGTCGGATGCAGAATGGGAATTGATTCGACCAGATACATTATCAGTTAACGAGCGGGCGATTTATACTACTATCGACAGCCTTTTGGGGATGCAGCAATTTAAGCAGCTGCGAAGAATCATGAAGTTTGCGGCTACAGGATATGCTAATGTTGGCAATTTCCTTGTAGGACCCTGGTTCAACTGGGTAAGTTCCAATCAGTGGGAAGGAAGGCGGTATCGTTTCGATTTGAGCACGAATAAAGGATTTAATAAAAACATATTTCTACATTCTTATCTCGCTTATGGCAATACCGATAAAAAATGGAAGGGCGAAGTTGAAGGGTATTGGATCATTAACCGGGATCCCAAAAGATCCAGGTTGCATCTTTCTTACTCAAATGATATTGACAGGGGCATCACTCATCCGGGTGATATAAGTAAGGATAATATTTTTTCGCTGGCGATACGCAAGCCGAATACAACCCGTAAATTTTTGCAGTTAAAAGAGATGAGTCTCGAAAGCTTTAATGAGTGGGGTAAGGGGTTTTCTACCGAAGTGTTTTTATCCAGGCGCCTGTACACGCCCCTGCAGAATTTACCTTTTAAAAACAGTTTCCCTACTGATAAGGGCCAACCTCTTAATAATTTTGAAATCGCCCTGCGTTTAAGATTTGCATATCTCGAGCAATTTATTGAAGGTGATTATTTCCGCTATTCATTAGGTACTACTTACCCGGTTGTAGAAATATCTGCCGCCAGGGGAGTACCAGGCATCTTAAAAAGCGCTTACGCCTACACAAAATTTGCGGTAAGTGTGCGGGATGGCATTAAAATTTCACCTTATGGTACCATCCGGTACAAAGCATTTGCCGGCAAGGTGTTGGGAACGCTTCCTTTTACTTTGTTGGAAAACCATCCGGGGAATGATATCTATTATTATGATCCGGGGACATACAACCTCATGAACCGTTTTGAATACCTGAGTGACCGGTATGGAGGAATCAATATTGAACACAACTTCGGATCGGGATTGTTTCGCTTTATACCGCTTACCCGCAAATTAAAATGGCGACAGTTCTGGAATGTAAAAATGCTGTGGGGCGCACTCAGTAATGAAAACAATACCCTAAACAATAATGGATCTGCTTTTTTTAAGACCCTGAACGGCAAAACTTATATTGAAGCCGGTACCGGGATCGACAATATTTTTAAATTGCTAAGATTCGATTTCATCTGGCTGGTATCACCCAACTTGGAGAATGCTGCAAAGAGTTCAAGGTTTGGAATTTTCGGCAGCATACAATTTCAATTTTAAGTATAACTTCTCAACGCTACAATCATCTTGAATCCACGCGGTTACGCTGGCACAAAATGCTTGCTAAACGCATTTGCTTTTATAATATATCTTTCACAAGCTACATTTCTGTTCCAAATCAATGTGCTTTCGTGTTTTATGGAAAAATAGCACCCAAAAAACAGGCATCACACATAAATAGCAGGGGCATATAAAATTAAATATCTTTGCCAAAATTTTGAAGAAAAGCATGGACGAAAATTTCAATCCTGATAAACAACACACATTAGTTTCTGAAGTTCATATCTCGGGCACCGGCCTTCACACAGGCATTGATGTCGACATGACGCTTAAACCTGCCTTGCCGGGATTCGGCTTCCAGTTTCAACGGATGGACCTGCCGGGAATGCCGGTTATTAAAGCAGATTGTGATCTTGTTACCGATACCTCAAGAGGAACCACGCTCGAATTGGGCGAAACCAAAGTGAGTACGGTAGAACATATCCTCGCGGCACTGGTAGGAATGGGGGTAGATAATTGCCTGATTGAAGTAAACGGCCCGGAAATTCCCATCATCGATGGCAGCAGCGAACCATTTGTTGAAATAATTGAAAAAGTTGGCGTAGCGGAACAGGATGCAGTGAAAGTATGGTATACGATTGATTCCAATATTTCTTACTTTGACGAGGAAAAAAGGGTGGAAATTACCGCTTTGCCTTCAAGCACATATAAAATTACCACGCTGATTGATTTTAATTCACCGGTGCTGGGTACTCAATATGCCACGCTCAAAAGCATGAAGGAATTTAAAACCGAGATCGGCCCCTGTCGCACTTTTTGCTTCTTGCACGAATTGCAGGCTTTGCTTGATAATAACCTGATAAAAGGCGGGGATATCAACAATGCGATCGTAGTGGTAGATAAGCCCCTCACCACGGAAGAGATGAACCGGCTGGCGAAAGCGTTCGGCAAAGAAAAAATGGAAATAAAGAGCGAAGGATACCTCAATAATCTTGAATTACGGTTTCCAAACGAGCCGGCACGACATAAGTTATTAGATGTAGTAGGCGACCTCGCATTGATTGGGTATGCAGTTAAAGGGCATATTATAGCTAACCGGCCTGGGCATAGCAGCAATGTCGCCTTCGCAAAAAAGATCAAACAGTACATCAAGAAAAATAAAGCTAACAGAAATATTCCCGTCTACGACCCCAATCAACCGGCAGTGTATACTACCCAGCAAATAGAAGCTACGTTGCCCCACCGGTATCCTTTTTTACTGGTCGATAAAATTATAGAGCTTTCAGAAAAGCAGATTATTGGGATCAAGAACGTAACCTTCAATGAATTCTTTTTCCAGGGCCATTTCCCGGGTAACCCGGTTATGCCGGGTGTTTTGCAGGTAGAAGCACTGGCACAGACTGGGGGAATACTCTGCATCAATGCAATGCCAGAGGGACAATATGATACTTACTTCATTAAAATCGAGAATTGTAAATTCAAGCAAAAAGTAGTACCGGGTGACACTATGATCTTAAAAATGGAGCTGATAGAACCGATCAGGAGAGGGATATGCGTTATGCATGGCAGCGTATATGTAGGCAGCAAGCTTTGCACGGAAGGAGATTTAACGGCCCAGCTCGTAAAACGCAATTAGATAATTTGGCAATTTGCTAATGTGCTAATGAAGCCTTAATTCATTAGAATGTTCGAAATACATAATTATCTTTAACCCTAACACATTAGCTAATCAGCACATTAGCTGATCAGCAGATTAAAAATGATTCATCCGCATACATACATTCACCCGAACGCAAAGCTTGCTACCAATGTAAAAGTTGATCCTTTCAGTGTTATTCATCAAAATGTTGAAATCGGTGAGGGTACCTGGATCGGGAGCAATGTAACCATCATGGAAGGGGCGAGAATTGGTAAAAACTGCCGCATCTTCCCGGGAGCGGTGATCGCAGCAATTCCACAGGATCTCAAATTTGATAATGAAGAAACCACCGTACACATAGGTGACAATACCACTATTCGTGAATTTGTTACCGTCAATCGGGGAAGCAAAGATCGCTGGACCACCAGGGTAGGAAATAACTGCCTTATTATGGCTTATTGCCATATTGCGCATGATTGCGAGATAGGAAACAATTGCATTTTGAGTAATAATACCCAAATGGCAGGACATGTGATGGTGGGCGATTTTGCCATCCTGGGCGGAATGTGTGCCATTCACCAGTTTGTAAAAATCGGGCAACATGCATTTGTGAGCGGTGGCAGCCTGGTAAGTAAAGATATCCCTCCCTATATTAAGGCAGGAAGAACACCCCTGAGTTACGCAGGTGTAAATTCTGTAGGATTAAAAAGAAGAGGCTTTTCGCTGGATAGCATCAACCAGATATTGGATATTTACCGCATTATCTACAACAAATCAATGAATACTTCGCAGGCGCTTAATTTTATTGAAGAAGAATTGCCCGCAACTGATGGAAGAGATGAGATTGTCACCTTTATCCGTGAAAGCGGCAGGGGAATCATCAAACGGTTCACAAAAGGAAGTATGGATGATGAATAAGGGGTAATCAATTTTCGACACTTTCACTTTCCTTCTCAGGAGGAAGCCAAGGATAGGGCCTCACATGCAGATCACACTAACCAATACCGGCAAGCGCTTCAATAGGGAATGGATATTCCGCCACTTCGATCATCAATTTTTAGCCGGGAAAAAATACGCCATTACCGGTTCCAATGGTTCGGGTAAATCGACCTTGTTACAGGTAATTGCCGGAGCCATCACACACAATGAAGGCACCGTGGTAATGGCGTTCAATGGCAAGGCTTTGCCGGACGAAAATTGCTATCGATACCTTTCCGTTGCTGCGCCTTATCTTGAATTGATTGAAGAGATGACGGCCAATGAATTTTTGTCTTTTCACGGTCAATTTAAACCACTGGCTATTTCCAAAGAAGAGATACTTACCACCATCAGCCTCGAAAAAGCTGCCAACAAACAGATCCGGTACTATAGCAGTGGCATGAAACAACGTCTGAAACTTGCCCAGGCATTTTTCTGTACCAGCCCGGTAATATTGTTGGATGAGCCAACGACCAATTTGGATGGGGAGGGGATTGCCTTGTACCGTAAACTTATTGCAGATCATTGTCAAAATAAGCTGGTAATTATCAGCAGTAATGATCAGCAGGAATATGATTTCTGTGAAGCCGTAATCGAGATAGGAAAATATAAATAATAAGTGCTTTTTTTACCGGCAAACAAAATTATTTAGACTCCTCAACTTTCTCGAAGGAGATGGTATCATAAATAACGGTCAGTGGCAGGCTAAACCCAAGGCGGTCAAATTCTATGATTTCCGAGAGCGCTTCAAAGGTTTGATACTTCCATATTTGGCTATTGTCGATCCTGGCATATACTTCTACCATAACCTCTTTTTGGGAAACCAGCACATAGTATCGAAGGCTTTCGATTCTTTTATAATATTTCAGCTTTACTTCTTTATCGTACAAGGCTGTTGAATCAGAGATGACTTCAAAAATAATTGAGGGGAACTTCTTAAACAGATCATTTTTTTTATCCCGTTCATCGCAGGTTAAAAAAACATCCGGGTATAAATAAAAATTTTCTTCCACAAGTTCTAATCGCATGCCTTCAAGGCTAATAAAGCAGCCGTCTGGCTTGAATCTTGTAATTAAAGCTGCGTTGATATTTTGGGCGATCTGGTGGTGTTTGGCTGTAGCTCCTGCCATCGCAAATATCTCTCCATGATAAAAGTCATGCTTTTCTACACTCGTGTCTTCCATTGCCATATATTCGGCAAAACTGTATTTTTTATCGCCTTTGGAAACCAACTGATCCATAGCTAAAAGTTTATCAAATTTGGATATTTTGTAAGAACCCCTTGAGATAGAAGCTCCACAAAAAATCATTCATCAAAAAATCATACATCAGACATGGTATTTACCGCTTGCTTGCTATCAACAAATTAAGATCGGTAAATTTCAAGTCAAACCGCTCGCTCAAATAAAAATTGGTAAGGCTCCCTTTGAATAAATAGATACCGCTGCGGATATTTATTTTATACCAGACCACGTTATCAATGCCGCCGTCTTCCGCCGTCTCCAGCAACAAGGGCATCAGTACATTACTGATCGCCTGCGATGCGGTACGGGCAAACCCGCTTGGAATATTGGGCACACAATAATGGATCACATCATATTTCCTGAACACCGGTTTTTCATGAGTGGTAACTTCGCTGGTTTCGAAGCACCCGCCCCGATCGATGCTAACATCTACAATTACTGTTCCCGGCCGCATATTGCTCACCATTTCCTCGGTCACAATAATGGGGGTGCGGCCACCGGAACTACTGAGGGCGCCTACTGCAACATCGCAGGTTTTCAATTGTTTGGACAATATCTTAGGCTCAATAACAGAGGTCCATAACCGGCCGCCAATATTATTTTGCAGTCGTTTCAAACGATAAATACTATTATCGAAAATTTTTACACTCGCTCCCATTGCCAGGGCGGTTCTGGCAGCATATTCGCCCACTATGCCGGCACCGATGATGATGACCTTAGTTGGAGGGATGCCACTGATGCCGCCTACCAATACACCCTTGCCATTATTGGCCTTGCTTAAATATTGGCCCGCAATCAGCATTACCGCACTTCCCGCAATTTCACTCATACTTCTTACAATGGGGTTGTGGCCTGTATCATCTTTCAGGTTTTCAAAACTGAGTGCCGTAATTTTCTTGTCCATCATCTTCTGCAAAATCTCTCTTTTCATTACCGCAAGATGTATCGGTGAAATGATGTATTGGTTTTGCTTTAGCAACTCGCATTCACTTTCACTAACGGGAGCACTTTTTACCAATACATCGCAATCGAAAACTTCTTTTTTATCATAGGCTATTTTTGCCCCGGCATCACTGTAATCGATATCATTGTAACTGGCTCCTTCACCCGCCTTTGTTTCCACTACCACCCTATGCCCGTTGGCAACCATTACACCCACTGCTTCCGGGGTAAGGGCAATCCTATTTTCATTAAATGAATTCTCTTTGGGAATACCAATAAAAAGCTCAGTGCCTTTGGGTTTAATGTCAAGGGTTTCTTCAAGGGTTTCATATGAAAATGAAGGGGAAACATAAGGTTTAGATGTAGCCATATTTGTTTATTGAAAGCATACAAATTACAAATTAATACCCATACGGCGGTTCAGTATTTCTGTATCGGTAAATTGAGTGTTTGTTAGCCAGGAATGAATTGATTGACGGAGTATGATTTTCCTCTTAATAAAACGGAACTTAAACCTAATAGGGTCGAAATCGGTAAATTTAATTCTACGACGCTATTTGCCCAGCAGCAAAGATTTATAATCCGGGCACATTAGCTGGCGCCGAAATGGTGTCAAACACAATCTTGCGGGTATAGCTATTGATGACGGTTATGTTTAAACGCAGGGTGTCTGGCGGGAAAATGGCCCATGCCTTCTCCGGCCATTCAACAAAACATTTGTTGCCTGAGAACAGGCAATCTTCAACGCCACTGCTGATGGCCTCTTCTTCATCCTTGAGGCGGTAGAGATCCATGTGATAAATGACTTCACCCTCGGGGGTTGAATATTGGTTGATGATAGAAAACGTCGGGCTTGCGATATTGTCTTTCACCCCCATTGCCTCACACAAGGCGTGCACTAGCGTAGTTTTGCCGGCACCCATTTCACCATGTAAGGCATACACGGTGCGGCCTGCTGTCATTGCCAATATTTTCTTCGCAACCTCCGGCATTGTTTCCAATGTTAAAATTACCTCCATGTTGCAAAGATATTCCGTTCATTAGTAATTGGTTAGCCATCGAAAGAATAATTTTGCAGAATGGAAAAAGTAGAATGGAAAGTTTCGGGGATGACTTGTACCAATTGTGCATTAACGATCAATCAATACCTCAAAAAAGAAGGATTAAACGATGTTAAAGTGAATTTTATAGGAGGCGAAGTGAGCTTTGATCTCAATGCTGATAAATCAAAGGATGCGCTGGCGAAAGGAATTGAAGATTTAGGATACCATATTATAGACGAACGCCAAACACATGCCATCCCGCAAAAAAAGCACTTTTTTTCGAACCATCTGCAGCGGTTTCTTTTTTGCCTTCCATTTACACTTGTTTTGATGCTGCACATGTTGCCGTGGCATATTCATTTGCTAGCCAACCCGTTTATTCAAATGTCGATTTGTATCCCGGTATACATTGTCGGGATGGGATATTTTGGAGTAAGCGCCGTTAAGAGCCTTCGCCGCGGTATTCCCAATATGAATGTATTGATTGCACTTGGCGCCACTGCAGCGTTCATTTATAGTTTAATTGGCACTCTTGGCAATTTAGGAATGGATTATGTTTTTTATGAAACTACGGCTACCATTATTACCCTTGTTTTTTTGGGTGAATGGGTTGAGCATAAATCTGTGTCAGCTACCCAAAAGCAACTGAATACGCTTGCCCGCAGCCAGAAAGTGATGGCTAATATGATCGCCTTTGATGATCAACACAAAGAACAGATTTTCCCGGTAGAAAATTTTCTACTGCACAATGGCGACCTGGTATTGATAAAAACGGGTGAGCAGGTGCCGGCTGATTGTAAAATACTATGGGGCGAGGTGCAGGTAAATGAAGCGCTGATCACCGGTGAAAGCAGGCCCTTGTTTAAACAAAAGAAAGATCCGCTGATCGGCGGCAGTATCATAGCTGAAGGAACTGTAAAGGCCCAGGTAACTGCCACCGGTAAAGACACTATACTAAGCAATATCTTGACCCTCGTAAAACAGGCACAGGGCGAAAAACCACCAATACAACAATTGGCAGATAAGATCAGCGCTGTTTTTGTACCGGCAGTATTGGGTATTGCTGTGTTGACTTTCCTGTTGAACTATTTTGCATTTAGTATTGCCGTTTCAAATTCACTCATGCGAAGTATTGCTGTTTTAGTAATCAGTTGCCCGTGTGCTATGGGACTCGCCACGCCTGCTGCTATTGCCGTTGGTTTAGGCAGGGCAGCAAGGAATGGCATTCTTTTCAGAAATGCAAAAAGTCTTGAACTATTTAAAAATATCCGAACAGTAATTTTTGATAAGACCGGCACATTAACAATGGGCAAATTTGTGGTTGCTGGTTTCGAAAGTGACCCTTTGAGCGCGACTGATTTCAAGCGGATTGTTTTTTCGTTGGAAAAATATTCTAATCACCCTATTGCTAAAGCAATTACACAGGAATGGAAAATAAACAATGCCGTCCGCTGGAAAAAAATTGAAGAGATAAAAGGGCTGGGTATGAAAGGAGAAGACACGGATGGGAATGTGTACCAGCTTGGCTCGCATAAAATGATCGAAAATTTTCCCACTGGTACTATCCACACCGCCTACCTGCTGAAGAATGGATTACTGGTTGGGTGGTTCGATATGGAAGATGTAATAAGGGAAGAAGCTATTCCAGTGATCAATTACCTGCATTCAAAAAACATTCAAACTGTTTTGTTAAGTGGTGACAGCTTTTATCGTACTAAAAAAGTAGCAGAAGCGCTGGGCATAAAAGAAGTATACGCTGAAAAGTCACCTGGGGAAAAACTAAAAATCGTCGAAGAATTAAATATGGTCCAGCCGGTTGCAATGGTGGGCGACGGTATAAACGATGCGCCTGCGCTTGCCAAAGCTACTATCGGGATATCAATGAGTGATGCCACACAGTTGGCCATGCAAAGCGCACAGGTGGTACTAATGAACCATGGCATCCGAAATTTGCCCCTTGCTTTAGGATTGGGTAGGCATACTTTCATAACCATTAAGGAAAATCTTTTCTGGGCTTTTATTTATAATGTGGTGGCAATACCCGTTGCTGCAGTCGGCCTGTTAAATCCGGGTGTGGCTGCACTGGCAATGGGTTTGAGCGATGTGGTGCTGGCAGCGAATTCGATTCGCCTGAACTTTAAGAAAGTTGTATAAAAGTGATTATATTTGATTACATAAATCTATTATGGCAAATTTTTCCGAAATAGTTGAAAAGGTAGTTTCTCTCGAGACAGAGCAGATGGAAGAAATAAAAGATATTATTTCTAAAGTTCTTGTTGAAAAAAGAAGAGCATCTTTTCTTAAAAATCATCATGAGGCCTTAAAAGATGCAGAAGAAGGGAAACTGTTTGGCTCCAATAATCCTACAGAAATAGCCCAATGGCTGAAAAGCTTATGATCAATGTCAAGTTCAGTAAGTCTTTTGAAAGCGCTTGTAAAAAAAATAATAAAACGCAATCCGGAAAAAGCTATTATTATCCTGGAAAAAATACTTTTATTTCAAATCAATCCTCAACACGCATTACTAACAACTCACAAATTAGCCGGCTCTTTATCGGAATTATCTGCTTTTTAAAGTTGAATACGACCTTCGGATAATTTTTTCACGACAAAGTAATAATGAAGTGATTCTTGAGGATATAGGCACTCACGATGAGGTGTATTAACTTTACCAAATACACCTATGCATTCTATTCATCAGATACTTAAACAATATTGGGGCTATGATAATTTTCGTCCGCTGCAGGAGGATATTATCAATAGTGTGCTTGCAGGAAAGGACACACTTGCTTTATTGCCTACAGGCGGCGGTAAGTCAATTTGCTTCCAGGTGCCCGCACTTGCAAAAGAGGGAATCTGCCTGGTTATAAGTCCGCTCATTGCCCTCATGAAAGACCAGGTAGAATCGCTCAAAAGCAAAGGCATACTTGCCCTCTCCATTTACTCAGGAATGAGTTTTTTAGACGTCAAAAAAACATTACAGAATGCGGCATATGGCAATTATAAATTTCTCTACGTTTCACCGGAACGGTTAGAGACCAATCTATTTCTTGATTATTTGCCATCGATGAATTTCAACCTGGTGGCGGTTGATGAGGCACACTGTATTTCCCAATGGGGATATGACTTTCGCCCGCCTTATATTCGTATTGCCAGTCTGCGGGAGCACCTGCCCAACGTGCCTGTTTTAGCATTGACCGCCTCCGCCACTTTAGCGGTACAAACAGATATTTGTGAAAAATTGCTTTTTGGAAAAGAACACTGCCGGTTCCGGCAATCTTTTGAAAGAGCCAACCTGTCTTACAGTGCTTTCAATGTGGCATCCAAACAAAACAAGCTGCTTGAAATATTAAACAATGTTAAAGGAAGCGCCATTGTATATTGCAAAACCCGTAAACACACTAAAGATATTGCCGACCTGCTGAAATTAAACAAGATCAATGCGGCGTATTACCATGCGGGGTTAAGCAACGATGAACGCAACAAAAGACAGGAAAACTGGATAGACAATACGACAAGAGTAATTGCCTGTACCAATGCTTTTGGGATGGGCATCGATAAGCCGGATGTAAGGGCCGTCGTTCATTACGGAGTACCGGATTGCCTTGAAAACTATTACCAGGAGGCCGGAAGAGCAGGGAGGGATGGCAAACGGTCTTACGCCGTGCTCTTGTACAACGACCGGGAAGTTGCTGATATGCAGCTTCAAAGTGATATCCGCTACCCTGGTAAAGATGAAATAAAAAGAGTGTATCTCGCCATAATGAATTACCTGCAGGTGCCCGCAGGTTCGGGAGAAGGGCGCAGTTTTGATTTCGACTTAGGCGCCTTTACAGTAGCCTTTAAAATCAATATTCTCACTGCCACCTATGCCATCAAAACACTGGAGCAGGAAGCTATTCTCCAGTTTAACGAAGTTTTTTTTAAGCCATGCTCCGTTGTATTTACCACCAGCCGTGAGGAACTGGAAGAATTTCAAAAGCAGTTCCCTCAATTTGAAAATTTGCTAAAAGGATTACTACGCAGTTATGAGGGGGTTTTTGACTACCCGGCTATTATTCGCGAAAGTGATTTGGCGAAATTTTTACAAAGAAAAACCGATGACATTAAGTTACAATTGCAGGCGATAGCGCAATATGGTATCATTGAGTATTCGCCGCAGAAAGACAGGCCTCAACTCACCTTGCTATTAAGCAGGATGTATGCGGATAGCTTTGTAATTAACCTGCAAAATTACATGGAACGAAAGCACAATTTTGAGACAAGGATCAGGGCCATTACCGGTTATCTTGAAAACACCATTTCCTGCAGAAGCCAGGTAATTGCTGCTTATTTTAATGATAGCGGTGTAAAAGCATGTGGTATTTGTGATAATTGTATCAACAAAAAATCAGTGCAACTCAATAAAGTAGAGTTTGAGCAGATCACGAAATACATTTTTGAACTAGCTAGTCTTAATCCTATCAGCATCAAAAAATTATTAGACGAGGGTAAAAAATTCAAAAAAGAAAAATTGTGGAAAGTGATCGATTATTTACAAGGGGAAAAAAAGCTAACCATCAATAAGGACGGGAATATTATGATCCCATAAAATCAATCATTACTGCTTTAAGAACGGGGTAAAAATTTACCGAAAAAGCATAAAAAAAGGGACCAAGATAGAAATCTAGTCCCGCTTTAAAATCCAATATCCTATGAAAAACCATAACAAAGATAGCGTGATTTTTTATATAATGCAATCTTTTTTACTGTTTTTTTCACTATTTTATTTGAAACAAATTGTGTCAATATTACGCAATGTATAGCTGTAATGAATTGATAATGTGAATATTATCATTTTAATTGGAGTGCAAGCTTTTATATTTACCATTTTTAAAAAGGTAATTTGCTCCCTGGTACCACGCAATTGCTTCATTGGTAAGTGTATCTGCATCGGGTATTTGTTTAGCCGTTCCGGTTGAAAAATTTGCCGTGAAGGTGCTGATTTTTTTCTGTGGTGAAAGAATTACCAGTGTGCCGTTTCTGATGTATCCCAGGTTTTGATAAGTACTGATAAACGCCCGATCTTTCCAAACAGGTGTTTGGAAAATATCTGTACCAAAAAAAAGGCTTGTATAAGGCAGATTCAGCAAACCTAAAAGGGTAGGTGCCAGGTCAATCTGGCTGGTTAGTCGTGCCTCGTTCATGGGTTTAATAAGCTTAGGAGCGAAAATGAAACAAGGAATATGATAACGATTTACAGGTAAATCAGTTTTACCGGCGCTGCGTGAGCAGTGATCTGCCACAATTACAAACAGCGTATTGTTAAACCAGGGCTTCTTCGCCGCATCTGTAAGAAATTGATGTATGGCATAGTCCGTGTATTTTACTCCTCCCTCCTGCGATTGGGCAGAAGAAGGGATATCGATACGGCCGTCTGGGAAAGTATATGGCCGGTGATTGCTAATCGTCATGACATGATCAAAGAACGGCTTGCCGTTTTTATAACTTTCATCGCACTGTTCCAGGGTAAAATTAAAACTTGCTTCATCGTCAATTCCCCAGGCAGTGGTATGATGAACAAAGCGGGCAGGGATGTCTCCCTTGTCGAGCACTTTATAATTATTATGGCTAAAAAAGTAGCCCATGTTGTCAAAAAAGCTGTTACCCCCATAAATAAAATTTACATCATACCCATTCGACTTTAAGACGCTACCTAAAGAAAATAATCCCTCATTATTCGGCCGGCGAACAATGGATTGGCCTGGTGTTGGCGGTATGCTTAAGGAAAGGGCTTCCAGGCCTCTTACTGTTCTTGTGCCGGTTGCATAAAAATTACTAAAGAATAAACTTTTCGGAATGAGGGAGTCAAGATAAGGAGTAATGTTTTCCTTGTTGCCGAAATACTTTAAATAATCGCCGCTCAGGCTTTCCACGCTAATTAAAACGATATTCCATTTGTGTTGCGGACTGTCACTAATAATTTTTCGTTCAATGCTCAAAGGATCTGCGGAAAACGTTGCATTCGGTGCAGCCAGCATTTTACGAAGCAATGCAAAATTAGCCAGGTCATTTCTTTCTTTGTAAAACTGGTGATAATCGATCTCGTTATTCCAAAAGGCGGCACCAAATTCGTAAACGCCATTGCCTCCGAGTTCATTTACATAATTGTTGTTGCTGATGCTTTTGAAATGGTCGTTTACCAGGAAATATGCAGCGGTAGGAACTGTAAGAAAGCAAAGAAGAAAAAGGGTTCTTTTTACAAAATGCATACTCACCTGTTCCGAGGAAACGATTTTTTTTCGTAGAGAAAAAAGCAGGATACATGTCACCAGCACAATGCCTGAAATAATTAAGGGCATGTTATAAGACTCCCATATATTTCCCAAAACTTCGTTGGTATATATCAGATAATCTACTGCGATAAAATTAAAACGTACATTGAACTCATTCCAAAAAATGATCTCACTGCCGGCTATTGAAACAAGAATGAAAGTGATGATAAAAATAAGGGAAAATAGAGGGATACGCTGCCATTTTCTTGCATACCATGAGTCTTTCATCAGCCAGCAATAGACTGCAACAGGTATAGCAAAAAAACTGCCTACTACCAGGTCATAGAAGAAGCCAATTAAGAAAATTCCGGCAAAACGAAAAAATGATAGTTCTAAATTTGGCCAGCTTTTAACGAACAAAACAATCCTGGTAATAAAACTGATGGAGCAAACCAATATAACAACAAGCGCCACCGCACCGTAGCGGTGGCTAAAGAGCGATTTTTCCTTAGGCATTCGCAAATTTAAGCAATATTCTCAAAAACGAATGATTAACAAAGTCATTAAAACCATCCTGTAGTCTTCTTCCTACTTCTTCCACCAAGGCCCAGCGACCCTAATAGTGATCTTACAATTGTATTGCCCGCAGTACGAACCATGCTTTTAACAATGCTGTTGTTGGCAATGGTTTCAAAGGTGGAGGGAACTGCTTTTTCGGTTTTTTTATTTGTCTTTTCTGCTTCTTCTGATTGAGCGTTTTCGGCGGCTTCCTTCAATTTTTCGGTTAACATTTCATAAGCACTATTGCTATCGGTAACCTGGTTATACTTTGTGGCGAGTTTGGATTTTTCAACGATGCTGTCGATTTCAGGAGGCGCCAGTACATCCATCCTGCTCCGCGGTGAGCACAGCATCACATGTGCCAATGGTGTAGGTATGCCCTTTTCATTGAGCATCGTTATCAATGCCTCACCAATGCCAAGTTGTGTGATGAGGTCTTCGGTTTTGTAAAAATCTGTTTCGGGATAATTTTCTGCCGTTTGCCTGATCACTTTTCTATCCACCGCTGTGAATGCCCTTAAGGCATGCTGTATCTTTAATCCCAATTGCCCTAATACTCCGGCAGGAATATCCATGGGGTTCTGTGTGCAAAAGAAAATACCAATGCCTTTGGAGCGGATCAGTTTAATAACCGTTTCTATTTGTTGTAACAACGCCTCACTTGCTTCCTGGAAAATCAAATGTGCTTCATCAATAAACATTACCAGCTTTGGTTTATCAAGGTCGCCTTCTTCAGGACAGGCGGCATACAATTCTGAAAGCATTTGCAACATGAAGGTGGAGAATAATTTGGGCCTGTCTTGCAGGTCGGTTACCCGCAAAACGTTGATAACACCTCTGCCCTGTTCATCAATCCGCATCAGGTCTTCTACTTCAAAACTTTTTTCACCAAAAAAGATATCTGCGCCCTGTTGCTGAAGTTCAATCACTTTTCGTAAAATCGTCCCGGTACTGGTGGTGGATATTTTACCGTATGATTTTTCCATCATCGTCTTTCCTTCGTCTCCTATATATTGCAGCACTTTGATAAAATCCTTTAGATCCAAGAGGGGCATTTTTTCATCGTCACAAAATTTAAAAATCATTGCTACCAAACCACCTTGCGTATCATTTAAGCCTAATATCTTGCTTAATAATACCGGTCCGAATTCACTTACAGTTGCCCTTAACCGAACTCCTTTCTGGCCGCTCAGTGTTAGTAGTTCGGCGGTAAATTGTGAGGGGGTATACTGCATGTTCAATTGCTCGTATCGGTCCTTTACCTTCTCATTCGGTGCTCCCATGGCTGCGATACCACTGAGGTCGCCTTTTATGTCCATTAATAAAACCGGTACACTGGCATCACTCAAAAATTCGCTCATCATCTGCAAGGTCTTCGTCTTGCCGGTGCCGGTAGCACCTGCAATTAACCCATGCCTGTTCATTGTTTTCAGGGGAAGGTAGATGCCTGCGTCACTGATCACTTCTCCATCCAACACTGCGGCGCCAATTTTTACAGACTCACCTTTAAACATGTAGCCATCCCGCATTGCCTTGCTAAATATTTCCTTATTTGACATGATCTATTTTTTTGGAAAGTTACGAATCGAAAGAGAAACGGGGAAAATCAATCGCACTGCAAAGCGATTCGGTTGATCCGGACAACCCGGGCACCTGAAAGACTTCCACAGGTGAATCCCTGAACAATTACAAGGAATCTAAATGAGCGATACTACATATTGTAAGGGATGAGAGTACGGGTTTGAATCTTATTTTGAAGAGAAGATGGTTGTAAGCTGGCTGGCTAAAAAGAGAATGTCTTTTTTAGTAACCCGCTTTTTAGCTTCCCTTTTTTTGTGGCTTGTTTTTCAAATTTTTTATTTTTAAGATAGTATGCAATTACTTCCTTTGTTGAAGGCTCAACAATAAAACACTCTTTTACCCCATTTCTTTCATACACCGCACGTTTGATAATTTTATCATGCCGCTCACTTCCGGCTGATAAGATTTCTATAATCATATTGGGAGCGCCTTTTATTTTTCCATCCTTAATAATTCCCAGGTTTGCCCTGTCAATAAAAAGAATATCAGGTTGATAGGCATTTGCATCATCGAGGTATACATCCATGGGTGCAGCTACACATTCGCCTGCATCAGTACTTTTCACATGGTTGAATATCAACGCGGAAAGTTCGATGCTTAGTTTCTGATGGAAAAAATCGGGCGCTGGGGTCATATATAAGGTGTTTTCAATTACTTCGCACAAAATTCCTTCGGGTAATATTTCAAATAACTCTACAGCTGTCCGGGGCAATTTATCCTTTATTTTTATCAGGTTGCGCATAGCTAAAGTTACAAAAAGCCATTTATTTACCACTTATCAAAAATCGCCGCTTTCTTTTCTAACTCCATAATAACTCCCTACATTTGGCCTTCAATTAAATAATTTATGAAAAGAAGAATTTTTTATTTTTTCCTGATGGTAACAACCATCTCGGCTACGGCTCAAAAAGTAGCTTATACCGAGTACAACTTAAAAAATGGTCTGCATGTTATTTTGCACCAGGATAAAACTGCTCCGGTGGTAGCAGTGTCTGTTATGTACCACGTGGGAAGCAAAGATGAACAAACCAACCGTACCGGTTTTGCGCATTTTTTTGAACACCTTTTGTTTGAAGGTTCTGAAAATATTAAGCGTGGCGAATTCATGAAGATTGTTAGTAGCAACGGAGGTCAGAATAATGCCAATACCACCCAGGATAGAACTTTTTATTACGAGGTATTTCCCAGCAACCAGCTGGCTACCGGTATCTGGCTCGAAAGTGAACGCATGTTACACCCAGTGATCAATGAAATTGGGGTAAAAACACAAAATGAAGTGGTGAAAGAAGAAAAGCGTATGCGCATAGATAACCGCCCTTATGGCAACCTGGTAAGTGAAGTGATGAGGCGCCTGTTTACCAGGCACCCCTATACATGGGCCACTATCGGGAGCATGGCAGACCTGGATGCTGCTACACTCGATGAATTTAAGGCATTCAACAAAAAATATTATACTCCAAAAAATGCGGTACTGGTAATTGCCGGCGATATCGATATCATAAAAACAAAAAACCTCGTTGAAAATTATTTTGCAGACGTACCCTCAGGTGAACCTGTTCAGAGAACTACAGCTAAAGAAGATCCCATCACAAAAGAAATAATTGACACGGCCTACGATACCAACATCCAGATACCCGCCGTGTTAGCGGCTTACAGGGTACCGGGTGAAACCAGCAAGGAATCAAAAGCACTCGAAATGGCTTCTGCTGTATTAAGCCAGGGAAATAGCAGTCGCATGTTTAAGAAAATGGTAGATGATAAAAAGAATTCTGTGCAGGTAGGATCATTCAACTATAGCCTGGAAGACTATGGTGCTTACATCACCTATGCTTTGCCAAATAATGATACACCACTTGATACTTTGCTGAAAGACATGGATGATGAAGTGGTGAAGTTGCAAACTACGCTGATTTCTGAACTTGAATTTACCAAATTGCAGAACCAGTTTGAAAACGAATTTATTGGTAAAAACAGTAAGATGCTGGGTGTTGCGGAAAATCTTGCAGACGGATACACTTTTTATAAAAACACGAACAATATCAACACAGAATTAGATGAAATCCGGAAGATTACGCGACAGGATATCCAGGACGTTGCCAAAAAATACCTTAACAGAAATCAACGTTTAGTGTTGTACTATTTACCTAAAAATAAATAGGTGGTGCACCCCAATTTCATTTTATCATAAGTTACAAAGCAAAAAAGAATCAATGAAGAAGATACTCATAGTTGCATTAAGTGTTGTTTTACTACAACCCGGTTTTGCACAAATAAAAGTTGACAGATCAAAAAAGCCTGCTGCAGGTCCGGCACCGGTTATTGCAATAAAAGATCCTGTGATCTATACTTTGCCCAATGGAATGACCATATTAGTGGTAGAAAACCATAAACTGCCAAAGGTTACTGCCTCATTAAATATCGATGCGGGGCCCATATATGAAGGCAAAAAGGCGGGCCTGGTTGGCCTGATGGGCCAGATGCTCGGGGAAGGAACAACCACCATGAGCAAAGATAAGTTTGACGAGGCGGTAGATCTTATAGGCGCAGAAGTTAACCTGTATGCCAGCGGGGGCACAGCCAGTGCACTGACGAGATATTTTGACAGGGCATTCAACCTGATGGCAGATGGTATTAAGAACCCTTCTTTTCCGGCAGCATCTTTCGACAAATTGAAGTCTATCACCATCACAGGATTGAAATCAAACGAAAAGAGTGCAACTGCCATCGCTGCGAGAGTGAACCAGGCGCTTAACTTTGGCAAAAACACCGCACTAGGTGAATTTACTACAGAAGAAAGTGTAAAGGGCCTGACATTAGACGATGTTAAAGAAGCTTATAAAAATTACATCACACCCTCCCGCTCTTATTTGACTTTCGTGGGAGATATTACACCGGCGCAGGCAAAAGCGCTGGCTATAAAGGCCTTTGGTAGCTGGACTGGTAAAAAGTTAACGCTGCCTGCCTTTCCACTGGTTCAAAATCCTGCTAAGACAGAAATTGATTTTGTGGATGTACCTACCGCTGTACAGGGCGAATTAAACATCGGCAATGTTATCAATAACCCGATGAATAATAAAGATTACCATGCTTTGCTCGTAGCCAATCAAATATTAGGCGGCGGTGCTGAAAGCAAGCTTTTTACAAACCTTAGGGAAAAGCATGGTTTTACTTATGGTAGTTATTCCAGGATTGGCAGTGGCAGGTTTCAAAGCCTTTTTAATGCAAATGCTGCTGTGCGGACTGATAAGGTAGATAGCGCTGCAGCCGAGATATTCCGCGAAATATTAAACATGCGGGATGGCAAGATTACCAAAGAAGAACTGGAAAATGCAAAGGCAAAATATAATGGAAACTTCGCACTGGGTATGGAAGATCCTGCACGGACCGCTACCTATGCCTCTAATATCCTAATCAATAATTTACCAAAAGATTTTTACAGAACTTATCTTCAAAAAATAAATGCCGTAACGGTTGCTGATATCCAAAGAGTAGCCAACCAATATCTAAATGAAACCAATGCGAGGATTGTAATTGTGGGTAATGGTGAGAAAATTTTGCCTAAGCTGATGCGGTTGGGATATCCTGTGAAGAAATTTGATCGTTATGCCAATCCCATTGCAGATGAGCCGGTAGATAAAAAGGTGAGTGAAACTGCCAAGACAACGGATAAAATTTCGGCGGCAGAAATTGTAAATAGTTATTTGGCTGCCATCGGAGGTAGGGAGGAAGTTGCAAAGATCAATACCATCTCCTCAGTAATTGGGCTTGATATGATGGGCAGATCGTTTGAGGGAACCGAGAAAAAGATGAATCCCAACAAGCAGATCACAGAATTGAAAATGGGTGCGATGACGGTTATGAAAGCAGTGTTCGATGGTAAATCAGGCTACCAGCAACAGGGCCCGCAAAAGAAGGATTTATCAGAAAAAGAAGTGAAGGATGCAATGGATGACAGGGGAGTTATTCCACAGTTATTTTATATCACCAGTACAGATTATAAAACGGATTATCTCGGCACGGGTAAAATTGACAACGAAGATACCTATCGCTTGAAGGTAGTAATGCCCAGCGGCAAAACTTCTATACAGGAGTACGCAGCGAAAACGGGCCTGTTGCTAAAGGAAGAAACCACTTCTGTGCAGGGTGATGCTGAAGTTCCGGTAACGATCGAGTATAAAAATTATAAAAAATTCGGGGCGGTATTATTTCCTACAGAAGTAACCAGGAGTATGGGCGGACAGGAAATACCTTTCAAATACAAAGACATCAAATTAAACGAAGGTGTAAGCGAGGCAGATTTTAAATAAGTTTTTTGAACTATGAAAAGGTCGTCGTATGGATAAATGCGACGGCTTTTTTATACGTAAAAAATTAGGCATCTTTTGAGAAATCAGCATCATTATCAAATCTTTCTGCTGCTTTCCACATTACCTTTAACAAAAAAATAGGCATTATATTAGCTACATCAATTTTGAATCAATTTTATTTGCCATTAAACTTTTAAACCATGGAAGCAGCAAAACCCAAAATATTATTATGTGAAGATGATACCAACCTCGGTATGGTATTAAAAAATTACCTCGAACTGAATGATTATGAAGTGATACTAGAGAGGGATGGCCGCCTCGGTCTGGCTGCTTTTCAACGTGAAAAATTCGACATTTGCCTGCTGGATGTAATGATGCCCAATATGGATGGTTTTGCATTGGCGGAAGAAATCCGTGATATCAATCCCGATGTGCCGTTATTCTTTTTATCAGCAAAAACTATGAAGGATGATATCATTCAAGGCTATAAACTCGGCGCGGATGATTATATCACCAAGCCATTCGACAGCGAAGTATTGCTATTAAAAATAAAAGCCATTTTGAAACGCAATGAAGAAATGCACCGCGAAGAAGTAAACGCGGAGTTTGATATGGGTAAATATCATTTTAACCCTCGCTTAAGGGAATTGACCATTGACGGCAAGGTGCAGGTTTTATCACCCAAAGAAAATGAATTATTAAAAATGTTATGCGAATATAAAAATGATCTTCTGTCTAGAGAAGCAGCCTTAAAGAAAATCTGGGGTAGCGACACCTATTTCAATGGCAGAAGCATGGACGTGTACATTGCCAAACTACGTAAATATTTAAAGGAAGACAGTACCATTGAAATTGTAAACATACATGGTAATGGGTTCAGGCTGGTTGCATCATAACAATTGTCAAACTGGCAATAAGCAAAGAAACAAAAGGGCTCTCGATAACAGAGCCTTTTTTAATGCAAAAAATTTACCGGAAATTAAATTATAACCGCAATAAATGGCAACGAAAGTCTATTGGCATCCAAGGCATCAGAACCCCCCTTGGGGGGCAGGGGGGCCGAACAGTGTATTATCCATCCCCCTAGTATAAATTTTACCAAGATGTCTGTATGCTTTTTCAGTGGCTTCCCTTCCCCGGGAAGTTCTTTGTAAAAAACCTTCCTGTATCAAAAAGGGCTCGTACACTTCTTCTAATGTGCCGGCTTCTTCACCAACAGCAGTCGCGATGGTAGTAATACCCACCGGCCCTCCTTTAAATTTATCAATAATTGCATTTAAAATACGGTTGTCCATTTCATCCAACCCATGTTCATCAACATTCAATGCTTTTAAAGAATGTTGAGTAATTCCGATATCGATAGCGCCATCATTCAGTACCTGGGCAAAATCCCTAACCCTTCTTAATAATCCGTTGGCAATACGCGGTGTGCCTCTGCTCCGGCGGGCTATTTCATCCGCGGCGGCAACCGTGATGGAAGTATTTAGTATGGAAGCTGAACGAAGAATGATCTTCTGGAGTGTTGCCGCATTGTAATATTCAAGTCGTGATTTGATACCAAATCTTGATAACAGCGGCGCGGTTAATAACCCACTTCTTGTGGTGGCGCCAATTAGGGTAAAGGGATTTAAATTGATCTGTACGCTTCTGGCATTTGGGCCGCTGTCGATCATAATATCTATCCGGTAGTCTTCCATGGCCGCATACAAATACTCCTCCACCACATTACTTAAGCGGTGTATCTCATCAATAAACAGCACATCATTTGTTTCGAGATTGGTAAGCAAACCGGCAAGGTCGCCCGGCTTTTCTATCACGGGGCCACTGGTTTCCTTTATTTTAACGCCCAATTCATTTGCTACGATCCTGCTTAACGTGGTTTTACCCAACCCTGGCGGACCGTGAAATAAAATGTGGTCCAGCGCCTCACCTCTTATTTTTGCTGCCTTGATAAAAATGCGGAGATTTTCGATCGTTTGCGGCTGGCCCGAAAAGTCGGCCATCTCACTGGGCCGTATATTGTTTTCAAACTCCTTTTCCACCGCACTCAGCGATTCTCCATCCGTATTTAAATTGGGATTTGCCATGTTGTAAAAATAACAAATTAACCAATGAGCCAATCCGCAATCTTATTTAGCTGCAATACGGGGAACTGATTAAACACAATCTCTTTTAAATTGTATATACAAATAAAAAATATCATCTTTAAACTCTAAAGGATAGCCATCGGGCAGCAGGTCAATGTCTTTTTTCTCAATGGTGTGCTTGTTTCTGTATCAAATATGTAATCTTAAAATCAATCATAATGAAGTATGTAATTACCGGTGGCGCAGGACATATTGGTCACCCACTAGCGCAGGCGCTTTTAAATGGCGGTCACGAGGTAATAGTTATAGGCCGTACACCTGAAAAACTCCAGTCACTCGTTGACGCAGGTGTGAAAGCGGCCATCGGATCAATTGAAGATGAATCCTTTCTGGCTGCAACTTTTACCGGTGCGGACGCCGTGTACCTCATGATACCTCCCAATTACGGGGTTGAAAATCTCCGGCATTTTCAAAATACAATTGCGAGAAATTATGTTGCTGCAATTACTGCAGCCAAGGTCAAATATGTGGTGGTCCTTAGCAGTATAGGAGCCCACATGAAGAATGGTGCGGGTCCTGTTGATGGGCTTGCAGACCTGGAAGATCTCCTTTCCCGCTTAGAGGACGTGAATGTAAAATTTTTGCGTCCGGCCTATTTCATGTACAACTTGTTCAATATGATCCCGATGATTAAAAACATGCATATCATGGGTGGAAATTTTGGTGGAAATGAAGAGAAACTGGTGCTGGCACATACCAATGATATTGCAGAGGCCGCAGTACAGGAGTTATCAGAATTAAATTTTAGCGGTCATTCCGTTCGGTACATCGCCAGTGATGAAAAAACGACCAATGAAATTGCAGAAATATTAAGTGCCGCTGCCAATAAAGAAACGCCGTGGGTTCTTTTTTCCGATGAGCAGGCATTAGAAGGGGCAAAGCAAGCCGGTTTTTCCGAAACCCTTGCAGAAGCATTTACCACTATGGGCAAAGCGATCCGGGAAGGCAAGATGCAGGAAGACTATTGGAAAAATCATCCGACATTAAGCCACACCAAGCTTGAAGATTTTGCAAAGGAGTTTGAACAGGCATTTAATGCCAACAATGGCTAAGATGATTCATTTTTGTCTGCCGGGGAACTGAATGCTGATGTTTTAACTTTTAAGGGTGTAACCATAAAGAACCAATAACGCAATTAACCCGTTTATAAATGTAAAACCCCCTTCGGGGAAACCGGAGGATTATAACCATTATGAAAATTGGAATTCTTGGTAGTGGTATCGTTGGCAGGGTGCTGGCGACCGCTTTTTTAAATGAAGGGGAAGATGTGATGTTAGGAACCCGCGATATTACCAAAGAAGAAGTAGTCAGCTGGAAAGATGCCAATGCGACGGGGCAAACCGGAACCTTTGAAGCAGCAGCTGAATTTGGTGATTTGATAGTTTTGGCGACCATGGGAACGGTTATCGAGGAAGTGATTATGCTAGCAGGAAAGGATCATTTTAGGGGCAAAACCGTAATTGATACCACCAATCCGCTGGCGCCGGCCCCGCCTGTACAAGGGGTGTTATCCTTTTTTACGGAGATGAACGAATCGCTGATGGAAAAAACCCAGGCAATGGTGCCGGGTGCAAATTTCGTAAAAGCATTCAACAGCGTAGGAAACGCAGTGATGTATAAGCCTGATTATGGAGGAGTAAAACCTACCATGTTCATTTGTGGCAATGACGCGGGTGCGAAAAGTACTGTTGCAGCCATATTAAATGTTTTTGGCTGGGAAGCAGAAGACATGGGGCATGCGGAAGCAGCCCGGGCAATAGAGCCTTTGTGTATTCTTTGGTGTATTCCAGGTTTTTTACGGAACGAGTGGACACACGCATTTAAACTGCTAAAAAGGTAACTTAAAGCTGTTGCACTTATTGTTAAGGATGCGAAAATTGCAAAACAGAGCTTATTTGGACTGGGAACATAATTGGAACTGTCTTGAAAATGAACTTCCTCCAGGACCTCTTAACCTAACATTTCACCATTAATAAAAACGAAACGGGTTTAGGACTACCAATTCGTAGATTTGTCTTCATATGAAAAAAAGCTTATCCAATTATGCGATTTGCCAGCTTGGTGGATGGGGAGCCAATTTTGCCATTTCAGTATTCTATTATTTAAACTTATCCGTTCGGAAGATCGATAATTTTTATATTCTTATCAGCATCAGCGTGGCGCTGGGTTTATTGTTCACGCACATCATGCGGCTGATCATTAAGGAATACCAATTTCTAAATAAGCCGATCAATAAACAAATTTTTTACTTTGTAATTGTTACCATCGTTTTTGCGATACTATATGCCTGTGCAGATGTGGGCCTCGAACGGATCTTCAACCTGCGTGATAGCGGTGCGCCGAAGATTTCAATAATGAATGAAATTACCCGTAACTCGATCAACAATTTTTTCTTATTGTTTATCTGGAACCTGCTGTACTATACATTTCACTATGTAGAACGCACAAGACGCCAGGAAGTGGATACCTTGAAGCTGCAGTCGCTTGTAAAGGAACTGGAATTAAAAACCATCAAATCCCATATCAACCCTCATTTTATTTTTAATGCACTAAATAGTATCAGGGCGCTTGTAGATGAAAATCCTTCAAGGGCGAGAACAGCAATCACCGAGTTAAGCAATATCCTCCGGAGCAGTATGCAGACCGAAAAGATGGAGACCGTTCCGCTGGAGCGGGAGTTAAATATTGTGAAAGATTACCTGGCATTGGAAAAAATGCGTTTTGAAGAAAGGCTGAATATAGAAATGGATATTGATGAAGATACGCTGGAGCAGCCGGTTCCACCCATGATGTTGCAAACGCTGGTAGAAAATGCCATCAAACATGGCATCAGTAAAAAAGTAGATGGGGGCACGATCCGGGTGTCCTCCGATTTTGTTGAAAACCATCATGAATTGGTTGTGCAAAACTCAGGTCAGTTAGGAACCTATAAAAATGAAAATGGCTTCGGTGTAAGAAGTACCCAGGACAGGCTCAACCTGCTGTACCAGGGAAAGGCCACTTTTGCTATCAAAAACCTGGATGATGAAATGGTAGAATCCAGAATTACTATGCCGCTTGTTACAATTTAAATACTTATTTATTAATTTCGTCACGATAAACAGTCACCTGCCATTCATTCACACAATAACTCCTTATGCACAAAGCAATTATCATTGACGATGAACGGTTAGCAAGAAACGAATTAAAGAAATTATTGCTGGATTTTCCAGATGTGGAAGTAATAGATGAAGCAGCCAATGCTACGGAAGGCATCGAGAAGATTGAAGCATTGAATCCAGACCTGATTTTCCTCGACATTCAAATGCCGGGCAAAACAGGCTTTGCAATGCTGCAGGAACTCGATAAAGCGCCCCATGTAATTTTCACAACTGCCTACGATGAATATGCGCTAAAAGCGTTTGAAGTAAATGCATTGGATTACCTGATGAAGCCGATTGAGCCAAAGCGCCTTGCCGATGCATTGCAAAAGCTGCAGCAGGCCGAAGAAAAGGAGTTGGCCGCCCAACAGGCTTTTAATCGTGGCATGCTTACCGAAAATGACCAGGTATTTGTAAAGGATGGAGAACGGTGCTGGTTTGTAAAACTTTCCGAAGTTCGTTTGTTCGAAAGCGTTGGTAATTATGCCAAGGTATTTTTTGCAGGCAACAAGCCTTTAATTTTAAAATCTCTAAATGCTTTGGAAGAAAGGCTGGATGAAAAAACTTTTTTCAGGGCCAACCGCAAGCATATCGTTAATATGCGTATGATCGAAAAAATCGAGCCCTATTTTAACGGAGGTTTATTACTCGATTTGCAGGGAGGCGAGAAAGTGGAAGTAAGCCGGAGGCAGGCTGTTAAATTTAAAGAGATGATGAGCCTTTAAGGCAATAAAACTGTTATTATCTCCTAAAGTTTTTCAATTCCTGCTGATATTTCTGTTTTGATACTCCCAGGTGAATATTCCTTATAAAAGCATGAAACAAACCACAATATTTCCAAACTTAGAAGCCTTTAAAAATAGTTTAGGGATTTACCATGGGGATTTTTGAAGCCACTAAATTATACGAATTGGCACGAATAAGGTCAAATTAAAATAAGAAACCCCGCGGATATTCGTGCATTCGTGGCATTATTTTTTTAAACAGCTTCTTAGTATTCCTGTCAAATTCTAACGAACCCAGGATTTCGCTGCCTTCTTCTTACACTTTTACCGGGATGCTATGCACGGCTGCCGCCATTTCTTTTATAAGTGAAGTATCTTTTTCTATCGCATTGCCCACAACGATCACATCGGCGCCGGCCTTGCAATTGAGGTACGCTTTTTCAGGATCGGTAATGCCTCCTCCAACAATCAGCGGTACATCAATGGATTCTGCTACTTTTTCGATCATGCTTTCAGTAATGGCACGTTTTGCGCCGCTGCCTGCGTCCATATAAATCAATTTCATTCCGAGCATTTCGCCGGCCATTGCTGTGCACATGGCAATTTCATTCTTATCTGCCGGCAAAGGACTCGCGTTGGAAATATAAGAAACAGTTGTAGGTGCTCCGCCATCTACCACCATATAACCTGTGGGCATAATTTCCAGTCCGCTCTTCTTTACAACAGGTGCAGAAACCACATGCTGGCCAATCAACAATTCCGCATTGCGACCACTGATCAGTGATAGATACAATAACGCATCTGCATATTTGCTCACCTGTGAAGGGCTGCCTGGAAAAAGAATGGTAGGAATGGAGCAGCTTCTTTTAATTAACTGAAGACATTCATCGAGGTAATTGGAAATTACAAGACTGCCCCCAACTAAAAAATAATCTACTTTGGCGGATACAGAGAGATCAATAAGGAATTGGATATTACTATTATTCACTTTGTCGGGGTCAATAAGTACTGCAAACGATTTTCTCCCTGTTCGCTTACGCTCTGTTAATGAATGATATATACCTTTTAGCATCATTATGGGTTGGTTAGGTACAAAAATCCTGTTTTTTTTGTTCTTATTAAAATAAAGATACCAAATGAATGGCTTTAGAGCCACCATTTGCCTAAATAAAGTAAATTTGGTAATGGACATAAGTGAGGAAATACGGTTTAAAACTGCCCGGAGCGGCGGAAAAGGGGGCCAGAATGTAAATAAAGTAGAAACAATGGTGGAGGGATACTGGAATATCAGCGCTTCTTCCCTGCTAAATGAAATTGAAAAGGAACTCATCACCCAAAAATTAGCCAATAAAATTACTGCCGGGGGAGATGTACTGGTGAAAAGCCAAACCGAGCGCTCCCAGTTAGGGAATAAGCAGCAGGTGAAGCGAAAAATGAATCTATTAATTATAAAGGCCTTGCTGGTACCTAAAAAAAGAAAGCCTACCAAACCGGGCAAAGCCGCTAAAGAAAAGCGAATCAATACGAAGAAGAAACTGGGTGAGATAAAACAACATCGTATGAAAATAAAACATGATTTATGAGATTCTCTCAGAAATATTGCCTGTTCCTGCTTTTGATTCTTTTTCTACTAAGTAGTTGTCAGAAAACAATTAACCCAGGTAATAGTAAAGGCACAGTAAAACTTACTTTTAACAATAAGGTAAATGGCAGTCCCATGGCTTTGAATACGGGTATTTACACAAATCCTTTTGGAGAAACTTACACCATCACCAAATTCAAATATTATATCAGCAATGTTCGTTTGGGCCTAAGTGGTGTGCCTACTATTGCAGCCGAAACAGAAAGCTACCATCTTATTGATCAAAGTGTACCCGGAAGTTTAAGTTTTAGTTTTGAAGCTGACGAGAATTCATTTATAACGCTCAGCTTTTTACTGGGGGTAGATAGCACCCGGAACGTAAGTGGCGCTCAAACTGGTGCATTGGACCCGTTGAACGATATGTTCTGGACCTGGAACAGTGGTTATGTGATGGTAAAGATGGAAGGTACTTCACCTCAATCCGGCCAACCGGGCAACGTTGTACAATATCATATTGGTGGTTTTTCAGGAGCCAATAATGTTTTAAAATATATCGGAATGGTCTTTCCCGGTGGCAAAACAGTTAATATTAAAAAGGGGCAAACCAGTGAAATAACCCTGGAAGCTGATTTTAATAAATGGTGGCAAAGTCCCAATGATATAAAAATTGCCGGCCTGCCGGTTTGCACCACACCCGGTGCCCAGGCGAAGATGGTGGCTGACAATTATAGTAAAATGTTCACCATTACCGATATTGTTAATAATTAAAACCGGGCATTGAAATTCAAAATTCTCATATCGTTGATACTTACCCTCGCGGCAACGGTATTTATCTTTGATGCCTGTAAAAAAAATGAAGGATCAAAACCCTATGCTCCTTCCTATTTAAAATTTACCGTACCTGCTGGTTGGCCACAACCTCCCACAGATATTTTTAAAGACAATCCCCTTACAGAAGAAGGCTTTCAACTCGGAAGGAAATTATTTTATGATGGCAAACTGAGCAAAGACGGGAATTTTCCCTGCGCCAGTTGCCACCAGCAGTTTGCGGCTTTTTCCACTTATGATCACCAGTTTAGTCATGGTTTTGATAACGCATTTACCTTTCGCAATGCACCTGCTCTTTTTAATTTAGCCTGGATGAAAGAAATGCATTGGGATGGAGGGGTGAATCACATAGAAGTACAACCGCTTGCCCCAATCACCAATATCACGGAAATGGTGGAAACGATCGACAATGTGTTAAAGAAGCTGGTTATTGACACTGCTTACACGAGAATGTTCACCGCCGCGTTTGGTGATAATACTATCAACAGCCAGCGTATGTTGAAAGCCCTCTCTCAATTCATGGGCAGCATACAATCTTTCAACAGTAAATACGACCAGGTAAAAAGAGGAACAGCAAGTTTCACGGTCGCAGAACAAAATGGCTACAATATATTTAAAGCAAAATGCAACAGTTGCCATGCAGAGCCGCTGTTTACAGACAATTCTTTCCGTAATAATGGTCTTACATTGGATGCTTACCTGCAGGATAAGGGCCGCATGCGCATTACAGGTAATACTGCCGATTCACTAAAGTTTAAAGTGCCCAGTTTACGGAATATCCGGTACACCCCTCCCTATATGCATGATGGCAGATTACTGTCACTGCAGCAGGCAATTGAGCATTACCGCACAGGCATTGTAGTAAACCAGTCAACGCTGGATCCACTATTAAAAAACCGTATCTCCATGACCAACCAGGAAAAGGTTGACCTCGTGGAATTTTTAAGTTCACTTTCAGACAATGATCTGCTGCAAAATACCAGGTTTGCACAACCCAATTAGAAAGGCTAATGAGGTAATGGTCAATGGGTCAATCGTGAATGGTCAATGGTTCGTTCTAAATCGATTTCGTCTACTTAAGAATTCTATTTGGTTGCAAACATTTGTTTTTCAATTAAACATCCTTGTGTCACTCCCTTGTACATTTTCAGCAATAAGGAGCAAAGGGCAGCCGATCGTTAAGTCAACCACATTGAACGGTGAATGAACAGTCGTGAAAGCTAACCGTTACAGCTAAAGTAATCACTTCATTATTTCGTTTATTCCTTCTTGTTATTTTACTCCCAACCATCAACTATCAACATCAACCTTCAACATCCTTCGCTGTTAAAAAAAGGTTACAATAATAATGATGTTCAAATGCACCTTATATTAGAAATTATAAAACTAAATTTGTCCGCTAAAGCATTTTAATTGAGCAGTATCAAGAAATTAGCAGGGCAAACTTTATGGTATGGATTGCCGACCATCGGAAGCAGGTTTTTAGGATATATTCTTAATTTTTCACTTAGCTTTATTTACCACGCAGCGGATACGGCAGATCTAACCCAGATCTACGCAATT
The DNA here is from genome assembly GCA_025963635.1 of Ferruginibacter sp. GTDB lineage: Bacteria > Bacteroidota > Bacteroidia > Chitinophagales > Chitinophagaceae > Ferruginibacter. Next base: position 296,756 of record JAOQAK010000002.1, read on the forward strand.
GTTCCCTTTGTAAATATTCTTTTTACCTATGGAGTAGAGACCAGCTATTTCCGTTTTTCCCAGGAAAAGGATAAAGATGGATTATACAATACACTGAATGTATCGATCCTTACTACTACCATATTATTCTCCTCAATCTTATTGTTATTTACCCAAACACTGGCGAATGCAACTTTGATGCCTTCTCACCGGGAATATTTTACCTGGTTAACAGCAATCATTTTTTTAGATACTTTGGCCACATTACCTTTTGCAAAACTTCGCCAGGAAGGCAGGCCACGTAAATACGCATTTGTGCGAATCGCCGGTATTGCGGTGAATGTATTAGTGGTGGTTTTTTTCATAGGCATTTGTCCGCAAATAGTTCATAAAAACCCGCACAGCTTATTACTACTGATCTATGATCCCTCCATTGGCATTGGCTATTACCTGATCGGTAATCTCGTAGGAAGCGCCACTACCTTTTTATTGTTATGGAAAGAATGGATCAGCTTCAGGTTCATATTTGATGGAAAATTGTGGAAAGAGGTAATGAAATATGCTTACCCGCTGATCATTGTTGGATTGGGTGGAATGATCAATGAAATGATCAGCCGCTTGGTTTACCAGCATGTGGTTACACTTCCTCCGGCAGAAGCCAAAAGGCAGCTGGGCATCTTCGCCGCCAATTACAGGCTGGCTGTTTTAATTACCATTTTTATCCAGATGTTCAGAATGGCCGCCGAGCCCTTCTTCTTTAATCAATCGCAGGAAACCAACGCAAAAATCACCTATGCACGGGTGATGAAATTTTTTGTGATCGCCTGTTGCTGCATGTTTTTAGTGATCGGGCTTTTCCTGGATGTTTTTGAAAAGATCTTAACCATCAAATTCAAAGAGTACGGAGAAGGTATTCACATTGTGCCAATACTCGCCATGGGAAGCGTCTTCCTGGGAATTTATTATAATCTTTCTATCTGGTACAAACTGACCAACCGTAACTTGTTTGGTGCAGGCATTACCATTGCCGGGGCCATCGTTACCATTTTGTTGAATATCTGGTGGATACCGCTTTTTGGTTACACCGGCAGCGCCTGGGCAACCTTTACCTGCTATGCATTTATGATGATCACTTCTTATTTATTCGGGCAAAAATTGTATCGCATACCGTATGCAAAAAAGAAAATGATCGCCTACCTGGTACTCACCACATTAATTTTCTTTCTTCATAAAGGGCTTGTGTTATTGTACGGCAATATCTATTTTTCCGTAATCACAGCCGTCATTTTCCTGCTGGCATTTCTTTGGTTTGTAGCACGGGTGGAAAGGAAAGAATTTGAACAGTTTCCAATGATTGGTAAGTTTTTTAGAACGCAATCATCGCTGGCATAATTTCGTTTACAAGACTTCTTGTGGTGTATCTTTTTTATTGTATGCATTATGGAAGCAAAATTGATAAGATATTAAATTATTATCTTACAAGGCATGCGTAAACTGCTTCAAAAAATATTCCGGCCTTTGTTTATAAAATTGGCAGACAGGTTTGCTTCCGCACCTGTAAAGGAAGATGTCTTCAAATCGCTATCCCGTTTGTACAAGGTCATTACTACTAAAAATAGTAGTCGTGGTATCGTAATTGATATCAATATTGAAACTGATCATTTTGTCATTTTCAGTGATCAGCATAAAGGCAATAAGGACAGGGGTGATGATTTTAAAGACAATGAATCCAACTATACTGCGGCACTCAGGCATTACCAGAAGTTATCTTTCAATTATATTAATTTAGGGGATGCGGAAGAGCTATGGAAATATAAAGTTTCGCAGGTTATTTCACAATATCCTGAAGCATTAAAAGCAGAAGCAGGTTTCCAGGCGGGTAAAAAATACTTTCGAACTTTTGGCAATCATGATCTGCTATGGAAAAATCAACTGGATGTATTGTTGAACCTGAAGCCGTTTTTCGAAATGCCCCTTCCTGTTTATGAAGGGATGGTTTTACGAACCACCATTGACGAGGTTCCGCTGCAAATTTTTCTTACACATGGCCACCAGGGTGATAAAATGAGCGATAACAATGCATTCAGTACCTGGCTGGTGGCGCATATCTGGGCGCCCGTGCAGCGATACCTTGGTATCAATGTGAATACGCCGGCGAATGATATTCATCTCAGAGATAAACACAACAGGTTGATGTATGAATGGAGCAGCCGGCGGAAAAATATTTTCCTGGTAACCGGGCATACACATAAACCCGTATTTGCCTCGGGAAAATACGCCGGTTCCGAGTTACATACCATCAAAACAGATGAGCCAAAAAACGAACTGAAACCAACCTATTTTAACACCGGTTGCTGTTGCTATAGCGACGGAGATATTACGGGTGTAGAAATCGCCAATGGCTATATCAGGCTCATCAAATGGCACCTGGAAAATGCCATTCCCGTGAGAGTGGTGCTCGAAGAAAGAAAGATCACAGATTTGATAAAGGATTTCTAAATAATTCACCGGTTCAACCACGGATGATTTGAAAATCGCAATACAGCAATGATATCAATCCAAACTAATTTAGTACTTTATCCTGCAAATAAATATTTACCATCATGAACGAGATTAAGCCTTTGATATTTACCCAATCAGGTGAGATAAAAATTCTTCCCACAGAACCTTCTTCGGAGAAAGATTTTGATTTCTTAAGCGGCAAATGGAAAGTCAGTAATCGAAAACTCAATACCAGGCTCAATCAATGCAGCGAATGGAGAGAATTTGAAGCGGCAGGTGAAATGCGGAAAATATTAATGGGACTTGGAAATATCGATAGTTTTGAAACGGCTTTCGACGGTCAGCCCTTTGAGGGAATGACACTCCGCCTGTTTAATCCGGCCACCAGGCTTTGGAGCATTTATTGGGCAGACAGCAATAGGGGATTATTGGATCCACCCGTTGTGGGATCTTTTGAAAACAACACCGGGTATTTTTTTGGCAAAGATATTTATGAGGGCAAAGAAATTGTAGTAGCATTTTGTTGGGATGCCACCGATCAGAATAACCCGGTTTGGAGCCAGGCATTCTCTGATGACAACGGCCAAACATGGGAATGGAACTGGTATATGCACATGGCCAGGCTGGCATAAATTATTGTAAAAAGGTAGTCACGAATTAAAAGAGGAACATCGCGAAGAGGATAGTGACGAAACATCGGTCGCATTGCGGTTAACAATGTGCATCAATAATGCCATATTCCTTAAGGAGCCCTCTTACATCTCAAAACGATGTCGTTAACTGAGTAATTCCATCCAATTTTCACGGGCAGCTTATTATAAAAAAAGAATAAACGGGAAATTGTGCCAACTTTGTGGCATGGATAAACCAATGTTGATTTACTGCTACGATGCATATTGTGGGTGGTGCTATGCCTTCAGCCCGGTGATAAAACAAATTGCGGTGGAATACAAGGAGCATTTTGATTTTGAAGTATTAAGCGGCGGGATGATTATTACCGAAGAAGCAAAACATATTGAAGTTACGGCGGCCTATATTCAAAAGGCTTACCAGGTTGTGGAAGAACACACGGGTGTCAAGTTCGGACCGGATTACCTCTGGCACATCAATAACCCTGAACTGAGTGATTGGTATCCCTCGTCTGAAAAGCCGGCCATTGCGCTTTGTATTTTTAAAGAGTTTTACCCCGACCGGCAGATAGAATTTGCTGCCGATCTGCAATATGCCCTTCATTTTGAGGGCAGGGATTTATGCGATGATGAAGCTTACAGGCATTTGCTTGAAAAGTATTCGATACAGCCCGAAATATTTTATACCCGCCTGAAAAGTGAAGAATATAAAGAGATGGCCTATTACGAATTTGCACTCTGCAAACAATTGCAGGTAACGGGGTTTCCTGCCGTATTGATACAGGTAAACGAAACAAAATTTCATTTACTGGCACGGGGCTATACTTCTTACGAGGAATTAAAAGATCGCATTGAAACTGTATTGGAAGAAATGCCTCAGCAATAATGGCCGCTTATAACAATTCTTCAAAGTCGCTGGTCAGCTATTTTTTCTTTTAGAGGCCTTAGCAACAGGGTTATAATCAAGTGCCAGCCTAAGCCAATATTCAAGTTTCCTTTTTGTTGTTAATGCCGTTTGATCTACTAAAACAAAGCTCTTCATTACTTTGCCCTTCATATCCATAGGAGTACATCCTTCTTCTTCCAATACTTGTTCTATTATGGCTGGATCAAGCCGAAGCATCAACTGGTCTTTTTGAACTCCCGCACACATTTTGTCATTCACCATAAAGCAGATGCCGCTGAACATTTTAATCTCTTCCAGTTTATTAGGTGTTGCCGCAAGCATTTCTCTTACCCGGTCCGAAAGCTTTTCATTATAAGGCATGATCTAAACTTTAAAGTTCTCTTCATAACGTTTTATCCATTCGGAAACGGTCATTTTTCCGGCCAGTTCACCTATTAACTTATAGGGAATGGTAATCATTTTTTTAAACCGGACACAACTTTTTCCCATATCCAGCCGGGCAGTGGTGTTTTTTGCATATTCTTCTACAAACCAATCCAGTAAATTTTTATCAGCATACACACCCATATGATAAACGGCAATGAAATTTTTCTGGGAAGCAATATTCATAAAGGGTAAGGGTAGTTCGGGTGCACAATGATATCCTTTCGGATACAATGTATGGGGTACCACATACCCGATCATGCCATAGCTGATTTCTTCTTTAAAGCCTTTGGGTAAATTTCTCAGAATTTCTTTCCTGAGCGTGCTCATGGCTTCCTGCCGGTCGGGTGGCAATTCGCTTAAATACTGCTCAACGGATAAAGCTTTTGATTGCATATTTGCTGGATTGATGATTGGGTTAATAACAACATTGGCCCGCTGCTCAGCAGTTTACCTGGTGATGCCATCCAATCGGGACTTTAAAAGTTCAAACTTGTTTTTGACGTTCAGTGATTGCTATCGAATGCACAATTTCTTTAAACTGTTGTGCAACCATTCTGCTTAGTTCTGATTACCGGTGAGATACTTTTCAGGAACAGAGTGCAATCCGATGCGGTTGCCTTCTGTATCGAGTATTATTCCCATATAGCCATATTCGGGTGAGATTTCAGTTTTAGGCAACACTACTGTTCCGCCTGCTTCTGCTACCTTATCCAATACGTTCTGTACATCAGGGTTACCGTTCAGGTAAATCAATACTCCTTCTGAAGCTGAGGCTTTATGAAAACCATCGGTTTGAACGATTGCGCCGCCGGTTCCCTTCATGGGATCATCAATGGGGAAAGTCCGCATTTTCATACTGGGCATATCCATAGGTGTCATCCTGATGCCAAATATGGTTTCATAAAACTTTTGCGCCCGGTCTATGTCAGTCGCGGGGATTTCGAACCAACTGATTGCATTGTTCATAAGTTGAAATTTTTGTTCCCATAAAGTGATTATGAGATGGGTTGTGATTTATTTTGTTATTGTGTTGACTGCTTCCATTGTTCAACCTACTGCGCATTCACAGGTTACATCTGCCGGCTGAATTATTTTCCGGATTCTTTAAAAAACGCAGCGGGATTTTTTCAAAAGATTAAGATAATGTATCTGTTTTTAATACGCAAGTGTTGATTACAATTATCTCTGCAAAACAATAATAGGGTGAAGCCACAAGGCTGCACCTGCCATTATGATATTATACTACACAAGAAGCCCCGCCAAATGGCAGGGCTAACTTTTACCAAAACCTAACTTCTTATAAAACTTAATTCTTCTTATTTCTGAGTTGGAGCATTTCCTCCTCCACCGCCTCTTTGCGGCCTAAGGGAAGGTTCAATTTCGTCTTTCCATTTTTTCATTTGTTCTTCCGTAAAAATAGCTTTCAGTTTAACATCTCTTGCATCTGAAAGTTCTTTTCGCTTGGCCATCATTGCATCCCGGTCGCCACCCGCGGCACGTATTTCCTGCATGGCTTTTTGCGAAGTATTATTATAATCGGTAATGATAGCTTCTGTTTTAGTTTTTGCATCAGCACTTAAGTTCAATACGGCCAGTTTTTCCATGGTGGCTTTTGTTCTTTCTTCTGGAGTCTGACGTTGTCCGCCTCCGCCACCTTGTGCATTTACAGCAGTAATGCTAAATAGCGCAGCAAATACCATCCATACGAATTGTTTTTTCATTTTTTTTCATTTAAGGTTTACAATGTTTTAATTAGACGACTTCGTTTAAAAAAAACCGGCGGCATTATTTTATTTTGTCGTTTTTTTTCTTCCGTCGCGGCTGCGGTTAAAAATTTTCCCAAACAAAGAGTCATATTTGGGAAGTTGCTCTGGTGTGCAAAGGTTCCTGATACTCCTGATATGCTTAAACATATTTACTTCTATTATCTTCTGGGATGCGGCAGATTGGTCTGCGAGCACCTCGATAACCGAGTCGCCGAAGTTGCCAGTTACCAGTTGTTTAAACTGTTGCGTTTTGTTTTTTCTTAGGGTATCAAACAGGCTGGATATTTTTTCCCGATGCTGTTTGCTTAAAGTATCATATTGTGCCAGTTGCTGTGAGTTAAATCCGATTTCTTTTTGCAGGAAATTCATAATAATGGTTTTTCTGTCGGGTCGGATTTCTTTATTTTCAGGTGCTTTTTTTTGTAAAAAAAAGGCAAGCATAGAAATATTTGCAAGAAGTAAAATAGCAATGATCACCAGGAAAACCTTACGCTGGTTTTGAGTATTTATCATTATGGTTCAGTATTTTCGATGTCATAAATAGAGGAAACGGATAGCGAAAATTCATCCGAACCCTGTGCCAGTTGTTCTGTTACGGTTGCAACAGGGGCCGGCCTGTTAAAGGCAATCACCATGAAATTGGTGACGATCAGTATTGCCAATATCGGGATCGCAAATACAGGTCTTCCTACAAACCATCCTGTTTTTTCCCAAAGGGTTTCTTTAGGATGATCAAGCCGGGCCCGTATACGGGTGAGCAGGTAGGGCTTCGGTTCAGCCCTCTTTATATTGTCTGCGCTGTTGATAGCATCATCAACCAGTTGATTGATATGGTCATTCTTGTTCATACCGGATAAATTTATTTGTCCGAAAATTTTTCGTTATAATAGTTGTGTAACACTTTTCTTAAATTGTTTTTTGCCCGTCCCATCAAAGATTCTACGGCATACAAACTGGTATTCATTATTTCAGCAATCTCCTGGTGGCTCTGGCCCTCTAATTTGTGAAGTGTAAAAGCAATTCGTTGTTTATCTGGCAATTGTTTTAAAGCTTTAAACAATTCAGAGGCTTTTTCTTTTTTTTCTAACTGTACCCCCGGGTGGTTAAATTCTACCGGGTAAACAGATTCATTTTCCTGGTTACCAAAGATGCTCTGCACAAAACCAAACCGCTTCTTTCTCTTTTTCTTTTTTTCATGGTCCAGTGCCTTTGAAATGGTGATGCGGTATAACCAGGTCGATAATTTCGATTCACCTTTGAAGGTATTAATAGAAAGGTAAACCTGCACAAAAACTTCCTGTGTGATGTCATCCGCATCATCTGCATTTTGTACAATGCCTACAGCGGTATTATACACCATATCCTTGTACAACTCTACAACAGCCGTAAATCCCGACTGATCTCCCTGCTGTAATTTAATTACTAACTCTTCAGATTGGTTCACCAAGCGTGCTCAATTTATTAAATCCAATCTAAATATACTTAAAAGGACGGATTCATTCCACCCGGGCCAGACCTTGGACCCATGCCTTCCCTGTTTTGATTAAATCTTTCATTGCCGCTTCTTGCCGGAGTTCCGAAATTTTTAAGACTATAACTAAACGTAAGCATAAAATATTGCTGCAACACCTGGCTCTGTGCGTCTTCGATATAAGCGCCGGTTACCGTTCTGGTGATACTCTGGTTTTGTTTCAGCAGATCAAATACGGACAGTTTTAATTCACCGGCTTGTTTCTTCAGGAACTTTTTACCAATGGCTGCGTTCCATAGCCAGAAACTTTGGTTGAAGCCATCTGTTAACCCGCTATAGGTTTGATTGGAAACATCGTTTTGAATAAACCATCCTGTTTTACTCAATAAATTTAACTGTAGTCCGGCCACCTGGTTAATGTATTTGCTGTTCGAACTAAAGATCGAAGTAATTTTTGCATTATTAAAATTGGCGCTGTAAGAAATATTAAAATCAACATACTCACTAATATTACTTGCAAGAACAACACCTGTATTATAAGTATAGTTATCAGTAGTAGTAGTACGATAGTTTGCCAGTCCGGGCAATTTTGCATAACTGAAACCTGCATTTAAGTTGATGGTGGTTTTGATCACCTTAACCGGCATACTGTAAGTGAAAAATGTACGGAGGCTCTTATAACCATCTAGATTTACCGGTTTGGTCAGTTGTGATCCCCTTTTTAACACAATCCCTTGCTGAATGGTAGAATCTTTCACAGGAATATAGGTTGCATTTGAGATATAATCGTTGGCGGTTTGCAGGAACAGGTTCGCAAAAAAGCTTCTGCCTGTTTTCGTATTAATGAAAGTATACCTTGTTGACAGCAGGTGAGTGTAAGATTGCTTAAGATCGGGATTACCAGCGCTTACCCTTAAAGGATTAGACAAATTAACCACATCCTGCAATTGATTTACGGAAGGGAAACTGGTGGAAGCCCGGTAAAATAACCTGATATTTCCCGTTGCTGAAATCTTTTTTCTCCACATTGCATTCGGCAAAATATTGGTGAATGACTGGTTAACAGTTGAAGCAGTAGGAAATACCCGTTGGCTTTCGAGTTTTGCATTTTGAAAATTTAGCCCGAATGAAAGCTGTTCATCGCGGCTTTGGCCCAAACGGTAATTGATGCCTGCATTATTAGTAGTAATGGTGTTATCAAACCGGTTGGATAATAAAGAATCAAACTTTGAATACTTTACTCCATCATATGAAAAGGTTTGCTGGTCTGCTTTATTTTTTTGAACAGAGGGAGTATAATCGACCTGGAGCTGCCCCTTTTTACCGATGGGCTCAGTATAGGCGATGTTGGCGCCGATGGTATGGCCATTGGTAGTATTATTATAAAACTGGTTTTGCACAGAGTCCGTTATAAAGCCCAATTCAAAAAACCGGTACTGAGCCTCTGTGTAACTTTGTCCATCATTTTTGGTGTAGTTGGTATTAAAACCAAGTGAAAGCGTACGGCCTCTTTTTGCAAATGAGTGACGATATAAAATACTGTTCCTGATATTGTATCCCTGCCGGTCTGCCCTCGTATTATTCAATGAGGTGTTTACAGAATCGTTGATTCCATAATAGTTTTGCAACGAAGAAAACGAAGAAGAATTATTGTTCTGAAGGTTGATGCTTGGGATAATGAAAATTGAATTAGAAGAATCTATTTTATACTCAATACGCATGTTGATGCGATGGTTATTGTTGGTAGCTACAGAATTGCTGTTCTGTGTACTGAACTGGTTTTTTGGATTGAAGAAAGTTTCCGTATTTACCAGTGATTGGTTATTGTTGGTGCTGTTATTGAAAAAATAACTCCCTGTTATATTTAATTTCTTGCCCCATTGATCGCTATAATTTATACCCAAAGCGTTTGTTTTGCTGATGCCACTGGATTGGCCTACGGTAAAATTATCCGTTCCGCCTCCGCCGCCGCCACGTCCGCCGCCGCCGCCACGTCCGCCGCCACCGCTCCGTCCGCCACTGCTGGTAAGGCCTAAAAGATCCTGTGAGCCAAAATTTTGCTGGTTGATATTATTGAAGTTTCCTACAAAGGATAATCGCCTGGTTCCATTAAATAAGCTAACATTTCCGCCCGCACTATAGCGGTCATCTATGCCATAGCCCGCATACAGCCGGCCAAACTGCCCGTTTTTAATGCCTGATTTAGTAACCACATTGATCGCTTTCACAGAATTGCCATCGTCAAAACCTGTAAGTTGTGCCTGGTCGCTCAACCTATCAAATACCTGTATTTTATCTACTACTTCGGAAGGAAGGTTTTTTAATGCAGCTGAAGCGTCATCCCCAAAAAAATCTTTACCATCGATAGTCACTTTTTTAACCTGCTCACCCTGGGCTGTTACGGTACCGTCTTTATCAACGGTAATGCCGGGCATTTTTTTGATAAGATCTTCGGTAGTAGCATCAGGGTTAACTTTAAACTGGCTCGCACTAAATTGAGATGTGTCACCTTTTTGAATTGCGGGCGGAGCTTGCGATACTACGGTTACACCTTCCAATTCTTTTCCTGCTTTTACAACCGGGAGGACGCCTAAATCCTTTATTCCGCCCTCTGTTACAACTGCTCTTTTCAGTCTTTCATATCCAACGGAACTGATCTCAACAAAATAGTTGTCGTTTCCAATATTGGTCAATTCAAAACTTCCCTTTGCATCTGTGACAGCACTAATTTTACCTGATTTAGAGGAATCTTTTTGCAAATAAATTTCTATAGTAGCACCCGGAACAGGCGTTTTATCAATTTGATCTCTCACCGTGCCTTTAACAGTGGAGTTTTGTGCCCACAGGGAAACAGCAGAAAGGTTAAAAAACAGGAACACACCTAAAAATCTTCTCATAATACTTTATTTAACTTTTACATAAGACGCCGATAGTGGCAAAAAACAGTCGATTGGGAGAATCTTTTTTGAAGCAAAGCCCCCCTGCCTCCCAAAGGGGGGTTCTTGTACACTGCTATTTTGGGAAGGTTTTCTGAAATTGCCGAGTGGGGTTTCGTCAATGATTTCATCCAGGTATGTTATTGCTTAGGCGGGCATTTGGGGTGGGTTTTTAAAGCAGTATTTGCTTCTTTACAATAAATGGTTTTTACTAGGAATTTGGGCGGATATCAAGAACTATCAGCGGTAGCAGACACCAGGAACCCCCCTTGGGGGGCAGGGGGGCTGGTGCTAAATCATATCCTTAACTGATTATTTTATGGTATTTATTGAAATAGGTGGGCGAACTTCGCAAACTTAAACCTGGCTTCAACATCCGGACTTTAAAATCAATAACCAACAATTTTTTTCGAATGAATAGCAGCACGATCATTACCGTCACTTTAAATCCCGCTATTGATAAAAGCACTACAACCGATCTCATAGAAGCCGAATCAAAGCAACGGTGTACGGATATTCTAAATGAGCCAGGTGGTGGCGGAATCAATGTGAGTAAGGCTTTAAAAAAATTAAAAGCCTCATCCATAGCGCTCTTTCCTGCGGGCGGGTACAATGGCGAAATGCTGAAAAGCCTGCTCACGAAGGAAGGTATTCAATTTCATTCCATCAACTCAACCGTAGAAACCAGGGAAAACTGGGTAGTGCTCGAATCTGAAACCAATAACCAGTTCAGGTTTACTTTCCCGGGAAGATCTATTGAACAACAGGTAGTAAAAGATTTGATAGAAGATATCCTCTGTTTTGGCCCTGAATATGTAGTGGCAAGCGGAAGCTTACCTCCCGGTTTACCTGATTATTTTTATGGACTAATAGTAAAAACCGCCAATTCCGTGGGCGCAAAATGTATTGTGGATACATCCGGTGCAGCTTTACAGGCATTAAAAGGGAAACACGCATTTTTAATAAAGCCCAATATTGGTGAATTGTGCAAGATGCTCAATATAGCAAGATTGGCTAATAACGAAGTGCCCGATGCCGCACAGCAAGCGGTGAGGGATGGATTTGCCGAATTAATCGCCGTATCCATGGGGCCTGATGGAGCATGGCTGGTAACGGGCGAGAAGAAGTACTTTGCCGCTGCACCGCCGGTGAAAAAGAAAAGCACAGTAGGCGCTGGGGACAGCATGGTAGCCGGAATTACATTTATGCTACAGCAAAAACAACACCTGCAACAGGTGATCAATTTTGGCGTAGCCTGCGGCTCTGCTGCCACCATGAATGATGGTACACAATTGTTCAAGCTGGAAGATGTACAGGCCTTGTATGAATGTATCAACGGAAAAAAGTAGCGAAATGTTTACTTTGCTTAATGCCCTTTTTGAGTATATAAAATTGTAGTTACGCCTTGATATGATTCCTCCTTTTCCTCACAAAACCTCCTGAATTCGCCTTTTTACTGATGATTGATGAGACTGTCAATCACCAGGTTTTAACTGTTTAATGCGCCTGCAAATTTTTTACTGACAAAGTAAAACAGTCATAACTGAACAAAAAGCCGCGTTACGAGCTATCATTTAGCAAAAAGCTACTACGCCGCAAGTACTTGTGGATAACAATTTTGTAATCTATTTTGCTTTTTTACTGCTAACTTGCAACCCTAAAAAAATATTGATTGTATGGATTACAACAGACTAGTTTCAGTAACCGGCTTAGGCGGTTTATACGAATTAATGTCGTCAAAAGCAGATGGAGGTATTGTGAAGTCTCTGGAAGATAAAAGCACCAAATTTGTAAGCACCCGCCTGCATAGTTTTTCTCATTTGGAAAGCATCGAGGTTTTTACAACAAAGGATAACGTAAACCTGGTAGAAGTTTTTGCGGCAATGAAAGAAAGCCCGGAAGTTTTACCTGATGGTAAAGCCGATGCAAAAAGCATCAAGTCGTATTTTGAAAAAGTATATCCTGATATGGATTTTGAAAGGGTATATGGAAGCGACATGAAAAAGATGGTAAAATGGTTTGCCTTGTTAACTGCCAATGATGTAGAGATCAAATTATCCGAAAATCATGACCAGGAAGCCGCATCCCATGATGCAGTTACACCAAAGGCTAAAGCAAACGAAACCAAACAGGCAAACGTAAAAGCCGCCCCTCCTAAAAAAATTAATTCTCCCCGCAAAATGGCATAATTGCCAAAGCTTTGGATATTGAGATATTGTAATGGTATCTCAAATATCTTTTGTTTAATATCTCAGTACAGTCTAATTTCCCAATATCTGGCTCAAAGCCCGTCACCCATTTTAACGCCTGTTTCCTGGGGTTATTACAGTATGCCCTTTATTCCAGATTAATATAAAATTTTGCTCCATGTACACCGCAGACATCCAAAAAACAGCCCGTCATTTTGTGCCATCCGATTTTGTGGTCACAGACTGGCAAAGCCTCGAACCGTTTTTTAAAAATTTGCTTGATAGGAATATCGATGCAAAAGAAGATCTTGAACAGTGGCTACAGGACCAGAGTGAACTGGAAGCCGTGGTGAGCGAAGATGCCTGCTGGCGCCAGATAAAAATGACCTGTGATACCGAAAATAAAGCACTGGAAGAAGCTTTTAATTTCTATTGCCTGGAATTGCAGCCTAAGATTCAGCCCTATGCGGATGCACTCAATAAAAAGTTAGTCAATCACCCGCTGGCGAAAGAATTAGACCCCGCAAAATATTTTACTTACCTGCGTTCTATCCGGAAAAGTATCGAGTTGTTCAGGGAAGAAAATATTCCCTTACAGGCCGAACTGGCCGTTTTACAACAGCAATTTGGTGTGATCTCGGGAAAGATGACGGTCAATATCAACAACCATGAATATACACTGCAGCAGGCAGGAAAGTTTTACGAAAGTCATGATAGAAATTTGAGAGAAGAGGCTTATAGAAAGATCCAGGAAAGAAGGTTACAAGATAAGGATGAACTAAATGCCCTCTTTAACCAGTTGTTAGAGAAACGTAATGCCGAAGCACTCAATGCTGGCTTTGCCAATTACCGCGACTACCGCTTTAAAGAACTGGGAAGATTTGATTATACAAAAGAAGATTGCTATGCATTTCATGACGCTGTAAAGAAGCATGTGTTGCCGCTGGTAAACGCAGTATATCAAAAGAAAAAAGAAAAGCTCGGACTGGATACACTTCGCCCCTGGGATTTAGAAGCCGAGCCCGAAGGATCTCCATCTTTGCAACCGTTTAAAACCAGCGAAGAGCTAATCAATAAATCAATTGAATGCTTTTCAAATCTTCGCCCGTTTTTTGGTGATTGCCTGGTGAAAATGAACGAATTAAAGCACCTCGACCTGGAAAGCAGGATGGGCAAAGCTCCCGGGGGTTACAACTGTCCGCTTGCAGAAAGCGGTGCGCCATTTATTTTTATGAATGCTGCAGGGCAGATGCAAGACCTGATTACCATGGTGCATGAAGGTGGTCATGCGGTTCACTCATTTTTAGCCCATCCATTGCCGTTAACCGGGTTTAAGGAATACCCTATGGAAATTGCCGAAGTAGCGAGCATGGCAATGGAACTATTCAGTATGGAGCATTGGGATGTATTTTTTGGAGATAATGCGCAATTAAAAAAAGCCCGCGAATACGAATTGGAAAGAGTGATCACCATTTTTCCATGGATCGCTACTGTTGATAAATTTCAGCATTGGCTTTACGAAAATCCAACACATACAATCGAAGAAAGAACAACCCAATGGAATGAGATACTGGATGAATTCAGTGACGATGTGATCGATTATAGCGGGTTGGAGAATTACCGCAGCAATCTCTGGCAAAAACAGCTACATTTATTTGAAGTGCCTTTTTATTATATTGAATACGGAATTGCACAATTAGGTGCCATCGGTATGTGGCGGCAATTTAAAATTGATAAAGAAGTTGCACTCAACAATTACTGCAATGCACTTAGTCTTGGGGGTACCAAAACATTGCCACAACTTTTTGAAACAGCAGGACTGAAATTTGATTTTAGTTCAGATACAATAGAGGTATTGATGGATTTTGTGAAAAGTGAGATGTCGTAAATAAATATTGTAATACTCACCCTATGATTTTAACCACAAGGCTTTCATTTTTTTTGTTGGCAGTAAGTGTATGCTGTTCTTGTAATAACCAAACCGGTGAACCGAAGACTCAACCGGGGAAAGCCAGTGCTTTCAATTGTTACAATTACATTAATAAAAAAGACACAGTTATTCTTAAGACAATCCTTGTAGGTGGGTTTATTACAGGTACACTCGTGTACAATTTTTATGAAAAGGATAAAAGTCAAGGAACTATCCAGGGACAAATGAAAGGGGATTTGCTCATTGCAGATTACACATTCAATTCCGAGGGGATCCAATCTAAAAGGCAAATTGCTTTTAAGAAAATGGGTGATAAGTTTATAGAAGGATATGGTGAAGCAGAAGACAGAAACGGAAAGATGGCATTTAAAAACCTGGACTCGCTAAATTTTGATCATACTACTATTCTTAATAAAGTTGACTGTAAGTAGAAGCGGCCTTCGATAAGCTAATGCGCTAATACGGGCGGTTTTAGTCTTTTTTTGCATCCAAAAATGAGTTCAGGTGAAGGCCAGGTTTCGTGTATGAAAGAGTAAAGTACTTTCCCCGATATTTAGAACTATTTACAATCATCACAAACGCCGCTCACTACCATTTCTGCATGCTTGGGCACAAAACCTTTTGGCAATTTAACCTGCGGAACTGTCACGTCTTCGAGACAAATGGTTTTGCTGCATACATCGCATATAAAATGAACATGGTTATCGTGGTGATGGCCTTCCTCGCAGTTGTCTTTGCAAAGGGCATACAATATAGAGTTATCAGTAGTAGGGATATGGTGAATGATTCCCTTTTCCACAAAGGTTTGCAAAGTGCGGTAAACCGTTACCCGGTCAAAAGTTTCACCGGTATATTTCTCAATGTCGGCATGAGCCAAAGCACCCTCGCTACTTAAAAACAGTTCAAGTATCTTTTTGCGCCCGTCTGTAACACTCAGCTTACTTTTCTTTAAAATATCAAGTATCATTTGGCTGTTTAGCGTTTACCGTTTATTGGTTATTCAATGTCGTATACTTTTATTTGGTTGCGAACATTTGTTTTTCAATTAAACATCCTTGTGTCACTCACTTTTACATTTTCAGCAATAAGGAGCAAATGGCGCCGATCCTTAAGTAAACGGCATTTATTGTTTATTAGTAATTGATTACTCCTCACTCATCATTGCTCACGGTTCGTTTAATTCAGGCTCCTGCTTTGGTACTTTTCTTTTAACACCTGTTTAATATCTTTCAACAATTTCTGAATTTCATCTTCCTTTAGTCCATCATAAATCCCTCTTACCCGGCTTTTCTTATCTACCAGGGCAAAAAATTGGGTATGGATAAATTGGTCGTTGATGTTGGCGGTGGTGTCTTCGGGTTTATTGTTATCGATCATATAGCTCTGTCTTGCCATCTTGTATAAGGCCGCTTTATCACCCGTTACAAAATTCCAGGAAGTATTTGTGAAAGCCTGCTGCCCGCTGTGTGTTGAATCGTACTCAATTTTATATGATCCATCTTCCGTTTTTAACAGCTTTCCCCCGACCATTTTTTGCTCATATTTTTTGAGTAGCGGTACCGAATCTGTTTCGGGCATACAGGTATGCGAAATGATCATAAAGCTGCTATCGCCTTTATAAGTGTCATAAACCCTGCGCATGTTGGCGTTCATCTTTGGGCAAATTCCCTTACAGGTTGTAAAAAAATATTCAGTTACATACACTTTTCCTTCTATGTCCCGATCGGTGATGGCCTTTCCATTTTGATTGGTAAAAGAGAAAGGTTGAATATTATTGTTGATTACCGGAAGGCTCGATTGAGCAAAATCATCCTGGCTAAAAAAGTAAATAAAATACACGGCGAATAAAAGGATAAAAAAGCCAACGTACCAATGCCATTTCTTAATCATGAATAATTTTTTATCAAAGTTACACCCATCCAGCGCTCAACTAAGCGACTTTTTCAAACTTTGACTTTTTAATACTTGCAACAATATTGCAAATATACTATCTTTGCCGCTCAATTATGGAAACGAAGATCAATTGGGATTTCATGGGTGTGGCAACTTCCTTAGCATGTGCCATACATTGCGCATTGTTGCCCATTTTGGTTTCCACCCTTCCTGTGTTTGGTATCAATATCATCCACAATTCCACTTTTGAGTGGGGAATGATCGGGATAGCATTTATCGTTGGATCTTATTCGTTGTTTCATGGCTATATCAAACATCACCGCTCTTTATCGCCTATTTATATCTTTACAGCCGGGTTTTTGTTGTTGGTGCTAAAACAGTTTTTTCATCCCATTGAAAACTGGTTTCTACTTTTTGCAGTTCCGCTGATCATTGGCGCTCATTTTCAAAATTACCGTTTGTGC
Organism: Ferruginibacter sp.; assembly: GCA_025963635.1. Taxonomy (GTDB): domain Bacteria; phylum Bacteroidota; class Bacteroidia; order Chitinophagales; family Chitinophagaceae; genus Ferruginibacter. The sequence continues at coordinate 313,848 of JAOQAK010000002.1, forward strand.
CAACGTCAAAAATGTGCGTCCCCACATCACCAACATTAGTAGAGCTTAGTGTAACCTGTTATCGGAATATATCATCACCCCCACAATTGCCATTTACAAATCGGTTTTAAAGTGAATCACCGGTACCAGGCTTCGTCTTTATTCGTGCATTAGTGGCAAATATTGCTTTCATTGTAATCCATCCGGCTGACGCTTTTTAATTATCTTGTTTCTAAATTTTTACTATGAATAAGGTTACAGGTTGCTGCGCATTCTTCTGCCTTCTTTTCTCTTTATCTTTTGGCCAAAACAGGGATGAAATCGCCGTGCGAAAATTATTAGCGGCGCAAACAAAAGAATGGAACAGCGGAAACATCAAAGGCTATATGGCTACTTACTGGACCAGTGATTCTTTATTATTTATTGGCAAGAGCGGAGTTACTCACGGATGGCAGCAAACCTTGGATAATTATGAAAAGCATTATCCCGATACTGCTGCAATGGGGAAATTAGATTTTGAACTGGTATCGGTAAAACGGCTGTCGCCGGTGTATTTTTTTGTGATCGGCAAATGGCGCCTGCTTCGCAGTATGGGGGATCTTAGCGGTGCATTTACCCTGTTGCTCAGGAAAATTAATAATAAATGGGTGATTGTTGCAGATCACAGCAGCTGATTCAGTAATTGATATCTTCCCAGCCCTTCCATTTTTTCTTTAAATACCAAATTAGCAGGGTGAGTGAGAGCAGGAAGCCAAAATAATAGAAATAATTGCCGGTGGTTGGGTGCCCTTCAAAAAAGGCAAATCCATAATATATCCCGATGCTCATATTCACCAACAGCCACACCAATCCCATCGAAAGGGACTGTACTATTTTCACTAGAAATTCTCTTACTTCAGGTTCCATATTATCCAGGTAAAATTAATCGTTCATTGAATCAATAGATTACTAAAGTCGGTGCTGTCGCCGTTGAATACATTAAAGTCCACAAACGCATTGATGCCATTTACCCGGCCGGTTTCATTGTGTTGCCAAAAAATCCAGTTCCGCTTAATCCTGGGTTTGTCCTTTACCAGGTAGTGAGCAACCCACAAGGGGTAATCATCGAACTTTCCGGCAAGGTAATTTTTATAAAAATCGGCGTTGGTATAAATGATCGGTTTCACACCGTAATGCTTTTCTACCACCTTTATCCAATCGCCTACCCGCTGTTGTAAATTGGCAACGCTGGTGCCCCGGATTTGTTCCACATCCAATACCGGTGGAAGATCGCCTTTTTCGAGGTTCACCGTTTCTATAAAGTTTTCTGCCTGCGCTTTGCCGCTCTTTCCGGCATTAAAAAAATGATAGGCTCCGCGGGGAATACCGGCTTTCTTTGCATCAAACCAATTCTTTCTAAAGCGGCCATCTACACTTTGGATGCCTTCGGTTGCTTTCATGAATCCAAAACCGATCTTCACATTTTGTATCTGCATTGCCTTCACATCCGCCCAATCTATTACCGCCTGGTGACGGCTTACATCTATCCCATGAATCGTGTAATTTACCGGGATATCAATACCGAACGCGGGGTACTGTACAAATTTGGGTCGGTTAATAAGCCGCGTAATATACCATGTTCCCGTTGCCAGGCCCGCCAGTAACAGTAAAATGAACGTAAGTGTACCGGTAAGTTTTTTTTTCTTCTTTTTTGCCACGGTGGGGGTAAATGCATGTAAAAATGCAGAAAAGCCTTTACATAAAAAGATAAAATTTGTTCAACTTCCCCGTTGAAAAGGTTATAGATAGGTTAAAAGCCCGGCGATTAATGGATCGAAAACCGGTATTTTAAGATAAAGATCGTTAGTTTTGAAAGATTGACATAATAAATAATATGCATATGGTATTTAAAACAGGCTTTCTCATCGCAACCAAGAAGGATATTCTTTTCTTCATCTTCGGCATTTTATTGTTTGCAGACCAGGGCTTATTTGCACAAGACCATACCGATACAGCAAAAACCTTTTTTGTTGCGGCGCTTGAAAAAAAGGAAGCGGCCAGCACTGTTACCATACCCTCCAATGTGATTTTTCCGGAAATATTAAAGGGAAACGAAGCAGAAATGCTGCCCTATATCGAAAAATACAGCATCGAAAAAAGAAGTTACCTTAAAAAAATGTATACAAAAGGGAGGAACTACTTTCCCCGGGTTGCTACTATTCTAAAAAAATATAAGCTGCCCGACGAGTTAAAAAACCTGTTGGCATTAGAATCTGAATACGATGCAAATGCCGTGTCACGGGCTGGTGCTGTAGGCTACTGGCAAATCATGGATGAAATGGCTGTGGATTACGGTTTGAACGTTGTGCATTCAGATAAAACAAAGAGTGCAACCCCGGCAAAACAAAATAGAAAGGACGATCGTAAAGATTTTACGAAGGCTACCAATGCAGTAGCAAGATTCCTTCACGACAGGAAACAAAACCTGGATGAAAACTGGCTGCTGGTGGTAGCAAGTTATAATTGCGGTTTGGGAAATGTTAAAAAAGCAATCAGGAAAAGTGGCAAAATAAATCCCACTTTTTGGGACATAAAAAATTACCTGCCGGCAGAAACCAGGAGCTACGTGATGAACTTTATTACGTTAAGCGTAATCTTTTCTAATTACGCAATGTTTGCTGCAAATAAATTAAACTTTGCCCCTCAAACCATAATGGTTTTGGATGAGGATAGTAGAGATGCGATCAAAACAATGCCGGGCTATTCTAATCTCTGATAATTTCATCTGCCTGTTTCTGCTTCAAAAGATTAAATACCAGTAATTTTGCAGGTATGCCCAACTTCAACTGGAATGATAGTGTTAACCTTGTTAGTAAACTGACGCTCAGGCGTTTTTGGAATGGGGCGAAAGTACTGGGCAGCTTTTATGCCAGCAGAATTTTGAACAAGCCCGTGCAGTGGGGTTATCCTGTTTCTATTTCTTTTGAGCCTACTACCAGTTGCAATCTCCGTTGTCCCGAGTGCCCCAGTGGCCTCAGGGCATTTACCCGCCCTACGGGAATGTTGGAGCAAAATTTTTTCAAGAAAACGATCGATGAGATACATAAGGAGTTATTATACCTCATCTTTTATTTCCAGGGTGAGCCTTATTTAAATCCGGATTTTTTGGATATGGTAAAATATGCCAGCGATAAAGGTATTTACACTGCCACTTCTACCAATGCACATTACCTGAATGACATAGCGGCAAAGAGAACTGTTGAAAGCGGTTTAGACAGGCTGATTATTTCCATAGATGGAACCACACAAGATGTTTACAAACAATACCGTGTGGGTGGCAATATTGAAAAGGTAATTGAAGGAGCCAGGAACATTGTTAAGTGGAAGAAGGCCCTGAATAGCAAAACACCCTTTGTATTCTTCCAGTTTTTGGTAGTGAAGCCTAACGAACACCAGATAGAAGACATCAAGCGCCTGGCTAAAGAAGTAGGTGTGGATGAGGTGCGGTTTAAAACGGCGCAGGTGTATGATTATGAAACCGACCCAAATAAGCTGATTCCTTCTATTGATAAGTTCAGTCGCTACAAGAAAAATGAGGACGGTAGTTACACTGCGAAAAATAAGCTTGCCAACCGGTGCTGGAAAATGCAACATGCCAATGTAATTACCTGGGACGGGCTGGTGGTCCCCTGCTGTTTTGATAAAGACGCGATGCACCAGCTGGGCAATTTAAAGAACCAGTCTTTCAAGGAGGTGTGGAACAATGATAATTATAAGCAGTTTCGTAGCGAATTGATGAAGAGCCGCAAAAACATTGACATTTGTGCCAATTGCAGCGAAGGTGTTTCTGTATGGCAAGGATGAAATTAGTTGAAAGTTGAAAGTTCAAGGTTGAGATTCCTTCAGCCATCAACCTTCAACTATCAACGCTCAACTATGAATATTATACCCGATGCCAATCACTTTTAATAATCACCTGCGGCAGGTTATTTTACTCGGCTTGATTATTACGCTGGGTATTATGCTGGTAACGCAGTTGTATATTTTCCTACCCGGACTTTTAGGGGGCGTCACCTTATTTATCCTCACCAGGAAATGGTATTATACCCTTACGATAAAAAAGAAATGGCGTAAAGGCTTAACAGCATTGATGTTTATCCTTACCAGTTTAATCGTAATTGCCATTCCGGTATATTTCTCCGTCATCCTGATATCTCCCAAAATAAGTTCGTTGGTAAATAACCAGCAGCAGGTGGTAAGGGGCCTGGAAGTTTTTTCGAAAAAACTGCAGCCCTATACCGGCCAGGAATTATTTACCGCATCCAATGCACAATCCATTGCAAGAAAAGTTTCAGCCTATATTCCCTCGTTTTTAAACAGTACCGCTACAGTTTTAACCAATCTTATCATGATGTTTTTTTTGCTGTATTACCTGCTGTATAGCGGTAAGCAAATAGAAAAATATTTGGACCACATCATTCCACTTAAGCCCGAAAATGTAGATAAACTCGCCAGTGAAACCGATATCATGATCAGGGCCAATGCCGTTGGAATACCAATCATCTGCCTGGTGCAAGGTGTATTTGCGGCTATTGGGTATTTGATTTTTGGCGTAAGTGACTGGGCACTGTGGGGCTTTGTTACGGGAGTATTTGCATTTTTCCCGCTGGTGGGCACCATGATTATTTGGGTGCCATTAGTGATTTACCTTTATTCTGTAGATCGTAATTTTACCGCTACCGGTCTTATGATCTATAGTATTGTTGTAACCGGAAATGTAGACTATATCACCCGGCTGGGGCTAATGAAAAAAATAGGTAATGTGCATCCGATGATCACCGTTTTAGGTGTAATCGTGGGGTTGAAATTGTTTGGCTTTATGGGCCTGATATTCGGACCTTTGCTAATCAGCTATTTTATTATCCTCGTAAAAATTTATATGAATGAATTCGCAACAAATGCCAGCGCACCTCCCTCCTGATGGATAGTTTGCAATATTCTTTTTTTCATACCCCTAATCTTGCCAGTGCCTATTTAAACCAACATCCACATAAACCCGAAAGCCTTTTGTATGAGTATCGATAAAGACATTAACCAGCGCACCTTTAAAAACGAATATCAACGAGCCATTATCAACCTGATCTTCACTTACAACTGGACAACAGAGCAGTTGAAGCAAATTTTTGACAAGGAAGGCCTTACCATGCAGCAGTTTAATATCCTGCGCATTTTGAGAGGCAATGTCAAACCATTGTCTACCCTGCAGATCAGGGAAAGGATGCTTGATAAAATGAGTGATACCAGCCGTATTGTTGACAGGCTGATCATTAAAGGACTTGCAAAAAAGATGATCTGTAAAACAGATAAGCGCCTTGTAGATGTTTCAATCACTGAAAAAGGTAAAAGGATGCTGCAAAAAATCGATCTGCAGGAAGCAAAGATGCATGATATTGTAAGCGCGCTTTCCGAGAAAGAGGCTAAAACCCTGAACAAATTATTGGATAAGATCCGTCAATCGCATTAACGATTCCAAACACATGATATTATTTTTCAAGCCGGGCATTTGCCGCCTGCGGCTTTTTTTTGCCGCATTCATTTTGTGCATTACGCTTTGTAGCACCCTGTTGAATAGTATGGCTCAATCCGTTCCCGAATTTCGGGGCGTATGGGTAGCAACAGTAGATAATATTGATTGGCCAAACAAGGATGATTTCAACAGTGATTCGCAAAAAACGGCCTTTATTCACCTGTTGGATATGCACCAGCGAAACGGGTTAAATGCACTGGTAGTGCAGGTAAGGCCTTGTACCGACGCATTTTATCCTTCGCAATATGAACCATGGAGCCAATGGCTTACCGGGGTGCAGGGTCAGCCACCTTCCCCTTATTACGATCCACTGGCTTTTATGATTGCTGAAACACATAAACGCGGAATGGTTTTTCATGCCTGGATGAATCCTTACAGGGCAGTTTTTAAAACCAGCGATCCTTCTCTATCACAAACACATATCACCAAACTTCATCCTGAATGGTTCTTAAAATATGGAGACCTGCTGTATTTTGATCCCGGCAACAAGGAAGCCCAACAATATGTTACCCGGGTGGTAACGGATGTGGTAAGCCGGTACGATGTAGATGCCATTCATTTTGATGATTATTTCTATCCCTACCATATTGCAGGAAAAGAATTTCCGGATGAGGCCAGTTATCGGCAATTTGGGAATGGACTATCAAAGGACGACTGGAGAAGGAGCAATACCGACTCGATTATTTCGATGCTGAGCAAGGCCATTAAGAAAGAAAAGAAATTTTGCCAGTTTGGGATCAGTCCCTTTGGTGTTTGGCGCAATACAGATAAAGATCCGGTAGATGGAAGTCCGACGAAGGGAGCGCTATCGAATTATGATGACCTGTATGCCGACATTCTGCTGTGGCTGAAAAGTGGATGGATCGATTATGTAGCGCCGCAATTATACTGGGAAATAGGGCACCGCATTGCTCCTTTTGAAGTAATGGTTGATTGGTGGAGCCGGCATACTTATGGAAAACATTGTTATATCGGGATGGGAATTTACCGCGCCAATTCCAATCCAGCCTGGAAAGATGTGACCCAGCTGCCACGCCAGATAGAACTCATGCGCAATACACCCAATATGAAAGGGATGATATTCTTCAGCAGTAAAACCTTCGAAAAAAATCCCAACGGATGGAATGACAGCTTGCGACTTAATTATTTTAAGGAGCCGGTGAAAGTTCCGGAAATGGATTGGCTGAAATAGAATGAATAGAGGTTTATTCAATATTCCAGCTCATATTTCCATCTTTTTCATCCTTTAAAGCGATTCCCAGCGATAACAACTGGTTGCGGATTTTATCTGAAGTGGCATAGTCTTTTTTGCTTTTGGCTTCTTTGCGAATATCAATTAACAACTGCATCACGCCATCAAGGGCGTTGTTGTCATTTGCGGTGGTATCTTTTAAACCCAATATATCCTCCAGGTAAATCTTAAATGAATTTTGTAGCAATTGCAAGGTTGCCGTTGAAACCGCACTTATTGGAATATGCCCGTCTTTGATTGAATTGATAATAGGTGCCAGGTCGAACATATTGGCCAATACCTTTGCGGTGCTGAAGTCATCGTCCATAAACTCTTCCAGTTCATTTACCAGCTTTACAATTTTTTCGTCCATTTCGGCATCGCCTGCGGCTTGATCCGCTGGGACGGACAGTTTCTGAAGTACTTCATAAGCTTCCCAAAGGCGTTTCAGTGCCTTTTCACTTGCCTGCAATGCCTCACTGCTAAAGTCGATCGGACTGCGGTAATGGCTTTGTAAAATAAAGAACCGTATCGTCATAGGAGCAAAAGGCTGTGTCAGCAACGGATGTGTGCCATTAAACATATCCGTTAACCTGATCTGGTTATTATAGCTTTTACCCATTTTACGGCCGTTTACCGTAATCATATTATTGTGTATCCAGTATTTTGCCGGCTGGTGATGATTGCAGATGGTACTTTGGGCAATCTCACTTTCATGATGCGGAAACTGCAGGTCCATTCCGCCACCATGGATATCGAACTCGGCGCCGAGGTATTTAGTGGCCATTGCAGAACATTCAATGTGCCAGCCGGGGTATCCTTCGCCCCAGGGACTTTTCCAGCGCATAATATGTTCCGGTGCAGCAGATTTCCACAGTGCAAAATCGGCCTTGTCGCGTTTTTCTTCCTGCCCGTCCAGTTCCCGGGTGGTTTCTAAAAGATCATCAATAATCCTTCCGCTCAATTTTCCATAATCATGCGTAGCGGCATATTTTTTTACATCAAAATATACCGATCCGTTTACTTCATAAGCGTATCCGGCGGCTATGATGGTTTCAATCATATTCAGTTGCTCCACAATGTGGCCCGTAGCGGTAGGCTCGATCGCAGGTTCGATACAATTGAACTGCAGCATCGCCCAATGAAACAAGTTGGTATATTTTTGTACCAGCTCCATCGGTTCCAGCTTTTCAAGCAATGCTTTTTTGGTGACCTTATCTTCTGCTTCCCTGCCTTCTTCTTCAAAATGGCCGGCATCGGTAATATTGCGCACATACCGCACTTTATTTCCTTTAAAAGTTAAATACCGGTAAATAAAATCGAAAGTAATATATGGCCTTGCATGCCCCAGATGACTTTCGCCGCTTACGGTGGGACCACATACATACATGCCTATATGGCCGGGCGTAATAGGAGTGAATATTTCTTTCTGGCGGGTATAGGAATTATATACTTTCAAAGGCATAACAGGTGTTTAATATTGTTGATTGTTGGGTTTTGAAATGGACATTCCTTTAATTTCCACTTCCCTGAGGGTGAGAAAATGGAAAAGAATGCAACATTTTTGAAAACATAGATAAATACAAATATAAACCATTCAGCTATTCAGGAAGAGGGCTGATATCGGTTAGGATAGGAAAATGATCGCTGAGTTTTTTTTGAACCCGAATAAACTGGTTCACGGAATAGCGGTTATCAACAAAAATATTGTCAATCCGGAGCGTGGGGGAAATGCCGCTAAAAGTTCTTCCAATGCCGGCGCCTTTTTTCACAAACGCATCCTGCAGATCTTTTCGGATGGTTTCGTAAGGGTAAGAATTGGGAACATCGTTAAAATCGCCACAGATGATTACCGGGTACGGACTTTTATCAATTTCTGCCCTTACCCTGTCTGCCTGCAGTTGTCGTTTTAAAAACCCGTTTTTGAATTTGACGATCACGCTCTTAGATTTTTCAATATCAATATCTGTTTTGATAGAAGGGTTCTGTATATACTTTAGATTGGTGGGGCTAAATCTTAACGATTGCAGATGGCAGTTAAAAACCCTGACTGTATCCGCTCCTCTTACAATATCGGCATATTGAAAAATGGAATTATAGTCGTTAGGGAAATTGCTGATGGTTTGCCGGTTGACAATGGGGTATTTTGAGAAGATAATAATCCCAAAATGCTGTTGGCTTAGAAAGTTTTCTTTGTAATTATAGCTGTAAAAATAATTCGGCAGGTGCAGCTTATGCATAAAATCGAATACAGAGTAAAAGCTGTATTTACGGTAATAGGGATTATTCAGATCCGCGAGTGTATCGCCGCTCACCATTTCCTGGAAACAGGCGATGTCAGGTTTGAACTCGTTAACCAGGCTGATCATCTCATTGTAAGTACCTGGTTTTTGCTTGTATTTCATAATATCGAACTGGGCAACATTCCAGCTCATCACCCGCAGATCGTTCTCCTGCTTTTCCATATTGAACATCGACGAAAGCCTGAACGGGATGATATTGCGGATATGATTAAAAGAGAGCGCAACCGTTGCAATAAAAATAAATATCCAACCCGACCTAAAAATCAACCAGAAAATGAAAAACAGGAAGAGAACCAGCAGAAGATAAAAAAGTGATAAGGTTAAAAATCCAACCGGCCACCAGGATGCAAAAATCAGTTCGCTGTAGCAACCCATCAAAAACAAGCCTGCCGCCAACCAGTTAAAAAAGATCATTAATTTTTTTGTAAACCGTCTGAGCACACTTTTTGGCATGGCATAAAGATAGGGTAAGCTGGTTGAAAATGAGTGAAGTAAGCCCTTGAAGACCAATCTTGGCAACCGAAATTCTATCGGGGGAAAAGGAATGCTATTATATAAAAAACCGATGCGTAAGGCGTTTAAAGGTCTTCCTCCGCAGCCCTCTTTAAGATATTTTTTTCTTCATCTGTTAAAAAATGATAGCCTTTCTGATTGATCTTATCCAATATTTCATCCACTCTTTGCTGGGTAATGTGAGATGTTTTATGATAAGGTTTTCTTCCGTCTGAATTATAGAACACTTTTTCCCTTATAGATCCCGTGCTGTTTTTATTCGGGTTAAATAGGTTCATAAACCAGTTGTAAAGATTATTCATCCATATGCTGCCATCTTTTCCTTTACGTAAAGTAAATACAAAAAGAAACCCGGCCAGTCCCCCGCTTAGGTGCGACAGGCTGTATGCTGCGCCCAGTGAAGCGATCCCGGCAAAATCAATGATGATATAAATTAAAGTAAGCACCCAAATAGGAATACCCCCGTTTAAATTTCTAAAAAAACGATAGTTCGGCGCCAGGATGGTGGTCGCAACCGCTACGGCCATCGTTGCAGCATTTGCACCAATCAGTGAAGCGCTTCCGATAAAAGGCTTTAATGAAGGAATCAAATAATTTGCAAGGATAAAAGCCAGTGCGCCCGCAAGACCTCCATAAATATAGATCGGGATCAGCTTTTTATTGCCGGTGAGTTCCTGTAGAATATAGCCAAAAGCCCACAACCAAAGCATGTTGCTTAAGATGTGCAAAATGCCCGTGTGGCTAAACATGTAAGTTAAAATAGTCCAGGGGCGTTCGCTTAACCTGGTAAGTCCGGCCGGCATTTCGAAGTATTGTACCACCTGCGAGTTAAACGCCGATTGGTCCGACTGAAAAAAGAAATATACCACCTGTATGGTGATCAGCAACAGGAAAAAAATAACATTAATAGAGAACAAAGCCACTAGCGCATTGCCATCGCTGCCAAGGGTGAGCCTTCTTCCAGGCCGCCTGTATTCCGGATATCTTTCTGCTTCTCCCATTTAATATTGTGTTACAAATTTACAAACCCATCGCAAAAATTATCGTAATGTTTTAATAAAACTAATAAAACGTTTTTTTGTTCTGTTTGTTCCAATATAGAACTAATAAAAAGCCAAGTACAGCTCCTCCTATATGGGCGAAATGCGCAATATTATCGCCCTGCACTTGTACTACGCCTCCAAAAACATCGATGGCGATCATTCCCATAATGGCCCATTTGGCTTTGATCGGAATGGGTATGGGCAATAGGATGAGTTCAGTGTTGGGGAAAAGGTAACCAAATGCCGCCAGTATGCCCATTATTGCTCCTGAAGCGCCCACCGTGTAGGCCTGGCGTAAAATAAGCTGGTACCGGTCGATGTCATCCGGGCTTAAATTGCTGTGGTCAATTTGCCAAAAATCATGTACATACGATCCCATTTGAAAAAATGCTGAACCTAAGCCACATATAAAATAAAAGATCAGAAATCTTTTCGGCCCCCAAACCCTTTCCACCATGGAGCCAAACATCCATAATGCAAACATGTTAAATAACAGGTGGGCAAACCCGCCATGCATAAACATATGGGTTAACAGCTGGTAAGGTTGAAAGTAAATAGATTTATAGTGATGCAGTGCAAAAAGATCGGCTGCTGGGTTAATGGCTTCGTTTCCACCGGATACCAATTGTGCAAGAAAGACCAAAACGTTGATGATAATGAGATTAAGTACTACCGGTGTGGTTTGCGAAAACCGGTTGCCGTAATTGTTATAAGCCATTTAAAGTTGATTGATTATCCTGCAATTTCGCAATAGTTATTGGATTTATTCTCCCATCTGTAAAGGAATTATGATACTCTTACAATTCATTGAAAGCGAAAGAGAGCCTTCGATCTTATTTATTTGAGCAATGAAGGCAATATCCCGGTAATTTGATCTACATGCCTGAAATTAACGTGTTCCACATGATGCTCTACCTGTTCATGCGCCCAGGTGGTGTGATAGGGAATGTGGATCGCATGCCCGCCAATAGCCAATACCGGCATTACATCCGACTTTAACGAATTGCCGATCATTAAAAATTCTCCAGGTGGAATATCGAGGTGTTTGATCAGTTTGCGATAATCTGCTTCCTGTTTATCGGACATGATCTCAATGTGATGAAAATAATGTTCCAATCCAGACTTTTTAAGTTTACGTTCCTGGTCGAGGAGGTCGCCCTTGGTTGCTACTACCAGCCGGTAACTTCCTTTTAATGCTTTCAGCACATCTTCTACTCCGTCCAGTATCTCAATAGGTTTTTCCAATAATTCCTTGCCATAAACGATGGCTTTCTCCAGAACTTCGATCGCCAGTGTGTTGTCAGTAACCCGCAGCGCAGTCTCTATCATCGAAAGCATAAAACCCTTTACGCCATAACCGTACAGGGGAAGGTTTTGTATTTCGGTTTTAAATAGTTCTTTGGCAAGCGTGTGATGAGGTAAATAGTCTTCCAGCAATGCACAAAATTTGGTTTCTGTTTCCTGGAAATAAGGCTCGTTGATCCAGAGCGTATCGTCGGCATCAAAAGCAATTACTTTTATGTTCATAAGAATGTGATTTTGCCTTGAAATTTTTTGGTACCGGATATTGACTTTTGGGTAGGATCCCAAAGCCCTTGCTGCAATTTATATAACTGTGCTTAATTATTTATGAATTGTATAAATAAATGGATGCGGAGGCGGCACTTAAAAAATAATTGCCAATGGCGGCAAATGCCGATGGTTTCAACCGGATGCTTCAAAGTGCTGCAAAATATATATGGGAGTTCCGGCACCAGAATTATTAATCAGAATGTTCAAACAAAAAACTTAAAGCAAATTTTAGCTTGTATTGATTTGTTATAGAGGCCGCTGTCAAATAACTGCATCGGTTTCCTTCAACCTGAGCAGTACCACACATTCAATGTGATGGGTATGCGGGAACATATCTACCGGTTGAATTTTTTCTACGCTGTATTTTACACTCAGCAAACCCAGGTCCCGTGCCTGTGTGGCTGTGTTGCAACTAACATACACAATCGAAGGAGCGGCAATATCCAGCAATTTGTTGACGAGTTTTTCGTGCATACCGGCTCTTGGAGGATCTGTAATGATCACGTCGGGATGGCCGTGTGCAGCAAAAAATGCATCATCGCAGATCTTTATAACATCCCCAGTAAAAAATTCAGCATGATCAATATGGTTGATGGCGGCATTTATTTTTGCATCTTCAATGGCTTCCGCAACCACTTCCACCCCAATAATTTTTTTCGCCAGTTTGCTTACAAAAATTCCAATACTTCCCGTACCACAATACAGATCGTATACAATCTCATTACCGGTGAGCCCGGCGAAATCCCTTGCAATACCATACAGTTTTTCTGCCTGGCGGGTATTGGTTTGGAAAAAAGATTTAGGCCCGATCTTAAAAGTGAATTCTCCAAGCCTTTCTTCTACGAATCCTTTGCCATGATACACAACCGGCGTAAGATCATAAATGGTGTCATTCCATTTGGTATTGATGGTGTAAAGCAAGGTAGTAATGGCTGGTACCTGTTGCAATATAAAGTCCATCAGTTTTTTTGTTGCTGCTTCATCTTCATAGCCGAGGCAAATATTTACCATCAGTTCACCTGTGGTACAATTGCGGAGGATAATATTGCGCAGCCAACCGGTATGATTCTTTATATCATAAAAAGAGTAGTCATTTTCCAGCGCAAAACTGCGAATACTATTCCGGATGGTGTTATTTACATCATCCATTAAAAAGCATTCCCCGATGTCTATGATCTTATCGAAGAGGCGTGGAACGTGGTAACCTAAAGCCCCCCCAGCCCCCCTGCCCCCGCTGGCCAGCGGGGGGTTCTTGTTCTCTGCTACTGCAAAGAGATTTTCTGAATTGGAGGAGCCAAGTACGCCTTTTTCGTTGTCATTGTTTGAAGAGTAAAACTTTGCATGTTGATCGTGTGAGGTATCGCCTCTTTCATCAGCACTTATGAAATCAACTACTTTAAGTGGATCCTCTGACATGTTTGAATTGATTCCCTCTTGCTGCCGGTTATTCAATAATAGATTTGCCCCCTGTTCAAAACTTGAAAATCTATTAGCATCATCAGGGTTCAAGAACCCCCCGCTGGCCAGCGGGGGCAGGGGGGCTGGCTTTTCCACCGTATACTCCTTATTACTAAACGTAAACTCCAGTTTATTTCTATAATGAATGGTATCATCACTGCCCACTATGGGCATCATTTCAGGCAGTGCAACCTTGCCGATTCGCCTGAAATTTTGTGCTACTTCCTGCTGCTTGTATTCTAACTGTTTCGCATAGGGCAACATTTGCCATTTGCATCCGCCACATACACCAAAATGCTTGCAAAATGGCGTAGTTCTCTCCTTTGAATATTCATGAATGAAAATGGCTTTTCCTTCGCCGTAATCCTTTTTATTGGTACTTACAAACACATCCACAACATCGCCCGGAACGGCGCCTTCAATAAATATTACTTTCCCATCCTGCCTTGCCACTGATTTGCCTTCCGCGGCATATCCCGTAACCAAAATCTTTTCCAGTGTATATTTTTTTCTTTTCACGGGGCAAAAGTAACGCCTCAATGAATCAATTAAAGGAAATGTCAGGCTAATTATTTTGTTAATGATTGGTAATTTTAAAAGGCATTACCTGCAGCATGCTTATTAACCACTCATTTTAAATACTTTTACAACTATACCATTTAACATTACCTGATCAATGAAACGAATTTTCACTTTTTGGCTTACATCAATCATTTGTATTTCCGCAGGCGCTCAGAATTTCAAAGTCACTTTGCAGGCACCACAGTATAAAAGCGGTATTGCCTACCTCACTTATCATATGGGCAAAAACCTGAATGTAGAAGATTCTGCGGGCGTAAATAGCAATGGGGTAGCCATTTTCACCGGGAAGAGGAAATTGCCTGGCGGAATTTACGCGGTGGTTTTGCCGGGAAAGCGAATCACAGTAGATTTTTTTACTGATAAAGAACAGGTTATTTCCATAAAAATAGATACCAACGACCTGGTGAATAAAACAGTGGTTACCGGTTCAAAAGAGAATATATTATTTCAACAATACCAGCAATATATTGCCGTAAAGGGAAAGTTGCTGGAGGCGGAAAGACAGGCCTATCTTCAAGCCACCACTAAAAAAGATTCTGCGCTGCACGAAGCAAACTATCTTAAGTACAATAAGGAACTAAAAGATTATAGGGAAAACATCATCCTCAACCATCCCAAATCCATGATGGCGGTTTTGTTAAATGCAATGAAAGAGCCGAAGCTATTGGGTAACAGGATGGTAACCCGCAACGATTCGCTCCAAAATTATTATTATTACAAGGCCCATTACTGGGATGGCATTACGTTTATGGATGACCGAATCCTGAGAACCCCTTTCTTTCTGCCAAAATTTGAAAAATATTACCGGGAAATACTTGTTCAGCAGGCAGACAGTATTATTAAAGAAGCAGATTATCAACTGTTGCTGGCACGCAGCAGCCCCGAGATTTACAAGTTTTTGCTGAACTGGCTTACGGATGAATATATTAATCCGAAGTACATGGGCCAGGATGCCGTTTTTGTGCATCTTTTTGAAAAATACCATAGCAAAGGACTTACCAGTTGGCTGAATGAAAAACAAATGGAAACCATCAGCAGAAGGGCTTATATGTTAATGGCCAACCTGATTGGTTTGAAAGCGGCAGAACTGGATATGCTCGACACGACCGGTAAGCCATCCCCTTTATACCAGGTGAAAGCCGATTATACCGTTGTTTGCTTCTGGGATCCTACCTGCGGCCATTGCAAGGAAGAATTGCCGCGGCTTGATTCTATTTACCGTTCCAGCTGGAAAGATCATGGCGTTAAGATCTATGCCGTACTGTCCGCAGATTCAAAGGAAGACCTGAAAAATGAGTGGTTAAAATACATCAGGGAACACCATATCGGCGACTGGACCAATGTTTACCAGACAAAAGAAATGGAAGCTGCCACTGCGGCTGCTCAAAAACCAGGTTACCGTCAATTGTATGATATCACACTTACACCTACATTATACCTGCTGGATAGCGAAAAGCGGATCATTGGCAAGAAGCTGACCTGGCAACAATTGGATGAACTGCTACATGTGAAATGGGGCTCAAAAACTAACTAATCAATCCCGCTAAATGAAGAAAATAGTAGTCCTGCTGGTTATTTGCCTTGGCGCATCGCAACTTTTTTCTCAGACACTTTTTACCTACGGAACGAATGCGGTAAGCCGGGATGAGTTTTTAAGAGCTTACAATAAAAACAAAACGCCGGTTGAAAACAAAGAGAAGTCGCTCAGGGAATACCTTGAGCTATACTACCGGTTTAAATTGAAAGTGAAGGCCGCACGGGAACTGAAACTGGATACCTTGCCTCAACAGGTTTTCGATTTGCAAAACTTTCGCAGCCAGGTAGCCGAAGGGTATATGAATGATCAACAAGGCGTTAACAAACTGGTAAATGAGGCATTGCAGCGCTCCCAAAAAGATATTCACCTGCAGCATTTTTATATAAGTCTTCCATCCGCCATGAGCGCAGCCGATACACTGAAAGCCTATACTGCCATGAGTGAACTGGCCGGCAAATTAAAGGAAGGCACAACAGATTATGCTGCCATTACCAGTGAGATCAGCCGCAAATACATGGAAGTGAAAGGGCAGGATATGGGTTATATTACCGCACTATCTGTTCCCTATGAAATTGAAAACATAGTGTATAACCTGCGGCCCGGTGGTATCAGCAGGCTATACCGGACCAAATCTGCGCTTCATCTTTTTAAAAACCTGGAGGAACGAAAGAGTGCAGGCAAATGGAAAATAGCCCAGGTATTGCTATCTGTTCCCCCTGGCGCAGCCGACATGGAATTAAAAGCCATTCAAAGCAAGGCTGATTCAATTTATGCATTGCTGGTAGCAGGCGCAGATTTTTCGTCTATGGCAAAACGATTCAGCGAAGACAAACTAACTTATACCAACGGCGGAGAATTGCCGGAATTTGGCACCGGTAAATATGAACTGCCTTTTGAGAGCAAAGTGTTTGAACTGAAAAAAGATGGCGAAATATCCAAACCCATTTTCACGGGGTATGGATATCATATTGTTAAGCGACTACACCAACAGGAAATTCCGGCCGATAATAGCGATGAATTGTTTATGGCAACATTAAAGCAACAAGTATTGCAGGATGAAAGGATTAATACAGTAAAAGCGAATTTTATAAAAACGGTGAAAGTAAAGACCGGCTTCAAAAGAAACCCGGCTGTAAGCGAATCTGTTCTATATCGATATGCCGATAGTGTTGCTGCAACCAAGCAGGTGGGTATTTACCCTATCAATAATAAAACGATTTTTTCTTTCGCCAAATCAAAGGTGAAAGGATCAGATTGGTTGAATTTTATAAGAGACTACAAATTGAACCCCGATACATACAAAGGAGAAAGCAACGAAGCGTTGCTTGAAAAATACATCGGCACCGCAACATTAGACTATTACCGCATGCATTTGGATGAATTTGACCAGGAATTTAAATACCAGCTGGAGGAATTTAAAGAGGGCAATATGTTATTTGAAATCATGGAAAGAAATGTATGGGGCAAAGCGGCTAACGATAGTATAGGATTGCAAAAATATTATAATGCGCACAAAGCAACATACAATTGGGCAGCAAGTGCAGATATCCTATTGTTTGAGTGCAGTGATCTCAATGCGGCAGAGGCTGCTATCACGGCATTACGGAGTGGGAAAAACCGCTTCCAGGTGATGGAAGAAAGTGGCGGCAAAGTACAATCCGATTCCGGCAGGTACGAATTATCACAATTACAATTGCCGGCAGGTATGATAGTAGAAGAGGGTTCAATAACGAAACCTTCGCTTAATAGCGGAGATAAAACCACAAGTTTCATCAAGGTGTTGAGAATGTTCCCCGCAAACCAGCAAAGAAGTTACGAAGAAGCTAAGGGCCTGTTGATAAACGATTACCAGGGCTACCTGGAAGAAGCCTGGCTACAAGAGCTGAAAAAGAAGAGCCCGCTTAACGTGAACACGCCGGTTTTTGAAGCCATGTTAAAATAAACTCCAAAACATTAACATTTTTAAAGCCTGTTATCAAATTCTGATGGCAGGCTTTTTGTCTAAGGGGCATAGTAACAGCCGAAATATAGCTGCGCTTATTATAAACCTCTAAAATCAAAATGTATGATTATCAAGAAATTAATGGCAGTGTCTCTGCTAACGGCAATGGGTATTGCTTCAAAGGCCCAGGTGTATATCCAGGGTGGCGTAAATCTCGCTAACATCACAAAAACAAATGATGGTCAAACAGCAAAAAATAACATGCTCCCAAGCTTTAATGCAGGTGTATTGGGAAGATTTGGAATATCGGATATGTTTGACGTGGAATCCGGGCTTTTATTGACAGGCAAAGGGTCTAAAGCAAATACTTATTTTTCAAGTGCTACAGATGATAATTACGTGAAAACAAAATTTAACCCTGTTTATCTTGAAGTTCCCTTAAATGCAGTGGTGAAATTTCCCCTCGAAGCAAAATCAAAATCGAACATTTTTATTAATGCCGGACCATACATTGCAATGGGCGTTTTTGGAAAATCAAAGGTAGAGCAGAAGTTCCTGGGAGTAACCTCAACTTCATCCAGCAACATCAAATTCAGCAACGATGATCCATTCACATCTGAACAGGATGATGCCGCTTATGATAAACTAAAAAGATTCGACTACGGTTTAAACTTTGGTGGCGGTGTTGATTTGGGCAAATTTATTCTAAAGGCTAACTACGGACTTGGTCTTGCCAAGATAGGTAGTACGCAAAGTAATAACTCGGTAGATGACAAAAACAAATTTCGCACCTGGAGCATTTCTGCAGGTATTCCGTTAGGAAGATAAGTTTATAGATATAATAAATCTTTAAGGGGAAGAGCCGGTGATGATACACCAATGCTCTTCCCTTTTTTAGTGAGCATTGGCCCAAATGATTTTAAATGAATGATGGTTGGGATCCCCTAAAAGGAAGTGGTAATCACCGGGGTTAAATTCTGACGAGTCTACCTTATCTCTTTAACCACGTTGTATATTACTTTCGCTTTTCCCAATGTATAATAATGTAATACGGGTACGCCAAAGGTTTTTAGTTCCTTTGATTGTTGTATCAGCCATTCTGTACCGATTTGTTCCACATCCTGGTCAGTCTTAGCTTTTGATACGGCATCCGAAAGCTCTGTTGGGATGTCTACATGAAATATTTTGGGGAGGATGGTCAGTTGTTTTTTGTTGGTAATCGGCTTTAAACCGGGAATGATAGGCACATCAATACCAATGGCACGGCATTCCTTTACGAATTGATAAAATTTATTATTGTCAAAAAACATTTGTGTCATGATGTAATCTGCTCCCGCATCTACTTTTGCCTTCAGGTGAAGCAGGTCTGTTTGAAGATTGGGTGCTTCAAAATGTTTTTCGGGGTAACCCGCTGTACCAATGCAGAAATCTGGTTTGCCGCCATTTTTAATATCTTCTTCCTGGTAAATGCCGTTTTTTAAGTTTACCACCTGCTTCAGCAGATCCACAGCAAATGCATGCCCGTCGGGCTCCGGTTCAAAGTTGGCTTCGTTTTTTGCGGCATCTCCCCTTAATACCAATACATTGTCGATGCCCAGGAAATTTAGATCGATCAGAGCGTCTTCAGTTACTCTTTTACTGAAGCCCCCACAGATTAAATGCGGTACCGTGTCAATATTGTAATGATTTTTTATAGCAGCACAAATTGCCACCGTGCCCGGGCGTTTCCTTACTTCCACTTTTTCGAAAGTGCCATCCGCCTTTTTCTTAAACATGGTTTCACTCCGGTGATAGGTGACATTGATAAAAGCCGGGTTAAATTCCATTAAAGGATTTAAATGGTCGTATATCGATTGGATGGTTCTGCCTTTTAGTGGTGGCAAAACTTCAAATGAAACCAGGGTATCGGTAGCATGAGCTATGTGATCTGTTACTTTCATAATTTAAATGGAGGCAAAGATATACTCTAAAAGCAAAAAACCCTGTGTTTGAACACAAGGTTTTTTAGTATCATTGGTTGAGCGATTGCCGGTAGGCTAACTTATGCATAATAGGGTGCGTGTTGATAGCAAGCCTTAGCAACTCCGTTATTGATGTAAGTGCATCAAATCAAAAATGCCATCCAAGGCGGATGACATTTTTGATGAAAACTACGTGATGAACCAATAAGCTTGCAAACTCTTAGTTTTTTACAAGTTTCAGTTCATTGATAATATTTGTTGCTCCGCCCAGTTTATCGATACACCATAAAACATAGCGCACATCCACACAGATAGTTCTGTTAAGGTCTTTGTCAAAAGCAATTTTATGACTTAGTGCTTCATAGTTGCCATCAAAAGCCAATCCGATTAAATTGCCATTGGCATCAATCACCGGGCTTCCGCTATTGCCGCCAGTTATATCATTGGTGGTGATAAAATTTACTACCAGGTCGTTTTTAGCTTTGTCGATGTATTGTCCAAAATCCTTTTTCTTCATCAATTCAATTTGTTTTGCGGGCAAATCAAACTCATAATCACCGACAACATATTTTTCTATAATCCCTCTTCCTGTTGTGACATAATCGTATTGCACCGCATCGCGGGGACTGTAACTTTTTACATTGCCATAGCTAACTCTCATGCTGAAATTAGCATCCGGGTACATCTTTTTTGCTGCTACAGGGTCCATTGCCATAATACCCTTCAGGTAATTTCTGCCCAGTTCTGCATTTTTATTGGTAAACGCTGTATACAATGGAGCATACCTGGTATTGTAATTTTTCAAAAATTCGGAAGCATACGCAAATGCGGGATCTGCCAGTAATGTGGCTGCGTCAGGATGGGCAACGAATGCCGTCCATTTTGAATTATCTAAAATCATGGTATTGGCAAATACATTCCTGGCCCATTTTTTAAAAGTGGCTTCATCCTGCAGATCTCCATAGGTTGTTTTCAACCCTTCATAAAAACCTGCGGGATGCTGATCTTTATTTACATCGTGGTAAAATTTCATGGCGGTGACTGCCAATATCTTTTCATCGCTCACCAGGTCCTCTGATTCAAGAAACGTTTTTCTAGCAGCAGTTGCAGCATCCACCGTCTTTTTGGTTTCAGCCGGAGTGATGCCGGGTTTCGACAGGTTAGATTCCAGGTACACAAGCGAGGAGGCGAATGCTGCCAACGGAGATCCTAAAATTCCTTCCGATAGGTAAGTGCGTTGTTTGCTATAAGGGGTCCATGTTTCGTAGTTTTTAGCATAATCTGCCATTATGTTCTCATAGGCAGGTTTGCCTTTGGCCCATTTTAAAAAATTTGCTTCATAGGCTTGCTTTTGCTGGTAGGTTCCAAACTTCTTTAGCTGCTTTGTTTCACCATCAAAAAATTTCCAGTAATTGGCAATAGAAGCATAGTTACTGGCAAGCTTTAATTTAACGGCAGGGTCCTTGATCATTTGCTCAAACATCAATTTTAAACGGGCATCGCGTAATGCTACAAGCGATGGGTTTTCAATATCGATTTTCAATTTCACACCATAGCTTGTTTCATAGCGGTTCGTTCCGCCGGGATAGCCATAGATCATTGCATAGTCGCCATTTTTAAGTCCTTTGATGCTAACGGGCAAAAAATGCTTTGGTTTTAGCGGCACATTCTCGTTGCTGAAATCAGCGGGCTTGCCGTCTTTTGTAGCATATACCCTGAATATAGAAAAGTCTCCTGTATGTCTTGGCCATTCCCAATTATCCGTATCTCCCCCAAATTTCCCCACGCTTTCCGGCGGCGCACCTACCAGCCGTATGTCCCGGTAAGTTTTATATACATACATAATATATTGATTGCCTTTAAACATGCTGTAAATTTTGCCTGCCAGGCCGTTGTCATTATCAGCAACTTTATCTGTAATGGATTTGTACACATCCGGTGTTTTTTTTACCCTGTCGGTCCATTCAAGTCCCTTTAATCCATCTTCTACTTCTCTGGTTACATCCACTATCCTATCGAGGAACTGAACCGTTAAACCGCTTTTAATTTCCTGCCCTTTATTATATGCATAAAAGCCGTTTTGCAAATAATTGTTTTCCACAGTACTTGCTCCCGCAATGGCAGCATAGCCACAATGATGATTTGTAAATATCAGACCCTGGTCGCTCACTATTTCGCCGGTACAGCCACCGCCAAAAATGAGAATTGCATCTTTCAGGGAGGATTTATTAACGGAATACAATTGCTCCTTTGTTAATTTCAATCCTTTCTTTACCATATCAGCATACACCTGTTGGCCGAGTAACATGGGCAACCACATACCTTCATCAGCACTCGCTTTTAATAACGAGATGGTTAGTACAACCGCGACAAAAATTTTCTTCATTCGTATTTGATTTTTAGGGAGCAAACCTACATCAAAATGATGACTCCCCGTTTTTGCCAGATAATTTATAAGAGAGATTTTACACTTTTTGTTGCTGTATCCCTAATATGCAGCCTGTTCAACTTACGATAGTGCCATTGACATGACTTATAATACAATTTAGTTGAAACGACTTAACTTATATGTTTGGAGGTACAAAATCGCAATTACCGGAACAGAGCATCCGGGCAGGTTTGTACGAATGTGAATTGATCAGGCATTCTGGTAGCGTTCGGGATTGTTCGGAACAGGGACAAAATATCTGGCTGGAGGCGATTTTGTACCTTTTTAATCTTCTTACCTCGTTTTGGGTCTTCGGATGAAATTAACAGCACCAAACAGAAATTATTAACCATAAAACAACAGTAAACAGTAAATTTGTTTACAAACCTATTCCATTGCATGCCAATTTTTGAATTGAAACTTCCAAAAAGTATTGCAAGGGCTTTAAGCCTCCCCCGCAGTGATCCCAGGCGGCAACAGGTAAAAGTGCTGAAGAAGTTATTGCGCAAAGCCAGGTTTACACAGTTTGGTCAATTATATAAGTTCGACGAAATTTTAATGAGTATCAATCCGGGCAAAAAGTTTCAGCAATTGGTTCCCACTTACAATTACAGCGAAATTTATGCGCAGTGGTGGCACAAGGCAAAAGACGGCATCCCGGATGTTTGCTGGCCGGGCGTCATTCATTACTTTGCCCTTAGTAGCGGTACCAGTGAAGCTTCCAGCAAATTTATCCCGATCACCAAAGATCTTATCCGCAGCAATACCATTACCAGTTTTAAGCAGCTTTTAAGTCTTGCCAAATATGAAGATGTTCCGAGAAGCGCAATAGGCAAGGGCTGGCTAATGCTTGGCGGAAGTACACAACTGCAAAAAGGCCCTACTTATTTCGCCGGAGATCTGAGCGGTATTCAGCAAAAAAACATTCCTTTCTGGTTCCAGGGACTTGGCTTGTATAAGCCCGGCAAGAAAATAGCCCGTGAAAAAGACTGGGCAAAAAAATTGCAGGAAATCGTTGACAATGCACCCAATTGGGATATTGGTTTTATTGTAGGTGTACCTGCGTGGTTGCAACTCTGCATGGAGAAGATCATTGCCCGGTACAATCTAAAAAACATCCATGAGATGTGGCCCAATCTTGCTTTCTATGTGCATGGTGGAGTGGCGATGGAACCTTATAAAAAAGGATTCGAAAAATTATTGGGTAAACCCATCACCTATATAGAGACCTATCTTGCAAGTGAAGGATTCCTGGCCTACCAAAACCGGCAGGATGCTGTGGGGATGCATCTCGCATTGAATAATAATATCTTTTTTGAGTTTGTGCCTTTTGATGAGGCCAATTTTGATATTGATGGCAATATGGTGGAAGAACCTAAAGCTTTAATGATCCATGAAATCGAAGAGCATAGGGAATATGCCATTTTAATAAGTACCAATGCCGGCACCTGGCGCTACGCCATTGGCGATACGGTAAGATTGGTAGACAAGGAGAAAAGTGAGATCATCATTACAGGCCGCACCAAACATTTCTTAAGTCTTGTTGGCGAACATTTGAGCGTAGACAATATGAATAAGGCTATTGAAATGGTGAGTGAAGAGCTAAATATTTCCATACCGGAGTTTACAGTTGCCGGTGAGCCTCATGGGTTATTTTTTGCGCATCACTGGTTTGTGGGAACGGACGACCTGGTGAGTCCTGCCGACTTACGATTCCGGATAGACGAGAAACTGAAGGAACTCAATGATGACTACGAAGTGGAAAGGCAACATGCCCTGAAAGAAGTAATTGTAACTGTGCTTTCTGAAGATACTTTTATGGAGTTCATGAAATTAAAAGGTAAGGTTGGCGGCCAGCATAAATTTCCAAGGGTTTTAAAAGGAAAAATGCTGGAAGACTGGCAAAAATACCTGAAAACAACTGCTATCTACACATAAGAGGCAACCTCCCTGGTCTCTCAGAATAAAAATATTTGTGGTTTAGAATTCCCTTGCAAGTTCTTTTCATCGCCTGGATATATCTCAGTGCGATAAGGGTTTAAATTAATCAATTGTTGCCGCGTTAAAAATCAGTATTTAGCAATTCGTGTAATTCGTTTCTTTTCTTAATTCGTGTTATAAAGAATTTCCATTCAAAAAAGCTGTTGCTCTTTCCAGATCTTCAGGCGTATCAATCTCCACGCCCATATATTTTGTCAACACCATTTTTAGCGGTATCCGATTTTCCAGGTAGCGAAGGCATTCAATTTTTTCCGCTGCTTCAAGGGGTGTTATTTCCCAGTTGGTAAAATCCATCAATGCCTGTTTACGGAATGCATATACACCAATATGTTCATAATATATTGGGTTTACCTGTTTGTCACGATGATATGGGATTACACTGCGACTAAAGAACAGGGCCTCCATATTTTTATTCACAGCTACTTTAACATAATTGGGATCATCAATAAATTGCTTTGATGTCAACACCTGCATCAATGAAGCCACTTGTACGTCTTTACCCGAATCTCCTTCGAACACATTCAATAATTCCTGCAATGATTCTTTCTGAACAAATGGCTCATCACCCTGTACATTCACCACAATATCCAGTTCTATCGCAGCTACCGCTTCTGCGATCCGGTCGCTCCCGCTTTCATGTTCCTTCATGCTTTTGATCGCTTTGCCGCCGTTGGCAATAATTTCATCATAGATGATTTCGCTGTCCGTTACTACATACACATCATCAAATAGCCGGGTTGCAATGGTATTATCATAGGTGTGCCGGATAACCGTTTTGTTGCCCAGCATTTGCATCAGTTTGCCCGGGAAACGGGTAGCTGCATAACGGGCCGGGATCATCGCAATTTTTTTCATTCTTCAAAAATTTATAAAAACAAAGTTATCAATTATGTATGCGCTTATGATTGAAAACAAATTTGATTTATTATATTTGAAGGGATAAGGATTGAATGATTGCCTGCCATTAACTTCCCAAAACTGTTTATATGCAAACAAGTGAACTAATGCAGTCATATTTGGTAGATGCCAATACCTGGGATGAAATGTACTCTGATTCATCTGTAAGAGAACAATATAAGAATGCAGTAGAGTTCCTCGAAAAGCTTTCAATAGACGACTTAAATAAAAGGGAAGATTTTGCCAAGCGCCTGTTCATGAGCCAGGGTGTAACCTTTACTGTTTACAGCAGTGGTGAAGGAATTGAAAAGATTTTTCCATTTGATATTATCCCCCGCATCATTACCGCCAAAGAATGGGAATATATTGAAAAGGGCATTAAGCAAAGATTAAAAGCACTCAATCTTTTTTTAAAAGACATTTACAGTAACCAGTTTATTATAAAGGATGGGGTGATCCCTGCGGCAATGATCTATAGTTGCCCTCATTATCTCCGGGAAATGCACAACTTTCCTGTTCCGTACGATATCTATGTACATATCTCCGGTATTGACCTGATCCGTAACAATGATGGTACATTTTATGTTCTGGAAGATAACCTGCGTACACCCAGCGGGGTAAGTTATATGCTGGAAAACAGGGAAATCACCAAGCGCATCTTTCCTTATCTTTTGCCGCAAAGCAATGTACGCAGTGTAACAGAGTATCCTACTATTTTACACCGCAACCTTGTCTCGCTATCTCCAAGACAAATTCGCAATCCAACCATTGTATTACTAACACCGGGGATTTATAATTCTGCCTATTTTGAACATACTACCCTGGCAAGACTGATGGGAGTTGAACTGGTGGAAGGAAGTGATCTGGTAGTTGATAACCACAAGGTATACATGAAGACTACCAGTGGCCTTCAACAGGTGGATGTGATTTATCGCCGTGTGGATGATGAGTACCTCGATCCGCTGGTATTTGATCCGGGCAGCATGTTGGGTGTAGCGGGTATTATGAGTGCTTACCGTAAAGGCAATGTGGCCATTGTAAATGCGGTAGGCAATGGTGTGGCGGATGATAAGGCAGTGTACACTTTTGTTCCGGCAATGATTCGGTATTACCTCAACGAAGAGCCGCTGCTGAAAAATGTGCCCACTTATCAGTTAGGCAAAGACGAAGAGAGAGAGCATGTGTTTAAGAACATAGAAACGATGGTAATTAAAAAGACCAATGAAAGTGGCGGCTATGGTATGCTGATGGGCAGTGCGGCCACCAGCCAGGAGATTGAAAATTATAAAGCGGAAGTGTTGCAGGATCCGCGGCAGTTTATTGCCCAGCCGATTATCAGTTTATCCTCAGCGCCCTGTTATATGGATGGCAAGTTAAAACCACGCAGGGTAGACCTTCGGCCTTACGCATTGTGTGGCCCGGATGGAATAGAAATCGTTCCCGGTGGATTAACCAGGGTTGCGCTAAGAGAAGGGTCGCTGATCGTAAACTCCTCGCAAGGTGGTGGAAGTAAGGATACCTGGGTGTTGGCGCAGTAAAGCCCCCCTGCCCCCCGAGGGGGGTTCTTGAACTCCGACAATTTGAATAGTTTTTTAATATCGAAGCGGGACAAAATATTAAACAAAAAAGATCACAAGATTGGAAAATATTATTCACATCAATTTAAATAACTGCTTCTTAAACCCCCCTTTGGGGGGCAGGGGGGCCATCATTTATGCTAAGTAGAGTTGCCGATAGTTTATACTGGATGAGCCGATACATGGAGCGCACTGATGGTATTTTAAGGATGTTGAAGATCAATTATGCTTCGTCGCAGGATGATACGCAGGAATTTTCATGGAAACCTGTGTTAAAGATCTTTACCTTCCTGGAGGAGGAGCAGGCCAATGCGCTGGCACATGATACCCGGGCCGTTTTACAATTTATGGTAATCGGCAAAGACAACCCAAATTCGGTGCTCAATATCATAACCCTGGCACGGGAGAACGGCCGCAGCGTTCAGGATCATATTACCAAAGAAATGTGGCAGTGTATCAATGACTTTTATCACATCATGCGGCAGGAGAAGCTGGCTGATCTCTTCCAGCAGGAAGACCCGATTACCGTGCTGGATAATTTAATTAAACAGGGGTTGCTGTATTTTGGCACTACCGATGTTACCATGGCAAGGGGAGAAGGCAATTCTTTTATCAGTATTGGTAAGTTTTTGGAAAGAGCTATCCAGTCAACTGATATTTTAGATGTAAAATTCAGCGACATGAATTATGAAATGGATAAGATCACGGACACCACTTATTGGAAATACATGCTGATGTCCATTTCAGGATACGAACTCTACCTGAAAACCTACCGTGGAGGCTTTGAAGCTAAGAATGTAGTGGAACAAATCCTTTTAAATGAACAGTTTCCCCGCTCCGTAATTTATTCTATCAATCATCTGCATCGTTATTTTGAGCGATTGAAAAGCGAGCACAATCGATCTGATTATAACCAGATCGATTTCATGATCGGAAAAATTAAAAGCAAGGTAAAATTTTCTACTCCTGATTCAATCATTAATGAAGGGCTTCACTTTTTTTTAAATGAAACCAAGAAAGGCCTGTTCGAAATTGGCAATAAGCTGAACCATAATTATTTTGCTTATGCCTGATGATTATCACCGGGTCGGTATTTCGTAACAGCGAATTTCCGGAGGATGATCGTGATTATTAACTGTTGCATTATTCAATTGCAGCAATAAACCTTCCTTATGCCGAGAATCTTTATACATCATGTTACAAAGTATACTTATCCGGAGCCGGTGCGTGACAGTGCCAACCAGGTGATGCTTTATCCTATAAAAGACGAGAATCAGGAAGTGCAGAGCCAGCGTTTAACCATCACGGGAGAACCCTTTGTAGAGCAGTTCAGGGATTATTATGGCAATGAGGCAGGCTCCTTTATGAACATTGCCCCACACAAAGAACTGCGGATTGATTCTAATATTATCGTGGTCACCAAACCGATCAGGTATCCTACAGATGAAATTCCCATTGAGAAGCAATGGGAATACCTGCTTCAAATCAGGTATGTAGTTCCCTTTATCGACTTTTTGAAACAGGAAAATTTCATCGCGTTGCCTGAAGTGAAACAAATAGCCGATGCCGGGTTTTATAAATCGGTGTCCGTTTTTGTGGCGGTGCAACAACTGAATAAGTATGTGTACGATAATTTCGAATACATTAAGGGCATCACAAATGTTGAAACCACGCTGGATGAGATATGGAAATTACGTGCGGGTGTATGCCAGGATTTTGCACACATGTTGCTGGTAATGCTGCGGTTGCTAAATATTCCTGCAAGATATGTGAGCGGGTATGTTTGCGGCCATAATAATAACCTGCGTGGCGAAGGTGCTACCCATGCCTGGGTGGAAGCATATATTCCTTTTTACGGATGGCTTGGACTGGATCCTACCAATAACTATATAGTGAGTGACGGGCATGTACGACTGGCGATCGGCAGAAATTTTAGCGATTGTTCACCGGTAAGAGGAACTTATAAAGGTACCGCCAAACAAACACTGGAAGTAGGTGTATCTGTTTCTTATGAAGATACTGCAGTTATAAAAGAAGTATACCCGGTCTTGACTTCACAGGAACTAAAGGTTGCCGGCAGTGGAGAAGATAATTCTTACAGGCGGCATTTGCAGATGATACAGCAACAGCAGTAAATAATTCAGGACCTCTAATTCTGATTGAATTCATCTCCCGCCAGGGTTTCCGGTAAACGGTCGCTTTCATACCCGCATTTTTCACACCGATAAACATAATCCCGGGCCACTGCGTAACTCGAAAAGATCCATGTAAAGATGGCCGTTAGATAGTTGACAGTGCCTGGCTTTGCTAAGTATACAAAGTGATTGCTGCCGCATTTCGGGCAGGTAGCAGCTTTTAGGTACTCCGCATCATATTGCTTCAGTATCTCTTTTACCGATGCTTCATCGGAATTTTTAACCACTAGTTTTATACCCCCGATTGCATTGGTTAAAATCGGATCGATTGTGACTGTGTATTCATCTTTCAAATAACATTCAATGCCCGCAGCATGCAATTTTGTTAGCATGATATTGGCCGAAAAATAATTATCAAAGGTTCTTACGGTTACCAGGTTCATAAGGATTTTTGCTTTTATCAGCCAGTCACTTTCAGATTCGTCTGGCATTTCTGAAGCTTTTCAGGTAATATTTTTGCTTTCACTAACATTCAAGCTACTTCGACATATCTGCTATCCGCGGCACAAATCGGACATCAAAAAATCAGCTATCAGACACCTGATTTTATTGTTTACCGTCGATAATCAGCGGTGTGTTTCCCTTTCCCATCACGATCACTTTGGCATTTGCACTTAGCGCAATTTCTTTCATAGCCTTGATCTGTTCATACTGAAGTTGCTGATCGGTAAGCCCGGTATTGATGATCTTCTGGTAATCTGCTATACCTTGCGCTTCAACTCTTTTTCGTTCGGCTTCCTGCTTCTCCTTCTGCAATACGAACTCCATCTTTTTTGCATCCTGTTCCGCATTGATCTTAGATTCAATGGAAGCTTTTACTGAATTGGGCAAGGTAATATTCCGCACCAACAATTGCTCCAGCATCAGGCCGCGTTTTTTAAAATCGTCTTCGATGGTTCTATAGATGCGCTGCTGAAATTCATCTCTTTTAGAGCCAAACAAATCTACCGCCTGGTAATACACTGCATTGTCGCGGATCTTTGTGCGGGTAATCGGGCGAACGATTTTATCCCTGTAATCTTCCCCCGTTTCTCTTAGCAACTTTGGTGCATCTGCAGCAACCACCCTGTACAAAACAGTGAGGTCGATCGTTACTTCCAAACCGTCACTGGTTAATACCTTGATGGCATCATCTCCCGACTTATTGCCTTCATCATTTACTCCGCTCATGGTATAATTCTGAGTCTTCACATCCAGCTTGTCGATATCCAGTAAAGGATTTACAAAATGAAGTCCGCTGCCTAAAACATCGTTTTGAATACTTCCGAATAAAATCTTTACACCGATTTCACCCGGGTCGATTTGCTTGATGCAGGCAGATGAAATCCCCAAAAGAATAAATAACAACCCAACAATTCGGCCGGCTCCAGCAAATTTCGCAGCAGCTGCATTGCTTTTTGTTATAATACCAACAGCAATAAAAATAATAAAACCCAGTACGATTAAAACCATGATGTAATTTTTAAGTATGCAAGGTCATCAAAAGAGTTAATACTGCCTCGATGATTTTGAACAGGTTTGTATAATAATATAGCAACCTACATGATCCGGTTATTCCTGTGTGTAACATGCTCCTATCCAAACAAAAAGGATCTGCATTTGCACAGATCCTTTTTCAATAAATCAAAAATTTTCGAATTATTATTCCATTCCAAAAGTCCCCCTTGGGGGATTGAGGGGGCTGTTTTTTAATTATTTAACATCAGCGGCATCACAAGCATCAGCAGATCTTCATTTTCTTCTGATTCGGTGGGTTTGATGATCCCAGCCTTTGTTGACGTGCTTAATTCAATGTTGATTTCAGGGGTTTCGGCTGCATTCAGCATTTCAATAAGGAATTTGGCATTGAATGCAATCTGCAGGTCTTCCCCATCGTACTGGCAATTCATTCGCTCGTTGCCTTCAAAGCTAAAGTCAACATCCTGCGCAGCCAGTTGTAGTTCGGAGCCACTAATGGTAAGCGCCACCTGGTTAGTACTCTTATTACTAAATACACTTACCCGGCGAAGAGCGCCCTGGAAATCGTTTTTATTTACCGTTAGCTTGTAAGGGTTATCCACCGGTATTACCACTTTGTAATCAGGGAAGCGGGCATCAATGAGCCGACAAACCAGTTCCGTGCCTCCATGTTTTACAAATAAGTGATTGCTGTTATATGACAATGTTAATTCATCCTCATTATCGGGTAAAGCGCTTTTTAATAAGTTCAAAGGCTTTTTCGGTACGATGAAAGTATCTGTTTTTGGACAGCTAACATCTGTGCGTTTGTATTTTACCAA
The DNA here is from genome assembly GCA_025963635.1 of Ferruginibacter sp. Classification (GTDB taxonomy): domain Bacteria; phylum Bacteroidota; class Bacteroidia; order Chitinophagales; family Chitinophagaceae; genus Ferruginibacter. The sequence goes on from JAOQAK010000002.1 coordinate 344,912, forward strand.
CCGGTGAGCGTCCGTTGCTACACAGGTTAGGCTGCCTTTATCCAGTTCAAAAAACACACCGGTCATAGCGGGACGAAGATCATCGTTGCTGACTGCAAATAAACTTTTATTGATAGCAGTGACCAGGGCGGTAGACGGCATGGTAAATGAATTAGCGTCATCGGCGACAGGTTCTTTTGGGAAATTATCGGGGTTTTCGCCCATTACCTTGTATTTACCATTATCGCTGGTTATTTCAATCCCAAAGTTCTTGTCAATCGTAAAAGTGAGGGGCTGTTCTGCAATGTTTTTCAAAGAGTCCATTAATATCTTAGCCGGTATACATACTTTACCGCTGTCCTTGGCCTCTACATCCAAATGTACTTTCATCACTGTTTCAAGATCGGTGGCCACCACGGTTAACTTATTTTTCTCCACTTCAAACAAAAAATCCTCCAATATTGGCAGTACGGTATTGGAATTGATAACGCCATTGATCTGCAACAGTTGTTTAAGCAAGGCCGAAGAAGAAACGATAAACTTCATAATATAGTTTTATTAAAAATCAAAGATAAAATATTGAAACTAATGAAGCCAAGATAATATTAAGATTTCGACATTTGGCTGCTGTACAGTGATTTATGATCATTCAGGAGAAGTTATACGCTGAGTACGAAGTAGGCTCATAGGTATCTTCCTTTTGCCCGTGTAAAAAGAGTGGATACAAATTTTTCGGATCGGTCTTCATTACATCTTCCTGTTTCCATCCTTTATAAAAAAAGAATATCATTGCAGAATCTTTACCGGGGAAGGAATTATTTGACTATGAAAATTTAACCAGATATATTTCTTTCTATATGCAAATGCGTCATCCGTAATCGACTAATGGAACAACGACAAAATCTCACACCACAACAGGCATTACTCAAAGCCAAACATTATTGCGCTTACCAGGAACGGTGCCATAGCGAGGTAAAGGACAAACTGTACGGATTTGGTTTAAACCCGAACGAGGTGGACCAACTCATCAGCACTCTTATCGAGGAAGATTATTTAAACGAGGAACGGTTTGCAATTTCATATGCCGGAGGGCACTTTAGAATAAAAAGGTGGGGACGGGTAAAGATCGCCTATGCTTTAAAACAAAAACAAATTTCGGCTTATTGTATAAAAAAGGCTTTACAGCAAATCGATCCGGAAGATTACCTGGCCACCCTGCAACGGCTTTTTGACGAAAAATTGCGAACGCTGAAAAATGAAAAAAATACTTACACCAAAAGGCAAAAATTGCAGGATCATTTAGTGAGAAGAGGATTTGAGGCGGACCTGGTAAGAGAAATGGCAGCTGGTATTAAGTAATCTACATCATGCTGGCGATCCGTCGCTGGTTGATGCTGCCTTAGGTTTTCTGTTCCCTATTAACCCCTTTCAACAAATTATATTTCATCCCGTATTCACTGCCTTGTGTATACCTCCTTCGTCTGGAGGCAGGGTTTTCACAATATGCGCTGCTCATTTTAATATAGCTTTCATCCCCCGTCAATGAAAAGAGCGGCTAATCTTCGTGCATCACGCCAACATCCTGTCTCCCTAATACGCCAGATTTCAACAACCTGAATCAGTTCGCCTAAACCATAAGGCTTAAAAACATTGAATGGTTGAAGCAGTACTACTTAAATCACATCTTTTAAAAGGTATGCTTCCCATAGTTTTATGTCTATAAAAGAGTACGGCACTAAAAACCAATTTTATTGCTTTGACCGAAGCTAAGCACACATCTTAAACTAAAACAACATGAGAAAATTCCTTTTGATCGCATCCTTAACATTTGCCCTTAATCTTAGCATAGCCCCTGGCGCAAATGCCCAAAGCAGTGCATCCGTTGAAGAAACCGAAAAATCGTTGCTTGCAATGGAAAGCAATATTGTAAAGCTATGTGGGATGATGGTTGACTTTGCTGCGGTAAAGGGTAACCAAATCATCAAACAGGCAGATGGAACCTTGATATATGACGTGAAGGATTGTGATATGATGCAGGCAAACAGGCAGCTGATCGTTGTTAAAGCAGGCGGTGCGGCATATTATATTGCATCATACACGGGGGATAACAAGAAACTGCTCATGTCTTACGGAGCCTTCAAGCTGATTCGTAGCCCGTTTAAGGTGGAGAAAGACATTGCGAAAAGTACGGGGGATGAAGAAGTTCATTCACTTCTTTTCCAGGGTGTGAAAGTGGGGTCTTATATGATCAATGAGAAAAAGGGAGAGGGAAGGATGACGATCGGCTTCCTTTAATCCGTTTGAATTGAGCGCTGTTGTCATTTTTCAATAAATCAAATCTTCTGTAATGACATTTATTTCAACTGCGGGCATCGGGATGGTTTTGGGGATCACATTATTTGTCGGCAAGACAGCCAACGCCCAATATATTTCTGCTTACGATAAAAATGGAAGTGTGAGATCGGCGGGTGACAAAGCTGCCGAAGAAGCAAGGAACCGGCAAAACCGGCAAAACACCTACACGCCAGTTGAACGTAATACCAACAGGCGGCAAACTTATGTTGCGCCGGAACTAACCTTGGAGGAAAAGCGGGAGGTTCGATTACAAGAAGAAAGGCTTGCTAAATCACGACTGGACAAAGAAGCAGTGTTGAAAAAGGCAGCCGGGAGTAAGTATGATTTTGTCGATAACCGGGAAGAAGCCGGTTTAAGAGCAGTAAGGGTTTATGGGCTCTGGGGTTTTATTGATAAATCCGGCACGGAGGTTATCCCGGCAATGTACCAGGAACGCCTGTCTTTTATGGATGGAATGGCGGCTGCAAAACAAAATGGGAACTGGGGGTACATCAACGAAAATAATTTGACAGTAGTACCCTTTGCATATGACGAAGTATCAAGGTGGTTTACGGATGGGTTGGCCAGGGTACGGGTGGGCGCAAAACTGGGGTTTATTGATAAAACTGGTAAAGTTGTCATAGAAATCAAATTTGAAGATATTGACATTGCTTTTCTGGAAGGGTTGGCGGATGTGAAATTAAACGGAAAATGGGGGTTCATTGATAAAACCGGTAAGGTAGTGATCCCAATAAAATATGATAAGACTTCCTATTTCAGGGAAGGATTGGCACCTGTTAAATTAAAAGAAAAATGGGGCGGTATTGATAAAACCGGCAAACTGGTGATTCCTTTCAGGTATGATAAAGAGTTCTCTTTTTACGACAGGGAAGTAGCGAAGGTTTGCCTGGGTAATAAATTCGGGTACATCAACAGACTTGGCAAAGAAATTATCCCTCCGTTATATGATGCGGTGGATTATTTTAATTCTAAAAACGAAACAGTAAGCGTTATGTTAAATGGTGAATCAATCCTTTTTGATATAAACGGAAAAAATTTAACCAAGCCCTCCGCCGGGAATACCGGTGCTAAAAACCAGGCTAAGCCGCCGGCTGCTTCACCGGTGAAACCTGTCACAGCCTCTTCGGTTACCCTCGCAGACAATCATAATTATACAACCCGGGAAGTATTTCATGAAGGTTTCGCAGTGGTTAGTATTAAAAATAAGTATGGCTATATTAATCAAACTGGTAAAGAAGTAATCCCTTTACAGTATGAATATGCTTCGTCTTTTAAAGAAGGATTTGCCGGTGTAGTAATAGAAAAGAAATGTGGTTTTATCGACAAAACAGGCAAAATAGTAGTACCTGCTATTTATGAAAAATCGGGTTTTCATTTTGCTGAAGGCTGGGCTGAAGTGATGCTGAACGGCAAATGGGGCTTTGTAAATGCCAGGGGTAAAGTTCTTACAACTTTTGAATATGAAGAAGTGATTTCATTTGTGGATGGATTGGCAGCTGTAAAATTGAACGGGAAATGGGGATATATTGATAAAGCCGGTAACATAGCCATTCCCATCAAATATGATCGCACCGTTGTTTTTAAAGAAGGCCTTTCTTCAGTTCGGATGGGCAATAAACGGGGTTATATCAATACCAAAGGTGAAGAAATTATCCCAGTAATCTATGATGATGTCTATAGTTTTGAAAACGGTAAGGTGAGGGTCATATTAGATAATCAATCATTTTATTTCGATAAAACGGGAAAAAAACTAAACCAGTAGAGTTGGTTTTGTCAAAGCGGAACTATATAAATATCCAACAGCTTAGTTATTTGTTTTTTCGTTTTCAATATCGTCGCTAATATTACGCAACCTTGTTTCGCAATATTTGATCAGTTCATTCGCCTGTTTTACTTTATAAGCCAGTGAATCTAACTGGATATTTTCATCTTCAATCTGCTCTACCAGCTTCTCCAGTTCGGAAAAGGCCTTATCAAAACTCAGTGTCGGTTTCATTGATTTCTTTTTTGGTAATTATACTGTGTAAAATTTCATCTCTTAAAATAACCTGCACCTCGTCCGTTTCATGGATCAGGGCAGGATCGGTTACGATTTTGCTATTGTGCATGACAATAGCAAATCCCTTGTTCAGGATGGTTTTTGGACTGCTGCTTTTAACAATGCGTGCATTATAGGCCAATTTATTTTGAGCCGTCTCTACCAGGCTTTTCACGGCAGCAAAAAAACGTTCCTTTAGTTGAAGCATATCTTTTTCAAAACACATGTTTTTGTCGATGATGAAAGTGGCTACTTCTGTGGGTGTTTTATGTTGGCGGGCCATTAAATCAACGATGCTGGTGTTTCTGTCGTGGCCAATGCCCGTTAATATAGGTAACGGAAAGGATGCTACGTAATCAGACAATTCGAAACTGTTGAAAGATTTGAAATCGGTATCAGATCCACCACCTCTTACCATCACTACCACATCAAACTGTCCCTGCAATTGTTTGATATTTTCCAACTGCTGTAAAATCAACATGGCCGCTGAATCGCCTTGTACCTGTGTTAAAAATTCTTTCACTTCAAAGGCATACCCGTATTTATTTTTTTGAATAACTTCCTTAAAATCCCTTTGCCCATCAGAATTTGGTGCTGTAACCAATGCAATTCTTTGCAATATTGTGGGCAGTTGAAGCCGGTTATTGATGGTTGAAAAATTGCCGTTACTTAACAAAAGGATGCCTTCATTTTCTTTTACGAGCCTTTCCAGTGTTTGCTTTCTCTCGATTTCCATTTTGCCGATCACATAAGCAAAATCGATGGCCAGTACTTCAAGATCCAATCCAAAACGCTTATGAAACCTTACCCGAACATTGCAGGTAATTTCCAACCCACTGGCGAAGGGCTGCTGTGTTTCCTTTTCAAAATTTTCTACATGGTGATAAGTATTGGACCAGAATACACCCTTCATTTCAGCACAAACCATGTTACCCTCTTTCTCAATAAATTTTAAAAAACACCAACGCTTATCTGCATACTTTTTAACATCGGTTATTTCTGCCTTTATCCAAAAGGTTTTACCTGCAAACCGGTTATAGATCGTTGCATCGATTTCATTTAAAAGTTCCGAAAGTTTTTGAGCGGCCGCCATAAGGATATAAAATTAAGGCAAATAACAGCAGTTGGAAATGTTTATGTAACCCGCATTTAGCGGGGTTTAAATGTATATGAAATAGATTAGATGGCAGTTGTACATTTGTATAAATAAAACCAGATGCCCCCTCTTACCATCACTACAATACAAACTAAACTGGAATGGGAAAATAAGGCTGCCAATCTGCAAATGCTCGGCAAGAAGATTGATGACCTTGAGGAAAAAACAGAGATCATCATATTACCCGAAATGTTCAGTACTGGCTTTAGCATGCGGGCGCCTGAATTGGCCGAAACAATGGAGGGCGAGACTGTTCAATGGATGAAAGAAGTTGCTACCCGCAATAAAGTTATTCTAACCGGCAGCATAATCATTAAAGAAAAAGACCGCTATTATAACCGGCTGATCTGGATGTTGCCAAATGGACAGTTTGGAACTTACGACAAGCGCCATTTATTTGCTTACGCCGAAGAAGATAAATATTACACAGCAGGCAATAAGCGTTTGATTGCATCTGTAAAGGGATGGAAAATAAACCTCCAGGTCTGCTACGACCTGCGTTTCCCGGTATGGGCCAGAAACCAGTCTGTGGATACCGATAACCCGGCTGAACAACATCCAGGCGACTCTCCCGCAGCCGCATTTAACGCCGGTGCCAACCAGGAGTACGATATTGTAGTGTATGTGGCCAACTGGCCCGAAAGACGAAACCATGCATGGAAGACACTGTTATGTGCAAGAGCGATCGAAAATCAATGTTATGTTATTGGGGTAAATCGCGTAGGCCGCGACGGCAATAATATAGGTTATAGCGGAAATACCTTGGTGATCGACCCGTTGGGTGAAGTCCTGTACCATATGGCCGATGAAGAAGATGTGTTTACCATCACCTTACAAAAGGAACATTTGGAAGAGGTGAGAACAAAATTTCCTTTTTGGAAAGACAGCGATCATTTTACTTTGCATTAGGCGGCTTATAAGCAGCGGCAGGTTCATTAGATTGCCGGATCATTGCCTTAACGATTTCCATTTTCCGGTCGATATTTTGCCTTACACCCTCTAGGGTTGGAGGGATAAATACATCCGGTGGAACACCTCTCCCGTCCTTTGGCACATGGTTATATTGCACCAGCCTGAACAGGGGCAGCCTCACTCTTAATTTGGTAATGGGCAAAATAATATCGGGTATCATGATGCCACTGTTGCCATGCCACCCGCCGCCTGTTTCTTCTCCCGCAATGGTTACATTGAATTGTCCTTTTACCGCATTACAGAACAGCGTGGATGCTGAAAAAGTAGGGCCATTGGTAAGTACATAAACTTTTCCGTCGAAATGGTTGGCAGTTTTGGGCCGGTAAACATGGCGTTCCCAATAGCCAAAATGATAGTTGCCGTCGCGGTGTTTGTTAGTAAGGAAGAACATTCCAATGTTATTAAAAAAACCATGCCTGATATAAGCCGTATACGGGGCAAGATTTTTTGCAACAGCATAGGAACTGTCCGATACCTTGAACTTGCTGTTTCTAATGTACCGGGCAAGCATTACATACATGGTAACTTCGCCGCCGCCATTACTGCGCAGGTCAATTATCAGGTTTTTTATATTCTCTTGCCTTATTTTTTTAAAAGATCTTTTTATAAAAGACCGCAAATGTCTTCCCTCACCATTTACAAAAGTGTTCATTGATAAGGTAGCTGTTTGCATAGCAGTGTCTATCTCCAAAAGACGGGCATCTTCCCGTTTTTGTGTTTTGATTTCCTGCCGGGAAATTTTTTGTACCTGCACTGTGTTAAGTTTTTTAACAGCAGTATCTGCAGCAGGGTTATACATGGGCAACAGCGCTGTTTTTTCCAACCCGGTACTATCAATATAGCCAACCCGGTAAGTTTTATAAAGGCCAAAGATATTGCGGTGATAAAAAGGAAAGTTGCTGCTGAGGCGTATATAATTTACGTTGTCAGCATACCCATCCAGGGGAAGATATTGGAACATCCGCTGCACCAGGTCATGATTACGGACCCCATTGATGGATGTAATCAGCATGCCTCTTTTTAAGAGGGAATCTTTGCGGTTGAGATTGCCTGTTACCACCATAGTGTCTGCCCATACTTTTAAATACAGTGGGAACGACGATGTTCGCCTGTTCTTTGTGAGCTTCAACCAGTTTTTACTCATTCCAAAACTGGTATGGCCGCAGTGGATTTTATTAGTGAGTGGAGCAAGTATTTTCCAGCCAAACTGTTGTTCTGTCATCGAATCACCAATATTATTATACAGGCTGTCGAAGTAGTAATTCATGCTGTCTTTTGGCGTGTACCAGTACAGCGCGGGATGTTTTCTTTCAAGAATGTTCCTGAGCAGTGAATAATCCTGTTCCAATTCGAGTTTTGAATATTTTTTGCCCGGGTTATAATTCTTGCTTACAGCACAGCCCGTAAACAAGGCAAGTAAAATGATGAGTAAAAAGAAATTTGCTTTTTGCATTTTTTTTCTCCTGGAATATTCGTACGGATTTCTTCTGGAAAGTATTTCCATTGATCAGCTTTCCATATGGTTCCATCCCTGGGCCACTAATTTGTGTTTGTTGCCACCTCTTGTTAAAATATGTGCACCTTCAGCGGCCTCTGTCATATACCCGATCACACTGATCTGCTCATTCAATACAATTTTATCATAGTCGGCCTGCGCAAGGGTAAACAGCAATTCATAGTCTTCACCACCGCTTAAAGCACAGGCTGTGGGGTCCAGTTCCAGCGAATAAGCAAATTGGCGGGCATCTTCATGAATGGGTATCTTATCTTCATAAATCACACAACCGAGGTCACTTTGCTTGCAGATATGAAGGGCTTCGCTACTGAGTCCGTCACTTACATCTATCATGGATGTGGGCATAATGTCACTGGCTGCAAAAAAATCGATGATGTCTTTTCTTGCTTCTGGCTTCAATAATCTTCCAACGATATAAGCCTGGTTTTCCAAATCAGGTTGCGAGCCGGTTTCTGCGAAAATCCGTTTTTCCCTTTCGAGGATAGTAAGTCCGAGGAAAGCTCCTCCCACAAACCCGCTTACACAAAGCAGGTCGCTCTTCTTCGCCGTGCTTCTTTTTACGTATTTATCAGGCGCCACCTCGCCAATGGCTGTAATGGAAATTACAAATCCTTTTTGGGAAGAGGTGGTATCACCTCCCACCAGGTCAACATCATATTTTTCACAGGCGGCATATACGCCTTCGTAAAATTCATCCATTGCTTCCAGGCTAAAACGGTTGCTAAACGCAATGCTGATCGTAATGTGGGTAGGTGTGGCGTTCATTGCATAAATGTCGCTCAGGTTTACGATTACGCTCTTATACCCTAAATGTTTCAGCGGCGTGTACATCAGGTCGAAATGGATGCCTTCTACCAGCATGTCTGTGGTGATCACCGTTTGTTTGCCAAAATGGTCAATTACAGCTGCATCATCCCCTACACTTAAAATGGTGGAGGCAAGCCTTGTCTCGTTGTTTTGAGTAAGATGATCAATCAATCCAAACTCTCCCAGAGAGGCGATTTCCGTACGTTCGTTACTCATTAATTTACGTTTAAATGGTCGGTTTATTGTGAGGATTTTGATAAGTGCCTGGAATAACTGTCTTCATCGATGGACGTCGATCTTTGTTCGATAGGATCGTTCGGTATAGATCAGGTTCCCAAAGCCGGTGCTGCTGCGAAAATTAAAAAATTATCCTAAATCACGTCCCGTTGTTCACACCGTAGGATCACCGCACCTGCAAACAATCCTCTCAAGTAAACAGCATCATCCTTCGTTTGTTTTACTATAATTCTTTTTGGTGATTGATTACTGCCAGCATTTCATCGTGTATTTTGCCATTCGTGGCCAACAGGTTCGGCTGGTACACCGAATAGCGGTTTCCTTCAAAATCGGTTACTTTTCCTCCTGCTTCTTCCACCATCAAAAATCCGGCTGCACTGTCCCAAGCCTGTAATTTATGTTCATAAAATCCATCGAATCTTCCGGCTGCTACCCAACAAAGATCCAGGGCAGCGCTACCCAGTCTTCTTACCGGAACTCCCTTGCGGATTAATCTTTCAAAAACCTGGAGGGGACCGTTGGGTGCATCCAGATAGGTATAAGGGAAGCCGGTAACAAGGCAACTTTTTATAACTTCAGTTTTGTTGCCCACCTGTATCTGTTTGTCATTGAGCGTAGCGCCTGCTCCTTTTTCCGCGAAGAAAAATTCATTCATCAAAGGATTGTAAACTGCTCCCATTATCATTTCCCCATTGTGCTCCACCCCAATACTTACGCAACAGATCGGAATTCCATTGGCAAAATTAATGGTGCCGTCAATAGGGTCGATGATCCATTTATATTCACTATCCATTATAAATTCACCCGCCTCCTCGCTTAAAATGAAGTGGTTGGGGAAATCCTGCTTGATGATTCCGAAAATTGCTTTTTCCGAAGCATGATCCGCTTCTGTTACCGGGTTATTGACACCTTCTTTATTGGTAATTGTAAACTCGCCATTAAAAAACCGTTCTAACTCTTTTGCACCGGCTTTTGTAGCTTTTAACAAAGTGTTCTTTATCATTTGGCAAAGATAAGAAGGGAAAGTGCGCTAAATTTATTCAAGTCATTAAAAATAGCTCATTTGCCCCGCAACCATCTTAGCAAAGGGATTATGAATACGATTCAAAATCCATCACAATTTTTTTAAAAGACATCCATTAGCTGGTAGAGGTATTATGAAGAAAAGAAAACAATTTTGATTAATGGTTTAAAAAATCTTATTTCGTTACCAAATCAATTTCTTTGCAGCTTTCCATCATCATTGTAAATTTTAATGTAAAATTTTTTCTGGAACAATGCCTTAGCTCCGTGACAAGGGCCAGTAAGCATATCGATGTGGAAATTTTTGTGGTTGATAATAATTCTACCGATGGTAGTAAAGAATTTTTTGAGGGCAGATTTGACAATGTAAAGTTTACCTGGAACGAAGTTAACCTGGGATTTGGTAAAGCAAATAACCTGGCATTGAAGCAGGCAATAGGGGAATACATATTATTCCTGAATCCGGATACCATTCTTCCGGAAGACTGTTTGGATAAAAGCCTTAGTTTTTTCCAAAATCAGCATGATGCAGGAGCAATCGGTATTCGGATGATTGATGGAACCGGTCGATTTTTAAAAGAGAGCAAGCGATCATTTCCGTCTTTATCTACCGCTTTCTATAAACTCTCCGGGCTCGCTGCCTTGTTTCCTGGTTCTGCAGTTTTTGCCCGTTATTACCTGGGTCAATTGGATCCACATAGAAATCATGTGGTGGATGTGCTAGCGGGCGCTTTTATGATGGTTCCCCAAAAAGTGCTTGGAATAACCGGAGGATTTGATGAGCGTTTTTTTATGTATGGTGAAGATGTGGACCTAAGCTACCGTATACAGCGGGCCGGCTTCAAAAACTTCTATTTTGCCGAAAGCACTATTATTCATTTTAAAGGCGAGAGCACTAAACGGGGCAGTTTAAATTACGTCCGTTTATTTTATGGTGCCATGGGCCTTTTCGTTCAAAAACACTACATCAGCGGCTTTGGCCGGTTTTATACGCTACTGATTCGGGTAGCTATTTGGACCGGGGCAACAATTTCGGCATTAGGGCATCGGATCAGCCGCTTGTTTAGATACAGAAACGAAGTCCCCACTACGATGAACTCTTTAATCGTTGCTGATAAAAAGGAATTTGATTTTATCGAATCAGTTTTGCAAAATTATAAAGGCGGGCCAAAGATAATTGGAAGAGTTAGTCCGAATTATTTAGTGGAAGAGGAGGCGATTGGGAACTTGCATCAGCTAACGTTACTGCTAAGAAAGCACGCGATTAAGGAGATTATTTTTGGGATGGATGGTATCACGGCAAAGGAAACGATCGGGCTCTTACAAGGATTACCAGGAGACATACATTCCAGATTTCATTTTGCAGGTACATTCAGTATTGTAGGTAGCGATCAAAAAGAGTTGCGGCGATAATATATTGACAAATGATCTTGCCTGAAATGTAAAATAACGCCTGTACTTTGCATTCTTTTGTAGTTTCAGGATTGGAGCCCATAAATTCACCGGCAATTTGGAAGAAACAAGAAAAGAGGCAACCCGAAATCTCGATACAATCACAAAAAAGCCATCCCTTACGGCATGGCTGTATTTACTAACCCTAAAACATTCAATTATTAAAGCGCCAGGTTTTCAGCAATTTTGGCCCTGATCTTTACCTCAATTTCCTTTGCCATTTCCGGATTATCATTCAGCAATTGCTTTACTGAATCCCTTCCCTGGCCCAATTTGTTGGTATCATAGCTAAACCAGCTTCCGCTTTTTTGTACAATGCCCAATTCTACGCCCATATCTATAATTTCGCCTGTTTTGGAAATCCCTTCTCCGAAAATGATATCAAATTCTGCATTGCGGAATGGCGGTGCTACTTTGTTTTTAACCACTTTAACTTTAACCCGGTTACCAATTGCTTCATCGCCATCTTTTATTTGTGCCATGCGGCGGATATCGAGCCTTACCGATGCATAAAACTTTAATGCATTACCACCGGTGGTCGTTTCGGGGTTGCCAAACATTACGCCGATTTTTTCCCTAAGCTGGTTAATAAAAATGCAGCAACAATTTGTTTTAGAAATGGTAGCGGTAAGTTTCCGAAGTGCCTGGCTCATCAATCGTGCGTGCAATCCCATTTTGCTGTCGCCCATTTCACCTTCGAGTTCACTTTTTGGTACCAATGCAGCTACTGAATCTATCACCACTACATCTACCGCACCGGATAAAATTAAACGATCGGCAATTTCAAGCGCCTGTTCGCCATAATCTGGTTGAGAGATCAAAAGATTATCTATATCAACACCCAGTTTTTGAGCATAGGCGCTGTCAAAAGCATGTTCCGCATCAATAAAAGCACACATGCCGCCTTTTTTCTGTGATTCTGCAATTACATGCGTGGCGATGGTTGTTTTACCACTGCTTTCCGGGCCATATATCTCAATTACCCGGCCCTTGGGTAAACCACCAATTCCTAATGCCACATCTAATCCAAGTGATCCTGTTGAAATAACTTCTTGTTCCACATGCGGCTTATCCCCCATTATCATTACAGAGCCTTTACCAAAATCTTTATCGATTTTGTCCATAGTTAATTTAAGCGCCTTCAATTTTTCTGCGTTACTCATTGTTGTTTTTTTATAAGTGATGTATCTGTTGTCCTATGTAAAAATAAACTCTGCATCAAAGATAATAGCTTTCTTTTATTAACACTAATAAATTTAGTAATTATTTAGTAAAAAATTTAGCTAAGCCGCTACTTTAATAAAAAACCCCATTCCGATGATTCGGAACGGGGCCTCTTTCGAGCATGAGAAAAAACTAATTTTTATAAACCACCAGGGGGTAATGAACGGATGAAAACGGGCGAAAAAGTTAATTTTTGTTGATTCTTGGGGTTTAAGCCTTTTCTCTCTAAAATTTGGATATTGCAAAGAGACGACAGTTTAACCATCTAAACAATACCCCAAAGTGTTAGTTTTTTTTCCAGAATTGTGGATAACCATACTAATTTTAAGGTGGTTCATGAAATACAGTCATTTATTATTTGTGCATAACCTGTTTTCTACCTCGGGATATCCCTTAAAACGAAAATAATTCCAATGTTAAATAATTGTTACCCGCTTGTTTAACCCCTAGTTTATTTTATAAAAAGATTAACCTTTGTGTCTTAAATGATTAACCATATGAACTGGGAAGTAGTTAGTAACGACCGTTCTTCCTTGAAGGAATACAGGATGATCGATAACAATGATTGTAAAGTAATCATCAAGTACAACCCAAAACACCAATCGGCGAGGATTACCAGTGGCAACCGCCACCGCTTGTTCTTTTTAGAAAGTGCCGGCTCTTTAAATGGTAAAACCATCTTCAAAAATGAATACGGTATGGAGATTGGAAGCCTGGTGCACGATAAGTTTCGTCCCCGCGAAGGCAGCCTGCTGATCGATTCAAAAAAGTATCAATACGAACTACAAAATAGCCCTGCTCCCCGGCTGGTTATCTTCGAGAGTGATACCCACAGGCAAGTCGCAAACTGCAGCATTCCGGCGACAAAAGCATCAATTGCGAATATCCTGCCATCTGTTACGCAATCTATTGATAACAATTGCTATTTACTGGGCCTTTGCTGGTACCTGTTTTTACCGGTAGTAAAGGAAAATGTGTTGGAATATAGTTCTGCAGCTTTTTAGCGCTTGACTTGTTCTCCTAAGTTGTTTACATCATTCACTACGCATTGCAAATAAATGATCCTCAGGTGGTCATTGCGACGTTCAAAACACGGGGTGGCCATGGATATCCAATCATAATGGACATCTTTCATATTAATTTTGATGTAAACACAATAAAGTAAAGCGATAAGGAATATCTTTTCTTCTTCAGTCTGGCTTTAATCTACTTCACGTTCGTAAAGGCGGTAGCTCACCTTTGTTTTTCTAAAATCTTTATGGTAACGCAATCCGTCGATTAGCAATCGCTCCTGACAAATACTTCCATGTAAAAATCGGACACGCAGCTTTTTTTTCTGCACCATTCATCGGTCTTCTATTGAAGTTGATAAAGAAGTCATACGAAGATATTCGTTTTAATTGAACATATTCGACGTATTGCAAAGCATGGCTTATGTCGATAAAGTCAAAGTAGGATAGACAAGTAAAATATACATTTTACACCAGTGGTTGTGAATGGCGAAGGTGAATGGTGAATCGAAAGGGTTTGGTCAATTACATCGCATCAACAACTCTTTTGTTGCAAAATATTACAAGTGAAAGTAAGTCGCACGCGGTTTAGCACTGATATTATTTAGGGGAAAACCAGGAGGTGCAAGGCATTTGTAACCGCCGAAGCAATTGGTTAAACGAATTTGAATATTGTATTTATTTTCTTTCGGCTTTTACCTGAGCAGGCTTTATCACCGGATTCTTATTTCCCCAGCTGTTTGAAACAAAATTCAACACATCAGCTATCTCCTTATCAGAAAGATGGCCCAAAGCAGCCATCGGTACATTGTATTGTTTTCCGTTAACAGTGATTCCACCTTCCTGGCCATTTAACACGATACCAATCGCCCGCTTTTGATTTTTTAAATAAGCGGTTTTGGCTAAAGGCGGAAATGCTCCTTCCACACCTTCTCCTGCGGGCATATGGCAGCTTGCGCAATTGGCTATATATATTTCCTGGCCCCTTTTTATGCTTTGAGGCAAACCATCTTCCTGGGCGAATGCCAGCCAAAAGGTGCAGGTGATCAAACCAACAAAAAGGCTCATTTTTTTTACCATAAAAAATAAATTTGAATAATTGAATGCATGCAGAATGCATCGCGAAGATAAGTAAATGATAAATATCATCGTCTGGTGAACCGGGTCAACAACAGCGACCTATTGCCCCGCAGCTGGAAGCAAAAAAATGTTTTACGAGGTGATAGCATTCTTTGATTGGTACGCTTTTATTGCTTTTTTAATGCTGCGATGTTTTTTTATAAGTGTCAGCGCTTCTTCGTTATCGATGCCCAATTCCTGGGTAAGCATGATGACTGCCCGGTTCCATAATTTATTGTTGGACAGTTGCATCTCAATCATCTTGTTGCCTTTTACTTTACCCATTTGTATCATCAGGGAAGTAGAGATCATATTGAGTGCCATTTTCTGGGCTGTACCCGCTTTCATCCTTGTGCTGCCAGTTACAAATTCAGGTCCGGTTACCAGTTCTACCGGGTAATCAACCTCTGCGGCGATGGTACTGGCGCGATTGCAAACGATGCAACCGGTGGCGATGCCTTTAGCCTTCGCATCCCGTATGCCGCCTAATACATAAGGCGTTTCGCCGGATGCGGCTATGCCCACTAAAAAATCTTTATTGGTAATATGATGTGCCGTAAGCGCCTCCCAGGCCTGGTGAATATCGTCTTCAGCATATTCCACTGCATTCCTGATCGCGTGATCGCCCCCGGCAATAATGGCGATTACAATATTTTGGCTCACACCGTAAGTGGGTGGGATTTCTGATGCATCCAATACGCCCAGCCGGCCACTGGTGCCGGCACCGATATAAAATAATCTTCCGTCTGCTTTCATTTTTGGCGCCGCTGCGCTAATCAGTTTTTCAATTTGCGGCAAAGATTCTTTCACAATTTTTGCTATGCTTTGATCCTCTTTATTAATGGCGGTAATCAATTCAATCACTGACTTGGTTTCTAAATGATCATAATGAGAAGGGGATTCGGTATTTTTTCTTTGATTCATAGTGGAAGTTTTATATCAGTTTGATCATGTATTTTAGTTGGCCAGGTAGTATAGTTTTTTGAGGGATGCTCCTGTCTTAAATTTAAATCTTTTACCTTATTTCCAGCACCCGAATCCGTGATAGTTTTTGGCGCTTTTAGCATCTATTTCAGAACGGGAAGCTAATTTTCCCCATGCTAACAAATGGAATATCGCTGCTTCCATTGCCTATTTCAGTTTTACCTCCTGCGACTGCTTCATTTGCCAATACCGCAAACAACAGCGCTTCTTTTGCATCCGGGTTGATTCCCAGGGCATCGGTTGTTTGAAAGGAATAACCAGGTAATTGTTGCCGGATATTTTCCATCAATATTGGATTGTGCATTCCTCCTCCGCTGGTATATACTACAACATCTGTTAACCCCGACGAAGATCTTTGGATCGCATCAACAATGGTATCTGCCGAAAACCGGTTTAAAGTGGCCATCAAATCCTCGTGCATTATAGAACTCGTTCCCGCAGCAATATTTGCTTTATCCACATAAGCTAAATTAAACAATTCAGGCCCCGTGGTTTTTGGAAAATCCTTTTGAAAGAACTCATTTTTCTTTAATTCAAACAGCAACTTTTCATTGATTACCCCTTTACCCGCGATAGCAGATTGCTCATCAAAATATTTGCCACTAAAGTTTTGCTGTACAAATGCATCCATCAAAGTATTACCGGGACCAGTGTCTGTACTGAACACTTTTTCCCCATCCAGATCGCCGGGCAGGTAGGTGAAATTGGCGATGCCGCCGATATTTAAGAGTATCCTGTTTTCTCCCTTCTTGCTGAAAATTAAAAAATCGCCATATACCGCCAACGGGGCGCCCTCGCCGCCTGCCGCAATGTGTTTTTGCCTGAAATCACTGATGGTTATAATGCCGGTCTTTACTGCCAAATGATCACCATCGCCGATCTGTAAAGTTGCATTGGGGAATTTCTCCTGCCCATGTAGAAATTTTGGCGCATGGTAAATGGTTTGTCCATGACTTGCAACCAGGTCTACAGTCGCGGGATCTATCTTCCATTTTTTTAAACAATCATTGATAATGTTGGCATGTTGTACAGCAATCCATTCATTCAGCAGGCATACTTTCTCCAGGTCCACTGCACGCTTAGAAAATACTGATTTTATCTCCTGCCGGTAATCATCGGGGTAACTCACCGTTTCAAATTGAATAATATCAATTTCGGTGTCGGGGCCAAATCCTTTACATCGGCAAAGTGCCACATCCAGCCCATCTACCGAAGTACCGCTCATTAAACCAATAATTAACCTGGATGGACTTTGCCCC
This sequence comes from Ferruginibacter sp., assembly GCA_025963635.1. Classification (GTDB taxonomy): domain Bacteria; phylum Bacteroidota; class Bacteroidia; order Chitinophagales; family Chitinophagaceae; genus Ferruginibacter. The sequence goes on from JAOQAK010000002.1 coordinate 362,043, forward strand.
ATGTTGAACAAGCGGTTAATATTCGCATTCATTATTTGCGGTTTTGTGCGGTAATTCTTATAAATCATTACAAATATGCAGAAATTATTTTATAATTTAATTTCTTTTGCGTATTTATGCAATTAAAACTAACACTCTGTATGCTTAAGAAGGAACGCCATGCCTATATTATGCATGAAATAGACATCCATAATAAGGTTTTGTCGTCTGATTTATCCATACAACTTACTGTTTCCGAAGACACCATCCGCCGCGACCTTCAGGAACTGGATGAAAAAGGAATTCTTACAAAAGTACATGGCGGGGCACTGTCCAAATCCTTTCATTTTACACTTCAGAATAATACTGTTTATTCGCAACCCGAAAAGAAAATCATCGCACAAAAGGCAAGAGAATTAATAAAGGATGGGATGTTGGTTCTATTATCCGGCGGTACCACCATTATTGAATTAATTAAATCGTTGCCACCTGAACTGAATGCCACATTCATTACGGTAAGTATTCCAACTGCTTTGGAATTATTAGATCATCCCAATGGAGAAGTCATTTTTATCGGGAATAAGTTGCTGAAAAATGCACAGATGTCAGTGGGTGCGGAAGTGGTTCAGCGGTTAAGCGAAATCAAGTGCGATCTCTGTTTTTTAGGTACCAACAGTATTGATGTGGAAAATGGCATTACTGATCTCGACCTTGAGGTAATTGAAGTAAAAAGAGCCATGATCCGGAGCGCAAAAAAAACCGTTTCCTTGTCCATTTCAAAAAAGCTCAATACTGTTCAGCGAATGGTTGTATGTAAAATTGAAGCCGTGGATATTCTCATTACGGAACTGGATGCAGACGATGAATTGCTACAACCTTATCGATCCAAAGGAGTTACTGTTATTTAAATAATCAACCAAAAAAACTGTTTTATGGAAATCAAACAATTTTATTTCCAGGGCAAATTGAAGAACCTTCTTTTGCTACTGGTATTTAATATGGTTATTGCCTGTTCATTTGCACAGGTTGACATCTCAGGGAAGGTTTCCGGTAAAAGCGGCAATCTTGCTTCTCCTTCCGATGCCATCGCCGGCATTTCCGTTACCGTGAAAGGCACGCAGTACGGCACAGGGTCAGACAACAATGGTCAGTACAAACTGAATGTACCGCTTAAACCCGGCAGGTATACGCTGGTATTTTCCGGCATAGGTTACCAGACTACGGAAGTGCCGATAACCATTGGTGCTGCAGCGGATTACCCGGTGGATGCGCATCTATCAGACAGGGTTTCTGATATGGATGAGGTGGTAGTAACGGGTACTTCGGCAGGAACCACCCGCCGGCAACTGGGAAGTTATATCAGTACGGTAAACGCGGATGATTTAACTAAGGGCGCCTCGGGGAATGTTTTGGCAGCTTTGCAGGGTAAAACCGCGGGAGCACAGATTACCCAAAATTCCGGTGACCCCGGCGGCGGAGTAAGCGTTCGGCTGCGAGGCATCAGTTCAATTTCTTCTTCCTCTGAACCATTGTATATTATTGACGGGGTAATCGTGAATAACGGTACCAACCGGGTCACCAACACCCAGGGGAATTATGACGGATCTACTTTTGTAGGCAATATCGGGCAGAGCAGGATGGTAGATGTTAGTCCCCAGGATATTGACAGGGTGGAAGTTTTGAATGGCGCTGCGGCTGCTGCGATTTATGGCAGCCGTGCCAATGCAGGCGTAGTGCAAATCTTTACCAAAAGAGGGAAAACAGGGGCGCCCAAAATTAACTTCACCACATCGATGCTCTTTAATAACCTTCGTAAAAAAGTAGAAGTAAACAGGGCGCCTATCAAATTTGGCGGCCCAACAGACGGTGTGGGGGCCCAAACACAGGATATCCTTACTCCAACGCTAACCAATACCACACCGGTAACCCGCTATGATTACCAGGATTACATTTTCCGGAGCGCCATTGGTACAGACAATAATGTATCGATCAGTGGGGGATCTGATAAAACAAAATACTACGTTTCCGGATCTTATTTCTTCAACCAGGGCATCATAAAAAATACAGATTTCCAGCGGTATAGTTTCCGCACTAATGTTGATCAAACCATCAACAAGTGGTTGACTTTTAATATCGGCCTGAACTACATTAACAGTTCTGCCAATGAAAAACCGGATGGCAACTCCTTTTATTCTCCAATGAATTCCGTTACCATTATCGGCAATTTTCACAATATACAGCAGCGGGATGCACTTGGAAATATTATGGCGGTTGGAGAAAGAGGACGAGCCAACCCGGTATCGGTAATAGAAGATATCAAACAAAAGCAATCTACCAACCGGGTGATCGCCAATGCCGGATTGAAGCTGATGCCCATCAGGCGCTTAACCATCGATTATTCAATGGGTATTGATAATTACGGGCAAAGTGGCACCACCTATATTCCTCCCTTTGCATACAACGTGAACACCGCTTTTTTTGGCGGCGGTCCAACACTTGACCCGACGCAAAACGGTTACTCCAGTGTGGGCAATGATAATTTCTTTGGCATCAATCACGATATCAACGCAACTTATAACATCGACATTACGCCAAAAATAAACTCCGTTACACAGGTTGGCTTTTCGCAGCAATATGAAAAAAACAATTACAGCCTGTTGCAGGGAAGGGGCATGGCGCCTTTTGTGCAAACCGTAAATGGCGCCAGCACAATACTCCCCGGAACAGATGACAGGAGCGAGTTGTCCGTCACCGGTTATTTTATACAGCAAAACTTTAAATACCGCAATCAATTCTTTATCACAGGCGCCGTGCGGCAGGATGGGTCTTCTGTGTTCGGTAAAAACCAGCGTAACCAGGTGTATACCAAGGCAAGTGGCAGCTATGTTATTTCGGGCGCAGATTTCTGGACAGATATGGGACTATCCAAATGGTGGGATCTTGCCAAAATCCGTGTAGCGTATGGCGAAAGTGGAAACCTCACCGGCATTGGTGCCTACGAACGTTTCAATACCTATGCAGCATCTTCCTTTATCGGCAGAACCTCTTTGAATTCAAGCAGCACACTGGCCAACGAAATTGTAAAACCTGAAAGGCAGAAGGAACTGGAATATGGTGTTGATTTGTCATTTTTTTCCAGCAGGCTGGGGTTAACATTAAATATTTATAATAAGAAAGTAAATGACTTGCTGATCAACAGGTTTATCGCTCCCACCAGTGGGTTTTCGGCTTTGAAAGATAATTTCGGATCCTTGGAAAATAAAGGGTTTGAAATTGTATTGACCGGCAAACCAATAGCAACCAGGGACGTGCAATGGGAGATCACCGGTATTTTTAACCGCAATAGGAATAAAGCCACCAACATCGGGCAGGCATTGAACCTGCTCACGACTAATAGTGGTGCACCGGTTTCAATTATTCAAGGCCAGCCGATCGGGGTGTTTTATGGAACTTTCTTTGCTACCGATGCAAGTGGTACCCAGGTAAAAAATGCTTCGGGAATACCGCAAACAGAAAAGGGCGTTCAGAACAGTGTGTTGGTATATACACCTGCAAGAGATGCCAATGGATTACCAACCGCTTCCGCCGCCACCTTGCGGAAGATAATTGGTGACCCAAACCCAGATTACACTGGCAGCCTTGTGAACGAAGTGAGGTATAAGAAATTAGGATTGCGGGTACAAATTGATGCCGTGCAGGGAGTAGATGTGTTTAATGCGGATTTCAGAACAAGGCAGGGTGTAGGCAATGGTAAGGTTGCCGAACAGGAAGACCTGGGCCAGGTGCCCCGCGGTTATATTGCCGGTATTTATGCAATAGAAGAATGGCGTGTTGATAATGGTGCTTATGTAAAACTTCGTGAAGTATCATTGAGCTATGATTTTGGAAAGATCGGTAATATGAGCAATTTGGGTATCAGCCTTAGCGGCCGCAACCTGGTGAGCTGGGATAATTACAAAGGGTACGATCCGGAAGTAAATGCGGGCGGACAGAGTACTATCCTCCGTGGAATTGACTTTGGTGCTGTGCCCATTCCTAGAACAATTAGTTTCAGCATTAAAGCACAGTTTTAATCCTCTAAAAAAATTATTATGAATAAGCTAATTCAATCAACTATTTATAGTGGCCTGGGAGTGCTTTTATTAACCGCCGGCTGCAAAAAAGACTTTGATAATCCGAATGCGGCAACTGCATCGCAGGTATTAAATTCGGCCAAGGGGCTGATGGGAGCAGCCGTGGGGATACATCGCACGTACTCACTTAATGTTGCGCCGGGTGTAGCTGACGCAAATGGTTTTGTAACCAAGGAAGTAATTCTGTTGAATGCCGGAAATACTTCTGAACTGCAGCTCACCACCGGTGGCACCGCTGTGGATGGAACCAATGCATTGTTAAGCAATATCTGGACAACCGCTAATAAGTGTATTTATGATGCAAATAATATCATTAACGGAGCGGCCCAGTTGGGCGATAAGGGCTATGCAAGTGGATTGATCGGGTATAGCTCTATTATTAAGGCGCTTTCCATCGGAAGTCTTTCGATGTTTTGGGAAAAAGTGCCTGATACGGTGGGCACTTCTGCCACTGCATTTATCGACAGGATGCAGGGGTACAACAGGGCGATTGCAACCATTGATAAAGCGCTGGCCACCATCAGCGCCAATCCTATCAGTTCCGGGTTTCTAAGCGATCTTCCTCCTGGCATCGATATCATCAACACACTGAATGCATTAAAAGCAAGATACAGTTTGTTCACAGGTAATTATGCTGCTGCACTGGCTGCTGCCAACACGGTTGATCTTACTAAAAAATCAACCTTTAATTTCGATGCGGCTGTTGCAAATCCTGTGTATGCTTCGGCAACATCCACCAATAATCTTTATCAACCCGTAGATTCTACATTAGGGCTTCCTGTTGATATAGCGCCCAATCTTGCGGACAAACGGATACCTTTTTATACTTCTATCAATGCCACCATTAATCCAAGGTTCAGGCTCAACGGTTTCTGGAATACCGCAACCACACCCATTCCTATTTATTTCCCGGGCGAGATGACATTGATTAAGGCGGAGGCTTACGCCCGCCAGGTTACTCCCGACCTAACCAATGCAGTGATAGAATTAAACAAAGTAGTAACGAAAAAACCTGCCAACGATCCCCTAGCATTGGGTGCAGATTTGCCTGCAATTGCCCCCACTACGGTTAATGAAGTATTGCTGGAAATTTACCGCAATCGCTCCATAGAACTGTATTTGTCTGGGTTGAAGCTGGAAGATATGAGGAGATTTGGAAGAGCTACCACAGAGCGCAAACGAAACTTATTCCCGTATCCATTCAGGGAGCGGGATAGCAATCCCAACACGCCTGCAGACCCTGCGTTTTAATGATCTCAAATCCTTTCCTCTAATACCCATAAAAGCCCTGATGAAGGGCTTTTATATTTTGAGTTGTTCATGAAGTTGAACTGCTAATTAACGAATTTCCCATGCATTCTAAAATAGCGACAAATGCAAAAATTTTGTTACACAGATTGATGTAATATTGCTTTAATAACTGATTTGTAACTGCTCTGCTTTATAACCATTTTAATATCAAAAAATGCCTGCCAAATTTATTTCAACCTGTTTTCTTATTGTAACATTAATGCCAGTGATGCTTGCGCAAAAGGCAACTTCTATCAATGTGCAAATGAATAATGTTCAGCTTGTTTTTACCCTGGATGAAAAAGGAACTCCGCAATATGCTGTGAATTATAGAGGCGTGCCGGTTATTAAAAAGTCGTCACTGGGTTTGCAACTTTCCGATGTTTCGCTTGATAACAACTTCGAAATAAAAGGCATCGACAGTACTGTTTATGATACTAACTGGAAGCCGGTACTGGGAGAAGTTAGCGAGGTACGGGATCATCACAAGGAGTTAACCATTCATTTAAAACAAACAAATGCAGGAGGGAAACTGATGAATATTATTTTCAGGGTGTTTGAAGATGGGGTAGGGTTCCGGTATGATTTTCCAAAGCAGCAGGATTTAAAATATTTCGTGGTAACGGATGAGCATACTCAGTTTAATTTTGCAGGAGATCACAAGGCTTTTTGGATACCGGGTGATTACGATACCAACGAATACCCCTATACCCACAGCAGGCTTTCGGCAATCGACAATCGCAAGCTGGTGGAGACCTCTACAGATATTGCTGTTCGTGTAGCGCCGGATCCTTACGCCGTACAAACGCCATTGATGCTCACCACCGATAATGGCCTGTACATCAATATTCATGAAGCGGCGCTGGTAAATTATCCCGCCATGCAATTACATGTGAATCAGAAAACTTTTTCGCTCTCTTCCAGGCTGGTGCCCGATCCTGTTGGAAATAAAGCCTATTTACATGCACCCTGTGCCACTCCCTGGAGAACAATTATCATTAGTAATAAAGCAACGGACATCCTCGCTTCCAAAATGATCCTGAATTTAAACGAGCCATCAAAACTTGACAATACAGATTGGATTAAACCAATGAAATTTATCGGGGTATGGTGGGAGATGCAAACGGGGAAAGGCAGCTGGAATTATTCTGATGCGTCAGACAATGTGGATGCCAATGGCAAACTGGTACCTAACGGCAAGCACTCAGCGAATACTGCGAATGTAAAACGTTACATCGATTTTGCCGCTGCAAACGGTATAAAGGGAGTATTGGTGGAAGGCTGGAATTATGGTTGGGAAGATTGGTTCGGAAACTGGAAAGAGAAAACTTTTGATTTTGTAAAGCCTTACCCCGATTTTGACGTGGAAGCATTACAACAATATGCCGCCTCAAAAAATGTAAACATTATCATGCACAATGAAACCTCCGGCGGTGCCACGGATTATGAGCGGCAATTGGATACGGCTTACCGCTTCATGAACCGGTTTGGTTATGTGGCCGTAAAAACAGGCTATGTCGGAAAGATCATCCCAAGAGGAGAACATCACGATGGCCAGTGGATGATTGATCATTATATAAGAGTTGCACAAAAAGCCGCTGATCACAAAGTAATGGTGGATATGCACGAGACGGTTCGGCCAACGGGTTTAAACCGTACGTATCCCAACTGGATTGCCAATGAAGCAGGCAGGGGAAATGAGTACAATGCCTTTAGTATTGGCAGCTCGCCGGATCATGAAACCATTCTGCCGTTTACCCGGTGTATGGGCGGACCAATGGATTATACCCCCGGCATTTTCAAGTTAAGAGGATATGTACCCGGTGCCCCCCAAAGGCAAATGCACTCAACACTCGCCAAGCAGCTTGCCTTATACGTTACCCTGTATAGCCCATTGCAAATGGCTGCAGATCTCCCGGAAAATTATGCGGAACACATGGATGCTTTCCAGTTTATAAAAGATGTGGCGGCAGATTGGCAGGATACGAAAATTATTGAAGCAGAGCCGGGTGAATATATCACCATCGCAAGAAAAGAAAAGGGTTCAGCGAATTGGTTTGCAGGAGCCATTACCGGCGAAAACAGCCGTAAAGCTTTACTGCCACTTGACTTTTTAGACAATGGCGCAAAATACGTGGCAACCATTTACAGGGATGCAGCAAATGCCGATTGGAAGAATAATCCCGGGGCGTATGTCATAGAGAAATTCTTAGTAGATGAGAAAACCCGCTTATCATTGTCACTTGCCAATGGTGGTGGTGCAGCTGTGAGCATATTGCCTGCATCTGCCAGTGATTTGAAAGCTTTGAAGAAGTACAGGTGAGTGGTCAGCACTCCAGGCTGATAGTGGTCGGCACCGCAGGTCAGACCCAATCCCCGTAGTAGCGGTCAGACCTGCGGTGCCGACCGGTTTGTTGCTGCCCATAGCTGTAAATGTACAAGTGAGTGATTGCTATGATACAACCAAACCTTTTTCTGCAGTATTTTATGCTGCTTTTTTGTAGTTGTCCACATACTTTGCCTGGTTATTGATTACCGCTACGGCCCTTAATGCTATT
>JAOQAK010000048.1 GCA_025963635.1 Ferruginibacter sp.
ACGAAAACCTTGCATTGATCGTACTGCTGGAAAGCACATTGTATTTAACCTCTGTGCTCACCATATTATTAACAGATGTCTCACCGTAACCGATCGTATTCTTTTTCTCATTGTAATTGTAGGCTACGGTAACCCTGATATTGGTTCCGTTGATATAGCTTAGCGAAGGCTCAGCCTCTTGTTGTTTTACCAGGTAATTCCGGTTATCAAATTTTGGCGTTCCCAACTCATTAATGATAGAACGTAAGGTAAGATGGCTGGTAATTTTCCGGTTGATATTCCACCTTGTCTTGAAAATAAGGTTGCGCAATTTCCTGCTTTCCACGCCATAGGTCAATAATGATTTTGCGTTGGAGAGTCCATGCGTAATATCCATCCCCCATTTGGTACTGGTTCGATTGAAAAAGAAGGTGTTGGTGAGAAAAGAATTCAAGGTAAGCAGGGTTGTGTCGACGAGCTTTTTGTTAAACGGGTTAAACTGGAAGTTGCCGGCGGCAAGATCTTTTTTAAGGATCTGCAGCGATGAAGACGAGCTGAACCTGCCCATCAATTTTCTGAGGCCTTTTGCGTCCGTGAGGTTAATCACCGCCCTTGGGCTGAGATCGATGCTATAATTAAACTGCACATAATTTGCCTTCACATATTGATTGGTAGGCGTATTCACTCTTATGTATTTTCTTTGATCAGGAAAGAGTGCTATTTCAAATTCATTTAATTCTTTCACCCCGTTGCTATCATAATCGTTCCAGGTATATTCTCCCTGGCCGGCCGGCACTTCCACAAAGGAAAATTCTCTTTTTTGTTCCTGGCCTGCACCCACTTCGTACAGCACATTGCCGGTCACAAGTCCTTTCCACTCATTTATAAAATACTCCGCCCTTCCCAGCAGGCTTTCATCGGCTCTTTGTTTGGCAAGCTGGGCATTTAATACCTGCAGTTTACGATAGGTTACATTTAGCTTTAGCTGGTGCTGTTCGCTCTTCAGCAATTCTGTAAAGAAATTATAATTGTCGCTTCGGTCAGCCTTCACGAGGTTTTTGCCAATAGGGTAACGGTCATTCCGGGTGAAATAGCTTATCCCCCATTTATTTAGTTTTGATTCATCCGATCGGATATAGGCCTGCCATACATCAAAACCAAAGCTAAACGGAGCCAGGGTGTCGGCGACTTTATCATGCTGTTTATTGTGCTCGCCTGAATAATTAATTCCTACCTGGATATTTTTAAGTTTGGGTACCAGTTTACTAATATCGACAGATGGCCGGATATAAATGCCGTTTTGCAAAGGAGTGGTATTGGTGGTAATGCTTGTGAGCTGTGTTATCTTAAATCCATTTACCTGCGCATAAAAATCAAGCTGTTGCCGGAAGCCATTAAATTTATCGCTCCTGTTGTAATTGACTACTTCATATTTTAAATGATTGCCAGCTTTATCATTGAATTTAAAACCAAGATTTGACAGGTGTTCATCCGCAGGGCCAATATCAAAAGGAAGGCTCCAGTCGCGGTTAAATTCAACGTTCCGTAATCGCTCCAGCGGCCGGAAACGTTTCTGAACATATTCGTAGCCGGCAGTAGTTTCTAATTGCAATGTTTTTTGAAAAATAGTGACAGATTTTCCTTCCTGCAAAAATTGGAACTTTGTCGCAACGGCATCATCATTCGATTTATCTTTTGATGAAAATAGATTGATATCGTATTTGCTGGCGGCAAACTCTGCTTTAATCCTCGTTTTCTCATTGATCAAATACTCGGCACCAACGGTTACCAACTGCTGCTTTTTAGGAGTTACCAATAGAATCACTGGTTGCCAATCTCCCTGCGAATTGTTGTTTACATCCGGTTGTATCCATTTAAAAACTCTACCGTTGGTTGCATTAAAAAGTTGTATGTAGTTTCCTCTTCCTGGCCCGAGATAAGAAAAAGAAACATTGTATAACGTATCGGATGGATTTTCAGAATAAACAAAAATGGAATCGCGGTGATTGATATTATAAGCCACTTCAGCTTTCCTGTATAATATTTTTCCGGTTGCCATTGTATCCCGGGTGGCCTGCACATAAAAAGCGGTATCAATTCGGTCGCCAACATCTGCCAGAAATTGCTTTTGGTTGATGTCAAGCGTTTGGTTAATTGAGGAGTTTTTCGCATCCTGGTTAGAAAACGCCGCCACACTCACGATCAATTTGTTATCAAAATTTATTTCGTTGTTTACATAGATATTTGAATTCAAAAAATTGCGGTCTGCATATTCAAATTCTACCTGGATGCGTTTGTCTTTCGTAATCATACGTTTAGGGGTAAACGTTAATTCAGCAGTGTTGTAGTTGATCACATAATCCTGGTCTTCTCCCCTTTGCAGCAATTCACCGTCCATATAAACTCTTTCGGTACCTGCAAGAACGGTGAAGTAGAGTTCATTGTTGGCGCCCTGCAAACGATATGGCCCCTGGTTTCCTTCAAGAGGAACTAATATATTGCGGGTAAATTTCCCTTTCGCAACCGAACCACTCAGCAGCAGAGAGTTAGTAGTTTTTTTTCCAATTTTATTATCGGTAATGAAGGACATACCCTGCAGCCTTTTATAAAATTTGAGAAAATAATTTTTGCTTTGGCGGATATCGATATCGCCAAAGTTTAGTTGCCAGCCACGTTTTTTTACCTGTAAGAATACCCGGTCAAAATCCCGAAGGTCCTGTGTATTTCCGTCTGGCTGAATGGGGATGTTATTGTCCGTAACAGCGGCAGTTAGTTCGAGACTATCGCCAATGAAGCCGTTCAATTGAAGATTGAGACTGGATGTCAAAACAGCATCCTGGCTATTGCCAACGGAAATTCCCCTGCCAAAACTGCCATTGTAGTTAATATCGCCAAAATCGAACAGCGCATTTTTTTGCTTGCCGGTATTTCTAAATTTAAATGGCTTTTCAAGAATGAAATTATTACGGATGCTGTCATAATTATACCGGCGGGTTACTGCATTTAGTTTATAAGGAAAGATGCGATAGCGGATTGTTACACTGTCGGAAAGAGGTTTGCTGATCCAGGAGAAGGTAGCATTGATTTCATCAAGATAATATTGCGAAGGAAGTACATTTGAAACCTGGAAAGTACCCGGAATCAGGCTAAGGGAATCAATCGTTATGATACCGTTCGTTACCGGTATTTTTTTGCTGCGAAGGTTAGAGAGGGCGGACGGATTTAATTGTGCCATTGAAAAGTGCACAGCAGATAGAAAAAGCACGCATAAGAAAATCCTCACCAGTTTCAAATCAGTATTTTAATAAAATAATGAACAAGTCCTGCTCCTGCTATCGTACAATGGAAATAGTGGTTTTTTTCTGTAAGCGGGAGCCATCGGCTGCTCTTCGAACAAATGGAAGTTCTTTTTTCGAATACATATTTGTTGAAGCAACCAGGTGTCGGTCTCGAAGTTAGCACTATTGAATAAGACCTGTAAAGCCGCGATTTTGCTGCAAACAAAAAACCTTCCGGTGAGGGAAGGTTTTAGTATTGAATGTAAGGTAAATTATGATTCGGTACTTAAGCCGGCTTTCAGATACTCCCTGTTCATGCGTGCAATATTTGCCACTGAGATACCTTTCGGACATTCAGCTTCGCAGGCATAGGTATTTGAACAATTTCCAAAACTTTCTTTATCCATTTGAGCCACCATATTCAACACCCTCGATTCTCTTTCAGGCTCGCCTTGAGGTAATAAAGCAAGTTGAGAAACTTTTGCACTCACAAAGAGCATTGCGCTGCTGTTTACACAAGCTGCAACGCAGGCACCACAACCGATGCAAGCCGCCGCCATAAATGCATCATCCGCATCTTTCTTGTCAATAGGGAGCGAGTTGGCATCTACTGCGTTACCAGTATTTACAGAAATGTAGCCTCCTGCCTGGATTACGCGATCAAAAGCGCTGCGGTCAACCACCAAATCCTTTATTACCGGGAAAGCCTTGCTGCGCCATGGTTCTACAACAATGGTATCCCCGTCCTGGAATGCACGCATATGCAACTGACAGGTGGTATTTTTCGTCCACGGACCATGCGCCCTGCCGTTGATGTGCATGCTACACTGGCCACAGATTCCCTCGCGGCAATCATGATCAAAGGCAATCGGATCATCTCCTGCAACAATCAGTTGCTCGTTCAACACATCAAACATTTCCAGGAACGACATTTCCGATGAAATATCTTTTACCAGGTAGGTTTCCAGGCTGCCCGTTGCCTGGTTATTTCTTTGACGCCATACTTTCAACGTCAGGTTCATGTTGTAATGTTCCATATTATAATTGATCTATGTGATATTATATTCTTTTATAATTACTGTATTCAAAAGGGCGCCACCCGAATTTTTGGGATAAAAAATAAAGCAGGCGATGTTTGATATTTTTAAAGTTTTTCTTCTTGATATCGATGTCAAATTTCCAGTCCTCCTTACTTACCAGGTCTTTCATCACTGCGGGATGTGTTCCCTCAAACAGCGTAACTGAATCGATATCTGAATAATCGAACTGGTTTGTTTTTTTCTCCAACTCCCCTGCCCACCGCTCATGTTCATTTTTTTCTCCCCAATGCTGTCCGAAATCTTTGTATTTCTGGAACATGGTAACGGGGTTACGAACCCAGCCATAATGATAAATAAACGCGTCAATCAGTTTAACCCTTAACTTCTTTCCATCCTCAAACCTGAATCCCTGGGCATCTTTAAAGCTACGGATATGTTGGTTGTTTTTTATCACACGGATCTCCTTGGAATACCATTTTCTGCCATCGCCGATAAACCGGTAACTTCCATAAAAATGTTGGTAATGAAACAATAAGCCATCCACCCGTTGATCATCTTTATATTTCGTCATGGCATCCATAATTACTGCATGATATTTTTCATGCACCAATTCATCCGCCTGTATGTAAAAGAGCCAGTCAGCATCCGCTGCCGTTGCATCCATTGCTTTATCAGTTTCCACTGCCAGTACCTTACCCCCTTTCCTGAGGCTTTTATCCCAAACCGAGTGGATTATTTTTATCTTATCCGACTCAATAGATGCGATCAACTCAGTGGTAGCATCTTCTGAATCACCCAGGCAAACTATCATTTCATCTACCAGCGGCAAAATTGAACGAATGGATTCCACCACCGGGTATCCATATTTCACTGCATTTTTTACAAAAGTGAAGCCGCTTACTTTCATATTCCTGGTGTGGCGAACAGAATTATTTTGACCGGTCCAATTTAATAGCACGAATTAAATGCACGAATTAAGAAAAGGACTGTATTAATTCGTGTAATTGGTATTTTATAATTCGTGTGATAAAACAAACATATCATGCATACCATCGCCCCATTTTAAAAATCTTATCAAACCTTCACTACTATTTATAACTTCTTTGCGTAGGCTTAACGATTTCGAATTCAAGCGGCTCTTTGTTCAATTGCCAGTCGCTTTCGCCTTTGTATTCCCATGCGGATACATAGCTAAAATTTTCGTCATCACGTTTTGCTTCGCCTTCTTCGGTTTGAGATTCTTCGCGGAAATGACCACCGCAACTTTCCTTCCGGTCAAGTGCGTCCATACACATTAATTCTCCCAATTCAATAAAATCTGCTACACGACCGGCTTTATCCAATTCAGGATTCATACTATTGGTATCGCCCGGAATGCGCAAATCGCTCCAGAATTCTTTTTTTAACGCCTGGATTTCAACAATGGCTTCCTGCAAACCTTTTTCGTTACGGGCCATCCCACATTTATCCCACATAATCTTTCCGAGGCGTTTGTGGAAGCTTTCCACTGTTTGTGTTCCTTTGATATTCATCAGGGTAGTAATCCTGTCACTCACTTCTTTTTCTGTTGCTGCAAAAGCAGGATGATCGGTAGGGATTGCCGAAGTACGGATCTCATCTGCTAAGTAATTTCCCAATGTGTATGGGATTACGAAATATCCATCTGCCAATCCCTGCATTAAAGCAGAGGCTCCGAGACGGTTCGCTCCGTGATCACTAAAGTTGGCTTCCCCCAAAGCATATAATCCTTTTACGGTTGTTTGCAATTCATAATCCACCCATAATCCACCCATGGTGTAATGCACAGCAGGATAAATTCGCATAGGCATTTCATATGGATTTTCGCCGGTGATCTTCTCATACATTTCAAACAGGTTACCATATTTTTCTTCCACAACAGCTTTCCCTAACCGGATGGTATCTGCTTCTGTTACATTGGTATCACCTTGTTTTCCCTGTTCAATTTTGCCATAGCGAATGATCGCATCTTTGAAATCAAGGTACACGGCCAATTTGGTAGTACCTACACCATATCCCTCATCACATCTTTCTTTCGCAGCCCTGGAAGCTACATCACGCGGAACGAGGTTCCCGAAAGCAGGGTATCTTCTTTCCAGGTAATAATCTCTTTCCTCTTCAGGTATATCAACTGCTTTGCGGTTATCACCTTTTTGTTTAGGAACCCAGATACGGCCATCATTGCGTAAGCTTTCACTCATCAATGTAAGCTTGCTTTGATAATCGCCGCTAACGGGAATACAGGTTGGATGAATCTGCGTAAAACATGGATTGCCAAAGAAAGCACCTTTTTTATGAGCCTTCCATGCAGCCGTAACGTTACAGCCCATTGCATTGGTGCTTAAATAAAATACATTACCATATCCACCGGTACACAATAATACTGCGTGGCCAAAATGTTTTTCCAATTCACCATTCACCAGGTTGCGGGCTATAATTCCTCTTGCCTTATCATCAATGATTACTACATCCAGCATTTCATGACGGGTGTACATGGTTACGTTTCCCAATGCGACCTGCCTTTCCAAAGCGCTGTATGCACCTAATAATAATTGCTGTCCGGTTTGACCCGCAGCATAGAAAGTACGTTGCACCTGGGTGCCGCCGAAACTGCGGTTGCTCAGCAACCCACCGTATTCCCTTGCAAAAGGAACGCCCTGCGCCACACATTGATCGATAATCGCATTACTAACTTCAGCAAGACGATGCACATTGGCTTCTCTGGCCCGGTAATCGCCGCCTTTTACCGTATCATAAAAAAGGCGAAATACCGAGTCACCATCATTTTGATAATTCTTTGCCGCATTGATGCCACCCTGCGCTGCGATGCTATGCGCCCTGCGTGGACTATCCTGGAAACAAAATGCTTTTACTTTATAGCCCATTTCCCCCAATGATGCTGCGGCAGAAGCGCCCGCAAGACCGGTACCTACTACAATGATTTCAAGTTTACGTTTATTTGCCGGGTTTACTAATTTCACATGCCCCTTATAATCATTCCACTTTTCTTTCATTTCGCCGCTGGGGATTTTTGAATCGAAGGCCATAGTATTGTTGATTAGATGTTTATTAAATATTGATATTTCTCAGCGTCCAATATACATTGAACAAGGTAGGTAGTGATTAGCTAAGCCAGTTTAAATAGATAGCCACCGGCATTAATGCAAATAGCAGGCAAATTATTACTGAGTAACCTACTCCTACGGCTTTGATGAGGGGTGTATATTTTTTATGGTTTAAACCAAAAGTCTGGAAGGCGCTTTGAAATCCATGCATTAAATGCCAGAATAAAGAAATCACACCAAGAATATATATAATTACCACCAGCAAATTATTCTGGAAAACAAAAAGCATTTCCTTGTATAGGTTATGAACTTCCTGGTTATCGTAACTACCCAATGTAGCTTCTTCAAGCGGGCGGATATTTCCCATACCACCAAACCTGCTCGGCGTCCAGAAATGATAAAGATGCAACACAAGGAAAACAAGTATCAATGTTCCCAGTAAACCCATGCTCCTGCTATACCATTTACTATTTTCCTGTGGCTTATTTACAATGTATTTCGATGGCCTTGCCGCACTGTTTTGTTTCCATAAAATAAGCCCTTGTACGATGTGTAAAATAAGAAAAAGAAAGAGTCCGATCTCCATGGTGCGGATGATCAGGTTTGTTCCCATTAAATGCCCCCAATGATTAAAAGTTTCGCCGCTATCATTAAAGAAAATCATTGCATTAAGACCGCAGTGAACAATTAAAAAGGTAATGAGAAAAAGACCGGTAAGTCCCATTGTAATTTTTTTCCCAATCGAAGAAGAGTAGAAGTTTTTCCAGGTCATATAGAAGATTTGATTTTTTGGAGCCACAAAATTACGTAAGGAACCATCACAAAAATATTTTATTGTAAAATATTACGCAAACGTTGCCACTTATTATAAAATACTGCGTATCAACATTATATAAGCTGGTGCGAAATCCAGTTATCAACCTGCTGAAATACAAGCTCGGGCTTCAATGTACGCCATTGGGGAAAATCGAGTAAGGCTACATAATTTGTTAAGCGGGCCCTTTTGAAATCGTACTGACTTTGTTCGGGCATGTCCACTACTACCACCCATCCACCATCATCAGCTACCTGCTCTCTCCACTCTTCATAATAGCTGTCGTCGCTGCTATGAAAATTTAAAACGTTTTCAGCAACAAGGATGAATTTAGTAATGCCTTGCTTATAAAGCAAATCTGTTACATCCCTGCGGAGGGTCATAATATCATTTTCAATTGCATCGTTCCACTCTCCTA
The DNA here is from genome assembly GCA_025963635.1 of Ferruginibacter sp. GTDB lineage: Bacteria > Bacteroidota > Bacteroidia > Chitinophagales > Chitinophagaceae > Ferruginibacter. The sequence goes on from JAOQAK010000048.1 coordinate 8,613, forward strand.
TTAATTCGATGATCACAAAATTTTGTTCGTAATCCGCAAATAATATTTTCATGTATAAAGTACGGGAACCGAAATCATCCCACTGCGGATGTATGTAATAATTGTAAACAGAATGGGTAAACTCAAATTCGCTGTAAACGCGTCCATAAAAAGGTGATTGCGGATCTTCTTCCGCGGTATACAAATGTCGCCAGTTGTAATAAGGCTCTATATCCTGCATGGATAAAAATTAAAGAATGATATGACAGGTTACCGTTGCATGTTCAAAATTAAACCATAACCATCAAAGTAATTCCCTTAACAGTGCCTAAATATTTATTTTGCTATCATCTCATAAAAAAGAAAAAAGCCGCACAGTAATGTGCAGCTTAGATTGTTAAATGAATATTATAAAGTTTGAAAAAAAGAATCAACAATTGCAGCCTAATAAAATCGATCAAGGCTTTTGATTGAGTTATCTCATTTTAAATTCATTAATTAATCACGATCTTTTCTGAAAAGGCCATTTGCTTCTTTTCACTGAGTACTTTAACCAGGTACATTCCTCTTGCAGTTTTTCCTGCCAACCGGACGGCTTCCACCTGGTATGGTTTGGAAATACTCACTACGCTTGACTGGAAGGCCCGCCCTGCGATATCCGTTAATACAATCGTATATTTTCCTGAAGGCTGGTCTTCAAATATTACATTGAACTGCGCACCGGATATCGGATTGGGATAAACTTTTGCATCACCCAAGCCGGTGGGCAAACCTGCAAACTTTGCGTTATCAAATTTCCGGAGGTTGTCGGCTTCTTTTTGAGAAAGAAGATTTCCGTTTGCCAAATCGGAAGCATTGAATGCAGGTTCAGTACTTTGAACTTTTACTGCAGCCAGCGTTTTCATATCTACCTGGAATAATCCTTCAAATACATTTGCACTGCTTACTACCAGCTTGCCGTTATCATCTACCGCTGCGCCATTGGTTGTAAAATTAGCGGGTAGCCCACTAATGGTTCCTTTTAGCGAAGCAGTCCGGCTGTTTACATCCACCATAAATACATTGTGATTGGCGGAAACAATTACCAGTTTGCCGAAGGCGTCTGCCACCATATCGCCGCCCCAACTGGTGCATTTGTTGTGTATTGAAATTCCTTTGTTATCCTCCGCATCGATCAAATTTCCTAAATCGGATACTTCCGGATTTTTGCCGGTACTAAAGCGAAGCAGGTGGTTTGCATCATTTGATAACGCATAGCCGTATCCATCTGCAGCTATCACCATTCTCGTGAGGTGATTTTCTTCGGGCAGGTAACCATTTTTTGAACCACCGGCAATTACATTTCTCTGAACCGTAGTAAAGTTTGCAGTGGGCTTACTAAGATCCAGGTAGCGGATATCTGCGAAATGCATGGTAGCGAAATAAAGCCTGTTGTGCCTTACATCAAGTGCACAAGCTGCCACCCCAAGACCAGTTGGATTAGCATTGCCATTTGCTTTTGAAGCTAAACCGGCATTGCCTGTTTCTATTATTTTGAAAGGAGTCTTGTTGGATTCAAACAGGGTTTGGTTTATTTTACCTGAGGAAATATCAACCTGTTTGATATCAGCCCAAAAAAAATTGTTGTTCGCCTTGCCTGTGATGGCGTATGTTTTTGAGGCGAATTGGGCGGTTGAGAATAAAGAGGAGCAAATAAATGCGGCGGAAAGTAAAAATTTATATCTCATATTAATAGGTTTTGCAGTAATATGAAATTAACTAATTGATCTTGTTTTTCAAATTAATTTTTACGAGTGGTATTGCGCCTTTATAGCTATTGGGCGACCGGCAAAAACAGTCTCTTTTCGGCCAAACAAACTATAGAATACAGGTTTATTTTTCAATCATCTATACTCCTCTGATTTTATCAGCTGAGTTAAACAATAATTATGAAGATTAATGTGAGTCCTCCCTCTTACGCATCTGCCATATGATATTTGATCAATCCGTCCATCGGGCTTTTTAATACCTTGCCCAATTGCAGTTCATAGGTATCACACATTGTTTTCAGCACATCCTTAAAGCCGAAAGCAACACTGCCGATAAAATTTACGGGCAAGGTCCAGGACTCTTTGTATTTGTAAACATGCTGGTAAAAAAATTCATTAAAGGCATCTTCTATGATATTTTCAATCATGAAGTGACCGCGGTTTTCAAAAAGAAACGGTACAAACCCGGCGAGATAGCGATTGGGCAGCGGCAATTTATAAACTGCCTCCAATATTTGTTCAGCGTTGGTGTTGTATTTGGCATTAAACCTGTCCATCAGGTCGGGGTCATAGGTATTGTATAGATAATACTGAACCACTTTCTTTCCTAAAAAAGCGCCGCTTCCTTCATCTCCCAAAATAAAACCAAGTCCCGGACTGTTCTTTACGATGTGCCTGCCGTTGTAATAACACGAATTGGACCCTGTTCCCAAAATGCAAGCCACTCCTTTTTCGTTGCCGCACAATGCCTTTGCCGCTCCCATCAAATCGTGGGTAACCATTATTTTTGCCACCGGAAATAAATTGTGAAGAGCTTTCTTCACTATTTTAATGTTATCAGGGCTGCTTAAGCCTGTACCATAATAAAATATCTCGTCTGGTTCGATTCCTTTTATTTTATTTTTTAACTCAAGCCTTATCAATTCCTCAATTTGCACTCCGTTCAAAAAATAAGGGCTGATGCCCTGGGTGATAATTGTTTTCTTTTTCTTTCCGTCCAGCAGGCACCAGTCTGATTTTGTAGACCCACAATCTGCAATTAATTTTATTGACATAATCTGTTTTGGTTTTAAATTTAATATTGCGCGGCTAAAGTACTCAAATTTTTAATCGTACAACAAACAGCCGGTCTTCCACAAACAAGATTAACATTTGCGGGTAGATATTTTACCGGGAGGTCAGGGAACTCCCTGGCAAGTCATTGCCAAATACCGGGTACTATTGGCATCACAGAAATCAATTTCGTTAAACAGGGAGTTAATAAAAAAACACTGCCGCTTCGTTCGTAATATTTCATTTATTTTCGTGTTTATAAGTGAACATATGAATAAAAAACTCCAGATTTGGCTCCCTCTTCTTATTAGTATCGCGGTTGTTGCCGGTATGTTAATCGGTTACAAACTGAGAGATACCCAGCCCGGCAAAAATTTCTTTTCTTTTGAAAAGCCAAGCCCCTTGCAGGAAGTGATGAACCTTATTAGAAATAAATATGTAGACGATGTAAAGATTAATGCATTGGGTGATTCCGCTATTATGGCTGTTTTACAGAAACTTGACCCCCATTCAGTTTTTATTCCGGCTGAAGACCTGCAAAGTGTGAATGAAGATATTGCCGGAAACTTTTTTGGAATAGGAATTGAATTCAATATCTATAACGACACCCTCCAGGTGCTGAATGTAATTCCGGATGGCCCCAGTTTTAAAGCAAGTGTGCAGGTTGGAGACAAGTTTATAAAAGTAAACGACAGCATCATTGCCGGTAAAAAAATAACGGCCGACCAGGTGAGGAAGTTATTGCGGGGTGATCTGGGAACCAAGGCAATGGTAACAGTACTAAGAAAAGGAAAACTTCAAACGCTTACAATTACCAGGGGGATAATTCCGGTCAGCAGCGTGGATGCAAGCTATATCATTGGGAATGGCATTGGGTATATCAAACTCAATAAATTTTCCCAGGTTACCTACCGCGAGTTTATGAAATCACTGGAAGATCTACAGAAAAAGGGTCTAAAAAAACTGATCCTCGATCTTCGGGGAAATGGCGGTGGCGTTTTGGACGAGGCTACTGCGATTGCCGATGAATTTTTGGATGGCGACAAATTAATAACCTATACGGAAGGGATACATATTCCAAAAAAGGAATACCGGTGCCAGCGGGCGGGTTTGTTTGAGCAAGGCGAACTGGTGGTTTTGGCCGACGAAGGGTCAGCTAGCGCCAGTGAAGTATTGATGGGGGCATTGCAGGATTGGGACCGGGCGACGATCATCGGAAGGCGCAGTTTTGGCAAAGGCCTGGTGCAGGAGCAATACGATTTAAGCGATGGCAGCGCCTTGCGTTTGACTGTTGCGAGATATTATACTCCTATTGGCCGCAGTATCCAGCGTTCTTATACCAATGGGGAAAAGGCATATTACGAAGAAATCAGTAATCGCTTCCATGATGGAGAGGTAATCAGTGCCGATTCGGTTAAAAACGATACTACTAAAATATATACCACTAAAAACGGCAAAAAAGTGTATGGCGGTGGCGGTATTACACCTGATATTTTTATACCTATCGATACGGCGTCGTTTAGTTCAACGATGACTAAAATTTATCTAAAAGGAACTATCGGTGATTTTGCCTATCATTATTATTTACAAAATACTGCCGAGCTATCCAGGTATAAAACTCCGGCCGAATTTGGCAACAGCTTTACTTTTAACGATGAAAACTGGAGGCAGTTTATAAGCGTTGCGGCCATGGATTCAATAGTAGTGAAGGAGTTAAATGAAAAAGACAAAAAGGATCTGGTCAACCGTATCAAATCATCCGTGGCAAGGCAAATATGGCGTAACGAGGGCTTTTACGAAATGATGAACAAAGAGGATAAGTCAGTTAAGAAAGCAGTTGAAATATTGTCAAAATAATTAAGCCTCCAAAAAGGAGGCTTAATATCTGTGAAGAAGAATCTGTCACAAGGAATGATGATTGCATTCAATAGATAAGTGGATTAATTAAGAAGTAGTAAAATTAGGCCCATTAAAGTTTACGGATTGTAGCCGGTTGGGCTGATTTCCGTAGTACTATTTCTACAACAGGTTACATAACACCCTCTTTTCTATTTCAATCTCTTAAATAATCGTTTTATTAACTTCATTAAACATTTTAGCTATGTGGCTCAATAATATCCTGGAAACCATTGGAAATACTCCGTTGATCAAACTCAATAAAATCACAAAGGACCTTCCCTGCACGGTGTTGGCCAAAGTGGAGTATTTTAATCCCGGCAACAGCATCAAAGACCGAATGGCACTTAAGATGCTGGAAGTAGCTGAACAGGAAGGCAAAATAAAACCCGGGGGAACCATTATCGAAGGCACCAGCGGTAATACCGGGATGGGACTTGCGCTCGCTGCCTGTGTAAAAGGTTATAAATGCATTTTTACCACTACGGACAAACAATCGAAGGAAAAGGCAGATATATTAAAGGCAGTGGGTGCCGAAGTAATTGTTTGCCCAACCAATGTAGACCCTGCTGATCCCCGGAGTTATTACTCTGTAAGCAAACGGCTCGCTTCTGAGGTACCCAACAGCTGGTATGTGAACCAGTACGACAATCTTGCCAACAGGCTGGCACATTACGAACAAACCGGTCCGGAAATTTGGGAGCAGACGGAGGGGAAGATTACTCACCTCGTAGTGGCAACCGGAACTGGCGGAACCATTGTGGGTACGGGTAAATATCTCAAAGAAAAAAATCCCGCTATTAAAGTATGGGCGATCGACAGTTATGGATCATTGCTAAAAAAATATTTTGAAACAGGCGAACTGGATCAGAAGGAAGTGTATCCATATATAAGCGAGGGGTTCGGAGAAGATTTTGTGCCGGCTAATTATGATATGAGCGTCATCGACGAATTTACAAAGGTTACTGATAAAGACGGCGCATTGATGGCCAGGCGCATTGCCAAAGAAGAAGGCATTTTTTGTGGTTATAGTGCAGGAAGCTGCCTCCAGGGCATGCTGCAACTAAAAAATAAACTGAAAAAAGACGATGTGGTGGTATTGATCTTTCATGACCATGGCAGCCGTTATGTTGGCAAAATATACAATGATCAGTGGATGCTGGAAAGAGGGTTTTTGGAGATGAAAACTTTTAAAGACCTGATCAACGGCCGCGGTGCCCAACGATTGATTACACTTACTCCCTCACAAACAGTTGCAGAAGCGATTGAACTGATGAAAGAATATGATATCGAAAATATACCGGTGATGAAAGCTGAAAATAATATTGGTGCAATTTCAGCGGGCGGCTTGTTCAATAAAATATTGAATAATGCAGGCATCAAAACACAAACAGTAGAATCAGTGATGGAAAAGGCATATCCCGAAGTGGCTTTTGATACTCCCGTCGAGCGGTTGAGTGTTTTTATTACCAAAGAAAATGGTGCGGTTCTTAGCAAAGATGAAACCGGGGCCTTTCACGTGGTTACTAAATATGATATCATTCAAAGCCTTTCGAAATGATCGTACGCGTATTTTTACCAATAAGGTGAAAGCTATACGTATAAAGCATTTCATGGTATAAAATTTATTTTTAAAAATTTCCGCACTCGTGTTTTTACTAAAAAAGATCGTATCTATCCATAAGCCACAAGTGAGAAATCACCAGAAATGTGGTATTTACTGAATAATTAAAAAAGGGCAATATTGCGCGGATTCGTAATGCTAAGCGCTATTATCTTTGTGCAAGAAGTTGATTGATAGGAATTTAAAAATATCAATCAAATCCAAAGATCCGATAATAGGTAAAGTTTCCAAGCATTACTGAAAAGCAATGTCCAATATCAGTCAACTTCTATTTAAATTAAATATCATCAGCTGAATATTATTTGTTACGATCTAACACCCTGTAGGAAAACTATCACCAATATCCTTTGTCTATGCTGTAAAAAGCGATGATGACTCGAAAGACCAAAAAGAACCAATATCCGGTTTATGCTGTAAAAGGCGATGATAACCAAAAAGCATCCAATGTCCTGGGTTTATGCTGTAACAAGCGATGATAATCCAAAAACCAAGTCCAATGTCCCGGGTTTATGCCGTAAAAAGCGATGATAACTCAAAACCAAAAAGTCCCGGGCCTGTGCTGTAAAAAGCGTAATGGCCTAAAAGAAAACTCTGAAACCAGGCAAAAACTACTTCGGTAATCTATCCTGGAAGGGAGTAATCCCAAAACAATCCAACCCTTTAAAAATCAGGAAAATTATCCCGATTGTCACTTCCACAAACTATGAAAAACTAATAGTTGTGGAAGTTTTTTATTTTACCCCTGCCTCCCATCTACGGTATCCTTACCATCGTATTAGTACGCAACAGGCTCGGGTAAACAACTTGCCAAACAACTGAATTTATACGATCATCACAGTAATTCTTTCATAGAAAAAACAGGGTAGTTCTGACTGTCATTATTATAAAAAATGATCGTTCCTTTGTACCAGAAGTTGATTGATAGGAATTAAAAATATCAATCAAATCCAAAGATCCTGATAAAGTCAAAATAGTTAATAGTTTCAAAATCAACTATCGCTGAAAGGCAAAATCCAATATCAGTCAACTTCTTTTAATTTTGTCCGGGCGTCTAACCAGCGAACGGAGGTATTGACACAGATGAAAAACATTCATCCGAAATCCTAAGAAAACGACCAATAAATCCATCCGAAAGGAAAACCAACCTAATCCATTATCATTTACTGTCGCAGGACAGAAAGACCGTGTACACTGAACCAGGAATAAATCATTTCTGAAGAGGATTACCTTAAAGGTTTCCTTATCCCCCATGAGATCATCTACGGATGGTTAAAGTATTACTTCCACTTTATTTGATTTATCAAATAAATGTGGAAGTTTTTATTTGTAATATCCCCTATTGCTTCATTGCTTCTGCTTCCTCCACAATTGGCTATCAAATTATTGCAGATATAACCCATAGCGCTAATAAATATACTACACGATCATACCAGCAACTGATACCAATCATTTCAAATAACATTATACAAAAGTCAAATTCACTTATTTTTGCAAAAAAACAACCAAACATGAGTAAATACAAAGCCGGCGTTTTACACGGCGAAGAATTACAGGCACTTTATAATGATGCAAAGGATAACCAGTTTGCCCTTCCTGCTGCGAACTGTATTGGAACTGATACGATCAACGCGGTTCTGGAAACGGCAGCAAAAGTGAATTCCCCTGTAATCATACAATTCAGTAATGGTGGTGCCCAGTTTATCGCCGGTAAAGGAATGCCTAATGATAAGTTGCAGGCAAACATCTCAGGCGGTATTTCAGGTGCTTTACATATTCATAACGTTGCGAAATATTATGGAGTGCCGGTTGTGTTGCATACGGACCATGCGGCAAAAAAATGGCTTCCATGGATCAGCGGTTTGATTGATGCCGGCGAGCAATTTTATAAAGAAAAAGGCCAACCGCTTTTTAGTTCACATATGCTCGATCTTAGCGAGGAACCACTGGAAGAAAATATACAGACATCGGTAGAATTTTACAAAAGGATGGCGCCTTTGGGAATGAGTATTGAAATTGAATTGGGCGTAACAGGTGGGGAAGAAGATGGCGTTGATAACAGCGATGTTGAAAATGATAAGTTGTATACTCAACCGCAGCACGTGGCATATTCCTTTACAGAGTTGAGTAAAGTTGGCAAAATGTTTACGATAGCAGCGGCTTTCGGCAATGTACATGGTGTTTACAAACCCGGTAATGTTGAACTTCGCCCCGAAATTTTGCACAACAGCCAGGTATTTATTGAAAAAGAACTGGGAACCGGCGTAAAACCTGTATACTTTGTTTTTCATGGTGGAAGCGGGTCACCGCAAAGCCAGATCCGCGAAGCAATTGGGTATGGTGCCATAAAAATGAACATCGATACCGATCTTCAATGGGCTTTCTGGGAAGGTATTTTAGAGTTCTACAAAAAGAGCGAAGGATATTTGCAGGGCCAGTTGGGCAACCCCGATGGTGCTGACAAGCCGAATAAAAAATATTACGACCCAAGGGTTTGGTTGCGTAAGGCCGAAGAGAGTTTTAGCAAAAGACTAGAAGTGGCTTTTGAGGACCTGAACTGCATCAATAGGAACGCATAGTACTGTTTAAGATACGGAATCAACCTTTTTCCGGAGATATTAAACTCGCATAAGCAAAATACATTATATACATCAATACTGAAAGGAGTTCATTTTTAAATGAGCGAACAATCAGGATGAATATAATGTATTTTGCCTTTTTTATTAACCGGAAGACTTGGGGCATTCAGCAGAGAAAAGCAGCTTATGACCCGAAAAATACATTTACCGGGCGGCCTATCGTTAAAGGAAATGTGAGTTAATCTCCAGGTCGTATATTTGTTGACGAATTGAAGCGAAAAATTTGTGCTTTTTATCTGCCGGCAATCATTGCGGGCGATAAAAAAACTACCGTTTATTTTATTTTGAACTTTAACGATCCACCGCCACTTCTTCTTTTAAAGAAATTTGGAAAGGATCGGTTTTAATTTTTAATTTTAAAAAAGATCCCGGAATCTATCCGCCTGATAACGGATGCATTTTGTTGGGCCACCTTATTATGATAAAAGAAGAAGATTTTTACGCAAATCTTGCCGGGGAAGATGGCGATACCGAGGAAACTAAAAGAAACTGGTTTAAGCGGATAAAAAAAGGCATTCTTACGCCAACAAAAGATAAAGCGGATGCCCCCGAGGGATTATGGACCAAATGTCCATCCTGCAAGTACACCTGCACGATTAGTGAATTGAGAGAGAATTATTTTGTTTGTCCGAAATGTGATTATCATCACCGGATTGGCAGTGGCGAATATTTTGAAATTTTATTTGATAACGGCCAGTACAAAGAATTATTTGCCAACGTGGTTTCGAAAGATTACCTGCAATTTGTTGACCTGAAGCCGTATAATAAAAGGCTTGAAGAAACTTATTCCAAAACTGATATTCATGATTCTATTTCGGTTGCCCACGGACAGGTAAATGGTTCAGAACTGGTGGTAGCCTGTATGGATTTCGAGTTTATCGGGGGAAGCCTCGGCAGTGTAATGGGCGAAAAAATTTGCCGCGCCTGCGATTATTGTATTGAACATGGCATTGCCTTTTTGATCATCAATAAAAGTGGCGGCGCACGAATGATGGAGAGTGCTTTTTCATTGATGCAGATGGCTAAAACAGCGGGTAAATTATCACATCTCACCGATCATAAGATACCTTATATTTCCTTGTGTACCGATCCTACTTTTGGCGGCACCACTGCCTCTTTCGCTATGCTGGGAGATATTATTTGTGGTGAGCCTGGTGCCCTGGTTGGATTTGCAGGCCCAAGGGTTATTAAAGAAACCATTAAAAAAGATCTGCCGGAAGGTTTTCAGCGAAGCGAATTTTTACTGGAGCATGGTTTCCTGGATTTTATCGTCCACCGTAAGGAACTAAAGGATAAGATGGGAAGTTTATTGATATTATTTAAAAATTAATCAATACATTTTTGACAAGGGCAGTTTCCATTTAGTTGGGAACTGCTTTTTATTTAGGCCACTTTCTCGAATTTTCAATTTGTCCAAAAAATAAGATTTATAAAAAGTTGCCAATCCTCCCCTATTCTGAATATAGAAAAAGATGCTTCTATGATTAATTGTATTTTTGCAAAAAAATCAACAGTTTGGAACTTAGTAACCGCAAAGCATACCACGAATATTTTTTTGAAGATAAATACATTGCAGGCCTGGTGCTTGCCGGTACAGAAATTAAAAGCCTTCGGGCGGGCAAAGCAAGCTTCAATGATAGTTATTGTTATTTTGATAAAGGCGAATTGTATGTAAAAAGCCTGCATATTTCTGAATATAGCTTTGGTACTTACAATAACCATGAGCCAATGCAGGAGCGGAAGCTATTGTTAAACAAACGCGAACTCCGCAAGCTCGAAAACAAAACCAAAGAGAAAGGATATTCGATCATACCCCTCAAAATCTTTCTTACCGAAAAAGGGTTTTTTAAAATGGAAATTGGTTTAGGTAAAGGAAAAAAATTATATGATAAACGAGAGACGATCAAGGAAAGAGAAACAGACCGCGACATCAAAAGAAAATATGGCATTTAATAGAGCGAGCGTGCTTAACCTTTTACCATTTTAGTTGTTATATATATATCATTGTTTTTAAAGATTGTATCTTTACAGCTTTAATTTACCAGTGCTTATTACAGCACAATATTTCCAAATTACTTAAGTATTATGAATCAAAAGAATATAAGAATTGAGGTGATGAATTTTCTTGCTCAAAAAATAGATAGCATCATTGAAGAGTTCTTAAAAAATATAGATACCAACTGGCAGCCAGCGGATTTTTTGCCGGAAAGTTCATCAGAAAATTTTGGAGCCGAGATCAAGGAATTGCAGGAACAATGTAAAGAATTGCCATATGATTATTTGGCAGTGTTGGTCGGAGATATTATCACGGAAGAAGCTTTACCCACCTATCAAAGCTGGCTTACAGATGTTGAGGGTATTGATAAAATGCAACCACAGGGATGGAGTAAATGGGTAAGAATGTGGACCGCAGAGGAAAACCGGCATGGCGACCTGCTGAACAAATTCATCTATTTATCAGGCAGGATCAATATGCGGCAAATGGAAATCAGTACTCAATACCTCATCGCGGATGGATTTGATATCGGCACCGGCAGAGATCCATATAAAAATTTCGTGTATACGTCCTTTCAGGAAATGGCCACCAATATTTCACACAGGAGAACCGCTACTATTGCTAAGACCCATGGCTGTGCCCAGCTTTCAAAAATATGTGGCGTAATTGCATCTGATGAAGCCCGTCATGCAAAAGCCTATAAAAGTTTTGTTGCCAAAATATTTGAAATTGATCCCAGTGAAATGATGCTGGCGTTTGAAGATATGATGCGCAAAAAAATTGTAATGCCGGCACATTTTTTACGCCAGTCTGGGGAAAAGCTCGGCCAGGCGTTTGATCATTTCAGCGACGCAGCACAGCGTTTAGGCGTGTACACCAGCTGGGATTATACCGACATCCTGGAGTCTTTGATAAAGGAATGGAATATCGCCAATATCCCTGGTTTGAACGGCAAAGCTGAAAAAGCAAGAGACTACCTTATGGCTTTACCTGAGCGCTTTAGAAGAGTAGCCGGCAGAAGCCAGAAAGCGCCCCTGGAATACCAGTTTAACTGGATAAAATGATAAGCATTGTTCTCAATCCGAACTGACTTAACACTTCGCCGATGATGGATAAATTTTAAAAATCTATCTATTACCCTCATTACTTTTCGTTGCGGAATATCATCATTCGTATGCTCCCTCAATAATAATAATCCCATGTTATAAATTGAACAGGGAGTGGACATGTGTACTATTCAATAGCTTATATTCGTTACCTGATATCAAAATTTTCTCTATGCCTTCGTTACAAAAGCGGCAGAATTACATTTCATGGGATGAATATTTTATGGGAGTAGCATTGCTGAGTGCCCGTCGCAGTAAAGACCCCAGCACACAAGTGGGCGCCTGTATTGTAAATGATAAGAATAAAATTGTTGGGGCAGGTTACAACGGCCTTCCAATAGGTTGTGATGACGATGAATTTCCCTGGGAAAAACAGGGAGATTTTTTGCAGACCAAATACCCTTTTATATGCCATGCAGAATTGAATGCTATATTAAATAATTATCGGTATGGATCTGAAGGGTTGTAAAATTTATACGGCGTTATTTCCCTGTAATGAATGTACAAAAGCAATCATCCAATCAGGCATTACGGAAGTAATTTACCTTTCTGATAAATATTCATCCACTGATACCGCCCGGGCATCCCGGTTAATGTTAGATAAAGCAGGTGTCACTTGCCGGCAGGTAAAGGCAAGTTTTGGTACGCTGGTGTTATCGTTCAATGAAGCTGATGTTTAACAAACTGACGGGTCGCATAACGAACGATAGCCAGATGACGAAACTATTACAAGATATTTTGTTTTTTTACAATAAGTGTTTTGCAGAAGTTTTAGAGAGACTATATGCATTACTGCAGGTACGTTAACATTCACTTAAACTAATGGGTATATTTATAGCGAGGCCGCCATCTGCAGTTTCTTTGTATTTGCTGTTCATATCGAGAGCGGTTTCCCACATGGTTTTTATCACCCCATCCAAACTTACTTTTGCAAAATCGGGAGAGCTTTGTAAAGCCAGTTGGCTCGCCGTAATTGCCTTGATTGCTCCCATCGTATTACGCTCAATACAAGGTATTTGAACCAGTCCGCCAATCGGATCACAGGTTAACCCAAGGTGGTGCTCCATTGCAATTTCGGCAGCCATCAATGTTTGTCTTTGCGTACCGCCCATGCATTCCGTTAACGCAGCTGCGGCCATTGCGCTACTTACGCCAATTTCCGCCTGGCATCCGCCCATTGCTGCGGAAATTGTTGCCCCCTTTTTAAATATACTGCCCGTTTCTCCTGCTGTTAATAAAAACTGGACAATCTTCTCATCCGTATCCCCATCGCAAAAACATATGAAATATTGAAGCACAGCAGGTATTACTCCAGCGGCTCCGTTGGTAGGTGCCGTAACTACTCTTCCGAAGGAAGCGTTTTCTTCATTCACTGCTAAAGCAAAGCAGCTTAGCCAATCCAGGATGTATTTAAAATCGTGCCCACCCTTTCGTATAGTAGCGATCCAATCATCATAGCCGTGGTACGCTGCATGATTGATCAAACGCTTATTGAGCTGGTATCCGCGGCGTTTGACGTTCAGTCCTCCCGGTAATGTTCCCTCTGTATGACAACCCCGGTAAATACATTCCTTCATCACTCTCCATATATTCAAAACCTGTTCCCGAACCTCCTTTTCCATTCTCCAGGCCAGTTCATTTTCCATTACCACCTCACTGATAGCAAGCCCCGTTTTCATGCACCAGTGCAGCAGGTCATTGGCTGTATTGATAGGAAACGGAAGTATGGGTTGCATCTTTCCTCCGCCGGGCTCCCCCTCCTTTATAACGAACCCACCTCCGATGGAGTAATAGGTTTCAGCGAGGGTTTCACCATTCAACAACTTTACCAAAAAAGTTAAGCCGTTTGGATGAAATGGTAAGGATTCGGTAAATAAAAATTCAATGTCTTCTGTGGGATCAAATCCGATTTCATGAATACCGCTAAGGACCAGGAGCCTGTTCGACCTGATAGCTTGTATTTTGGCGTCAATCTTAGTTACGTCAGAAGTTACCGGATCTTCACCGCTCAATCCCAACTGAATTGCCACATCCGTTCCGTGGCCACGGCCGGTTTTTGCAAGAGAGCCATACAAGAGTATTTCGATGCCTTCAACCTCCTGGAGGATATTTTTGTCTTCCAACGATTGTAAAAAGCGCAAAGCAGCTTTCCAGGGGCCAAGTGTATGGCTGCTGCTGGGACCGACGCCGATCTTGAACATATCAAATATGGAAATCGCTTCGTGGCTCAAGAGTTGTGTTTTTATTTATTGAACATCCACTAACTCTATATTAAATACTAAATTGGAATTGGCAGGAATCGGTCCATTTGCCTGGGCGCCATATCCGAGTGTTGGAGGTATGTATAAGGTGATGGATCCGCCCTTTTTTATCAAAGGAATACCGATTTGCCAGCCTGGAATTAATCCACCCAGGGTGAATACTGTTCCACCCGGGCTCCGCACATAACTGCTATCAAAACCGGTTCCGTTGGTCAAACGTCCCCTGTACTTAACTGTTACATCTGAACATACTCCTGGAGTTGCACCGGTGCCAGGTGTAATCACATTGAAAAAAATACCGCTTGAATGTTGCACATAAGGCAACGCATTTGCATCGAGGTATGCTTTTAAATTAGCTACTTCAGCAGCAGGTGCTACTGTAGTAGGCGTCGCATAATTACATTTGGAAGTGGAAGACTTATTGCAGGCCACTAACACTGAAAGCAAGGCCAGCACAAAAAAAAGTTTTGTTCGCATGTTCTTTTTTAATTATTGAATGGTTGTTTGATTGTTTGATTTATTTTGTTTCGCTTTTAATTCTTTATATAATTGCTCATTCATTTCCCATTTGTACTGCATCCTGAAATAGGAATAAAATAGCACAACACCGATCATTGCAACGACTGCGGTAACGAACATCCCCGGCGATGTTCCTGATATTTTCATGTACCAGTCAGGGAAAAAAAGCCTTACTACCACTACCAGTAAAATTATGGGGAGCCCAAATAACATTGCCATCGGGAGCCCCCTTGTCAGCTTACTGGTAAATGTATTTTCAATGTCGCGGTTACGTTCCCAGTAGCTCAAAAAAGCGCTTTCTTTCTCACTGATCATTTTGCAAAGTTAGCCAATTAATGATTGTAGTTTTGCTAATTGGCTAATATTAAGTAGGTTTGGTTCAATCAAATAAATATCTGTGAAAATAGAGCAATTGATCGTTCAATATCTGTACTTAAACAAACAGGTTACCTTGCAAGGCATCGGAACTTTTAAACTGGATCCTTCAGTAATTCTGCCTGCTGAAAATGATAAAGACAAAGATTTCGCGATGCCCGAGAATGCATTCCTGTTTGAATACAATTTGAAAGCTGAAGAAGACGGTGGATTGGTAAAATATATTGTAGATCATACTAATAAGATATTGCCCCTAGCATCTGCAGATCTTGACTCGTATGTGATGCTCGCAAAGCAGTTTTTAAATATAGGTAAGCCACTGGTTATTGAGGGACTGGGAACAGTTCAAAAAAAACAGCAGGGTTATTACGAGTTTATTCCCGGCCATTTTATTTATCCCAAAATAGATGATATTCCTAAACAGGCTAGAGAAAAAAGAGACGAATCCGTGTCTTTTGAAAGTGAAAGTAAACCAAACAATAGTCGCAGAAATCTTTTGGTGGGTATTATTGCAGTGGTAATTGTTTTAGGTGGACTGGGTATTTATTATATGTTAATGGACAAAAAGGCCAGCGAATCCGATTCAGCAACAATATATCCATCTGAGGCAAAAGCCGATTCTACCCTTGTTGATACTTTGAGTTCATCAACGACAGATACAACACTTAAGGTTGCAACACCTATTGTTACAACTCCTCCCGATCAAACCGATAGCAATACCTTTAAAATAGTACTGAAAAATTATGCTTCCCGCGAGTTGGCCGATAAAGCTTTCAAGCGGCTCAGCACCTATGGTCATAAACTATTAGTGATTAAAGTTGATTCCTTCCAATATCAATTAGCGATCCCTTTCAATTCACCGCTATCTGATACACTAAGAGCTAAAGATTCCCTGCGAAAATTTTTCGGCGGCAAACCATACGTGAAACTTTAATTTAATTATTCTGCTGGCCGGCAAAGATTTATACTCATATGCTAAAAAAGCCATTGCAAAGAATTGTTTTTGTATTCTGGCTACTATCATTTGGCGACCTGTTAGCGATAGCCCTTAGCAATGACTGGATACATAGTATCGTCAAACCATTATTGATGCCAGCGCTGGGCCTTGTTCTATTTAATTCTCCTGGTAGAAGGGATAGTAAAAAGCTCATTGCGGCGGGATTGCTTTTTTCCTGGCTGGGGGATGTATTTTTATTATTTGAATCCCATCGCCTGATTTTTTTTATTTTGGGATTGGCAAGTTTCCTTATCACGCATATTTGTTATATCATTCATTTTCTTGCCATCCGAAGCCAGGCACCTTCTCTTCTCAAAAAGCAACCCCTTTATATTTTGTTGATTATTGGTTATGGTGCAGGCTTGGTATTGCTGCTCTATAATGATTTAGGCCCCCTGAAAATTCCCGTCATCATGTATGCTACTGTTATCTGCAGCATGTTACTTTGCAGCATTCACATTTACTCGAAAGTGAATTTTCCCGGCAACCTGTATTATGTAACCGGGGCTTTGTTATTTGTTATGTCAGACTCTATACTAGCTGTTAATAAGTTTTATCACTCAATTACCCTTGCCGGCGTGTGGCTGATGCTTAGTTATTGTGCTGCCCAATTTTTTATCATAAAAGGCTTTGCCGAAAGTGGGTTAAGCAAAGAAAGGAGAAGGCCATTGCCTAACATTCCCGTTTAGGTTAGATTGTTAGTAGTCCTATAGCATGTTCATGCAATTGCGCATGGTAACAACGGAAAATATGAATTGAATCATCTCCTGCAATCTTCGCGCAATTATAAAAACGACTGATGACAATAGGTAAATAACTGGAGCCAGGTATAAAAATAATGTCCTTGAGTTTTCTCAAAGACATTTTTTTATTTAGGTAAGGTGTAATATTTCTATAACAATTTGGAACGTGCATATTCCTTCTGCGAACTTTATAACACCATTACTTTGCCGGTATATAATCTTTCGCCATTGCTTTGTAAATAAAGCAAATACATGCCTCTATGAAGCGGTTTTGCAATATTATAAGAATTGGGTTCTTTTGTTAAGATCACGCTCTGTGAAGATATCTTTTTACCTTCAGCGGAATACAATTCGATAGATCCTTTGCTTGCCGTAGCACCTGAGGTCAACAGGTAAATGATATTTCCCTGTACATAGTTGCTTGCAGTTAAACCGCGGCCCGAATTCAATTTTACCTGGATAGTATTGTATGGATGTGTTTTCCCGTCCTTATCAGTTTGCGATATCCGGTAGAAAGTGAGGTTAAAAGGCTGCTGATCTACAACAGAATAAGTGTGTTCCTCCGTTCCGGTTGTCTTGGTTGCATTTACAGTGGTTAATGGCTGAAATGACCGGCCGTCATTGCTTTTTTCAATTGTGAAAAAGCTATTATTCATTTCATTTTCCGTTGCCCATTCCAGTAGAACATTCTGTTGAAAAGCCCTGCCACGGAAATAAAGCCATGTAACAGGTAGTGGCGTACAGGCACCTGAAGGTGAAGTAGCTATTATGGCAGCAGTACCTAAAGCTCCATTGGTTGTAAGCATTCTTCCAAAAACCGTAGCGCCTGTTTGCAAGTTGAGGGCTCCGTTGTTACAAACCAGTGTTCCTTTAAAAACCGAATTCGTTCTGATAGTAACTGCACCATCAACCATCCAATAAATGTTTTTTGCCTGTGCTCCATTGATCAGCAAAACTTTGGAATTAACCAATGCGTCTAATGCGCCCTTTATCTTGATAACAAATACTGCATTTGGATTCCCTTGAGCATTCAAGTAAAGCGAATCTGTAAACGTGGCGGCACTTTTCATTATATAAGTGTGCGGCGTAAGTACAAGGTTTGATCCAAACTGTGCAGGATATAATAACTCTATATCCACGGGCAAAAGATTAAGATAGTTATAAACAACCAACAGATCTGCCGCGGCAGCTCCTGTGGCCCCATCCGGTCCTGGGTGAATCGTACCATTTACATGTAATGCGTCAAAACCTGTAGTTAATCCAACATTTGTTCCGACATCGCCAGAGACATTGGTAATGCCACTATTTGACACAGATCCGTTCCCCGAAAATAATGCCCAACATGCTATTGTTCCAAGAGCCGGGGCAGCCGGACCAGTCAGCAAAAGACTTCCGCAACCCGTAGGAGTATACGCCAGTACCTTATCTACCGCAATAGCTCCGGCAATAGACAGGGCCCGTCCTTCAAGCGTGTCTTTCGCATTCATGCTAATAGCACCATTATTCGCAATGATAGTGCCCTTCATAGCAGTTTGGGCCGCAATATCAACTGCGCCTTCTACCTTCCAAAATACATTGCAAGCTAATGCGCCATTAATTAATTTAACCTTGGCGGCTGCATTGGTAGAAAATGCGGCAGCGATTTTAAAAATAAATACAGCATTGGGATTTCCTCCGCCATCTAAAGTGAGGTCGAGGCTCAATACGGTTACTGCTGGTATTGCGTACACGCCCGCAACGAGCACTTCACCGTTTCCAAGCAAAGGCGCATGGTTAGCAGTGACCGTTGCACTATTAATTTGAGCATAGGCATTCATTACATCCAAGGCAGCTTGTGCGCTTGCACCATCATTGTCGTGCATAACTCCATTCACATTTCCAAAACCTGTACTTGAGCCACTGTTCGTACCCACATTTCCGGTGAGTTGAGAAGTTCCGGTATTGCCAACTGCTCCCACTGTAGTGAAAAGAACAAAATTGGCGGCAGTGCCCAAAGTCGGCGCCTGGCTAAAACTTAAAAATGGAGAAGATAATAATGTAACGGCTATTGTAAAATAGAGTAAACTCTTTTTCATTTGATTGGATTTTGTTTCAAGAAAATAATCACATCCAAAGATCGGCTCTTTTATTGGTTTAGCATTACACTTATTTAGATAAGAATTACATAATTCACAGGTAACATCGATTCAGGCAGGATAAACAAGCCATATTATAAAAAATGTGAACCGGATAAAGAGAATATTATGAAGTTGTAGACCAGGTACGCCAATGCTTTTGAATTTATTGAAAGCCTATGGTGGTAGAATTGTGAGCACTGTAAGATTGATTGTTAATATGCAACCCTTATTAGATTTGCAGTGTCATCCAACAAAAAAACATATGAAATCTTTGGCTTCATTTTTAATATCATTGCTGGCGATAATGGTGATCTCCTGTAAAAAGGAGCCAACGCTGGTGAGTGAAGATCTTATCCCGGTGAACGATTGCCGGGTTTTTAACTTGGGTGGGGATCTGCTTACCTGTTGCCTCGACTCTGTTATCCAGGATTCCAGGTGCCCTGAAAATGCGGTTTGTATCTGGCAGGGCGTTGGAGTGGCTCGCTTTTCAGTAAACATGCAAAGCAAAGAACATTTTATTACGCTGGCCACAGATAATGTCCTACACTACAGAAAGGATACTTCCCTCGCAGGATTCAAAATTGAAATGATCAACCTGTTAAGCGGGAAAGATTTGCATGTTCCATTCACTTACGATCAATATGTCGCGGAAGTAAAAATTACAAAACGCTGATGATTTTGGTGGCTTGGGTTTCAATATGGCGACCAATGAACCGTCATCTGAATAATACGACTGGGTGTATAATCGAGCGGTAATTCATTAACAGTTTTCCAATGCCTGCAGGATATCTGCCAAAATATCATCTACATGCTCCAGTCCCACAGAAATGCGGATAAGGCCCGGCGTTATATTAGTGGCAAGGCGCTCCTCATCGGTTAATTTTGCGTGAGTGGTGCTAGCGGGATGAGAGGCAATACTACGGGTATCACCAAGGTTAGCCGTAAGGGAAAGCATCGTAAGATTATTTAAAAAACTGCGTCCGCTTTCCAGTCCCCCTTTCAAATCAAAACATACAATGCCCCCTCCATTTTGCATTTGCTTAATGGCTATTTCATATTGTGGATGGCTGGGAAGGAAAGGGTATTTTAAAAAGCTGATTTTGGGATGATGCTCCAACGTTTTTGCAAGTTGAAGCGCATTTTTTGCGTGGCGCTCCATCCTCACATCAAGGGTTTCGAGGCTCTTGCTTAATACCCATGCATTAAAGGGCGACATGGCAGGACCGGTACTTCTGCAGAACAAATAGATATCCTGTACCAATTCTTTTTTTCCAACAACCACACCCCCTAAAACGCGACCTTGTCCATCGATCCATTTTGTAGCAGAATGTACTACCAGGTGTGCTCCAAGATCAATCGGACGCTGGTTGACAGGCGTGGCAAAACAATTGTCAACGTTTAGAATAAGGTTATATTTCTTCGCCAGTGCACTCACCATTTCAAGATCAATAATCGCAAGCCCCGGGTTGGTAGGAGTTTCCAAATAGATCATTTTGGTATTGGGGCGGATAGCAGCCTCCCACTCTTCCGGTTTATCTGCACTTATATAGCTATATTCAATACCGTAGTTGGGCAAATATTTTTTTATAATCGTGTGAGTACTTCCAAAAATCGAATTGCAGGATAACAGGTGATCTCCTTTTTTTAAAAGCGCCATAAATGAAGCAAAAACCGCACTCATGCCGGAAGAAGTGGCGTACCCGGCTTCCGCCCCTTCAAGCGCCACCATTTTATCGGTAAATTCTTTCACGCCGGGGTTGCTAAAGCGGCTATAAATGTTATCATCGCTTTCATCTGCAAAGGCAGCACGCATCTCCTCTGCATCATCAAAACAAAAACTGCTGGTGAGGAACAAAGGTGTGGAATGTTCCATTTCGTTTGTGCGTTCGGTTTGTATGCGGATGGCTTTCGTTATTGGGTTCATATTGTAAATTAGCCCTACTCCTATTTTTTCTAAAAGGATATAAGTTAGTTTGGGTTATGTGAAAAGTACCATAATCTCATTTCTAAAGAAATTGATATGGATGAGCGCCTGAAAATTAAACGGTAAAATTAATAATCAAAATTCGATAAATGCATGGGAGAAATAAAAGGCACTGAAATGAATTTTTTAATCAAAAAAATGCAACATAATAATTTTTACAAGACAATGAATGATTCAGAAACCTGTTGAAAACTGCTTATACAAATTGACCGGATAATATCGCGTCTGACATTTAAGAATTAGATATTGAAGGTTCATTTACTCTTACTTCCCAGGTTAAATTAGTGCCCCCGCGCCTGAGCGTTTCGGCTACTGAGCAGTATTTTTTCATGGACAATTCGCACGCCCGTTCCGCTTTATCAATATCGATGGTGCCGGTAAGTTCAAATACAATCTTCACATTTCTCCAAAGTGATGGCTCCTTATCGCTTTCTCTCTCCCCTTCTATTTTCATAGAAAAATTATCGATGGTTTGACGTTGTTTTTTTAATATCATTACGATATCAATACCGCTACATCCGCCCATTCCCATCAGTAATACCTGCATTGGGCGAATGCCAAAATTTATACCGCCACTTTCCGGGCTTGTGTCCATCTTTATTATATGGCCATTGACATCCACGGCTTCGAACCCAAAATCACCTTCAATCCTATTTACATTTATTTCTATCATTTCGCAATATTTTTACAAATATAATTCCTGCAAGCCTTTACTTTGCATTTTTTACCTGTATACTTAATTATTGAATGAAGTTTTTTCATTACCCACATCGTATTGAACTGGAAGGCGGCGGATCACTGGCGGAACTTACTATTGCATATTCTACCTATGGGAAAATGAATCCCGACAAAAGCAATGTAGTGTGGGTTTGTCATGCGCTGACTGCCAATTCTGATGTTGCAGACTGGTGGAACGGAGTTGTGGGTGAAAATCACGTGATTGACCCTGGAAAATATTTCATTGTTTGCGCAAATATCCTTGGCTCCTGCTACGGAACTACCGGTCCGCTCAGTATAAATCCTGCAACCGGGTCACCCTATTACAGTTCATTTCCTGCGATCACTATACGGGATATGGTAAAAGCCCATGTCCTTTTGCGTAAGTACCTCGAAATTGATAAAATACTCCTTTTGATGGGTGGAAGCATGGGCGGCTACCAGGTGTTGGAATGGTGTATATTAGAAAATAATATCATTGAAAAATTGCTTTTATTGGCCACTTCCACCACAGAGAGTGCCTGGGGCATTGCAACGCATACGGCCCAGCGACTGGCAATTGAGGCCGACTGCACCTGGAGGCAGGCGTCACCTTCTGCGGGTGCAAAAGGATTGAAAGCAGCGAGGGCAATCGGTATGCTTACGTATCGTAATTACGGCATTATGGTGCAACAGCAAACTGATCACGATTTTGAAAAATTAGACAATTACAAGGCATCTTCGTATATCCATTACCAGGGCGATAAATTAACCCAACGGTTCAATGCCTTTAGCTATTGGCTGCTCACAAAAAGCATGGATAGTCATCATATTGGAAGAGGCCGGGGCGGCCACCCGGAACAGATTTTAGAAACGATTACACAAAAGACGCTGATTATCGGAATTTCCAGCGATATCCTGTGCCCTTTGGCAGAGCAGCAACTGCTGAAAAATCATATTCCTAATTCAGAACTTGTGGTGATTGATTCTGATTATGGTCATGATGGATTTATGGTGGAATCTAAAATCATTTCCCAACACCTGGCAGAATGGCTGGCCTGAGGCCGACATCTTTCATATTCTCCTGTTCAGCCAGTTATTTTAACTGGGCAATATTCAAAAGCTCATACCAATCTTCGTGAGATAATTTAATTTCGGTAGCCGTTGCAGCATTTTTAATCCTGTCTTCATCAAGTGACCCAATGATGGGCAACGTACCCAATTGCATTAGCCAGGCTACGGCGGTCTGTTCTACATTAGCGTTGTGTTTTATCCCGATCTCAGACAGTTTCGAACGAAGCAATTGGGATTTCGGATCTACCCCGTTTAGTATTTTACCACCTGCCAGCGGCGCCCAGGCAAGGGGTTTACTGTACCGCTGCTTGATAAAATCTACCCTGCCGTCTTCGATTGCAGAAATGTTTAAGAGATTCAACTCCACGTGGTTCGTCACAATGGGTACTGATAAATAAGAAGCCAGTTGCTGGTGCTGGAAGACAGTAAAATTTGACACACCGATGCTCTTTATTTTACCTTGCTTTACCAGTTGCATCAGCGCTTTCGCTGTGGACTCAAGATCACTTAAATGATCACTATGATGTAATAAAAATACATCCAGGTATTCGGTATTCAGCCTTTGCAGAGAATTATTTACACTGCTGGTAATATGTTCAGCAGAGGTGTTGTAGTAGGTAAATCCCTTTGCAGACGTGCATATGCCACATTTACTGAATAATACGATATCCTCTCTTTTAAAAGAACCACTCTTCAACACTTCCCCAAAATACTTTTCAATAGAAAAGTTTCCGTACATATCCGCATGGTCAAATGTATTAATCCCAAGTTGCAGGCAGAGGTTTACAGTCCGTTCAATATGGGCGATTGTTTCTTTTCCCTGGTCTTTCCATCTCCAAAATCCGTAAATCGCTTGCGAAACTTTTGGGCCTGAATCACTTAAATAAACATTCTTCATAATACTCGTTATAATTTTGAAACAAAAATCGCTCTTCATCAATATCTAAGACAAGCACAATGGCTGGTCAAATGCCTGCAATTTACAGAATTGGAACGCAAATTTCGCACATTTAAAAAGCACCGCGAGATCAGAACTATTTATGGCATTTGCAAAGTGATTTTTGAGATGGGCTGCTGATTAAAATAAAAAAAGCAGTATAGAAATACTGCTCCTAACGATTGCTTGAAATTAAAACCAAAAAGACGCCACGGATGGATTCGAACCATCGTAAAAAGTTTTGCAGACTTTAACCTTTCCTCTCGGCCACGTGGCTGTATTGTACTTTGACGAAGATACGCTTACTATATTAGTCTACCAATTTAATGGACTTGTAATTAACGGATATTTTTTTGCAAAAATTTGCTTGTTTAAACTTATGATTTTTTTTGATTAGAATTCCTTCTTACATCCAGGTTTTGGAAGTAGAACAATCGAATTGTATGCAGGCTTCGATATTTATTGCCTGCCGGAAGCTGTTGAAAAAGATTCATGTATCCCAGCTGCAAATTAGCCTGTTCTCCGGTTTGATATTTGAGTCCGGCAAAAAAGCGGTTCTGGTCAAAATAATTATTAATTATTTCCTTGCCGAAATTGATATGTACTTCGTCATTGACTACAAACGATAAGCCATTTGGCACAATACCAGCTTTGCTAAAGGGGATATCATACCAAATATTATAGCGTACCCGGTAATTGAAGTTATTACCTTTACCCAGTGTTGAATCATTTATAATTTTCCTCCGGTAACGTTCTTCCAACCTGAACCATTGCATCATTCTTTTTTTGCCATACTTCGTATGCCATTGAATCTGCTGCCAGGGCCGGTGCTCCGGCTGGGTAATTTTTTTGTGTGCGTCGGCAGGATAAATACTGACATATGCATAGCCGGCAGTAAGCTTTGTTGCATCATTTACATAATATGTGAGGCCTAATCGTACAATACTTTGCGAGAATTTATTTGTAAAATCTTCGCGGGTGCGTAAATGAAGATCGGTCCATAAGCCCCATTTATCCGTAAGCCTGGTTTGATTGAAATATCCAAACCATAACTGCTGAACGCTTTCGGTGCTTTTGCTAATTTGAGCCTTGGATGAAAGCGTTAGGCAAGTTAGGATGATGATGCAGATCAGGCCCCCCTGCCCCCCAAGGGGGATTCTTGACGCATTCAACTTGGAGTTTCTTTTAAGGGTCGGTATCTGCATTTTTTTTGAAAACTAGTCTTTGTTAATTTACAGTCTTAAGACTGTTATTTATTTATTCAACAAACCATCTACTGTTATTGCCACATAGTAGAGAGCCCCGATGGTTGGTCCGCCTGCATATTCAAGATGCCTGTTGTTTAACAGGTTGGTGGCTCCTAATTTCACGGTCGATTTTACTTTTGGCACTCTCAAAGTAACCTGTGCATCTAAGTTATTGATCGCTGCTATATCACCGGTTACTAACGGACTTTCCCACAAGAAACTGTTCTGCCACTTCCATACAATGTTAAATCCAACGTTCCTGGTAATCGCCCTGTTTCCAAAAGATAGGTTGGAAGTCCAGTCGGGTGTATTAAAACCTGTGATAAAAAGATCAGGCGTGGAAATTCCTTTAATCTTATTATAATTCACATTGCCGGAAATAGTAAATGTTTTATAAAAATTATAGGTTAGTCCCAATGAAGAACCATACGTGGTGTACTTATTTTTGGCATTGGTGTAAACACGATAGCGATCCTGCCCTTTGCTGGCGGCGTTGCCACTACTTGCCACAGTTGCATCACGGTTCCTGTCAATCATCGACAACACTGCGGCATCTGTACCAATGGTTGCTCCAATGGGAACAAATACCTGCACCTGTCCAAGAAAACCATCATAAATATTGGTGTAAGCGTCAACATCAATAAATAATTTATTATTGAACACAACGGATTTATATCCTACTTCATAAGAATTGATTCCTTCGGGACGGCCATCCGGTAAATTGCCTGGTTGTAGCAGGCCTTTATTTTCCAATGCTGCAGCATCTGTATTACCGGCGGCTTTTACGGCTGCATTAAAAATCGCAACGGATGATTGGGTATAACTGTTTTCACGATAGCCTAATCCTTCGTTGATGATTGGTAATATTCCTACACGTTTTACGCGGCCGTTGTTCACATAAGACAAGGCTTCAAACAAGGCAGGAAAGCGATAGCCCTGCTGGTAGGTGAACCTGAAATTGTGTTTTTCTTTTACTGTATAAACCGCTGCCAACCGGGGAGTTAGTTTAGCCGTAAATTCAGGGTTATAATCGGCCCGCAAAGATCCCCACAATTTCAAATGCTCGTTAAATAAGGTTTTGGTCAGTTGCACAAACCCGCCAAACTTTTTGTAGTAGGTATTGCTTCCGAAACTACCATCAGGCAACGGTGTGTTTCTCTCGGCAATAGGCCGCTTAAAGTCTACGAAGTTATTTCCATCCGGACTTAATGCATATACACGGGCATCTCCCCCAACCAATAAGTTAAAATACTTTACTTGTTTGGTAAGATCCAACTGGCCTTCAATATGGTACAGTTTGCTCTTTTGAATCAGGGCTGCACCGCCTGTTAAGGGTGCATTGGGAATGGCACTGGATTTAATATCCCAGTTATTGATTTTAATGATGGAATCCTTTACCCTGTTGAAATAAGCAGTGCCCGGCTCAGCACGGGAGGCATCCGCTGCAGTGCGGGCGTATTGGGTGGCTGCAGCAAGGTTAGCGGAGGTCAGCGATCCTCCGTGATCAGTGGCATAAGTATTAAGGGCAGCTTTATATTTAGCACCCCAAACATTTGCACTGCCACCCGTATAAAGATCTAAATTATCGGCCAGGGGTTTAACATTGTAAGAATCTCCTGAATTTTCGATGGAAGTGTATGCTTTAACTGTGAAGTTGGCGCCCTTTAATTCTAACTGGTGATTCTGCACCACTACATTGTCCAGTTTGATTTTATTGCCTCTCTGAAACACACCATCCATTTTTCCGCGGCGGTATGAATAGGTTAACTCCGTATTGGGAGTAATTTTATAGTGCAATGCAAAGTCAAATTTAAAATTGTCTACTTTCGGATCTACCAGGTCTTTTTCCCAGTAGCCTGTACGGCCTACAGTTAAGGTTCTGTTGGCAATGCCGTCGATGTTTAAACCGCCAACAGAAACCGTATTGCTTCCTGCCAGGGCATCGTCGCCATATTTATTCCAGCCATCAAAAACGATATTGTTTGCCCCGTTCAGCGCAGGGTACGATGGGTTGGCCGTGATCTTACTATTCGGATTTTGGTCAAGCCTTGTATCCGAAATCCAGTCTACTGCTTGTAGGTAACTCGCATTGATCTTAAATGCAAATTTATCATTGAACGCTTTTGCGTAGCGTATAGCAGTTTCTGTTAGCAGGCTGGGTGAATGGTCGGTGCCATCCACATGATTTACACCCGTACGCTGGAATACACTGAGACCCTGCGTGGTAAATGGGTTTTTGGTAATCAGGTTACTCATGCCATTGATTGCGTTCATGCCATATAAAGCTGACGCAGCGCCGGGCGTAATTTCTATGCTCTGGATATCAAGTTCTGTGGGCCCGATGGCATTGCCAAGTGGCACGCCGAGTGTAGCCGCCTGCATATCAATTCCATCTACCAATTGCATAAAACGAAAGTTATTGGGGATATTAAACCCTCTTGTATTAGGTACTTTAAAAGTGATCGAAGAAGTGGTTAGCTGCACACCTTTAACATTGCCCAACGCATCATAAAACGATGCGGCCGGGGTTTCTTTCAATGCCCTGATGTCAAGCTTTTCAATACTTACCGGGGACTTTAAAATCTTTTCGGAAGTGCGGCTTGCAGTTACTACCACTTCATTTGCCAAAAAGGTCTGGCTGGTAAGTTGTATGGCGAGTTTTGAATTACCATTCTTGATTTCAATTTCCTGGGCAGAAAAACCCACGGACGATATGACCAACCTAAAAGGGAATTTCTGATTGATCACAAGGGAAAACCTGCCGGTCGTATCAGTAGTTGTGCCACCATTGGTACCCTTTACTGATATGCTGACTGACGGTAATCCTTCATGATTTTCGCCCACTACCCTGCCACTTAATATCACTGTGCCGTTAAGCTGGGCAATTGCAACAATGGGAAATAAAAAAAACAGTACTAGCAAATATTTCATATAAAAAATTGTTGGTTTTGGTTAATGATTTTTAAAAGACCGGCAAAAAAATTTAAGCAAATACGACTGCCCATTCTTATCAAGGCAAATCAATGACTATGATGAATTGCTGAAGAGCCGTATACTATATTAAATTGATGGACTATGTATGCAAATTTTTTAAATCCTGTTAGCAAGGATAAAACAACAACATCGTTGTTGCGGGGCGAAGGAACAAATGGTCACAATATTATCTTTTTTCATCAATGATTAATTATTGGCAAATATAAATGAAAAACAATTAGTCTACCAAATTTATGGACTTTAACTTATAGTTTTTTTTTGAGAATTGAAAGTTTAAGGGCGAAAGGCTGGGAATACCTGTACACAGCCGGCAAACCATAGGCGCCCCGGCAGAAATCGAATGGAAAAATTAGAAGTGAACAAAACGACATCAAAGAAAGATTGCTCGGTAAATAGTAACCAGGCCGCAAAAGATCACCACTACCCCAACCGCGACAAACATTTTTTTGGTAGGAAGCTTAGCAGTTAGCATTGCAGAAAATGGAGCGGTGATGATTCCCCCGATCAGTAAGCCGGCTACTACATTCCAATGCTGTATACCAATCGTAAAAATAAATGTGATGGCGCTGGCCACCGTAAGAATACATTTTGCAAAGGTTGAACTGCCAATTACAAATCGGGGTGTATGGCCGTTTTTGATAAAAGTTCCGGTTACCAGGGGGCCCCAACCACCTCCACCAAAGGAATCAATAAACCCACCGATTAAACCGAGTGCAGTGATGTTACTTTTTTTCTTCTGCTGATTGATTTCCCTCTTTTTAAAAGCGTTCTGCAAAATTTTAATCCCAAGGTAAATCGTGTACACTGCAATAAAAGGCTTGGTTATTTTTGCATACCTTTCACCAACATAACTTAGCAACAAAGCACCGGTGACGGCCCCAATAACTGCAGGGATGGCCAGGGCCTTCGCGAGTTTTTTATTGATATTACCCAGTTGCCAATGGCTGATTGTACCGGCTGCACTGGTAAATGATTCGGCAGAATGGATACTTGCACTTACTACCGGTGGCGGCACATTCAATATCAATAAGAGGGAGGTGCAAATAACGCCATAACCCATTCCCATCGAGCCGGCAATCACTTCGGCCCCAAAGCCCACCAGCAACATCCAGTAAAATAAATAATTGTCTTTATTGATAGTAGCCTGTAAATCCAATAATTGCTCAGCAGATAAAAAGAAATAAGTAGAAATGAGCAACACAAACAATATGGCGATGGCCACAAAATATTTATTCAATACTTTTCTTCGTGAAGAACTCAGTTCCCCCGACGTTGATACCACTTCTTTTGAATGGGTAATTTCCTGTATTGTTTCTTCCGGGGTATGCGTAGGCATGCTTCTTATTCTTGAGAAAGTCTTTTAGTGATTTCGTTTAATTGCTTTACCTTATCGGTAAAATCGCCACTCATTTTATTCCGGATCTTCTGCATATTATCCAATAAATCATCTATTTCATCGGGTAATGTTTCAATTAAAACCTCTTTGATGCGCTTGGCGATCGTAGGCGATTTTCCATTGGTGGAGATTGCGATTTTCAGATTCCCTTTCTGTACAACTGAACCAAGGTAAAAATCACAAAGACCGGGTTTGTCGGCGGCGTTCACCAGCTTGCCCTTTTCTTTGGCATCCCTGCTCACCTGCTCACTAACGGCTAAATCATTTACTGCTGCAATAATAAGATCCATTCCATCGATGTCTGTTGACTGGTATGGTCGTTCAATCAATTCAACCTGTTTGTTTTCAGCTACTACTACTTTTATCTCATCACTGATATGGGTTGCCACAATGCGGATATTCGCACCAGGTGAGTTTTGCAACACCGCCCTTAGTTTTTCCATACCCACATAGCCTCCACCTACAATCAACAGCGACAAATTTTCCAGTTTCAGAAACACCGGGAAAAGATGATTGCTGTCCGGTTGTAACGGTGGCGATGGAAAGCTAACGGTATCTGAAATTATTTCGTCACTCATATTGTACACCTGCTGACCTTCCCAACTTTACAGTAAACTTTACGAAGATATATATTCTCTACTAAATCAGTAGACTATGTTGGAAATTTTAAATGTTATTTTTTATAAATTTTAAACCTTCCAAAGCAATTTGTTTTTTCCAGGAGTACTCACCAAAAGATTCATCGCCGTTGCGTTCCTTTGTAAAGGAAGCAAACCACTCATCCAGTTCTGAAAGGATCTGGCTTTCTTCTAAATTTTCTTTGTACAATTTATTCAGTCTTTCCCCTGTATGATCGCCGCCCAAATGAAGATTGTATTTACCCGGTGCCGTGCCAACCAATCCAATCTCTGCTGCATAAGGCCTGGCGCATCCGTTGGGGCATCCAGTCATTCTCATGACAATATGCTCATTTTCGAGCCCGTGTTTCTGCAATAAGGGTTCCACTTTGCTCAACAGAGCCGGCATATAGCGCTGTCCTTCAGCAAGCGCAAGCGGGCAGGTAGGTAAGGCTACGCAGGCAATCGAGTTTTTGCGTATCACCGATGCCCCATCAGTATGTTCAATTACCCCAAACCGGATCAATATTTTGTTGATAGCGACCTTATCTTTTTCGGCAACATCACTAATGATGATATTCTGGTTGCTGGTAAAATGGAAGTTTGTTCTTTTCGTTTTGGCAATTTCCAGCAAGGCCGTTTTCAATGCACATTTTTCGTCATCCACTACCCTGCCGTTTTCTACAAAAACCGTATATTGCCAACGGCCCCGGTCATTTATTCTCCAGCCATAAAGATCACCACGTGTGATAAATTTAACCGGTCTTGCAGGCTCAAATTCAAAACCAGTACGCTTTTCCACTTCTTTGCGGTATTGATCCACCCCCAGCCTGTCGAGTGTATATTTCAACCTCGCCAGTTTGCGATCGCTCCGGTTGCCAAAATCACGCTGCACCGTAAGTATTTCGTAAACAGCCTTTAGAACCTTTTCTTCCGTATCCACAAATCCAATTACGGTTCCTAATCTTGCGTAAGTGTCTGCATTGCCGTGTGTAGTGGAAAGGCCACCGCCAATCGCGAAATTAAATCCCTTCAGTTCATTGTTTTCGATCACGGCTATCAGGCCGATATCATTGGTAAAAACATCCACATCATTGTTGGGTGGAATAGCAATCCCGATCTTGAATTTCCTGGGCATGTAACGGTCCTTGTATAAAGGGTCTTCTTCCGCTTTTTTATCAACCAGTTGTTCTTCATCGAGCCAGATTTCATAATAAGCTTTTGTTTTCGGCATCAGCAACATGCTGATCTTATTCGCATAAGCAAATACCTTATCGTGTAAGGGCGATTCGGCCGGGTTGCTGCTGCACGAAACATTCCTGTTGATATCGCCACAGGTAGCAATTGAATCCAGGTGGGCTTCATTGAAAGCCTTGATGGTTGGCTTTATTTTAGCCTTTATCAGTCCGTGCAACTGGATGGTTTGCCTGGTGGTAATTTTGATAACTCCAGTAGAATTTTCCCCTGCAACATGATGTGCAGCAATCCACTGATCGGGCGTTATGAGACCACCGGGTAAGCGTAAACGAATCATAAAAGTGTACAGCCGGTCTAATTTCTTTACAGCTCTTTCCTCTCTCCTGTCGCGGTCGTCTTGCTGGTACATGCCGTGAAATTTAATCACCGCCTGGTCATCTTCACGGATGGCTCCTGTTATTTCATCCTGCAAACTTTGCCGGATGGTTCCCCTGAGCGCATCACTTTCTATCTTTACTTTTTCTATTGCTGATAATTTTATTTTTTCTGACATGTTATTTTTTTATTGGTCTGTAGAAATGCCCGCTAACAACTCTTTAGTATGTAAAAATTATGAGAAATTTTCTTATGTACCAGGCGTTTGAATAGCTATGAAGCTGCAGTGGCGTCGCACTCTTTTACATTTTATCTTTATTGAACTTTAATTATGTTTTGCACTTGGGTTATACTTTCCTGTCCAGCGTTTTTCGTTCACCAATGAATAATCATCCTGTAATCTCAATCGTGGCGTTATTTGTGGAAAGCCTGGGGTGCACTTAATATACATCCTTCTCATAACGTCCTTCTTCTTCCATGTGCTCCAGGTATTTCTTTGCTTCATCGGGCGTTTTATTTCCCTGCTGCTCAATGATCCTTAGCAATGCGTGTTCAACATCTACGCTCATCGGGTCTTTTTTACCACATACAAAAAAGTATCCGCCACTGTCAATCCATTTGTATACCTCGGCCGAATGTTTCAGCATCTTATGCTGTACATAAAGCTTTTCTTTCTGGTCTCTTGAGAAGGCAAGATTTACCTTGGTGAGTACCCCTGTTTCGTACCAATTCTGAATTTCCGTTTGGTATAAGAAATCTGAAACAAAGTGCTGCTCACCAAAAAACAACCAGTTTCTTCCGGTGGCACCCGTTGCATCCCGCTCGGCTAAAAAGGAACGAAATGCTGCAATACCGGTTCCCGGTCCAACCATAATCATATCCTTGTCAGGTGTGGGTAAGCGAAACCGTTTATTAGGCTGCACAAAGAATTTTTGTTGGCAGTCTCCCTGAAGGCGGCTAAGGTAATCGGTACACAATCCAATTTTTGTTTCACCATTTACAGAATACAGATCTTTCACTGCAACGATGTGTACTTCTCCTTCATGCGCAGCCGGTGACGAAGCGATGGTGTATAATCTTGGCGAGATGGCATTCATTTTCAAAACAACTTCCTCAAACTGTGCAGCATCCTTTACCGGGTAAATTTTCAAAAGATCCAACAGGTTCATCCTCGTAGCGGGAATTTCCTGTTGTGTAATATCCGCGTATTGCTTTACAAGGCGTTCAGTTAAATGAATGATATTTATTTTATGCTTCAGCAGGTCGTAAATGGAAAAATCTTCATTTTTAAACTTCACGGTCTTTCCAGCATCTGCACCACTTACCTCAATAACCGCTTGTACCATGTCTTCAGGGTTTTCCGGTACAATGCCTATTGAATCGCCACACAGGTACTCCAGTCCTTCTGCAGCAATTTCGATATGCCAGGTTTCTTTTTTTGATCCATGGTCATTCAGGTTTATTTTATTGATCACCGTACCAGTGTAAGTTTGTTTACCCGTCTTTTTAAGTGTCGTAGGCAAAACGGTGGCAGGCGCAACTTCAATTGGCTGGGCAGTTTTTTTGTTGCTTAAATTTTCCAGCACATTGTTGAACCAACCATTGGCATCCTCATCATATTCAATATCGCATTTTTGTAAAGGTGCAATGCGGTTGCCACCCAGTTTATTCAGTTGCTCATCTACATCTTCGCCGGTTTTGCAATAGAGGGGATAAGATGTGTCGCCTAAGGCCAGTACACTATAGTTCAGTTTATCGAGTTTAAACCCGTTCTGGTGAATATGATCGTAAAATTTCTTTGCTGCAATAGGCGGCTCGCCTTCACCGTGAGTGCTTACCACGGCCAACAGGTATTCTTCCTTTGGCAAATCGGAAAGGCGGTACTGATCCATGCCGATCACCTTTGCATTGATGTGCTTCTTTTTTGCCTTTGCTGCAAAATCTGTAGCCAGCCTTTTTGAATTGCCTGTTTCAGTGCCATATACAATGGTAATCTTATTTACGCCTGCCGCATTGGTTTGCTCAGGCTGCGCTGGTGATGTCTTTGCCTGGGTTTGTACCACACCATTTAAATATCCATTCATCCAGATCAATTCCTCCTTCCCTGAGTTATTGATCAGATCAAGAAATATTTTAAATTTTGATTCTCCTAACATTTTGCAGTTTTATAGTTTAATGTATTTAATAGTGAGGTCAGGTCCATGGAAACTGGCTCCTTTTGAATTTTTATCCGAAGGTTATACAATTGATTTTGATGCTTTTGTTAACGATGTCTCAATTAATTTTTCAAACTGGATATCTGCAACCGGTTTAAAATATTCACCTTCCAAAGCTTCGCTTTTTAGCCATTTAAATCTTTCGTGCAGGGCAACCACCTTCCCTATGATCACTAATGTGGGGGACGCATATACTTTATCCCGGAGGGTATTTTCATACCCATACAAACTGGCAATATGAACTTTTTGAAAAGGAGTAGTTGCCTGCTCTACTACCGCCAGCAACTTATCTTGACTGATCTTATTTTTTACCAGGTTGTTCACTACATCATCAAGCGTTTCTGATGACATGTAAAATACCAGTGTGTCATCAGTTTGCGCCAGTTCTTTCCAGTAAGCTTCTGTAACCACATCTGACTTGTAAAGTGTTAACAGGCGGACTGCCGTTGAATATCCTCTTGCAGTGAGCGGGATACCTGTGCTGGCAGCAGCCCCCATGGCCGCTGACACGCCAGGTATTATTTCATAAGGAATATTATTTGACACGAGCGCTTCCAGCTCGTCCAATATATTCGAGAACACAGATGCATCGCCTCCTTTCAACCGCACCACCAGTTTCCCTTCCTTTG
Organism: Ferruginibacter sp.; assembly: GCA_025963635.1. GTDB lineage: Bacteria > Bacteroidota > Bacteroidia > Chitinophagales > Chitinophagaceae > Ferruginibacter. The sequence goes on from JAOQAK010000048.1 coordinate 43,025, forward strand.
CAAACTGTACCATTAATTCGTTGATGGCTTGTTGCGGTGTACTGAACCCCCTCCGGCATTGCTTACCCACATAGATAATTTCTGCATTGCTGCTTACATAAGCTGCCAAAATATCTTTACTCACTAAACGGTCGGTCAATACCACCTCTGCCTGCTGAAGATAGCGGGCAGCCTTTACCGTAACCAGTTCCGGATCGCCACAGCCAGCGCCGGCTAGTATAACTTTTCCTTTATTTTGTTTATTTGATGTCATTATTATCTCGTCTTTGCAACGTAAATGGTGTGGGGGTGAATGGTCAATGGGCAATGGTCAATCGTCAAAAAACACGTCTGTATCAAACCTTCAACCATCAACTTTCAACCTTCAACCTTCAACTTCTGCCTTATACAAACAGTCCTTCAATCGACAGGTACCTTTCACCGGTATCGTAATTATAAGTTAGCACCTTAGCACCTTCAGGGATTTCAGCCAGTTTTTTTGCAACTGCTGCAAGTGCGGCCCCGGTTGAAATGCCTGCTAAAATGCCTTCTTCCTTTGCAAGGCGCTGTGTATATAAAAAAGATTCTTCTTTGCTAACCTGGATTACACCATCCAAAATTTCCCTGTTCATGATAGAAGGGATAAAACCTGCGCCCAATCCTTGAATCGGATGCGGACCCGGTGTACCGCCGCTTAGTACCGGCGATAATTCCGGTTCTACTGCAAATACTTTCAGGTTAGGAAAATGTTGTTTTAAAATTTCTGCCACGCCGGTAATATGGCCGCCCGTACCTACACCTGTGATCAGGTAATCCAATCCCTCGGGAAAATCGTTCAGTATTTCCTGGGCGGAAGTTGTTCTGTGTATTTGGGTGTTTGCAGGATTGTCAAATTGCTGCGGCATCCATGCATGCGGCGTTTGAGCAACCAGTTCACCTGCTTTTTCGATGGCGCCTTTCATGCCTTTTTCCCTGGGAGTAAGTACAAATTCCGCCCCGTACAAAGCCATTAAACGCCTGCGTTCGATACTCATACTTTCAGGCATCACCAAAATGATTTTGTAACCCTTAACGGCTGCAACCAACGCCAAACCAATGCCCGTATTACCGGAAGTAGGTTCAATAATTACGCTGTCTTTGTCTAGCAATCCTTTTTGTTCGGCGTCTTCGATCATAGATAGTGCAATACGATCTTTGATACTTGCACCAGGATTTGCTTTTTCAAGTTTAATCCAGACTTCATGTTTGTCGCCGTACAATTTATTGATCCGTACATGGGGCGTGTTGCCGATTGTTGCTAAGATGTTGTTTGCTTTCATTTTGGTGTTTTTAAAACCTCACCCCAGCCTCCCGAAACGATCGGGACAGGCTCTCTCCAAAAGAGAGGGGAGCTTGACCCTGTTGCCTGGAAGACCTTTTTGGTTTGGTGTAGTGTATTGTTTTTTTTGTTTTTACTTTTTGACGCTTTACTAATTGCCCATTGCCTGTTTGCCTATCGGCTTTCCTTTGTTGCCCACTGGTATTTAGTACAAGAGGGCGATGCAAGAATGATGCTATGAAAACTGATGCCTGGACCAACTTGCATTAAAATGCTTTTCTCATTATATCACGAAATTCAGTACATCGGCCAAAGGGTTTTTATCACGTATACTTATTTCACTTTTATGGTAGACGATCGAATTGGGCAACACGCTGTTGGTTAGCCATACGTTACCGCCAATCACACTATCGTGCCCGATTACCGTTTCGCCGCCGAGGATGGTTGCCCCGGAATAAATGATCACGTTGTCTTCGATGGTGGGATGCCTTTTTGTATTCGCCACCACCTTGCTTACGCTTAATGCGCCGAGGGTAACGCCCTGGTATATTTTTACTTTGTCGCCAATAAGGGTGGTTTCTCCAATTACTATACCTGTACCATGATCTATAAAGAATGATCTGCCAATTTCAGCGCCGGGATGAATATCGATACCGGTTTTACTATGTGCCAGTTCAGCAAAAACGCGTGGCAATATTTTTACGCCCTGGCTCCACAACTGGTGCGAAAACCTGTACACAGCCGTCGCATAAAAACCTGGGTAAGCCATCAAAACTTCCTCGATGGATTCAGCAGCGGGGTCAAACTTTAAAATTTCTTCTGCATCTTTTTGCAGTGCATTATAAATATCCGGCAACTCATAAAAAAAATTATTGGCGATCTCCTGTGTTCTTTCTTCATCTGCTACCACATCATAGATCAGCGTAGACAAATGGCATTTATAAGATTCAAATTCTTTCGTAAGCTCAAATTCGGAACGTTTTTTTTGCTTCCCGGGAATGAACAAAAATTCAAAAAATCCGTCCATGAACTCACGGGCCAATTCCTTGTCGGGGAAAGACGAATTCGCCTGCTGGTGCTGCTTGTGTAGGGATTTTATGAAATTGTTGATGTTCAAAATGAAATTTTGTTGGTGGTTGTTTGTGCGGTAGAGCCACGATGCATCGTGGCTCTACGTTTGTATCATACATGCGCCTACCGTTACGTTGCTTGTTTCATCAATTAAAATAGCGCCGCCGTTTACCCGCAATTTTTTATAGGAATCGAATGGCACCGGTGATGCTGTTTTTATTTTTACTTTGATGATATCATTTAATTGCGCCTGTTCGGGAGCCGGTTCTTTCAGCAAAGAGTTTACATCGAGCTTGTATTCAATTTCTTTCACCACTGCTTTTACTACCCGGCTGTTGATCTGTAATAAATACCTATTGCCGGTTTTCAGGGGTTTGTTACCCATCCAGCAAATGAGTACATCCAATTCATTTTCAACTGAAGGAAGATTATCAGTTTTTACAATTACGTCTCCCCTGCTTACATCAATATCATCTTTCAAATGCAATACAACGCTTTGCGGGGCAAAAGCTTCTTCTACCTGCTTTCCGCCGATTTCTATGGCGTCGATAGTGCTTTCAAGGCCGGAGGGCTGTATAGTAATGGCATCGCCTTTTTTATAAATGCCGCTGATCACTTTGCCGGCATAGCCACGGTAATCATGCAAATCTTCCGTTTGTGGGCGAATTACATATTGCACCGGAAATCTTGCATCGGTATAATTGATATCATTGGCCACTTCTACATTTTCTAAAATATGCAGCAGCGAATCGCCTTCGTACCATGGAAAATTGGGTGACTTTTCTACGATATTATCACCATTGATGGCGCTGATGGGAATGTAATGAATATCCTTTAGACCAAGGGTTGCGGCAACCGCCGAGTAGTCGATCACGATATTATTGTATACATCCTCCGCATTGTTCACCAGGTCCATTTTATTTATGGCCACCACCACATGCGGCATATTTAACAGCGATGCAATAATGGAATGTCGCCTTGTTTGTTCTGAAACGCCATTGCGTGCATCCACCAGAATAATGATCAGGTCTGAGTTAGAGGCGCCGGTAACCATGTTGCGGGTATACTGGGTATGACCCGGTGCATCAGCAATAATGAATTTGCGATTAGGCGTACTGAAATATTTATACGCAACATCAATGGTAATGCCCTGCTCTCTTTCGGCCCGTAACCCATCTGTTAGTAAAGCCAAGTCAATTTCGCCGTCTTCCTTATTCCTGCTTTGCTTTTCAATGGCTTCCAGCTGATCGATCATGATCGATTTGCTATCATATAATAAACGGCCGATCAGGGTACTTTTGCCATCATCAACACTTCCTGCAGTTATAAATCTTAGAATATCCATTCGGAATTAAAAATTAAAAATTAAAAATTTTATGAGGCTGTGACGTTTTCAACTTTGGTTGACCAGGTTGATTTAAAAATATCCGCCTTTTTTCCTGTCTTCCATTGCTGCCTCGCTCACTTTATCATCAATTCTCGTTTCGCCTCTTTCGCTGGTTTTGGTAGCGATGATTTCTTTGATAATATCATCGATATTGGAAGCGCTGGATTCAACTGCCGCCGTACAGGTCATATCCCCTACGGTTCTGTAGCGCACTTGCTTCACGGACACCTTATCCTCAGGATCCAGTTGAATAAATTCTGAAGTGGCTACGAGCTGACCTTCAAATTCCAATACTTCCCTTTCGTGGGCAAAGTAGATGGATGGTAGTTCAATTTTATTCCTTTTAATATAATTCCAGATATCCAATTCGGTCCAGTTGCTGATAGGAAATACCCTTACATTTTCACCTTTATGGATCCTGCCGTTATAGGTGTTCCACAACTCGGGCCTTTGTAATTTTGGATCCCACTGGCCGAATTCATCCCGTACAGAAAATATCCTTTCCTTGGCCCTTGCCTTTTCTTCATCACGGCGGGCGCCGCCGATGCAGGCGTCAAACTTAAATTCTTCGATGGTATCCAGTAAGGTAAACGTCTGTAAAGCATTCCTGCTGGCGAATTTTCCTTTTTGTTCTGTAAGATTTTTTTCTTTGATGGTATCGGCAACTTTTCTTACGACCAGTTTTTCACCGATCTCGTCCACCAGTTGATCACGGTAGTCCAAAGCTTCCTGGAAATTGTGGCCCGTATCAATATGCACCAATGGAAAAGGAAATTTACCCGGACGAAAGGCTTTCAACGCAAGATGTACCAATACAATGGAATCCTTTCCTCCCGAAAACAATAAAGCAGGTCGCTCAAACTGCCCGGCTACTTCGCGGAAAATGTGGATGGATTCTGATTCCAATTGGTCCAGGTAATCCAGGCGGCGGTACAAACTGTCCCCCTCTTTTGCCGGCAAATTTAGATTCGTATTTATATTTTCGTTGATCATTAATTTCTGTTTATAAAGTCATTTGTTTACGTACCTACTGAACCCGGGAACCTTTAGTGCTTAACTGGCTGAAGTGGCCAAAGGTGTGGCTTCGTGCACATGGAGGCCGCATTCCTTTTTGTCGGCATCTTCCCACCACCATCTTCCTGCCCTGAAATCTTCGCCAGGCTGTATGGCTCTTGTACAGGGTGCACAACCAATACTTACAAAGCCACGGTCGTGTAAGGGATTGTAAGGTACCCGGTTGATTTGTATGTATTTCTTAACGTCTTCAGTTGTCCAGTGCAGCAAGGGGTGATATTTAATTACCTGGTTGGCTTCATCCCATTCCAGTATGGGAAGGTTTTTTCGGTCGGGAGAATGTTCTGCCCGCAGGCCGGTAACCCAGATCGCATTTCCCGCCAGCGCTCTTTTTAAAGGCTCCACCTTACGGATAAAGCAACAGGCTTTGCGGTTCTCTACGGATTCGTAAAAAGAATTGGGGCCATTGGCTTCAACAAAATCCTGCAACTTTTGCTCGTTGGGATAATAGGCCTTAATATGTGTTTGGTAGGTTGCGTTGGTGCTGCTCCATACTGAGTAGGTTTCGGGAAACATCCGGCCCGTATCAAGCGTAAATATCTTCACAGGCAATTGATTACTCAGTATTTCATGGGTAATTGCCTGGTCTTCATAACTAAAGCTGGAAGAGAAAGTAACCTGGCCGGGATATTGGTCAGTTAGTACTTTTAAAAACTCGGAGATACTTAGTCCATTCGATTGATGGAGTAATAGGTCAATAGCGTTTTGTGTATAATTCATTGTATTCGAAAATAAAAGATGGGTAAAAAAGTCTGCAAAAAATTTAGCCAAAGATTAGATTCTTAACAGCATGCTTCAGCGCAGCTACGATTGAATATACACCTGGTCAGCGAAAATAAGTTCATATTTAGTATAAGTCTATAGAATTAGTGGACAAATATAGGAATGAATTGGGATTTGGACAAATAATTTAAGCCCCCCTGCCCCCCGAAGGGGGGTTCCTGGCGTATTTGGATTGTTAAAGCTTTTGAGTTATTGTGACGCGAGGGCTCACTGGTAATTGTATATCCATTGGTTTGCAGGCAATTTTAAACTGTTTATGATTGCGTAATTACTGCCAATTGCGTATTGTTTATTGCTTATTGTTTTATTGCTTATTGTGTATTGCTTATTGTGTATTGCTTATTGTTTATTTGAATTTCTGATCAATTTGTAAATTTTGATAGCACTCATTAACAATAATACAAAGAGTAGAAGACCGGCGATGCCCCATGCCCAACTCATGTTTTGTTTTACAGTTACCAGCATCACAATGGCTACTAACAGGATGGTTGCCACTTCGTTCCAGATCCGCAATTGGTTTGAACTGAAGCGAAAAATGCCTTTCATTTCCTCGGCATAAATTCTTTGTAAAGTAAAATGATAGGCGTACAAGGCCACAACAAAACCAAGCTTAATCCAGAGCCATTGTGGTATGGGGTAAAAATAAGTGGCCATCCAACCGCCAAAAATGAGGGTTAAAATAGCGGATGGCCAGGTGATGCCCAACCAAAGTCTCCTGATCATTATCGAGAACTGGTCGGTCAAAATCCTTTTTTCTATTTCCGATTTTTCCTGCGCCTCGGTATTGTAAATGAACAATCGGACAATATAAAACATACCGCTAAACCAGGTAACGATAAAAATGATGTGGAGGGCTTTTATGTAGAAGAACATTATGATGAATAATGAGTGATGAATAATGAGTGGTAGACAGCGGGTTAGTTAATGCATTCCAAAGATGAATTTGATCTACTTCCTAATGAGAATTAGTTTGATGACTGATCAACGCACTCAATTGTTTGAATGTACTAACTAATTTCTCACCAAGAGTAGTTAATGAATTTTCGGTACAATAAGTAAGCTCAATTGCTATGTCCAGGGCAGTATCTATTTCGATTACAGATCCTCTCGATATTTCGTAAAATCTTCGTCTTTCGACCTCCGACTTCCTTGAACTACCTTCTGCTATATTTAAGTGAACTGATAGGGCAGCCCGTCTTATTTGTTGAATCATAGCAAATTTTTCGTCAGAGGGGAACCCTTTGGTTGCTCTATAACATTCCAGACACAGGGCCTTTGATGCTTGAAAAACAGCTAATTTGGTATGACCTAATTGCAAAAACATGAGAGAGGTTTTTTATAATGAGTGATGAGTGACAAGTAATAACTATTAGTGGAAATAGATTAATAGAGTTTCCACATAGGAATCAATTTTTTAAAGTGCGGATTCCCAAGCAAGATTTAGTTATCTGAATAATATAAATCGCCAATATTTTCTGAAGGATGGAACTCTAAAGAGTCTCATTACTGATTACTCATTACTCATTACTCATTAATAAATTCTTCCACCCACCCTTTCAGCACCTCCACCCACAAAGGATTTGTATTCAGGCAGGGAATCATCTCATAGCTTTCGCCGCCTGCTTTCATAAAGGATTCTTTTCCCCTTATGGCAATCTCTTCCAGGGTTTCGAGGCAGTCGCTTACAAACGCCGGGCATAGGATCAGCAGCTTTTTGATGCCTTCCCTGGGCATTTCTTCCAAACGAATATCTGTAAAAGGCTCAAGCCATCCTTTTCCCAAACGCGATTGAAAGGAGATACTATATTGATCTTCAGGAATTTTTAGCAGCTGCATTACTAACCTTGTGGTCGTAAATACCTGGTGGCGATAACAAAATGCATGCGCTGGTGAAGCGGTTTCACAACAATTCGCAGATTGCAGGCAATGGTTCGCGGTAACATCGCTTTTTTTGATATGACGGCCCGGCACTCCATGATAACTGAATAAAATATGATCATGAGGCTGACTGAGGTATGGCCGAATGTTTTCTGCCAACGCATTGATATATCCGGGATCATTATAAAAAGGTTTCTGAAATACCAGTTTGAAAGGATAGTTGTTTTTTGCGTGCACTTCTTTCGCAAATTCAACTGCCGTTTCAAAAGATGACATGGCATAATGCGGATACAATGGGATGGCAAGCACTTCATCGAGCCCCGGATGATTTTTTTGCAGCGCATCAAAAGCAGCTTTTACCGAAGGGTTTCCATACCGCATCGCCATTTCAACCGGTATGTTTACCTGCTGTTGTAATGCCTGTTGCAATTGCCTGGTGAGTACCACCAGCGGGGAACCTTCTTTTGTCCAGATGGTTTTATAAGCTTCTGCAGATTTAGGCGCACGAAACGGAACAATAATTCCGTTGATCAAAACAAACCTCGGCAGAAAGGGAATATCGATCACCCGCTCGTCCATTAAAAATTGTCTTAAATATTTCCGCACATCTTTTACTTCCGTAGAATCCGGTGAGCCCAGGTTCATTAAAACGACCGCTGTTTTTTTCGCCATACAATTAAATGATTTGCAAATGTAATCCCTGCCGGTACTAAATGCTCATGATCCTGTTAAATATTGATGGTCATTTTTAAATTATCTTCCATATGATTTACAACACATCCATATATGACACAGTTCATGCTGCAAAATGACAATCTGATGACAGTAGAATTAGTTTGCAAACTTTGCCGCAATTACATTTGCAGAGTAATTTATTCAATCTCAAATTGCTGATGTTCGGAAACAAGCCAACAGATTTATCGACTTTCTTTATAGCGGGAATCAATTATAAAAAGACGGACGCTAGCTCAAGGGGGCAATTTGCCATCAGCTGTGAGCAGTATGCCAATTTATTTTCATTGGCTCCCTTGTATTCCGTGACTGACTTTTTTGTACTCTCTACCTGCAACCGCACAGAAATTTTTGGCTTTGCTGAAAGCGCTTCATGCCTTTCCGATCTGCTTTGTACACAAACCCAGGGAACAGCGGAAGGATTTAAGGAAATGGCTTATGTAAAGAAAGGCCATAAAGCGATTGAGCATCTTTTCAATGTGGCAGCCGGCCTGGATTCACAAATTTTGGGAGATTATGAGATCGTAGGACAAATCAAACAGGCTGTTAAGTTTTCCAAAGAAAGAAATTTTGTGGGTGTTTATATGGAAAGATTGGTGAATGCTGTATTGCAATCCTCCAGGCTGATCAGAACCACTACAGCCCTGAGCGGCGGAACAGTCTCCGTTTCCTTTGCGGCGGTTCAGTATGTTAAAGAAAAAGTGAAGGATGTTGCCGATAAAAAGATCCTTTTATTAGGCACCGGGAAAATTGGCCGCAACACCTGCAAGAACCTGGTGGATCAGCTCGGAACAAAAAATATCACGCTCATTAACAGAACGGAAGAAAAGGCAGCCATGCTCGCTAATGAGTTGGGATTACAATATGCTTCAATAAATGAACTGCCAAAATATATCAGTGAAGCGCATATCATTTTAGTGGCAACGAACAGTGCTAACCCGGTAATCCTGTCTTCTCATATCAAAGAAAGCGGCGATAAGCTGATCATCGATTTATCAATACCTTATAATGTTGAAAAATCTGCCCAGCACTTACCAAATATCACTTTAATAAATGTCGATGATCTTTCGAAGATCAAAGATGAAACCCTTCATAAGAGAAAGGCGGAAGTTCCGAAAGTAAAATCGATCATCGCAGATCATATCAACGAATTTTTAGAATGGCATGAAATGCGCAAGCATGTTCCGGTGCTAAAGGCTGTAAAACATAAATTACAGGCCATGCACAAATGCAATTTATACCTCAATTATTCTGCTACTCAAACTCCTGTTATTGCCCTGATCAGTACTGAAGAAAAAATTCAGAAAGTGATCAACGGAATGGCCCTTAAAATGCGCAATCAAAACCAGCGTGGTTGTAATTATATACAAGCCATCAACGAATACATTGCCACCGGCATAAATTAATTTTCATGGGCAAATTGATACGGATCGGAACCAGGGAGAGCCAACTGGCGGTTTGGCAGGCTACACTGGTAAAGGATTTACTCGCAAAAAATAATTTCGCAGCTGAATTGGTTTTCATTAAAAGTGAAGGTGATATTGACCTCCAGACCCCTTTGTATGAAATGGGTGTACAGGGCATATTTACAAGAACGCTTGATATTGCTCTTTTAACCGGAAAAATTGATATCGCGGTACATTCAATGAAAGATGTGCCTACCCAACTGCCAAAGGGCATCGTGCAGGCAGCTGTATTAGAAAGGGCTTCTTACAAAGATCTCCTGGTATACAAAGGTGATGATGAATTTATCCAAAGGGAATTGTCAGTGGCTAATAGTGATACAACAAAAGCTCCCCTGGTCATTGCCACCAGCAGTATCCGCCGCAAGGCGCAGTGGTTAAACAGGTATCCAAATCATACCATCGAAAACCTGCGGGGAAATGTAAATACACGATTACGAAAAGTGCAGGAGCACAATTGGAATGGGGCCATTTTTGCCGCAGCGGGACTGGAAAGGATAGAACTTCGCCCAACCAAATCAATCGAATTAGACTGGATGTTGCCTGCCCCTGCACAGGGAGCAATTATGGTGGTATGCCGGGAAGCTGATGAGTTTAGTTTGAGTGCCTGCAGCCATTTCAACCATCCTGATACAGCGTTTTGTACAAAAATAGAAAGGGATTTTTTACGAACGTTGTTAGGCGGCTGCTCAACTCCCATCAGCGCATTGGCGCAGGTAAAAGGAGAAAATGTACACTTCAGGGGCAACATCTTGTCAGTAGATGGTAAAGATAAAATTGAGGTGGAAAAAATGGTGAAGCTGGATGAAGCCGTTCAGCTTGGTGATGCCGCGGCAGCAGAAATTTTAAATAAAGAAGCAGGTAAAATCGCCGACGCCATCAACCATGCAAAATAGCATTCAAATATTATCCACCAGGCCCTTGCATGAAGCGCTTATCAGTGATGCAAAGGAAGTGGGAATTGATATTGACGAACTATCGTTCATTGACACAGAACCCATCCAGTCCATCGATGTGCAGCAGGAAATTGATCTTGCTTTTTTGCAAACCTCGCCGGTAGTATTTACCAGCATGAATGCGGTAGAAGCAGTTGCGTATTACCAGGAAGAAAATCAGCCAGCCTGGGAAATCTATTGCATCGGCAATACCACGAAGCAATTGGTCGCCAAATATTTCGGGGAAGAAAAAATTGCCGGTACCACCGATGACGCCACTTCGCTGGCAGAACTGGTAGCTGCTAATGATGTTAATGGAGAAGTTATCTTCTTTTGTGGCGATCAGCGGCGAAACGAGTTGCCGGATATTTTACGTGAACACGATATTGAAGTAAATGAAATCGTCGTTTACCAAACCGTTGAAATTTCGCACAAAATCGATAAGGTTTACAACGGAATACTTTTCTTTAGTCCCAGTGCCGTAAAGAGCTTTTTTAAGAGTAATCAATTGCCTGCTGCAACAATTTTGTTTGCCATTGGTAATACAACTGCAAACGAAATAAAAAAATACTCAGCCAATAAGATTATCACAAGTAGCGAACCGGGCAAGGCCAATTTGGTGAGCAGGATGATAGAATATTTTACAGGAGGATGAACGTGAATGGTGAATCGTGAATCCGGCGTCCGTTTGTAAATGAGATTAATTTGTTTACAAGCAGTTGTTTTTCAATTGAGCATCGTTGTGTCACTCACTTGTACTGATAAAACTTTGGGCAACAATATTCATCGTAGCTAAGGGATGCCGCCATAAAATTTGGATAATGACCATTGGCTTATTGAACAATTACTTAAATCAAAAAATAAATTGGAAGCTTTCACCATTGACCATTCACCATTGACGACACACACCATGCCGCAACTCAAAAACGACCTGTTATTAAGAACCCTGAGAAAAGAAAAAGTAGAACGCCCCCCCGTTTGGATGATGCGGCAGGCCGGACGATACCTGCCTGACTATTTAAAGCTGAAAGCAAAATATGATTTCTTTACCCGTGTGCAAACTCCCGAACTGGCATGTGCCATTAGTTTGCAACCAGTAGAACAGGTAGGCGTAGATGCCGCCATTATCTTTTCTGATATTTTAGTGATCCCGCAGGCAATGGGACTGGAAGTATTAATGGAAGAAGGCAAGGGGCCTTCGTTTCCTAAAGTGATTGAAACCCAAAAAGACATTGATGCATTGATCACAGAAGGTGCAGAAGAAAGTTTGAAATATGTTTACGATGCTTTATCCCTAACGAAAAAGGAATTGAACAACCGGGTTCCGCTAATAGGTTTTGCCGGAGCCCCATGGACCATTCTTTGTTACATGATTGAAGGCAAGGGCAGTAAGACATGGGAAAAAGCCAAGCAATTTGCCTATACCCAACCGTTACTAGCGCACCAGCTTTTAAAAAAGATCACCAATATCACTATCAGCTATTTAAAATTGCAGGCAGCAGCAGGCGCCGATACGGTTCAGGTGTTTGACAGCTGGGCAGGATCATTGAGTCCTGCGGATTTTAAAACTTTTGCGCAACCCTACCTGTTACAGATTGCCGATGCCCTAAAAGATATTGTGCCCGTAATTTTATTTCCAAAGGGAAGCTGGTACGCATTAAAAGACCTCAGCGAAAGCAGCGCTGCAGGAATAGGAATCGATTGGTGCATCGAGCCACAAATGGCCCGGCAGTTAACAGGCAACAAAATCGTATTACAGGGAAATTTCGATCCGGCAAAACTGCTTGCACCAATACCAGATATAAAGAAGGCAGTAAAAGAAATGATCGATGCATTCGGTGCACAGAATTATATCGCCAACCTGGGACACGGCATAACACCCAACATTCCGGTAGATCATGCAAGGGCATTTGTAGATGCGGTAAAAGAGTATCGCCCGCTCTAACTCCCCAAGGGGGAGAACCAAATCCAAACCCTGATAACGTCAACAGCCCTGAAAGGGCGAAATACATCAACGATGGGTGCAGCCCATCCCGTAAAAAAATGACCCACAAAGATCAATGGACCACCTTCATTCACCAGTTACAGGATGACATCTGCAACGCCCTGGAAACATGCGATGGCGCTGCAAAATTCATCGAAGATAACTGGCAAAGGCCCGAAGGCGGTGGAGGAAAAACAAGGGTGATCAGCAACGGGGATGTGATAGAAAAAGGCGGCGTAAATACCTCGATCGTTTTTGGAAAAGTAACCGATCTTATGCGCAGCCAGTTAAAAATTGAAGGAGATAGCTGGTTTGCCAGCGGTTTAAGCCTGGTAATACATCCGATAAATCCTTTCGTGCCAACGGTGCATTGCAATTACCGCATGTTTGAATTATACGATGAAGCAGGAGAAGTTATAGACAGGTGGTTTGGCGGAGGTACTGATCTCACACCCTATTATTTAATAGAAGCAGATGCAAAACATTTTCATCAAACCTACAAAAATGTATGCCACCAGTTTGATCCTTCCTTCTACGGCGAATTCAAAAAAACGTGTGACCACTATTTTGTGAATACACACCGCAATAATGAACGAAGGGGTATTGGCGGCATTTTTTATGATTATAAAAGGCCGGATGATCAAAAGAAATTCGAATTTTGGTTCGACTTGGCAAAAGCGGCGGGATATGCTTTTATAGATGCTTATATTCCCATTGTGGAGCAAAGGAAAAACATGGCTTACACACCGGAAAATAAATATTGGCAGGAAATAAGGCGTGGCCGTTACACCGAATTCAATCTCGTACATGATCGCGGAACCATTTTTGGGTTAAAAACAAACGGCCGCACTGAAAGCATCTTAATGAGCCTGCCCCCGACGGTAAGATTTGAATACAATTATCAACCAGTATCTGGAAGTGAAGAAGACAAATTATTGCAGGCCTGTTTGCACCCGCGGGAATGGATATGATGTTTGAATGTCTGATGTCGGATTTTTGGATGTCTGATTTCATTTGAAGCGTTGCCTTGTTTTTTTTCGGATATGTAATGATGATAATTAGTGATAAAATATAAACAGGTTACTTATGAGGTTTTACTAAAATTATTTAAAGAATTGAATGAAAACACAGCAATTTTGCTTTTACAGAAAAAATAATCAAAGCAAATCATTGTAAAAAAGGTCTGAACCTATCATAATAAGCTGGCATTTAAAAAAAATCAGACATCTAAAAATCAGACATCAGACATATTAATATTATGCAACTACAAAGAAGAAACCGAATCCTGAGGGCCAACCCTGCAATAAGAAGCATGGTGGCGGAAACCATCCTGACTCCTGCCGATTTTATAGCGCCTTTGTTTATTGATGAAGGTGAAAATGTATTGTTTGAAATACCCTCCATGCCAGGTTATTACCGCCGTTCGCTGGATGGAACCGTAAAGGAAGTGCAGGAATTATGGAACATGGGTATCAAAAGTGTTTTGTTATTTGTAAAAGCGCCCGACGAATTAAAAGACAATACCGGTAAAGAGGCATGGAACCCGGAAGGACTGATGCAAAGAAGTATCAGGGCGATAAAAAATGCAGTACCCGGCATAATGGTGATGACGGATGTGGCACTCGATCCCTATTCATCTTATGGACATGATGGGATTGTGGAAAATGGTGAGATCGTTAATGATCCAACGGTGGAAGCATTGGTAAAAATGAGCCTGAGCCATGCAACAGCGGGAGCAGATTTTGTTGCGCCCAGCGATATGATGGATGGGAGAATCGGCGCCATCCGGGAGGCCTTTGAAGAACATAATTTTACCCGTACGGGTATCATGGCTTACAGTGCAAAATATGCCTCCTGTTTTTATGGGCCCTTCAGGGATGCGCTCGATAGCGCTCCCGGCTTCGGCGACAAAAAAACCTACCAAATGGATTATGCCAATCGCATTGAAGCCGTAAAGGAAGCATTGATGGATGTGGAGGAAGGAGCGGATATCGTAATGGTAAAGCCCGGCCTCCCCTATTTGGATATTGTGAGAGAGGTAAAGAATGCGGTGGATGTGCCGGTAAGTGTGTACAATATCAGTGGCGAATATGCGATGATCAAAGCAGCAGCAAAGATGGGCTGGATCGATGAGAATAAAGCAATTTTGGAAACACTAACCTCTTTTAAAAGAGCCGGGGCAGATTTGATCGCCACTTATTTTGCGAAGGATGCATGTAAATTACTATCGTGAATGA
>JAOQAK010000017.1 GCA_025963635.1 Ferruginibacter sp.
ACAATTGGTGTATTGACGAATGAAGAAATAAAAGCGCTTGCTGCAAAGCATACTGTCAAAGTCATAGGACGAGGAGATTTGTGAGGGACAAGCTTCAAGCTGCAAGCTGCGAGCTTCGAGACCTAAAGTTCTGTAACTGTCCTAAGCCTTGCAGCTTATAGCTTGCAGTTTGAAGCTTCTCCCTTACAAATCTCCTCGTCCTATGACCTTCACGGTATGCTTTGCAGCAAGCGCTTTTATTTCTTCGTTCGTCAATACACCAATTGTATCATAAATGAATGCTGCAGGTTTTTGCAGCAGCCTGGCAATCAACTCAGCATTATTCCTGTATTCTTTATGTCCGGTGGTAATAATAATAAAATCATAATCCGTTTGCAGCAATTCCTGCAGGTCCCGGTTGACCCAAACATCCTTTTCCTCCCAATATAATACATGGGGATCGTGCAATGCAATTTCAGCTCTTTCAGTTTCCAGGCAATCATAAAATCCTTCTACCGGCGTATAGCGGGTATCCCCGACATCATTCAGGTAACTTACTCCCAGCAACAACACTTTCTTTCCCTGTAATGGGTCTTTGTATTGTGATTGTAAATATTCAAAGGCGTACAATGGCATCTTATCATTGATATGAACACCTCTTTCACTTTCATGCAAACGCCCCTCACTACCAAACAAATTCATCTTTGCCCAACTTGCCAACAGGGGATCCTTCGTTAAACAATAGCCACCGACACCCAAACCCGGCAACATGATGTTTTTATGCGTAGGCCGCATCCGGATAGCATTTACGACCTCATAAATATCCACGCCGGCTTCTTCTGCAAAGCGGCTCCATTCCACCATGAAGGCGATATTCATAGCCCGGAAAGAATTCTCCAGCACCTTGGCCATTTCCGTAGCATTTGTATTTCCCAGCTTAGTGAGTGGATATTCATCCGTCCGTATAACAGTTCTTAAAAACTTTTCAATAGCATCGGAACTTTTGTCATCGGTACCGGCAAATACGCGGTAAAAATTCTGGATAGAATCAATATACTTCGGTCCCGGCATGACCCTTTCATAAGAATGCCCGACTTTCAGTTCTGCCACGGGCAGTCCGCGCTGCTGCAGATTTTCTTCAAGGAGGGGCTTTACTATCTTTTGAGATGTGCCCGGAGGCACGGTGGTTTCGACCAATACCAACACATCCGGCTTACAATTTTGTCCTATGCTATTAATCGCTTTTTTAAAGGGGGCCAAATCAACATGATAGTCTTCGACGTCGTCATTGAACGATGATTGCTTTTTTACATCGAGGTTTATATCCACTATAATAACATCCGCCTGGCTGAAGGCATAATTATCGTATGTCGCGTAATAATTTTTCTTTTGCAAAGCACGCTGATAATACTGGCTGATCTTCGGATCACTGGCCAATACCGGGAATACGCCCTCATTAATAGAACAGATTTTCCAGAAAGAAGATGCAGAAGGAAGATCAATACCAATGACCGCATACTCTTCTGTCAATGCATTGGCTACTACCAGTCCCATGACAGAGCCTACAAAGCCAAGTCCTTGTACGATTACTACTTTTTTACCGGGATGAAGCGCAATAAAAGAATCAATTCCTTTTTTATCATCAGCATTCACCGGCAATGGATATTCCTTGTTGGTTATCGGACTGCGGGAGATGACCGGTAGAGTGGTTGTTTCCATGCCTGTGTTTGAGTTGCAGAAAATCGGATACGCTAAAAATTAAAAATACTTCTTCAAAGCTAAACTAGTTTTCTACTTCTTCTGTAATATAAAAGCCTGTATGGGTGCGTACTCCCCGCTGGGTGGCAGGAAGGAAAAAAATCTGACAAATTCAGTGTTCTTCAAATTGGGATCGCCTTTTGTCAGTAACGGATGGATGACTCTTGCTGTAAAATAATGGCTGCTTAAAAAATTGGAAGCCAGCTTAGCATCCGCGTTACCCAGGGAAGAAGGATCGACGATCGTGAAAACAGGTTCAATAAATTGTTTGAAGGATTGTTTATTGAAATACAGGTTATGATGCGCTACCGGAATACTGTCTAAACCCAGTTCATTGCGGGCTTTGTTCAGGTTATCAAACCCATCGGTGAATGATTCTACCATAAAATAGAATCCCCCTTTTTTTAATACCCGGGCTATTTCCTTCAATCCCTTTTGCTGGTCTTCCCAATTGAGCAAATTGATCAGGCATCTCTCTGTATAAACTATGTCAAAAGATTCATTATCAAAAGTCAGTTTACGGGTATCGCCCTGGGAAAAGGAAGCATTTTTTATTTTCCTTTTCGCGGCGATGGCAAGCAGGTCGTGACTGAAGTCCAGGCCCTGAAACTCCGTTCCGGGAAAACTGGTTGCCAGTTGTTCCAGGGTATACCCGTTCCCACAACCGATTTCCAACACTTTATTATTGATTTGGCTGGTATCCCGCAGGTTAAAAAAAGAAAAGATGGATTCAATTTCTTTCTGCCGGATGATCTGGTCCTCCATGGTTGAGCTGGGGGAATCCTTATGTTTTTCAGCCTGTATTTTATAATGGCTTTGAATGACCTGGTCGTTGCTTACACTCTCTTTCATAAAATCGCTATTATCAATCTATTTTTTAAACGTCTTGAAAGCCTGCAAATTAACACAAAGTTTCACGCAAAGAGCGCGGAGTTTCACGCAAAGGGCGCAGAGATGCAGAGAACGCAAAGAGCGGAAAGTTTCACGCAAAGGGCGCAGAGAAGCAAAGAACGCAAAGAGATATAAATTAATTCGTCGGCCCGGGGTCTGGCCCAGACTAATTTTCAAAATGTAAAAAAAAAATCACCGGCAGACCCCGGGACTCGAAAAGAATCATGTCGATGCGATAAACAAGTTTCACGCAAAGGGCGCAGAGATGCAGAGAACGCAAAGAGATAAATTAATTCGTCGGCCCGGGATTAAAAAAGAAGCATGCCGAGTTCGATAAAATTCGTCTGCCCGGGGTCTTGCCCAGACTAATTTTCAAAATGTAAAAAAAATATTTCACCGGCAGACCCCGGGAATATAAAAGAATCATGTCGATTCGATAAAATTCGTCTGCCCGGGGTCTTGCCCAAGCTAATCTTCAAAATGTAAGAAAAAAATCACCGGGCAGACCCCGGGATTATAAAAGAATCATGTCGATGCAATAAACGTTTTTCACGCAAGGGGCGCAGAGATGCAGAGAACGCAAGGAGACAAATTATTTCGTCAGCCTGGCGTGTTGAATAGCTCCAGAAGAGCGTCCTGTTTATAATTACGCAGCCAAAAGTTTTGAAGGCTGCTTTCTTGAATATGCTTTTTGCGGATTTCCTACTACGGTTACATTATCCGGAAGATCTTTTACTACCACCGTACCGGCTCCGATCGTAACATTGTTGCCGATGGTTATGCCCTGGCGGATCACGGAATTTGCCCCTACAAAGGTTCCTTTCCCAATCGTTACATTTCCGCAAAGGACAGCTCCGGGAGCGATATGGACAAAATCACCGATGACACATTCATGATCGATACTGCTCGACGTATTGCATATTACGCCTCTGCCCAGCTCAACCAGGGGGTTCAAAGTGGCATTGGCGGCGATCATGATCCCATCTCCCATTTTTACCGATGCGGAAATAACCGCCGAAGGATGAATGGCATTAATCGGGTTGCCCAATAACTGGCTCATCTGAAGGTGAATCTTTTCACGGATACCATTATGACCGACACAGGCAAAGAAGTCAAATTTCTTTAGTTTTTTTATAACCTCTGATTCTTTACCCAGGTATTGAAGGTGATAGGGATTGACTGCTTTTTCTTCCTGGTCGCAGTAAGAAGTCACCAGGCGTCCGGCGCTTAAAAAAATATCTACAATTACGTAAGCGTGGCCGGAGTAGCCGATTATGGCTACGGGTTTTTTCAACGTGGCTTTCATTGATTTGGACTTTGGAACAACTAAAATAGATGTCAATTCCTGAAATCCAAAGCAACCACCTGTTATAAAAAGGTAAATCGGGTACAAGTACGGAAGGAGGTCAAGTAGTTTCCCGATTTCCTTTGCTAAGACTGGCTCTCAGCCAATAGTTCAAGATATTTTCTCCTGATCTGATCGTGTACAACGGGTTGGTCAAAATACCGCTCAACCTTGAGCCGTAAATTCCCGGCATATTGTCTTATTAAGTCCCGGTTAGCCAAGGCAAATTCCAGTTGTTCATACAATGCTGCATCACTCCGGGGTTCAAATAACAATCCTGTTTTTTTATGTTCCACAATATCCACATTACCGTCGATACGGGAACAAATGACG
>JAOQAK010000020.1 GCA_025963635.1 Ferruginibacter sp.
TCAATTGCGGAAGCAGTCTACCGGAATATAAAAATAATTGGCTTGCCTGTATGGGATTCATCTGATCAGCAGTTGGCAAGAGCGGTCCAGAAACTGGTGAGCGCACCGGTTGACGGATTGGCTGTTAAGCTCGATACATTAAAGGGGCCTGTTCGGGTTTTAGAAGGATCAGGCAGCGATGATATTGCTGATATTTCCTGGAATGTACCGACCGTTGTATTTAATTATCCCTCGAATATTCCCGGCACGCCGGGCCATAACTGGGCAGATGCTATTGCAATGGCCACTCCCATTGCACACAAGGGTGTAGTGACAGGAGCAAAAGTAGTTGCAACCACATTAATTGACATGCTTACAAATCCGAAGATCATTGCAGATGCATGGGACTATTTTAAAAATGTACAGACAAAAGATGTGAAATATATTTCTTTTGTAGATGCTGATACGCCGCCTGCTATTCATCTCAATAAAAAGGTCATGACGGAATTCCGGCCGGAACTAAAGAAATATTATTACGACCCTTCAAAATATAAAACTTACCTGGAACAACTCGGGATTCAATATCCACAGTTGGAAAAAAAGGATACTGCCAATCTGAATAAATGATTGCATTTAGAGTAAAGAATCCGTTCCTGGAATTATTAATGAATCAAAAAATGAATAGCAGCTTTTTTCTTAGAATAGTATTATGGGGATTGATATTTATTCAATGTCCCATTTCACCGTGTTTCAGCAATGTGAGCCGCCTTGCTCAGAAAAAAATTATTGTACGAATCTTTGATGAACATGGTAAACCAACTGCAGCCAGAATCAGGATCACAGGAAAAGATTCAATTTACTATGCTCCCGAAGGTCACTCGGCAGATTTTCCAATTACTGAACGCGAAGGAGACCTTGGGCAAGGCGGAGATGTAATATTGGACAATAACCGCAGGTTTGCTTATGTTGATGGAACATGTAACATTGACCTT
The DNA here is from genome assembly GCA_025963635.1 of Ferruginibacter sp. Taxonomy (GTDB): domain Bacteria; phylum Bacteroidota; class Bacteroidia; order Chitinophagales; family Chitinophagaceae; genus Ferruginibacter. Next base: position 972 of record JAOQAK010000020.1, read on the forward strand.
CCTGAAAAAGAGACTTTCCAGTTTGAAGTGGTAAAAGGTTTCGCCTATCGTTTTGTTGACCGTGTAATAACTGTTTCTTCCGAAACGGATAGTGTAAATATTCAACTGGAAAAATGGTTTGAATTTCCTAAACAAGCCAGGTGGTATAGCGGTGATATTCACACCCATGAAATCGATTCTGCCACTGCTTTATTGTCAATGAAAGCTGAGGATGTAAACGTTTGTAATATCTTAATCTCTGATTTTACAACTGATCAACAAAGTTTTCGGGGTGCACCGGAGCCTATATCCGATTCACTTCATATTGTTTATTTGAACCAGGAATACCGTGAGCATCGTTTAGGACATGTGAATTTATTAAACCTCAAAAAGTTGATTGAACCTGCAGCGACGATGCGGCCATACCAATATCCGCTCAGTATAAAAGCTATGGATGAAGCTCATGCCCAGGGAGGACATGTGTCATGGGCACATTTTGCAGCTTATCCTGCTTTGGAAGGGCCCCTTGACATTGTTCTGAAAAAAGTAGATGCTGTAGAAGTGCTTTGCACCATTGATCCATTCAAGGAACCGGTATTTGTTTCTGATATCGTACCCGATTTACGAATGAACTCCGGGTTAAGATTATGGTACCGTCTTCTGAACTGCGGTTTAAAAATTCCTGCAACTGCCGGAACGGATAAAATGAATAATTGGGTTACAGTGGGTGCCAACCGGGTTTATGCCTTAGTAAAAGGAAACTTGAACTATCAAAAATGGATAGAGGCACTCGATAAAGGACAAAGTTTTATTACCAATTCACCGATGCTTTTTTGTACCGTAGATGGTAAAAATCCAGGTGAAGAAATTAATCTTTCCCAAAAGAAACCGGTAAAAATAGTTGCCGAAGTCTCGAGCCAGTTGCCTGTCTCAAGACTTGAAATTATCGCCAATGGTGAAGTGATTGCAGAAAAGGTGATTGAAAAGGGTCAATACCATGCAATGCTTGAAATTGATTATACACCGCAGAAAAGTGTTTGGATTGCAGCCAGGGCGCATCAGTACAGTGAGGAGGATGAAAAGAAGGGAGTAAGTTTTGCGCAGCGACGTGATTTAGAAGGTGGCCCTACTTTACTTAACAGATATTACGGAACATTAAGACCAGAGACGGCCTTTGCGCATACCAACCCCTGTTATGTGATGATAAACAAGCAGCCCATTCGTTCTGCAAATGATGCGCAGTACTTTGTCCGGTATCTTGAAAATTCACGTGCATGGCTTCAGCAGTCAGGCCGCTTTCCTTCAAGACAAGCCAAACAGGAGGTATTGAATTCTTTTGAAAAGGGTATTCAGCTATATAAGGAATTGGAAAAATAAAAAAAGCAGAGATAAATGAAGAAACTGAGAGATGTTAATAATGAGTAATCCATGCGGTATACTTGTGCTTCGCACTCGTGATGGCGAGAAGGAGCAGCCTGTCCCGATTTGTTCGGGAACATGCGATCTGATGACCAAGCAACAAGGTTTTCAATTTAAAGAGCAGATTGCTTCGTTCCTCGCAATGACGGGTCGATAGTGTTCTTTTTCTGAATAAATATTAAGTAAACGACATTGCATGAGTAACGATAAACGATTAACATTCTTACCGGTTTAAAGGGCTTAATAACTTTTGATTTGATGAAAAAAGAAAAAAAAGTATAAGAGTGCGACGCAACGACAGCTTGATAGTAGTAATTCACTCTGGCCAAAAAAACTTCACTCACTTTTTTGCCCCTGTGCAGTATAAATAGCAGTGAGCCTTTATAATTATTAAATGTTTTAAAACATATATTTCAATGTTATTAAAAAAGTTGATCGGATGAGAAAAGAAATTGTTTTTATTCTTCTAATCCTGGTCTTTTCGGTTAATGTAAAAGCATATCAAGCCCCGGTTATTGATAGTGCAGCTTTTCTATATAATAAGCTTCCTGATGTTATGCCGGAAACGAAGGCGCTTACCTACAATGGGAGTATGCCAGCCTTTCTTATGAAGGGTGCACAAAAATTTATTGAACAAAAAATAGACGAATCAGTCGCCGGTCGTTCAAGTATCTGGAAGCGGAATTTTAGTTCGAGGCAGGCTTATGAGCAATCAGTAGAATCCAATCGGCGGCGGTTAATGCAGTACATCGGTATTGAAGACAAAACTCAATCGTATACTAATTACAATGTAGGGTTAAAAGATCAATACCCCGAAGTCTCAATGCAAAAGGTTTCAGGTGTGAATGATGCCGAGCTTGTTGCTGAAACTGCAACGTATCGCGTCTACCAGGTTCGCTGGCCTGTTTTAAACAGGGTGAATGGGGAAGGGCTTCTGCTACAACCTAAAACCAAACCTGTTGCTAATATTATCGCTATACCAGATGCAGACCAGACACCAGAACAACTTGTCGGGCTTTCGCCGGGAGTACCCCTTGAGTCTCAATTTGCACGTCACTTAGCGGAAAACGGCTTCCAGGTATTGGTTCCCGTTCTTATTAGCAGGTCCTTTCTTTTTGAAGGTGAACAAAAACAACAAACTTATCGCGAATGGATTTACCGGCAGGCATTTCACATGGGACGACATGTGATTGGATATGAAGTGCAGAAGATCCTGGCTGCAATTGATTGGTTCAAAAAATCTGGTGGTAATAATACAAAGATCGGCGTGGCCGGTTACAATGAAGGTGGCTTAATTGCCTTCTATTCTGCTGCGGTGGATCAAAGAATTGACGCTGTTTTAGTAAGCGGTTACTTTCATTCAAGACAGCAGGTTTGGAATGAGCCCATTTATCGAAATGTATGGGGATTGTTATCGGAATTTGGGGATGCAGAGATAGCCTCTCTTATTGCTCCGCGGCCTTTAGTAATAGAACATAGCCGGACACCTGCAATAGTAGAAAAGGTAGAAAAATTTACTACAAATGTTGCGGATGTTAGTGGCTTCCGTTTTACCGGTTATAAAGGAAAATTAGAGACACCGGCGTTTAAAGACGTTCAATCTGAATATGACCGGATTGAACATCTTTTAAAACCAGGGTTTCAAAATAAATATCTTATAACTGGTCCGCAGAACGAAAGCATCTCGTTTGGATCGAAGAGTGCATTGGAAAAGTTCAGTTCTTTATTAGGGTTTAGCTCACAATTAAATATTTCTAATAGTGTGGCAACTGATCGGCGAAGTTCTTTTGATAACCAGGAGAGACAAAGACGCCAGGTAAAGGAAATAGAAGATCATGTACAATGGCTCCTCCGGGTATCAGACCAGCAGAGGAACAACTTCTTTCTATATAAGATTATGCCCGAATTTGGACAAAGGCAATGGAGCACTAAGGCCTACCATCCTTATTTTCCTGTTGACCGTTTTATAGAGCCCGCTAAAGAGTACCGCAAATATTTCCAGGAAGAGATCCTTGGTAAATTTAATGATCCAATGCTTTTGCCAAATGCCCGCACCCGAAAGATCTATGACAAAGAAAGGTGGACGGGTTATGAAGTGGTTTTAGATATATACAAAGACTTTTCCGGTGCTGGAATTCTTCTTATCCCGAAGGACATAAAAGAAGGGGAGAAGAGACCGGTCATTGTAACCCAACACGGCCGCAACGGCATTCCTCAAAATGTTATTGAAGGAAATACCAGTTATAACGATATGGCTGCAAAACTTGCAGACCAGGGATTTATCGTATTTGCGCCTTATGGTCTCTTTAACGGCGAAGATGATTACAGGTTCCTTACCAGGAAGGCAAATACCATTAAAAAAACGCTCTTCTCATTCATCATCTCGCAACACGAACAATATTTAGCCTGGCTTGCAACGCTTCCTTTTGTCGATAAAGACCGGATTGCCTTTTATGGTAAGAGCTATGGAGGTGAAACGGCCATGCGTGTGCCTTCTGTGTTAGAAGGTTATTGCCTTTCAATTTGTTCTGCCGATTTCGGTGATTGGACCCGTAAAGTCGCAGATACTTATAACCCGGTTAGCTTTATGAATAGTTTTGAATGGGAGATGCCTTACTTCAATATGGGAAGCACATTTAGCTATGCAGAGATGGCCTATCTTATTTTTCCCCGGCCGTTCATGGTAGAACGCGGTCATGATGATTTGGTGCAACCCGATGAGTGGGTGGGTTATGAGTTTGCAAAAGTTAAATATCTATACGACCGGTTTAATTTGGGAGATAATGCAGGGATAGAATTTTTCAATGGCGGACACTCCGCCCGCAATGAAGGTACTTTCAAATTCCTGCATAAATATCTCAACTGGCCTTAAAAACATACACAAACAATTACCGAAATATATAATAATGAAAAAAAGAATCCTGATCGTCTCAAGTGTTTTCCTGCTTCAATTGTATCTGATATCCTGTCATTCGGGAAAGTCTTTCGACAATAGTTCCATTTCTACTGATACAGCAACAATTGCAAAAGGCCGAACAATGTTTGAAAAGAACTGTAGCGGTTGTCATATTCTATCCGATATTTCCCTAAATGGCATTGGACCGCATTTGGCCGGCGTTACGTCGGAAAATTCTGTCGAATGGCTTAAAAATTTCATTAGGGATCCCAAAAAAGCAATAGAATCCGGCGATACTACTGCACAAAAATTATTCAAGCAATACAAAACCATCATGCCTTCATTTGGGCATTTACACGAAGAAGAAATTGACCAGATCATCGCCTTCCTGCATACACAAAAAAAGAAGGAAAGAGTTTATGTGAAAGAAGATACTAACGATATCAAAAATCCAATTCCCGATACAATCAAAACTTCTGATGTAGTGGTGGATGTCGACTTTCTAACGCAAATTCCTGCTTCTTCTGACCAAACGCCTAAAACAAGAATTACCAAGTTAGATTACCAGCCGAATACGGGTGACTTGTTCGTTGTTGACCTGCGTGGTAAGCTTTACAAAATTGAAAACGGGCAGCCAAAAGTTTACATGGATTTGGCGGCATTGAAACCAAATATGGTTTTTTATCCTGGTATTGCCAGTGGCTTTGGCAGCTTTGCTTTCCATCCCGAATTTGCAAAGAATGGTCTTTTATATACAAC
>JAOQAK010000053.1 GCA_025963635.1 Ferruginibacter sp.
AAGTTTTGGCCTTAAACGTTTGGCCGCACCAGCAATAACATACTCCCTTAAATCTTCTCTTGTAATTGTCTGGTTTGAATTGCCTTTTGATGCCACCAATTGCTGCATGGCATCATTTAAATAAATAACCATTACAATCCCTGTTTCCACTGCCAAACCAAATAAAGCGATAAAGCCAACCGAAACGGCGACCGATAAATTCACCCCCCAGAAGTAAATCATGTAAGCGCCGCCTATTAATGCAAATGGTACAGAAATTAAACTGAAGAATGCTTCCCTGGCTGAATGAAAAGCGAAATACATACACAGGAAGATAATGAGGAGTACAATGGGTAAAATAAGTCTTAATGTTTTCTCACTTCGTATCAGGTTTTCATACTGACCGCTCCATTCAAGAAAATAACCTTTTGGAAGTTTCTGTAACATTTTATCCAATGTCTGCTGTGCTTCGGCAACCGTACTGCCCAAATCCCGGTCCCTTACATTGAATAAAACGGTACCCCGTAACAAAGCATTTTCAGAATTAATCATCGGTGGGCCTTCTGTAATTTTTATATCAGCAACAGCGTCCAGCGGAACAGGACCGAAATTCATTGTCTGCACTTGTATGTGCCTTAGATCTCCGAGATTGTTGCGAAAATCCTGGCCAAACCTTGCATTCACTGAAAAGCGTTGGCGGCCTTCTACCGTGGTTGTCAGTTTCATTCCGCCCAACGCGCTTTCGACCACTATATTTACATCATCCACACTTAAACCATAACGGCTGATTTCATCCCGCTTCACCGTAATATCAATGTATTTACCGCCTGTAATAGGCTCTGCATACAGATCTTTAACTCCGGCAATGCCTTCTAATTCTTTTTTTATTGTTTGGGCAAAGAGGTTGATCGTGTCCAGATTCTGACCATATACTTTCACCCCCACATCAGTGCGGATGCCGGTGGAGAGCATATTGATGCGATTGATGATCGGCTGCGTCCATCCATTGGTTACACCGGGTATTTGAAGTTTTGAATTGAGTTCATTAATAATATCCTTTTTTGCAATCCCCTTCCGCCATTCAGATTTTGGCTTCAACAAAATAATCGTTTCAATCATACTAATAGGAGAGTTATCCGTAGCCGTATTGGCCCTTCCAGCTTTACCTAATACATTTTCTACTTCCGGCATAGATTTGATGATTTTGTCCTGCACCTGCAATAATCTCTTCACCTCTGAATTAGATACATCGGGTAATGTAACAGGCATAAATAGTATAGTGCCTTCATCTAATGGCGGCATAAATTCCTTACCCAAACTCATCAACAATGGAATGCTGACCAACAGGGCAATGATATTGATGCCAATGGTTGTTTTTCTCCACTTCAGGCAGCGCCGCAATAACGGCTCATACATTTTTTCCAGTACCCGGTTAACCGGGTTTGCACTCTCTGGCCTGAACCTACCTTTCATAAAAAGAGAAATCAACACAGGGGCTAATGTTATCACCAAAACCGCATCCACGATCAGGATAAATGTCTTCGTATAAGCTAAAGGGCCAAATAGTTTTCCTTCCTGACCAGTCAATAAGAACACCGGCAAAAACGAAGCAATGATGATGATGGTTGAAAAAAATACACCTCTTGATACCTGCTTGCAGGAACTTTCAATAATACGCATCCGCACATCTTCCGGTATTTTTATATAATTTCTTTTAACCATCATTTTCATTGCTACCCGTTTTTATTGGCAGGATTGTTTTGCCATTCTGATAAATTCCGGTATGAGTTTTCCGACATGATAATTCCATTATCTACAATTACGCCAATAGCGAGTGCAATACCTGTAAGCGACATAATATTGGATGATACACCGAACGCGTTGAGTAAAATAAAGCTGACGGCAATGGTGATTGGGATTTGTATAATAATGCTTAATGCACTACGCCAATGAAACAGGAACAATATTACGATAATACAAACCACGGCAATCTCTTCAATCAATTTGCTTTTGATGTTTTCAATAGAGGCTTCGATTAAACTGCTTCTATCGTATGCGACATTAAAACTTACTCCCTTTGGCAAACCTTTTTGCACTTCTCCCATTTTCTTTTTAACGGCTTCAATTACTTTTTCCGCATTTTCTGCATACCGCATCACCACAATGCCTCCTACTTTTTCACCCATCCCGTTTTCATCAAAAATTCCCAACCTTAAATCACCTCCCATTTGCACGGAAGCAATATCCTTTATCCTCACAGGAATACCGCTATAGTTACCAACCGCGATACTTTCTAAATCCTCTTTATTTTTTACATAACCCAGGCCACGTATGATATAAGCCATATCACTCATTTCAAACTTTCGTCCCCCCACATCATTATTGTTAGCCTTTACTTTGTTCATCACATCCATCAGCGAAACCTTATAGAACTGCAACTTCACGGGGTCAACCACCAACTGGTATTGTTTTTCAAAGCCACCAAATGATGCTACCTCGGCAACACCCGGGACGGTTTGCAACGCAAGCTTAACATACCAATCCTCCAATGCTCTTTGCTCTCCTAAGTCCATATCTTTTGCATCGATGGTGTACCAGAATACATGGCCCACACCGGTTCCATCCGGACCTAATGATGGTGCAACTCCCTGCGGCAATAACCGTTGTGCATAGTTCAATCGTTCCAGCACTCTTGTTCTTGCCCAATACACATCTATATTATCTTCAAAAATCACGTACACAAAACTCATCCCGAACATAGAAGTGCCACGAATATTTTTGATTTTTGGAATACCCTGCAGGTTGCTGACCAGTGGATACGTAACCTGGTCTTCTATTACCTGCGGACTCCGGCCCATCCATTCGGTAAAAACGATCACCTGGTTTTCCGAAAGATCAGGTATCGCATCGATCGGATTTTGCTTTACCGAATAAATGCCCCACGCAAACAGGCCGCCTGCAATAAGCAGAACGACAAGCCTGTTGCGAAGAGCCAATCCAATTAATTTTTGAACCATGCGTGTTTAATTTATGATGGCTGCGCAAAAAAAATTATTATTCTACACCTGCTTTACCGAGCCACATTCAGGCATTTTACTACCCATGTATGGGTTTTGTATGGCTGCTACATCATTTAACCAATTTGCTCCTTTGCCGTTAAAAGCCATCGGACAATGATCATAGTACACTTTTTTACCTGCTCCAAAAGCTTTTGCCAGTTCGTATGTGTGTTCAGATAATTCTGCAAAATGCTTCCGTGCAGTTTCAACATCTGCACTTTTTACAATTGCATCAGCATCTTGCCTTATGGCATTGATATGCTGACTATATTCAGGTTTTTGGTCGGCAGGTAAAAGTGAATTATCAAACCGGCTGACAACCTGTAGCATCATGGTTGCGCCATTCTTTGCTTCCACAGCATCATCTTTAGTTAACGCATGCCCGATGTGGAAATAATGGCTCACTAATTCATTAATGTGACCCGCAACATCACTACTTACATTCGTAAAAGATGCTTTGATAACCGGCGCATTCATAGTTTCGCCTGAATTGGTTTTGCCTGAATCCAATGCCATATGGTCCCTATTCATGGTATCTTTTTTCTCTGAAGTTTGATTGGCACTATTGTTACAGGCAGCAAATACGGTTACTGAAATTGCCAGGATTGCCAGCATTGCAAATAATAATTTAATGGTTTTCATCCTATTTAATTTTTGTTGTGAAAAATTGAAATGATGGCTGCTATGAGCAGTCTTGTTTATGTTAAATTCAGTAAAATTGAATTGTATCGAGGGCTAATGAAGAAAGCGCTCATGTCCGGCAGAATGCCAGCTATTAAAACCAAAGAGGAAAATCAGATGCGGAAATTGCAGTGGAGCATGTAAATGGGAAGGCCATAATTCAAAGGAGGAGCATGGCTTGCATTGGCAATATCCATTGGCTCTATTGCCAATGCCATCACGTCAAAAGAAGGAGTGGATAAGTGAAGGTCTATATAATGCTTATTAGGGTTGCTGATGCCATCGGCTGCAACATGATCGTCTTTCACTTTTAAGCTCTTAAACTCGGTTTTGCAGCAGCCGCTATTTTCATTGCCCATGCCACATTTCCCTTTGGCTTCCTGCACAAAGCTGATAGTAGTTGACTTTAGCTTGCCACAGCAATAGAATTGCTTTATACCTACCCCAAAGCTGGAGAGAGCATAAATACAAATCATTAATATGAGAGCAATCTTTTTCATTTAATTACCTGCTGAATTGAGCACGAAGACATCTTATTCTTTTAACCCAATTTGTCATCTATAACCTCAAAGCTACTCAAATGTATGTAAACGACAGTTATATAATTATGGGAATGACTTACAGAATTTTGATTTTTCTAAACCGAATCGATCGTTTTTCTATGTTTACCACCAGCCTTTTTAAAATGGCTTGGCGTAAGGCCTGTCACCTTTTTAAACTGTCCAGAAAGATGTGCGACGCTGCTATACCCTAGCTGATAAGCAATTTCACTTAAGTTCATTTCATTGTAGATAATCAGTTCTTTTATCTTTTCAATTTTTTGATTGATCGTGTATTTCTCAATCGTTATACTTTCTACTTCGGAGAATAAGCCACTCAAATAGCTGTAATCTTTGTTCAGCTTTTTAGAAAGTATTTCAGAAAAATTCTGTTGCTCATCACCTGAATTATAATGCACCTGTGTGATGATGGTGTTCTTGATTTTCTCTATCAGCTTTTTTTTGCTGTCGTCTAATACTTCAAACCCCAAAATGGCAAGGCTTTGTCTTAGCTGCACTAGTTGCTTTTCTGATGGCTCTTTGGCCAGTTGCACTTCGCCTAAGGCAATTGAGTTTACGGGTAGTTTTAGCTTTTCAAATTCCTGTTTTACAGCCGAAATGCAGCGGTTGCACACCATATTTTTAATAAAAAGTTCCATGCCTTAATTTCAAAAACTTACAATTCCTGAATGTATTTGATTCTCATTTTCCCAAATACAAAGTACTTGTTCATTATTGATTGATTTGATCACAGGCATGGAGCCCTTACCAAGAACTTTTTTTTCATGCTGAGGATTCAGTATAACTACTTCTCCATTTTCTGTCCAGGCATATATATTTTTACCATCCACCGATTCGATCGTGCAGTTTCTGCCTTGCCCGATGGCGGTTTCTGGTTGGCCGGGCTGGCAGGTATATATGGTGCTTTTACGAAGCCAAACTGTTTCGGGAGTTCCTTTATCATTTATAGCAAGTCCGCCACCCGCCATGGGGCATCCATCCAATGCCCAGGAATCGTTACCCAGCTTTTTTGCTTCACCAAACGTGTTGCCAGAATCAGACGACTCAATTAAATATAAATCCCTGTTACCATGCAGCCAGTTCCGGAACATTACATACACCTTACTGCCTTTTATCACAACAGAGGGTTTACAACATTCACAAACGGTGGTATCGGGTGATGCATAAATCAGCCGGTTCTTTGACCAGGTTTTTCCACCATCTGATGAACCTGCTCCATATATTTCATTGTGTTTGTCCCGCAAATCGAGCCACACAGCAAAAAAATTCTGCCCATCAGCACCCAGGTCCATCAACTGCTCTTTTGCCACGGTATCCACATCGTTTACTCTGGCTGCCTGTGACCACTTGCCTGAATCCTCGTTGTTATAAGAAAAAATATTCCCTGCATTATTGACGGCTATGATACTTACTCCATTAATTCCAGATGCGATCTGGGGCCCGCGCATATGAGAAGCAGCTAATCCGGGCAGTACAGCGATCAAATCAGGAGCGGAAAAAGTTTTGCCCTGATCGCTGGATGAAGAATACATGATACTATCCCCAGTTCCATATACCAACGAAAAATTACCGTGACGATCACTGGCCATATCAGGCATTTGCCCCGCACCAATTATGATGTCGTCGCCTTCCTTGATTTTTTGTTCTTTGCAGCCTTGGATAATTAATGCTGTAAAGCCAAAAACAATAACAGCTTTTGATTTCATTCGTAAAGATTTCTTTTAAAGAAGTGTAACATCAATAAAGGTACTATGCTGTTCCGAAAGCTTTATACATCAATGAATCTTAATTATTCTGAATCACCATTGAAGATAATGACCAAATGTTATGTTCGGATGGTTCCTTTTTTATTTTGAACCGACAGAGTCAGAATGTAAAAGGGTTTCGGTGCAGCAACAGTCCAAGAGATTATCAAGGCTGCAATGAAGAACTTTGCTGAATTACTTAATCTTAAAAATTAAACAGCAAACTTCAGCCGCTATCGAAACCCGGATCAAAGGTAAAACATAATTGATTTTGCTGGCAAAAACTTTATGTAGGATCGATCCCAGAAGAGTAGAATATCCGAAAGAACCTTTTTTGAATTCGAGCTCTCTGAGATCCCTCATGCCTGCCAATGACACATTAAAGGAGTAGGAATTGAAATCTTAATGGCTCCTCAAATCCAGTCGTCCCGCCCTTTAGGGCGGGGTTCAAGGGCAAAAAAAGCTCCTGGCTTTAGCCAAATCAATTTATCGGCCCTGGCCATTCGCAAGTGTTTCATTTGAGAAGGCATTTGGCTAAAACCAATACAGATCACTATATTCAATCCCTGCCTTACAGCAACGGAATTAAGATTCCCTTCCGGGAGGGAAAATTCTTTCCTGCTTTCAGCTCAAATTTATCGATGTCTTCCACCTCCGCCCAGCCCACCAACGGACCCTCTGCTGAAAACAGATCCGCCATCGTTATGAGTTGGCAACGATTCAATATTGTTTTTTTGTTCCGCCCTTCCGGTCAATGGGATTTGTCTATCGTTCTGGAGAGGATTTACCTGCCCCGCTCCTGCCCGCCGGAATTCATGTGGTTGCGGATTTTGAACGGATGGCCTGTATACTTTCATTACATTTCCTTCATGCCCGACCCCGTTTACCAGTCGAACATTTCTAAAAGTAACCGGGGTTATTTTCAAATTGGTGTATCTCTCCACGTCATGCACATCGGGTCCCTTTGCATAAAAATTATGAAGACCGGTTGCATGAAAATTATTAATGATCGTGATACGGCCTGCGAGATCATTGGCACGAGGCCGTCCTTCCATCACAGCTCCAAGATTCTTATCATATATATGAGCGCGGTCGCAAACATTCCAGTAAAAAGCATGTGGCCGCCAGGAACCGAATTGCAAATCAATAGGCACCCCTGGCATTATGGGCGCCCAACAATAATAA
>JAOQAK010000069.1 GCA_025963635.1 Ferruginibacter sp.
GTAATAAGACCTGCAATAGATGCAATCGACAAAATTCTGAAATCTACCACAGAAATCATAAGACCGAACAGAAAATTCCCAAGAAATAAAATCAAAAAGAAACCGCCATCCATGAATTACAAACAATTGTAGCTTAACTAAACGACATTGATTCACGATTGACCATTCACCATTCACCATCAAGGCAAACACCAAAATTATAAAAGAGATTTATGGAACAAAATTCAGTTGAAACAACAACAGCACCAATCACACAATCTGCGAAACCAGTTGCAGAAGCACCCAAAAAGAAAAGCAAAGTCTTTATCATCGTGCTCGTTTTATTAGTAGTATGCGGCGCCTGGTTTGGCATTACGAAATACATCTACGGCCTTCATCATGAAGACACCGATGATGCACAGATAGAAGCCAATATCAGCCCTGTAATACCACGGGTTGCCGGTTTTGTAAAGGATGTGAGGGTTAAAGATAATCAACGGGTGAAAAAAGGCGATACCCTTTTGATATTGGACGACCGCGACCTGGTAATTAAATTACAGCAGGCCGAAGCTGCCTTAGCCACTGGGCAAAGTAATTTAGGAGCTGCACAAGCCACCACCAATGCGTCTAAAGCCAATGTGGCCAGTACACAAGCGGGCATTTCTACCGCTGATGCACAGATAGAAGCCGCTAAAGTAAACGTATGGAGAACCTCCCAGGATTACGAACGGTATGCTAATCTTATCAAGGACCACACCATCACACAACAGCAATATGAGCAAGCGATTGCTGCAAAGCAAACCGCTGAAAGACAGTTGCAGATATTGGTGCAACAAAAAAACCAGGTATCACAGCAAACCAATGCGGTGAGTTCACAAAGCAGTGCTACATCTTCACAAATTGGAGTTGCAAGTGCCGTTATCAAACAGCGGCAGGCAGATGTGGCCGAAGCCAAATTGAATCTCTCTTATGCAGTGGTGGTTGCCCCCGCATCAGGACTGGTTTCAAAAGTTAATGTACAGGATGGCCAGTTTTTGCAGGCAGGCCAGTCGTTGTTTAGCATTGTTTTGAATGATGATACATGGGTGGTGGCAAATTTCAAAGAAACACAATTTGAAAAAATGAGGATCGGGCAAAAAGTTACGGTACATGCTGATGCTTACCCCAATCATTCTTTTGAAGCAACGCTTACTTCTTTTTCGCCGGCCACCGGTTCACGGTTTGCTTTATTGCCTGCAGACAATGCCAGTGGCAATTTTGTAAAAGTGGTGCAGCGCTTACCGGTAAAGATCGAATTTACCAACCCTTCAGATTCACTCGTAAAACAATTAAGACCCGGTATGAATGTGGATGTGGATGTGCATTTGTAACACGCTCCCGATCGTTCTATAATTAAATTTTATTTATTGTCCAGGCAGGGTGCTGCTATTGAGCTTTATTGGCGTCGCACACTTGTACATTATATCTATAGGGAGCTTTATAGACCACTACCTGTGAACAATCTTCCACTTCAAAAATAAATTATCCATTGCTAAGCTGAAGGCCTGCATGGCGATAAAAATATAGTATGCAACAAATGAATTCTTTGGTAGAATATGGCTCAAGAAGGGTGATTATAACCGTTACGGCTATCCTTTGCGCCCTATTGGAAATTGTAGATACCACCATTGTAAATGTAGCGTTGAATGATATGCGTGGGTCACTCGGTGCCACCCTAACCGAAGTGGGCTGGGTAATTACTGCCTATGCGATCGGCAATGTGATCATTGTTCCCATGACCAGCTGGCTATCCCAGCAATTTGGACGGCGAAATTATTTCGCTGCATCCATTATATTATTTACGATTTGCTCTTTTTTATGCGGCAATGCCAACGGTATCTGGGAACTGGTTGTTTTCCGTTTTTTACAGGGTGTTGGTGGCGGTGCTTTATTGGTAACATCCCAAACAATTATTACTGAAAGTTATCCCGTTGAAAAGCGTGGTATGGCGCAGGCAATTTATGGGCTCGGAGTTATTATTGGTCCAACATTAGGCCCGCCACTGGGCGGCTATATTGTAGACCACGCCTCCTGGCCATACATCTTTTACATTAATATTCCTATCGGTGTAATTGCTACCCTGCTTACCCTGCAGTTTGTGAGGAGTCCGAAATATGGCGAAAAAAGTACAGTTAGTAATATCGACTGGCTGGGGATTGGCCTATTGGCCATTACGGTAGGCTCACTGCAATATGTACTCGAAAAAGGCCAGGATGACGACTGGTTCAACAGTACTGCTATCTTATACCTTGCCGTTGCAGCGGTACTCGGTTTGTTCTTTTTTATATGGCGGGAAATTAGTTTCCGAAATCCCATTGTTGAATTGAGGGTATTGAGGAACGGGAACCTGCGGGTAGGAACCATTTTATCATTCATCATGGGATTTGGTTTGTATGGATCCACCTTTATCATCCCTTTATATACCCAATCCATTTTAGGATGGACAGCGCAGCAGGCGGGTATGCTAATGGTTCCGGCAGCATTAACCACTGCTGTTATGATGCCCATTATTGGTAAACTGCTGCAAAAAGGAGTGCCACAGCAATACCTTGTTGCAGCAGGGATGGTACTCTTTTCGATTTTTACTTTTTGGGGGTATTTTATTCTCTCGCCCGATACAAATGCCGACAATTTTTTCTGGATGCTAATTGTCCGCGGGGTGGGCATGGGAATGCTGTTTATTCCCATTACCACACTTTCTCTTTCTACATTAAAGGGTCAGCAAATTGGCCAGGGCGCTGCATTTACAGGAATGATGCGGCAATTGGGCGGCTCTTTTGGTGTGGCACTCATCACTACTTTTATGTCGAGGCAAAATATGACGCACCGTAGCGACCTGGTGAGTAAACTGGAGGCAACCAACCCGGCTGTACAGCAAAGAGTGCAGGCAATGCAACATGCGTTTATTGGCAAGGGCATGAATACCGATGCTGCCCTGAAAAGCAGCTACACCGCATTGGATCATATGGTAACCAAACAGGCCGCGGTACTTTCTTATATGGATGTGTTCTTTTACCTGGGATTGATTTTTCTTGTTTGTGTGCCATTTGTGTTGATGGTTAAAGGTAACAAAGGGAAAAAGATAGAGGTGGCGGAGGCGATGCATTAAGGTTAATTTCACGCAAAGGCGCTAAGGAGCAAAGGCCGAAAGATATTTTCATTAATGATCAAGCTTTACAAACCATTGTCACAAAATCAAATCAACAATTCCCGATTGCGCTTACTAAAGTTTGTAAACAAAACACGCAAAAGTTCAAAGCTATTAAACTTTGCGCCTTTGCGTGTTTCTTCTTAGCGTCTTTGCGTGAACCTGTATTTATCCTAATACCGCTTCGTGTGTAATATTCGTATTCAATAATTTTGAAATAGGGCAATTGGCTTTTGCATCTTCAACTGCTGTATCAAATTGTTCTTTTGAAATCCCAGGAATTTTTGCTGCAACTGTCAAATGAGATTCAGTAATGGCGCCAGCTGCCGGATCCAGGGTAATCTCACATTTGGTATTGATTTCATCCGCGGTAAAACCTGCTACGTTTAATACAAAAGCCAGTTTCATACTAAAGCAACCTGCATGAGCGGCAGCTACCAATTCTTCGGGATTGGTTCCAACACCTTCAGCAAAACGCGAGTTATATGAATACTGCGTAGTACTCAACGTGGTACTTTGTGTGGTAAGATTACCAGTTCCTTCCTTACCTGTGCCGTTCCATACGGCGGTTGCATTACGTTTCATTGTGTTTGTTTTTATTGTTTGGTAAAAAATGTGTCGTTAAAACCTACCAATATTTTGTCATTCATTTCTATCACTGGCCTTTTAATAATACTGGTGTATTCTGTCATCAGCTGGATGGCCGCCTTTTCACTGGTTATTTTTTCCTGCTGCTCTAATGATAAACTCCGCCAGGTGGTGCTTTTTTTATTTAACAACAATTCCCATCCAACTGTTTTGCACCATTGGGCAAGTTTGTCTTTTTTGATGCCCATTTTTTTATAATCATAAAAATCCACCTGGATGTTTTTACTTTTATACCAGTCCAGTGTTTTTTTTATTATATCGCAGTTGGGAATCCCGTAAACAGTAATTGTATTCATATCAGTACTCGGGTAATATGGGCTTTGTTTTCATAATTGCTTCAATTTTTTCCATCACATCCGGTGTAAGCTGCGGCACTACTTCCAATGCTTTCAAATTATCAATCAACTGCTGTTTCTTCGTAGCACCCAATATTGCTGTACTCACATTCGGATTCTTAATGCACCATGCAATGCTTAAAGCAGCTGTTGTTACGCCAAGCTTTGCGGCCAGCTCACTGAGCTTTTTTACTTTCTTCACTTTGTCATCCATTATCCATCGATTCTTTAGCCAATCGAAACCTTCCAATGCAAAGCGGCTTCCTTTTGGTATACCATCATTGTACTTGCCTGATAAAAGTCCGGCCGCAAGCGGGCTCCAGATTGTAGTACCCAGTCCTACATTTTTATAGATCTCCAAAAATTCATTCTCAATTTTATTTCGCTCAAATAAATTGTATTGTGTTTGTTCCATGGAAGGCCCAATCAGGCGGAATTTTTCAGCAACCCTGTGTGCCTCCATTATTTCCACTCCACTCCATTCACTGGTGCCCCAATAAAAAATTTTACCTTGTTGAATCAGGTGGTTCATTGCCCAAACAGTTTCTTCAATAGGTGTATTCTTATCCGGACGATGACAAAAATACATATCAAGATATTCCACTTCCAAACGCTGCAGCGCTTCATTACACGCTTCAATTAAATGCTTCCTGCTATTACCCGTTTGGTTAGGTTTGTTTTCTTTTCCTCTCCACCCAAAAAAAGCTTTGGAAGAAACCAGGTACGAAGTCCGGTCCCAGTTTTTCTTTTTAAGAATGCGGCCCATCATTTTTTCACTTTCGCCCAATGCATATACTTCGGCATTGTCGAAAAAGTTGACACCACTATCATAGGCAATACCCATTAACTGGTCTGCTACTTTATCATTGATCTGTTTGCTAAAACTTACCCAGCTTCCAAAAGAGAGTACACTTACCTGTAAGCCTGATTTTCCCAAGCGGCGATATTCCATATTTGTTGATTTTTAAAGGAAGTTTAAAGATACGATAACATGAAGTAGCTGATAGCCATTTCAGAATTTTTCTAATTGGGAAATTGCGAAGCCGGCACTTTTATAAACCCGGTCGACTGAATGATATGCCATTCTTTAAAATCCTGCCTGGCCTCCATTCCTATGCCATTAATGATCTGGGTGCGGGTGCGGATGCGAACGGGTTTATCTGTGTAAAACTCTGCGCCGGTTCTTTTCATATCCCAATACAGCTCATCGCAATAAAGCGTATCGCCCAATACATTGATCACCTTTACACTGTCTCTTAAATACACGTTGCTTTGTGTTTCCTTGTATTTCGCATAGCGGGCATCCAACTTGCTTTCGATGCTGTCAGAATTTTTTTCATTAAAAAAATCTACATGGATGGTTTGAGGAAACTCAACATATGGTACAGTGTCCTGTACCCGGTACATCAGCGGACTGATCAGCAACGCTTTTCGTTTACCATTGATCGAATAATTAACGGTGACCTTTTTTGCTACTTCTACACCCGTTTTTTTGGCGTCAAATCCTTTGATCTCGTTGATGTCATTCTCACAACCAACTAAAAAAAAGCAGCCTGCGAAAAAGGCTGCAAATAATTTTATATTGACGGAATAAATAGCCATTTATGTCGGATGGGTTATTGATATTTCTGTCTAAGGAACCAAAGATCACTTAAAGAAAATCCTAAACTGATCCGCAATGTGCTTTCCCGCAGGTTAGACTTTTTATCCCCACGGCTACCAAACTCGATAGACGTATTCAACATGGATGTCTGTGTTTCGTAATAGCTTTTTCTCAACTTCATGGGTAAGCCCATTCCAAAAGAGAATCCATACTCCGGAAGGCTGTTGGTAAGCTTTATATAATCAGGGCCGTAATAAAAACCGAAACGGTACTTAACAAAACTGAAATATTTTTTAAAAGAAGTGTTCTCTTTTAAGGGAAAATATTCTGTACCCACACGCACCTTCCATGAATTCTGCACACGGTCGGCGTCACCAAAAAAGCGGTAATCTTCCCATTTGGTAGTTTCAAAATCTGCCCCTACGAGCCAGTTCATCGACTGGTAACTAACGCCTACTCCCAGCGTGGAAGGGTAGATTACTTTTCCTTTGGTACTATTTTCATAAACACTGTCTATCCTGATCTTATTACCCGATGCATCGAATAAAACTGTTTCCACTATGGCATCTCTATCTGCAGTCAAAGTTTGTTTTAAATTGCCGTAGGCTCCAAACCGGAGTATGCTTTCGCGTTTATTATTTTTATGTTTGATCCTCGCTTCATATTGGATACCACCATTCAGGAATAAACCCCCGTAATTCGACTTAGTCTGTGTATTGGATTGTGCATATTGAACGGTGTCGTTTAAAAAAGTTAACTGCGTGCTGAAGTCTCTGTTTCCAAACATATACCCTCCGTTAACACCCACACTAAAATGTTTGATGCTGATGGCCGTACCTAAATAGGCTTCATTTAATCCGCCGCTTCCTTCATATATAGTCCCCAGACTGTCAATGCCAGGCAGTTTCTCGAGTTTGGTGATCTTGTAATTAATTTTTGATACAGGCCGCAATCCCAGGTTCATTCCCCAAAAAATATCTTTTTTATTGGCCTTTTTCATTTTTATGGGAAATCCAAGTTGCATGTAAGAAATGGTAGCGTTGGTAGCAGAAAACCTGGCGGGGGGATTGAAGCTTTTCAGCGATCTTCTGTCTGCCTCGAACCCAATATCAAAAATGGTCGTTTTTAAATTGGCATAACTGGCAGGATTAATAAAATTGATGCTCTGGTAATCTGAAAAGCCGGCGGCAAAACCACCCATGCCGCGGGAAACAATATTTGATTGTGGAACAATATCGCCTAAACCATACCTTGAATAAGGTGAGTTTTCCTGGGAAAAAACCGCATGCTGCAAGCTACAGGTTACTATGAAAATGGGTAAAAATTTAGTGAGTGTTAGTTTCGCTGAGTGCATACAGTCCTTTGAATAAGAAATTTAAGTCTGCAAATATCTTGTATTTAAGTTGTCGCGCAAAATAGCCTGCATCACCCCCGGTTAAAACCACGTTAAAGTTGCCATACTTTTCAGCGTAAAACTCAATAAAACCGGCTATTTCATGAGTTATTCCTGCGATTACACCGCTTTGCAAATTTGTTTTAGTATCATACCCGATTATGGGAAAATTCCAGTCTTTTTGCACCAGCGGTAACAATGCGGTATGTTCATTCATGGATTTGAAGCGCATTTCCATACCCGGCGAAATGCCGCCACCAAGGAAAACATGGTACTGGTTGATAAAATTGTAAGTAATGCAGCTCCCGAGGCCGATCACCAGGTTATTTTTGCCGGGAAAAAAATGAACTGCTGCAGCTACCAGCGCGAGCCTGTCGGCACCAACGGTTTCAGGTTTGCCGATGGGAATTGTAAAATTTACCTTGGTTAAATGGGATAATTTATGAAAGCTGCCGCGAGCGCCCAGTATTTGTTCTGCTTCGGGATTATGTTTGATCACGGAAGAGAGAATGGTTTTTTGCGGCCCGTATTTGGCAAGCAATTGCTCAATGGTAGCATTGCTGTCATCCGTTAAGGCCTCTTCGGCCACCAAAAGTTCATTTTCGAAAATGGCCGCTTTCAGCCGGGTGTTTCCGAAATCAAGGCAAAGGGTTTTTATCATTAAAATGCTTTGGGTGGTCGTTTACTGTTATTGTTTACCGTTGCTGTTATTGATGCTGTGAAATCACATATTGCTTTTTGGTTATATCCTGTGTATCGGTGTCAAAAATAAGTATTCCTTCATTGGTGTCATTTAATTCTGCTGCCAAAGCGCCTTTGCTATTCCAAACAGCAGTTTTTCCTCCACATTCAATATCATCGCAATGCCCAACACAATTGGCCATCAATACGGTCATAGCATATTTATTGGAAATGCCGGATAAAGTGCTACCCGCTTGCTCCACTCCGGCAGCTGACTTAGCCACGCTTGCTATATAGATCTCCGCTCCGCGATCATATGCATCCTGCGCATGCTCCGGAACGGATAATTCATAGCAAATTGCAAGTGCAATATTCGATTGGCGACCTATTGATCCGGTGAAATTCTGACCACTTGTAAAAAATCCTTCCTCATCCACATGCAAATATTTTTTTGAATACACCTGCCTTACTTTGCCAGGTTGAAAAAGAATCATGCTGATACAAGTTTCCCCGTTATTTTGAGTTGGTATGCCAACACCAATAATTACAGGCGCTGAATCGCTGATTTGTTGAAAATCTTCCAGGCGCTCATCATCGGGATGGATTGCCAATTCTTCCGCTAATGCGGGCTCGTATCCTGTTAATGATAGTTCAGGAAAAATGATGATGCCTGCACCATTGGCCACTGCGAGATTAATCAATGTTTTGTGATGATCGATATTACTTTGAATGTCTCCCTTAACAGGCCTTGTCTGTGCTAAACAAATTTTCATTGCGCTTTGAGTGAGTGTTTAAACAGTGTTTCTAACCGTCTAAAAAACAGAAGGGCGGCATAAAATATTAACCACCGCTCTGAATAACTATAAACAGAAAACAATAATGGTAAATTTCTCAAAGATCAAAACCACCCAAATTTTTAAAATGCCCGTTTAACTTGATTTTGTCTTTTAATGTTTCCATCTCCGTTACCACCGGCACTACTTTCAGGAGGTGTCTTTTTAAATATTCTTGCCTTTGTAACTCGTGCATCAGTTGTAATAACTCGTACTCTTCTTCGAGAGACAGGCCGGCATGATGCGCTACTTCATAACTCCGCAATTCATTATCAGCCTTGTTGAATGTCTTGCTTATTTTCAAAATCGTGTGTAAACGCCGTATTCCTGCTACCACTTTCTCCATCAGCTCACGGTTGCCGTTGGAGTAATTCTGAGGGTAATTCACGATGGCGCCGCTGTATAGTTTATCCGGAACCGTTTTTATTATTTCCAGCATTCGGAACACTTTTATCCCGCGGGTTTTGATATCCATTTCACCATTATCATACAATTTCGTTATTTCAAGCAGTTCCATCAATGTGCCCATTTCACTCATCGTATTGCCGATGACAGCCGGTATGCCGAAAGGCCGCTTACCTTCCTTACTATCCGCAATCAGCTGTTTGTATCTCGGTTCAAAAATATGGAGGTTCAACTCCTCGCCAGGATAAACAACAATACCTAGTGGAAATATGGGTATGAAGTTGGTCATTCTCTTTGTGAAATTTAATTGAAGATAATAATCAAAACGGAAACCAAATAGCGGGAAAGGAAGTCAAAATCCAAAAAAATTAGAAAAAAAAATTGAAAACACGGAGCATAACCGCATATAATTCTTAGTAACGGAGAATAAAAGTGTTTGACTCTATAAAAAAGGGGGTGTTGATTAGTTCTGCTCCTGTTCTTCCATTGCTTTATTATTTTTCCACCAGCGAAATCCAATAATGCTCATTATTGCAAATGGCATTACCATCAAATACAATATGCCGGTGTTTAAACCCAGTGCGGGCTTTTCGCCCAGTTGCTGCGCTGTTTTGGTACATAGTGAGCATTGGGCGCTCACAGAAGATTGGGAGAATAACACTAAATGGAAAACCAATAAAAATATGACGACAGCTTTTTTCATGAAGGATACAAAGTTAAACAGCTTTTATAAAACAGCCTATTTGTGAACGCCTTAAAATTTTGCTATAGTTTCTTACCCAATTCAGTGAAATCGCGTTAGCAGCGGAATAACCTTAAAAACAAAGTCCTGAATTTGCCGGTTGATCTAAAATAATTTAAAGGCTGATTATCTACCTTTGCTACCACAATTATTAACTAATAAACTTTATCAGTTATGCCTGGTTTTGAATTATTTGGAAAAGAAGAACGCAAAGAAGTAAATGATGTGATGGAAACCGGCATCCTGATGCGATACGGTTTTGATGGAGCCCGCAAGGGAATTTGGAAAGCCAAAGAACTGGAGCAAGCCATTTGTGAAACCTTCGGATGTAAATATGCTCAACTGGTAAGCAGCGGCACAGCTGCCCTTACCACCGCATTAAGCGCCCTCGGCATTGGCTATGGTGATGAAGTCATTCTCCCCTCCTTTACTTTTGTAGCAAGCTTCGAGGCATTGCTGAGCGTGGGCGCAATCCCCGTGTTTGTTGATGTGGATGATACCCTCACATTAAGTCCGACAGCGGTAAGAAATGCCATCAATCCTCAAACGAAGTGTATCATGCCGGTGCATATGTGTGGCAGCATGGCGGATATGGATGAGCTGATGGCCATTTGTAAAGAGCACGATCTGCTTCTATTGGAAGATGCCTGCCAGAGTATCGGCGCAAGCTATAAAGGCAAAAAAATCGGCACCCTCGGTGATGCAGGTACCTTTAGCTTTGATTTTGTAAAAACCATCACTTGTGCAGAAGGCGGCGTAGTAATGACGAACCGTGAAGACATCTATATTGCAAGCGATGGTTATAGTGATCACGGGCACGATCATAAAGGAACCGACCGTGGAGCTGACCTGCACCCATTTATTGGCTACAATTACCGTATCAGTGAATTACACGCTGCCGTAGGACTGGCCCAAATAAAAAAGCTGGGCGGTTTTTTAACCATTCAAAGAAATAATAACAAGGCATTGAGAGCGATCCTCTCCACCATACCCGAAGTTTCTTTTCGCCGCATACCCGATGAAGCTGGTGACAGCTGCACCTTCTTAAGCTGGTTTCTTCCTACCGCTGAAATTACAAAAGCAGTAGTTACTGAAATGCGTACACAGGGAATCATTGCAGGTAGTTTTTATTGGTTCGATAATAACTGGCATTATATCAGTAAATGGGATCATCTAAAAACCTCAGCCACCCTCAATAAACTACATCCCGATATGAAGGCCGCAGTGATGCATCACGCCAACAAAGATTTTTCAGCCAGTGATGCAGTTATGAGCCGTTGCGTTTCTACCCTGGTCGGTTTACTGTGGACAGAAGAGCAGATCCGCTCAAAGGGAAATCAAATTGTAGGCACCATAAAAAAAGTATTGGCTGAACATGCGGTAACTTCTTAAAACACGTATCTTGGAGGAAGGCTCAAGATACCAATATGGCAAAAAATAACCGGCGCAGTTTTATACAAAAAGCAGGGGCAATTACGGCCACTGCTTTTTTTACGTCCCTTGCAAAACCTTCCTGGGCAAAAACTTTAGAAAAGGCTTTGCAGGATGCGCAAGGCATTGCTGCCGATGCTTTGGCAACAGAGGAAGAATTCTGGTACTATATCCAGCAATCCTTTACCGTTTCTCCCGGCCTTATTAATTTAAATAACGGCGGCGTATCACCTGCTCCCAAAACCGTGCAGGATGCAATGAAGCGCTACTACGATTACAGTAATGAGGCGCCCAGCTACTATATGTGGCGCATTCTCGACCAGGGCCGTGAGCCCTTAAGAAAAAACCTGGCAAAACTGGCTGGCTGCGATGCAGAAGAGATTGCTATCAACCGAAATTCGTCTGAAGGACTGGAGACGGTAATATTTGGCCTGCCCTTAAAAGCAGGTGATGAAGTTGTCGCCGCAAAACAGGATTATCCAAATATCATCAATGCCTATAAACAAAGAGAAATACGGGATGGTATAAAAATGATTTGGATCAACCTCAACCTGCCATCTGAAAATGAAGATTACCTTGTAAAGGAATATGTAAATGCCTTTACTGCCAAGACCAAAGTAGTGCACATTACACATATCATCAATTGGAACGGGCAAATTTTACCGGTAAAGAAGATTGCACAGGAAGCACATCTGCGGGGAATAGAAGTAGTGGTGGATGGCGCTCATTCATTTGCGCATTTCGACTTTAAGGTTCCCGAACTTGGCGCAGATTACTTTGCGAGCAGCCTGCACAAATGGCTGTATGCACCGATTGGCAGTGGAATGTTGTATGTAAAAAAAGACAAGATCAAAAACATCTATCCGTTATTTGCCACCAGCGATAATCCTTTGAAAGCCGATATCCGGAAATTCGAAAACCTTGGCACCCGCCCCTTTTTTATTGAACAGGCAATTGGAAAAGCAATCGAATTTCATGAAATGATTGGAAGTGAAAGAAAGGAAAAACGCCTTCACTATCTCAAAAATTATTGGATGGAAAAAGTGCAGCACCTGCCCAAAGTAAAACTGAATACTTCCTTAGATCCAAAATGGGGCTGTGCTATCGGCAATGTGGCGATAGAGGGAAAAAAGCCTGGCGAACTGGATGCTTTCCTTTTTGATAAATATAAAATTCATACGGTGGGGATCACCTGGGAAAATATCAATGGCGTAAGAATAACGCCCAATGTGTACACTACGATTAAAAATCTCGATCTGCTTGTGGAGGGGATTAGCGCTTTTGTAAAAATGTAAGAACCACCTATAACCACTTGTGACCAAATCAAAAACTATTATGAAAAAGTATGCTCAATCTCAAGAGCATTCCTAATGTTAAGTCAAGCATAAAATGACTCAATATTCTAAGGCAAATTGGATGTATTAATGCACCTCTCAATTCTTAATTCGTGCAATTCGTGTTTTTAAATTTCGTGTATTAACACTAATTTCGTTTTCCTTTTCCTTCCATCCTATCACATTCGGCTACGCTACCCAACCGGAACCTGAACGGAATATTGGTGGCCTTTTCGAATTTAATTTCCTGCTTACAAAAAAAACCTAGTTGTTTTGTATAAAACTCCCGGGAAATCACCTGCTTAACAGGCGTGCCCTCGAATGTGCTTTTACCGTGAAAGTTTAAGCGGGATGTTGATGATCGTATTCCCTGGAGCAAAGATATTTTGCCGGGTTGGCCTGGCAGATTTTGTGAAAAAACTGGCGGGGCTACAAAAATCATGCAAAAAAATATAATTTTGCTTTTTTTATTCACTTTAAGTAATTGAATCCTGTAAATTTACGTTTTTATAGCACACAGGATTTTAAAAATGCATGCATAAAACCGAAAGATTGCGTTGAGAAACACAAACTTAACGGGTTTAAAGCAACATCGAATGCCATCAAACCTGGGGGATTAAGCAACATGGTTGATAACATTAATTCATCCAGGTATTAAAATAATTAAACACT
This sequence comes from Ferruginibacter sp., assembly GCA_025963635.1. GTDB lineage: Bacteria > Bacteroidota > Bacteroidia > Chitinophagales > Chitinophagaceae > Ferruginibacter. The sequence goes on from JAOQAK010000069.1 coordinate 13,244, forward strand.
ATATACCGTCGGGAGACGAGGTACAATATGTCATTAAGCCAGGGATTATATCAAAGACAATTACAAAAATTATCACCACAGCAAATTCAGTTAATGAAATTGCTGCAGGTGCCAACCGCCCTGCTTGAAGAGCGGATCAAAGAAGAACTGGAAGAAAATCCTGCATTGGAAACAGGCGAGGAAGAAGAAGCAGAAGAATTTGAAAACGATACTACCGAAGAATTTGAAACAAAGGAAGACGAGTTTGATCTCGATGGCAGCAAGGATGAATATGAGAATATCGATATCAGCGACTATGTTCAGGACGGCGATGATGATATTGCGGATTACAAGATGAGAGACGAAAATTATCCCGAGCAGGATGATAATAAAATCATACCGCACCGGGTGGAAACCGGCTTCAACGAAATAATGCTGGAGCAGGTAGGGCAATTAAATCTCGACGAACACAAAAAGAAAGTGGCCGAGCAGATCATTGGCAACCTGGATGATGACGGATATTTGAGAAGGGATATCAGCGCAATTGTAGATGATCTTGCCTTCAGGCAAAACATACATACTTCCGAAGAAGAGATTGCCGAGTTGATTTTGCAGATACAGCAGTTTGATCCACCGGGTGTATGCGCCAGGAATTTGCAGGAGTGCCTGTTGCTTCAACTGGAACGAAGAATTGGTGAGGGAGATGCGGTAGAAATGGCCATCAAAGTACTGGAAAAATACTTCGAAGAATTTACCAAGAAGCACTATGAAAAGATCCAGCGTGGATTGAACATCACCGACGACCAGTTAAGGGACATTATCAACCAGATCATCAAATTAAATCCAAAGCCAGGCGGTAATATTGGCGAAAGCAGTAAAGGAGAAGGCTATGTAATCCCCGACTTCTTCATCATTAATAATAATGGCAAGCTCGAATTAACGCTCAACAGCCGGAATGCGCCTGATCTGCGGATAAGCGAAGGCTACCGGGATATGCTGAAAGATTATGACCGGGGTACCAAAAAAGACAAAAGGCAAAAAGAAGCGGTACTGTTTATTAAGCAAAAGATAGATTCTGCCAAATGGTTTATTGATGCGATCAAGCAGCGGCAGCATACCTTGCTAAGTACGATGGAGGCCATCATGAACTACCAGTATGAATTTTTTATAACCGGCGATGAAACTGAGATGCGGCCGATGATTTTGAAAGATATCGCTGAAAAAACCAATCTCGACATCAGTACGGTAAGCCGTGTGGCAAATAGCAAGTTTGTACAAACAGAATTTGGTACATACCGGCTGAAGTTTTTCTTTAGTGAGAGCCTGCAAACTGACAGCGGTGAAGAAGTGAGTACCCGTGAAGTTAAAAAGATCTTAAGCGATTTAATTGAGGCGGAAAGTAAAAAGCATCCGCTCAGCGATGAAAGGTTAACTGAATTATTACAGGAAAAAGGCTATAATATTGCACGAAGAACCGTGGCCAAATACAGGGAACAATTAAATGTTCCGGTAGCAAGATTGAGAAAAGAGTTATAGATCGGCCAACCACCAGGTTGGCATGGTAATGCGGTTGAAAGAAGAACAGTATGAATGATACAAACCAGGATGTAGCTATTAAGGAAATATCTTCCAAAGCTGTAAATACTTATGGGCCGGCACTCAGGTTCTTCGCACAATTGTTTTCCTATGTTTTTCACCCGCTCTTCATTCCCTTATATGTTACCTGGTTTTTAGCGTTTGTATCGCCCGCCTACTTTACGGGTTTTAGTGAATTCGGCAAAAAAAGTGTGCTGATACAGGTTGTTTTGAATGCTATTGGATACCCGGCCATTTCAATATTGCTCCTGAAAAGGTTAGGTTTTATCGAATCTGTTTTTCTTCGCACACAAAGAGATCGCATCATACCCTATATCACTTCGATGATCTTTTATTTCTGGACACAATACGTACTACGGGAACTGCCCTATGTACCCCGGATATTAGTCGCATTTATGTTTGGTGTTTTCATTTCAACTTCAGCGGCATTGATAGCAAATATTTATTACAAAATAAGCATGCATGCGATCGGGATGGGTGGATTGCTGGGTTTGTTCCTCGTAATTATGCAACAAAATACCATACTAATGACCTGGCCATTGTGCCTGGCTTTTTTACTGGCAGGTATTGTTTGTACTTCCCGGTTAATTGTAAGTGATCACCGGCCAAAAGAAATTTATGCAGGACTATTAGTAGGGTTGGCTTGCCAGTGGGTGGGAGCTATAGTCAATCTTTAGTTCAACCTTGGTATCCGGGAAAAGCTTTAATGCATTGACTTTTTGATTCGTACTTTTCATACCCTTTGCACTTTTGAACTCATACGCTTTATTTATCATATTTACTTTATTCCTATTGTGGCAATTTTCCGAGCCTATTCTCATCCATCTGTGTTTGTTTTTTAACTATCTTAACATTAATTCTGTTGTAAACGCGACTTGCCTGCCTTATATTTAATTAAACTAAATTTCACATGCATTTATCTCCCAGGGAGTCTGAAAAGCTTTTACTGTTTTTAGCCGGCGAGCTCGCCGAAAAAAGAAAGGCAAGAGGATTAAAATTAAATTACCCCGAAGCCATCGCCCTTATCAGCAGTCAATTGCAGGAAGCGGCACGTGATGGAAGATCAGTGGCAGAACTGATGCAATTCGGCGCCACCGTTTTACGACGGGAAGATGTAATGGAAGGCATACCGGAAATGATCCACGAAATACAGATCGAAGCTACTTTTCCCGACGGAACTAAATTGGTGACCGTGCATGACCCTATAAGAGGTTAAGGGTTTAAGGCATAAGGTTTAGGGAAGAGACAATCAACCATCAACCATTTTATCATGATACCAGGAGAATATATTTTAGCAGACGGAGATATTGAGTGCAATAAAGGCCGGGTTACTTTGCCGTTGCGGGTGGTAAATACCGGCGACAGGCCCGTACAGGTTGGCTCCCATTTTCATTTTTTTGAAGTGAATAAGCAAATGGAATTCAACCGGCAAAAAGCTTTTGGCATGCGGTTGAATATTGCGGCCGGAACTGCCGTTCGCTTTGAACCGGGTGAAGAGAAACAGGTGGAGTTGGTAGCTTTTGGAGGCAATAAAACGATTGTGGGTTTTAACAATTTAGTAGATGCGAAGATCGATGAACAAAATAAAGAACAAGCCACATTGAAGGCAAGTCAAACCGGGTTTAAAAATAAAGCTGAATAAATGTTTTTTGATCGGTGAGTCACCTCCAAAAGGTGACTCACCGATCAAAAAACAGCAACTAGAAACTATGAGTTTACATCTCACCAGAATTAAATACGCCAACATGTATGGCCCCACACTAGGCGATAAAGTCAGGCTGGGCGACACTGAACTGTTCATAGAAATAGAAAAAGATTTTACTGTATACGGCGATGAAGCCAAATTTGGTGGCGGCAAAACGATCCGTGATGGGATGGCGCAATCCGCAACGGCTACCCGCAATGAGGGAGTGCTCGATTTTGTAATTACCAGCGTGATGATCATCGATCATTGGGGAATTGTAAAAGCGGATATTGGGATCAAAGACGGAAAGATCGCCGGCATTGGCAAGGCCGGCAATCCCGACACCATGGAGGGCATTACGCCCAATATGGTAATCGGCGCATCCACGGAAGTGCATGGAGGCGCCGGACTGGTTGCCACTGCCGGCGGAATCGATACGCATATTCACTTTATTTGTCCACAATTGGTGGATCATGCCTTATTCAGCGGTATTACTACGATGATTGGCGGAGGTACCGGTCCTGCTGATGGCACCAATGCAACCACCGTTACTCCGGGTGCATGGAATATTCAAAAAATGTTGCAATCTGCCGATGCTTTCCCAATGAACCTTGGATTTTTTGGCAAGGGAAACTGTGCAACCATGGCGCCGCTGGAAGAACAGGTTGAAGCAGGCGCACTCGGATTGAAAATTCATGAAGACTGGGGATCTACGCCCGCAGTGATTGATGCTTCCCTGCAAGTGGCAGATAAGTTTGATGTGCAGGTGGCGATACATACCGACACATTGAATGAATCCGGCTTTCTGGAAGATACCATTGCTGCTATTGATGGAAGGGTAATCCATACATTTCATACAGAAGGGGCTGGTGGCGGACATGCACCAGATATTATCAAAGCAGCAATGTACCCGAATATTTTGCCTTCTTCTACCAATCCTACAAGGCCATTTACTGTAAATACGATTGACGAACATCTCGATATGCTGATGGTTTGCCATCATCTTGATAAAACCGTACCTGAGGATGTGGCTTTTGCAGACAGCCGTATCCGCCCCGAAACAATTGCGGCGGAAGATATTTTACAGGACATGGGTGTGTTTAGTATGATGAGCAGTGATTCGCAGGCAATGGGCAGGGTGGCCGAAGTTATCACCCGCACCTGGCAAACAGCACATAAAATGAAGGTACAGCGTGGTGCATTGCCGGAAGATGAAGGAAAAGGAAATGATAATTTTAGGGTCAAAAGATATGTTTCAAAATATACCATTAACCCGGCGATTACGCATGGTATTGCTTCTTATGTGGGTTCGCTGGAGATAGGTAAACTGGCGGATATCGTTTTGTGGAAGCCGGCTTTATTTGGGGCCAAGCCCGAAATGATCATCAAGGGCGGGATGATCATTGCCAGCAGGATGGGTGATCCAAATGCTTCCATCCCAACGCCACAACCTGTCATTTACCGGCATATGTTTGGAGCTTATGGAAAAGCGCTTTTCGCCACCTGTGTTACGTTCGTTTCAAAAATATCCCTTGAAAAAAACATCGTGCAACAATATGGCCTTCAAAAAATGGTTTTGCCGGTAAAAGATTGCCGAACTATTTCTAAGAAAAGCCTGTTACACAATGATGCCACTCCTCAAATTGATGTAAACCCGGAGAATTATGAGGTGAAGGTAGATGGGGTGCATATCACCTGCGAACCTTTGGCAGAATTGCCTTTAGCGCAGCGGTATTTTTTGTTTTAATAGCAAGGGTGCAAGCGTTGGATGATGGACGGGAGGTAAACGGGAGTGCTGCAGCCAGTCATCTTTTTTCATAAAAAAAAATGAAATCTAATTTTAAGTACCGCTAATATTGCAATGCGTAGCCCTACACTTTTATTGAAACAATCATGGTAATAACTGAAAAAATAGGAAACCTTAACTTTTTTTCGATCAACAACCGGAAGATCGATAGCCTGTTGCTGGAATGGTATGAAACGAACAAACGCATCCTGCATAAAAAAACGATCTCCGGGATGGAAGTGGTGATGAAATTTTTAAGCGAAAATCAACAACTCACCGAAGGAGATGTGGTGTATGAAGACGATTTCAATATCATCACCATAGAAATCAAAGCATGCGATGCACTTATCATCAGGCCAAAAACGATGTTCGAAATGGCCTCGGTTTGTTATGAAATTGGCAACAAGCATTTGCCCGTTTTTTATGAAGAAGATGAAATCCTCGTAGCATTTGAGTCGCCGCTTTTTCGCACCTTACTGGCTGCGGGCTATGATGTAAGCCAGGGAAAAAGAAAGTTGATCAACCCGTTAAAAACTTCTGTATCACCTCATGGGCCAAGCCGCCAGCACAATCTATTTTCAAAGATCATGAAACTGACAAATCCACCTGAATGAGCTTTGCTTTGTTAAGCCTTTTACAATTATCCGACCCTGCACTGCCCGTTGGCGGGTATGCTCATTCCAACGGCCTTGAAACCTACGTTCAGCAAGGGGTTGTACATAACAAGGATACCGCCTGCCGCTTTGTAACCGAAATGCTTACCCGAAGTTTGCAATTCACAGATGCTGCTTTTGTATCACTGGCAATGGATGCCGCTGCAGCAGAAGATTTTCAAATAATAATAGCACTGGATGAAGAATGTAGCGCAGTAAAATTGCCAAAAGAAATAAGGCAGGCGAGCCAGAAATTAGGGATCCGGCTTATAAAGATTTTTCAACCCGTTATAAAAAATGCGCTGGCAGACTGGTACAGGAAAGCAATTGAGGGAAAAATGGCAACCGGGCATTATTGCATTGCTTTTGGACTGTACGCACAAGCATTGGGATTATCGAAAAAAGATGCCTTAACAGGATTTTATTACAATGCCGCTGCAGGCATGGTTACTAATAGTGTAAAGTTGGTGCCGCTTGGCCAGCAGGAAGGCCAGGAAATATTGTTTTCGGTGCAGCCATTAATTGCTCAACTGGTGGAAAATACATTGATACCAAACAGGAACCTACTCGGGTTATGTTGCACTGGTTTTGATATCCGTTGCATGCAGCATGAGCAATTGTATTCGAGATTGTATATGTCGTAATACGCGTCAAAAATCTGGCAGGTTTTTAAACTAGCGAGGTTAAAAAAATTGAATATGAAGGAAAGAAATTATATAAAAATTGGCATTGCCGGCCCGGTTGGTTCAGGAAAAACCGCCCTGATCGAGCGATTGAGCCGCCAGATGAATGATCACTACAGCATTGCGGTGATCACGAATGATATTTATACAAAAGAGGATGCGGAATTTTTAACACAGAATAGTTTGCTGGCCGCAGAAAGGATCATAGGGGTTGAAACAGGCGGTTGTCCGCATACCGCTATCCGGGAAGATGCCAGCATGAACCTCGAAGCCGTGGAAGAAATGGCCACACGTATCCCGGGGGTAGAAATTATCTTCATTGAGAGCGGTGGCGATAACCTGTCTGCGACTTTCAGTCCAGACCTTGCCGATCTTACCATCTTTGTGATCGATGTGGCTGAAGGTGATAAAATTCCCCGGAAAGGCGGTCCCGGTATTACGAGGAGTGATCTTTTAGTGATCAATAAAATTGATCTGGCGCCCTATGTAAATGCCGATCTCGCCGTGATGGAAAGAGATGCCCGCAAAATGCGCAATGGCAATCCTTTCATTTTCACCAACCTCATGACCTTACAGGGGCTTGATAGTGTAGAAGGATGGATAAAAAAATATGCCCTGCTGGAACCGGTGGATGAACCAACCTTGTACCGATGATTGCTCAACTGCATATCGAAGCGGCAGTCCGGGATGATAGAACTTATCTTAAAAGTACCTATTATACCACTCCGTTGAAGGTTGCGAATATAACCGAGGACAAAAAAAAGAATCGATTACACCTGATGCTGATGAGTTCTTCACCAGGCATCCTGGATGGCGATCAATACCAGTTAAAGATTGACCTTGCAGAAGGAACATCACTGCAATTGCACACACAATCGTATCAGCGCCTTTTCAATATGAAAAAAAGTGCTACGCAATCCATCGAAGTACACCTTGCTCTCGGCGGTTCATTTTGTTTTTTGCCACATCCTTCTGTACCACATACCGGTTCGGTATTCACAACTGGCAATAAATTTTTTCTTTCGGAGAATTGCTCGCTTGTTTTTGGAGAAATACTTACCTGTGGGAGAAAACTGAATGGTGAAGTGTTTTTGTTTTCAAAATACCATTCGATCACCGAAATCTATCTTAACAACAAACTGGTCATCAAAGAAAACCTGTTGATCGAACCGGCAACGATGCAGTTGGATAGCATTGGGCAGCTGGAAGGATTTACTCACCAGGCGAGCTTGATTTACATTAACACAATTGCTGACATCAGTGAATTAACCGAAACCATCTCGAGGTTATTAGCTGACCAGGAAGGAACCATTTTCGGCATAACCGCAGCCCCTTTAAATGGTTTGATTATAAGAATGCTGGGCAACAAAGCAGAGCAATTGCATGATTGCCTGAAAGCGATTTCCAATATTTTACCCCAAGAAGCGGGTACAAAATCTATCGAACATGCAGTCTGAGATGCAAATTTTAGTAGTGGCGGCGGTTTCCGTAGCGAGCCTGCATACGATCACCGGGCCAGACCATTATCTGCCGTTCATCGCTTTATCAAAATCAAGGGGATGGTCGGTTTCAAAAACAATCGGCTGGACGGTCATTTGCGGATCGGGCCATGTATTGAGTTCGGTGATCTTAGGCCTAACCGGCGCTGCATTAGGATGGTCATTGTCGAAATCTGGCTGGCTGGCAAATATAAGGGGGGGTATTGCTGGCTGGGTGATGTTGAGTTTCGGCTTTTTTTATGCCATGTGGGGAATTTATCGTGCATTGAAAAACAGGCCGCACAAACACTTCGACCTGGCTGATAATGGAGACATTTATGTTTACCAGCACAATCATGGCCAAGCCATTTCACCAAATGAACGGTATAAAGTTACTCCCTGGGTAATGTTCATCATATTTATCCTGGGGCCCTGCGAACCTATGATTCCCCTACTGTATTTTCCCGCGGCTCAAAATAGCTGGTGGGGAATGGCCATTCTTATTCTTATCTACACCGTTGTTACTTTACTTGCCATGCTCACCATGGTTTTATTAGGCTTCTTTGGAATTGCAATTGTAAAAACCGAAAAGCTGGAGCGATATATACATGCGCTCGGCGGATTAACCATTTTCATCTGTGGGGCAGGAATGTTGTGGATGGGATGGTGAAAATGGCTTGATGGATTTACACGTTTAATAAACCTCGGTCATTGGTGTCTGAAAACGAACTGGCTGGATTTTATGAGAAGATCTCAAGGCATCGAACCCATTTTTCTAACAAAGGCCATTTTCGCTTTTCAATACGATCATATGCTTTTGGACCCCAATTACCTTTTACGTGATTAAAAACAGCACCTTCAATTCGGGTATTTTGACATTAACTGGAAGCACGTATCAACACTTGTTTCTTCATGTATTGCCGGCAGGCCAAGCGTGGAATATCTTTCTTTTTAAGTACCAGGAGTAAGGTATTAGTTTAAATGTAACAGCGCAAAATTCCGCTCGCGCTTCGGGAATTACTGCCGAAAATATATAGAAGAATTACTATAGGTTTTGATCCTGGTACATTTTACCTTTATAGTCAAATCCACTATTTATGAACAACCGTAACAACTCAACATCGTTATTAACCAGGCTGTCGAAATTTTATCGTGAAATTTGCAGCGCACTATTTGTACCAGGCGACAAAAAAGAATTTCAACGTTTGAAAGATTTTATCGCTTCTTAATAAACCTGACTGAATTCAGTCAGGTTTATAAGCCGTTGCATCTAACCCGGAGCTCGATAACGATTAGCTAAAGAGGTATTCTACATCTGCCTTGCTCAATGCTTTCACAAAATTGACATCGTCTGAAATCAACTCACTCGCCAGTTTGCGCTTGCGCTCCTGTAGCTGTAGTATCTTGTCTTCGATCGTATCGATGCAGATCATCCGGTAAGCGAATATGTTTTTAGTTTGGCCGATGCGGTGCGTACGATCAATGGCCTGTTGTTCCACTGCTGGATTCCACCAGGGATCAACAATATACACATAGTCTGCTGCAGTAAGGTTGAGACCGACACCACCGGCTTTCAAAGAGATCAGGAATACCCGGCACTCATCGTTGTTCTGGAAATTTTCAATTGCCTTTTGGCGGTCGTTGATACTGGTGCTGCCGTCAAAATATTCGAAGGGCACGCCTTGTTCTTTCAGTTTCTCTTTTATCAGCGCCAGCATTCCCAAAAACTGTGAAAATATCAAGGCCTTGTGTTCGCCGATATTTTCCTCAATTTCCCTTGTGAGTTCATCGAGTTTGATGGAGTGATTCGGGTATTTATCTTCTTCGTTCAAAATGGCCGGACTATCGCATATTTGCCGCAATTTCATGAGGCCCTGCAAGATGGTAAGCTGCGATTTGTCGATACCATGCTCATCGATAACCCCCATGATCTTATCGCGGTAGCTATTGCGGTAGGCATCATAAATTTTGCGCTGCTCTTTTTCCATTTCGCAAAACAGGATAGTCTCTGTTTTCTCCGGAAGATCTTTCGCCACCTGTTCCTTCGTGCGGCGAAGAATGAACGGGTACAATAATTTGCGGAGATGATCTTTTTGTTCCTGCTCGCCAAATTTATCAATGGGTGTGGCAAACTCATTTCGGAAGAAATCCATGCTTCCCAGCAAACCTGGATTAAGGAAATTCATTTGGGCAAAAATATCGAAGGTATTATTCTGAAGCGGTGTACCACTCATGCATAGCCTGTTTTTGGCGGTGAGCAGGCAAGCCGCCCTGGTAACTTTTGAAGCCGGATTTTTGATTGCCTGGCTTTCATCCAACACTACATAGTCAAACAATATTTTCATCAGCACCTGTACATCACTTCTTAAAGTGCCGTAAGTTGTAATGATGATATTTGCACTTTGCAATTCGGCCACATCCCTGGTGCGCATGCTTCCGTGATGAATTCTCCAGGTTAGGCCGGGAGTAAATTTCCTGATCTCATTTTCCCAGTTATAAATCAGGGTAGTCGGGCAAACTACAATGGCGGTTAATTTGCCTTCCTGTGTTTTGTAATGTTGCAGCATCGTAAGCGCCTGCACCGTTTTACCCAAACCCATATCATCTGCTAAAATACCACCCCAGCCCACTTCATTCAAATAGTTTAACCATTGATATCCAGAGGTTTGATAGGGCCTTAATATAGAGAGCAAATGCGCCGGTGGGGCGATTTCAGGAATATTCTTGAATTCCCTGAGCCGTTCAAATTTTTCATCCAATGCAAAACTTAGCTCCGATGCATTTCTGTTTTCATACAACTCATCGATCACACTCATGTGGTATTTCGACAAGCGCAGTTTATCATTTTTACCGTCACCTACCTTAAATAAAAGCGAGTATCTTTTTAGCCATTCATCGGGTAAAATCCCCAGGGTGCCATCGCCCAGTTGTACAAAGGATTGCTTGGAGGCCAGTGCTTTTTTAATGTCGTTGATGCCCACTCTTTGCCCTTCAAAATCGATCTCCACATTGGCATCAAACCAATCCAGCCCGCTGCTTACATGAATGTGGGTAGATGGCCGGGCAGTATTGAAGCGGAAATTCCTGAGCGCTTCAAAACCAAACACCGGCACTTTAGACTCTTTCATAGAATCTACAAAAAGAAAGAACCAGTTATTTTTCAACACATCCGGCCCCTTTAAAATGAGGCTGTTTCCTTCCTGCGGACGAATGAATTGAGAATGAAGTGAACTCAGTTTATCGAGAAACCGCATTTCGGCCTCTTTATTTCTATGTACGATTAATATTTTATCTCCATCGGGTATGGTGATGGTGTCTTTGTCAGTGGCCTTTGTTTCAAAACCCTTGTAAGTGAATATCGGCTGAAAAACAAGGTAGTCCCCCTTTTCCTGCAACATCAGTTTTACTTCAGGCTCCCCGCTTTTAATTTCCTTGATCAGCGATTTATCAAACTCTACCTGGTAATCTTTGGTAAGCGGCATGATCAGCTTTTGCATTTGGGCCGCCCAATTCTCCTTGGTAAGCTTGATGCTGCCGTTTTTGATAAACTTTTCAGCCTGCAATACATCTTCCGGTTTTTGCCATAAATAAAAGGTATGGTTGTACAGAAAGAGAATGCTGTTATTACATTCATTGTCCGTAACCGGTTGTGCGGCACCGTTTATATTGAAGCGGCATTGCAGCTCAAAATAGTCGCCCTGGGAAATGATCTTAAATTGCGGCGCAATAAAATTTTCGCTCAACGAAACCTCCACCAAATTTTCTGTTTTGAAAGGCTTATTTTCCGGCAGGTAATACACAAATGGGTTGGCAGCCTGCTCACTAAATATCTTTTTCAGTTTTGGCTGAAAATATTCTGTGATCAGCACCTTGGTTTCCTCGGGCAGCTCATCTCCATCGGTTTGAATAATGTTTTCCCAAATTCCACTAAAGGGTGAATTCCGGTTCAGGTATTTGTTTACTTCTGAGGCCTGTATCTTTCTTATTTGTTGCAACAGTATTTTGTCATCCTCACTAAATAATTCTGTATTCACATATTTTGTCAGATCGAGTTTCTCCGTTTTCCCCAGCAATTTATTATTCTGTTCGTCTGCGTCACCCTGTATAGCATCCACCACGAAATATGGATAAGTGGTGGCATTAAAATTAAAAACCAGTCCTAGTTTTTTAAGCCCTGCTTCCGAAGTGGCCACTTCAGGCTCATCGGGAGGCTGGTTATCCTGTAGATAGGAAGGCCGCGGCGCTGTTGCCACCTGTGTAACACGCTTGATGGAAGTATCCAGCACTTTTAAAAATGGCTTTCCTTCCTTGTATATGAATTCAAATTTGCCTTTCAGATCATCTTCTAAATTGTATCCGTAAATCTGCAATAGCTTGTTTTTCTCCTTGTCCCAGTTACGGATGGTATCAAAATAGTAAGGCCCATACTGCCTGAAAAGCTGTATGAACAGGGCAGTTTTATGCACACATAAAGGATACACGGTTTCATCACACCTGCAGGAGGTATCAAAATTGCGCTCGTCATTTTTCTGAAGCACCACGGGGTACAATTCGTCTTCAACTTTCAGTTCCGCTTCTACGCGCTCATTGGATGCGACGATGATACTGGCCTTGGTGGTTTCAAGAATGTTTTCGGCAGCCTCATACATTTCGGGGGAAGAAAGCAGGCGGATCGTTTTAAGGTCTATAAATTTCATCTTGGCCACCGTATGCCGCTGGTTATAGGCCGCATTGCTGCTGCCCAGCATATTTTTATCGATCAGTTCCTGTAACTGGAAAAGAGCGGCCGCCTCATGTCTGCAAATGTCGCCCAGGTTGTATGGGCAACCGCAGCGCAAGGTCATCGATTTTGGATCGGTATATTTTTGAATATTGACTTTGTAATAAGTGCTATAAGTATCATCCTTTACCCTGAATACCACAGTATTCAACAGCTCATCATGTTCCAATAATTCAACGAAGCCAATGGAATGTATTTTTTTTCCTCTGCGGATAACCTCGTCAGATCCTGTATTGTAAACGTATTTAATTAGATGGGATAAAGCCAAAATGAAGTACGATTTTAGTTGAAATGTACAATGGGTAATGCTGGCCCTAACACCGGTGTCAATACCGGAAAGGGCAATTTGCAAAATTAAAGGAAAAATTAAGAAAAGCCTTCTCTAAATCTTTCTTAATGTGTATATCCACAAAGAATGATCAGGTTTAACAGGTTTATTGAACGTGGAGCAGTTGATTTGATTGAAATTCCCCAGACACCAGAACTGGAGGTAAACTGAATTAGTGCTGCGGAGGCATTCAGGAGGGAAGATTTCCTTTCACTAATTTGCCTCCTTCGTACATACATAATACGTTGGCAACATCTTCGGAAAGACAGTAGCGGATATCCTTTTCAAGGCCATATTTAGTAAGCCGGAGATAGTGCGAGGCGTTTTTACTTTTCATAAACTCGTACATATCGTCTTTGGCGTCATTGTACATTATTTCTGCCATTTTCGAGGAATCACAGTTGATATCGAAATGAGCTTTTACACGGCTGATCACCGCACCTGCAAATAAAGTGTCTTCAATATTAACCCTGTCTTTCCAGGCTGCACAGCCCAGTATCACGGGTTTTTTAGCGGCTACCAGGTAATCACATACGGCAGATAAATTGGGAAAAGAGCCAGTGATAATTCCTTTGGCGCCTTTTTCAAGCGCCATGTGTAGCAGCTTTGTACCATTGGTAGTGGTAAGCACGAGTGTTTTTCCACCTATAAATTCTTTGGAGTATTCAAAAGGCGAATTACCGTTTACCAATCCCTCTGCAATGTGGCCATCTCTTTCGCCCGCGGTAATGCCTTCAATCTGTTTACCAAGGCGGATACATTCTGCCACGCTGTCAACCGGAATAATATTTTTAGCCCCATTGAATAGTACAGTGGCAATGGTTGAAGTAGCTCGCAAAACATCAATGATTACAACAATACTCCTGCTTACATCGTATAAGTGAAGTAACGCAGGAGACAGGGAAGTATATAAAGCTGGCTTGGTTCCTTTCATTAAAAGAGGTTAAATGAATAGTTTAATTAATAGATAATGTTTTAATGGATAATTGCTTAATTGATAACTGAAAAATTTTTAGGTGGGTACACTCTATGCTGATCAGGTTTAATGCGAGCTTTCTTCACATTATCCATTATCAATTATTTTATTATCAACTAAACAAAAGGCATCTTTACCACTTTTGCCTTTAATAAAGAATTGCGGATGCTGATAAAAATATCACTGTCGATTGAGGCGTTGTGTAAATCCACATACCCCATGCCAATAGCTTTTCCCAATGAGGGTGATTGGGTTCCGGAAGTAACTCTCCCGATTATGCTTCCCTCAAAGTCTTTTATCACATGATCATGACGGGCGATCCCCTTCTCCAGCATTTCGAAACCTACCAGCTTTCTTGTGACGCCCCGTTCCTTTTGTTTTTCGAAGAATGCTTTATTGGTAAAATCTTTGGTGAATTTGGTGATCCATCCAAGCCCGGCTTCGAGCGGTGAAGTGGTATCATCGATGTCATTGCCATATAAACAAAAACCCATTTCGAGCCGCAATGTATCTCTTGCACCCAGGCCGATCGGTTTAATACCCTGTGCAGCGCCCCCGGAAAAAATAGCTTCCCAAATTTTATCGGCAGCACCATTGGTATCTTCAAAGTAAATTTCAACACCGCCTGCCCCGGTATAACCCGTTGCACTAATAATCACATTATCCACCCCTGCAAAACGGTCCTTTATAAAAGTATAATATTTTAAATTCAGGATATCCGCAGTAGTTAATGGTTGAAGGATTTTGGTGGCATTGGGGCCCTGGATAGCCAATAAACAGGTCTTATCTGAAATATTGTGCATTTCTACATTCTGTGTATTGAACTTGCTGATCCACTTCCAATCCTTTTCAATATTGCCGGCATTTACCACGAGCATATAAGATTTGTTGGGTTCCAGGCAATATACCAGCAGGTCATCCACAATTCCGCCGGCTTCATTGGGAAGGCAGCTATACTGTGCTTTACCGGCAACCAGTTTAGATGCATCATTGGAGGTTACCCGTTGGATCAGGTCCAATGCATTTTCACCCTTTAAAATAAATTCTCCCATATGGCTTACATCAAATACACCTGCATTGTTCCTGACGGCGGCGTGCTCATCCAAAATTCCACTGTAGCT
>JAOQAK010000093.1 GCA_025963635.1 Ferruginibacter sp.
TATACCTGCTGAAATCATTTTCTACGGGCCGTCCTGTGTTTTGGTCAATACTTTTTGCCCAGTTGACATAGACAAATGGCTTAGCAGAAATGAACTTTCCATTAGTACGATCAAGCAAATAAAAGAAGCCATTCTTAGGTGCCTGCATAATTACTTTCGTCTGTTCCCCGTTTATTTGCAAGTCCGCCAAAATCAATGGCTGCGTAGCCGTATAATCCCATTGATCGCCCGGGGTTGTTTGAAAATACCACTTCAATTCTCCGGTCATTGGATCTAAGGCTAGTATGGAAGAAATAAACAAATTATCGCCTTTGCCTTCACTCCTGTTTTCCCTGTTCCATGGCCCGCCGTTTCCTGTTCCAACATATAATAACCTTAATTCAGGGTCATAAGCCATGGCATCCCATGCAGTGCCTCCGCCTCCATATTCCCACCACTTTCCGCTCCATGTTTTTGCTGCTGTTTTCATAGCTTCATTTTCAAATGGCTGAGCAGGATCTCCGGGAACAATATAAAAGCGCCAGGCCTGTTTCCCGGTTGTTGCATTGTATGCCGTTACATATCCTCTTACACCATAGTCGCTTCCCGCGTTTCCAATAATTACGTTACCCTCTACCACCCTCGGTGCTCCTGTTATTGTGTAGGGTTTGGTGTTATCTACCGTTGGCACCGACCACACCAAACTTCCTTTTTTTGCATCAATAGCCACCAGTCTTCCGTCTAATGTGCCAATATAAACTTTGCCTTTATGTAAGGCGACACCCCGGTTCACTACGTCGCAACAGGCTTTTTCACCAAAACTTTTCGGGACCTTCGGATCGTAGCTCCAAATCATTTTTCCGGTTCTTACATTGATTGCGTACACCACACTCCAGGGACCCGGTAAATACATCACTCCATTCGCAACTAATGGAGTTGCTTCAATACCTCTTTCGGTGCCTAAGTTCAGGCTCCAGGCTAATCCGAGTTTATTCACATTGTTTTTGTTGATTTGCGCCAGAGGGCTATACCTGTCTTCGTAATAATTTCTTCCATGTAATAACCACTCCTTACTGGTGTCAGCTTGGTTTCCCGACTGTTTATTCTCAGGTTGATCACTAAAAGCAGAGATGGCAGATTTTGTAATGTGATGGCTGGCCTGATAAGTTGCTACTGCAATAACTGCAAAAAATATAACCAGGCTACCTGTAACAAGTTTCATGGCAAGAAGGATTTAGGTCTAAACAGGAAAAGTATTTTTAAAACCGGTTGTGCAAATAATTAAGAGAAAACTTCCGAAAGCGTATCTACAACGATTGATTTCAGCGCAAATATTTATCATTAGTATCTGTACTTGCTTTAAGGATTGATCATTTAAATTTAAACAATGAAAGTTATTAATGCAATAGTGGCATCCCTGATTGGTTTAAGTCTTTCCGGGAGCGCCTTAAATCATAATTGAATTGTCTGGCAACAGAATTACATAAACTTATAGCAAGAAGCAAAAGAATAGATAAGAACTGCTGCTAAACCCGCCGAAGCAACTACTACACCTACAAGTGAGGACACAAAATACAACTGACAGCATCTCCGTCTGCAAAAGAATTATCGGAATATGAAGCATTGTTAGTACCTGTATTTACACCAGTTACTTTCCATTGATAGGCAGGATTTGACAATTATTTGTACAGGAACGACCGTTAACCTTACGGCTACTGCTGTTAATGGGCTGTTTCTCCCATTTCACCAAGCAACCTTTTCAATCCTGTTAGATTTCTTTGTAAGACCACCTTTACATCTTCATTTTCTGTATGGCCTATTATTCCGATGGAGCCGTTAAACCCCGATGCTTTTAACTTTTTCAAAAGCTCCAGTTCCCTGTCACCCTGCCCGATGGTACGAATTTCGAATTTGTCACCTTTCATACCGTTGAGGTTTACTGTTGTCAAATAAGGTTTGGTTACCTGTAAGATATTATCGAAGTCATCCATTTGCTTATGTCCATGATGAAAATTATAAACAATACCAACATTCTTTAAGCCAGATGCTTTAATTATTTTTACTTCATTTTCGGGTTCCCCGAACCAATCTTCGTGGTTATATAAAGCTATCGAACAGCCTATTTCAGATGCGCGCTCTTGAATATATTGAAGTGTTTTTACTCCTTTTTGTATTTTCTCTTCATCTGGTATTCCCTCAAAATAACGGGAAGGAAAACTTACCCATAACTCTGTTTTTGTATTGGTTTTTTCCAGGGTTTTCAGTATGGTTTCATTTGCTTCATCTAATATTTTATCGTTCCCGCCGTTCACCCAAAACCATACGCTTTTCAACCGGATACCATGTTTTTTTAAAGTAGCAAGTTCAGTTTCCATATTCGGTAGATCCTGTGCCCGCCAATCATAAGCAAAAGAAGTAAATCCGAGATCTTTTAGCATCACTGCTCTTTCTTCTGAATTACGCTTTTTACTATCATAAGGAATAGTACACCATGCCACCAGGTTGCTTTGAGAAAACAATAAGTCATTTTTAGTTTGGGTTCCCTGTAACCGGGGCGTGCAACTGCTGATAACGAAAATGAGAATGGCAGAAAAAAAATAATATTTTTTGTTCATTTCAGGTAGTAGTTTTTTACGATACCGATTAGATCGTTAAGGAAAGGAAAAGCTATTAATGGCAGGTAGCTGCCGGTTATTTGTTAAGCAATTTATCCGCTGCCAGCACTAAGAACATCAGGTTCGAGCTTCCGCCCCCCAACACATACTCTGTCTGCTGCCACAGATAGGGCCATTCCAGCAGCTCGGGAAAGTCGGGCCGGATTAATGCTGTACCTGACCCTACCCCTCCGGGAATATAAGACCAGTCGTCGCGGTTAATACCGTAAGCAACGGTTAGTGATTTTGAACCAACACCTGATGCAAAGGAAGAAGTGTTGGTACCGGGATGGACGCCGAGTACAAAATTCATTGCATGGAGCATAAAGGTTTCCGGAAAGATCTCAGGGAAAGACGTATGAAGGAAGTATTGTTGTACGCCAAAATCCTGTATCCCCCATCCGGCACCCCATATATCCGGCTCATATGGCATTCCATAAGGCGTTTTTTTCTCCTGCTCTTCAACCAGGGCCCGGTGCGCTTTCACTGCGGCAATAATAGCATTGTGGTACTGGCTATCTTTTATCATTCGCAGTGAACGGCCAACAATCCAACCGGTACGCGCTATGTTTTTTGCTATGTCCGCCGTATTCTTCGTCAAAAAGTCACTGTACTTGTTATCGCCGGTAGTAACGAGTAGTTCCACCGCCAACTCTACCCGTTGTACCGGATTAGTCTCCTTCGTTCTGTCCCAAAGCTCCGTTGCCAGCTTCAAACAATCACTTGCCAATTCGTCGTTGTATCCCTTTAATACCCTTGCAGCCGCCGCCATACCGGCTGCAACCTGTAGCTCCCGACCCGGGTTATTTTCAGTAAATACCCATCGGTCATCAGGAGCATTCGGTTCGCCGCTTATCCTGCTGCTACCATTAATAAGCCGGTTATTCGTCTGCAGTTCCATGAATGAAAGGCCCATCTCTTTTGAGTTGTAAGGTTTGTTGTCTGTCATGGTTGCCGCATCACCTAAGTGTGAATACTGTCGCCTGGTCGGTTCGATTATACCACGATAAAGCCTGCCCATTGATTTATAGCCTCCAACCACTGATAGTGCACCATGCTCGATCTGCTGGAGGACGTCGTTCTTACCATCAGGTTGTTGCATTTCCACTATCCGTGTTTCCTGGTTTATAGTAGTATTATCATAATTTACGCCGAACTGCTCGTAGGCCATAGCAAGGATACTTACCTCAGTAGCCTGGGATTCCACCCGCATGTCGTAGTCCCCGGCATCGTGCCAGCCTCCTATGTTTAAACCGGGAACTGACTCACCTGGCTGATATTTAGTTAATGTTGACGGGCCCTGGATGTATCCATCAAAGTGGTTGTGATTAATTAAAGACATCCGGGCGTCGTCCATATGACACAAGCCATGCCATACCCGGGATCGGTCATTTATGCGCATGTGACACATTTGAACAGGAAGGAAATACTCCAGCACCGGTTGCCATACGTGCCGCTTGAACACCTGGGTGTTTATCTGAAAAGGTTGGGTGCGGTAATCTCCATACTGCACCTGGTACATCCCGGACTTCTGGATAGAGGAGAAATCGAATTGAAGATAATGATACCGAAGGAAGTTGCCCCACTCTTTTGGAGTGCTTTGCAAAACCTTCTCTAAACCGCCATTCTCCGAGACGCGGAACAAAGTTGCAGGGAAACGTCGCTCATCGGCGCGGTCCAGTTCAATCATTGCAACCTTCTGCTGAGCAGGATGATAGCCAACCTGGGAAACCTGCACCACAGGATCGTATTTCCATCCGGGCAGAGCGTTTGGGGTGATCAGCCATTCTATGGCGTTTTTCGTAGCATCTTTCGGCACTGTAGACCGAACTATATACCAGCCGCTTTGGACTAATGCCCGACCATCAATCAATTGCAGGTTATTGCCTTTCAGGTTCTCGATCGTAATGCGAAGCCGCTCCGTCTCTGGTGCAATTGTAAGCTTTTTACCGGTTGCAAGAGGAGCGATCTCATAGATTCCTTCCTTATTACGGGTACCGGGGCCGTTAGCCTGCCTCGGGAAGATGCCAAAGCTCTGATCCATATAGTAACTCTTACCGAAAAGGTTTCCCGGAAATAATTCGAAGATAAAACCAACCTTGCCAATCCACTCGTCTGGCAAAGGCTTGTCGAGATCAACTATAACCCGGAACGATTTTCCGGCTGGCTGTATCTTCACCTCGTAGCTAAAATTAAGATCGGGGTAAATAATGGGGCCGAAGCCTTTACGATCCTTCTCCGGGTCAGGGTACTGCATTCGTACGCTGATTATTTGCCTTTCGCGATCTACCATTCGTTTTCCAACCTTAGGCTGGGCGTGACCGGGTCCTGGTGTAGGCTCCAGGCGCATATCCCCATTCGAGCCCACCCTAACGCCATTTTGAATAATGCTGATGCCGCTTTGATGACCACCCGGGTAGTAGTCGTGAGCCAGCATCACATTGAGACCCGGCATTTCCAGGTACTCCAGCTCATTTATTTTGAGTGTCTGCTGGTCGTTTCTTACTTGAGCAAAGCCAGTGGATAATTGCAGTTGGCTAATTAAAAGGCTAAAAAATAATAAAAAATAAAATTTATTCCTCATAAGTGCTGTTTAATATATCAAAGCCTAATATATGATAAAACTTCAGCTTT
>JAOQAK010000096.1 GCA_025963635.1 Ferruginibacter sp.
GAATCCCTGAAAGGCTCATCGATATTGAGTATCCGGGCTGCTTGAATGGTAGTTTTAAAAAGGTTGCGAATGATCTGGTGATCCATCGTTGGCCCGGCTACCAATCCACCTTGTTCGGGTGAATTGGATGGCGTGCTGATAAGCCATCCCGTTGCTGGATCCTTTATCAAAAAATGATTGAAGAACATAGCCGCTTCCTTCATAATTGGGTAGGCTTTGTTCTGAAGAAATAGCTTGTCTTGCGTAAACGCAAAATGCTCCCATAAATGCTGGCAAAGCCATGCTCCGCCGGTCACCCATATCCCATGGTTGGAAGCATTGATCGGGGCTGTGCCACGCCATAGGTCTGTATTGTGATGAACCACCCAACCCGGTGCATTGTAATAGTCCTTTGCTGTTTGCCTGCCGGATGCTTCCAACTCGCTGATCATCGAAAAGAGTGGCTGGTGCAAGGGTGAAAGATTTAGCAACTCCGCCGGCCAGTAATTCATTTCAGCATTAATATTGGTGGTGTATTTACTGCCCCAGGGAGGCGTCAACAGGTCGTTCCAGATCCCTTGCAGATTTGCCGGCTTTGTACCCGGCCTCGAACTGGAGATCAGTAAATATCTTCCATACTGCAGGTATAGAGCAACCAATGAAGGATCCGGGGAACGAGCGAATTTTTCAATCCTTTCATCAGTGGGTAACAACTCGTTTTCGGTTTTTCCGAGGTCAATGCTTAGTGTGTTGAAATACTTTTTATACTCAGTAATATGGGTCGATCTTATTTGCGCGTAAGGTATACCGTTAACGGCTTGCAGATCCAGTTTGCATTTTGCTGAAGGATCAGCGGTTACATCCTTATAGTTTTTATAATTGGTGGCAGCGGTTAAAAATAAAGTAGCCTCATTCGCATCGGATACTACAATGGTATTATCGATGATTTTGACAGTACCGCCTTTTATTTTTACCTGCAAGTAACTTTCGCCACGCAGCACACCGTTCCTAACCTTTACAGATAAGTTGATGGTGTTGTTATTAATTTTTTTTACGGTAAAATTTTTATGCGGACTGGCCAACGAAGCCTCAAAACTGATGCTGCCTATTTTTGTAGCCGATAAATGCACGGCCATTACCTGGTGAGGCTGACTGACAAAATATTCTCTTTTAAAATCAATGCCATTCATTGAGTAAGAAGTTGTGGCAATGGCATTGTTTATGTCGAGTTCTCTTTTGTAATTCGTTATCGAAGCATGTTTAAAATTTAAAAACAAATCGCCAAAGGGCTGGTAACTTGCCTGGTAACTTGACACAGCAGGTGGATTCTCATCCCGGATGAAATATTTCCACTGGCCATTCAATGAAATCTTTGATGCTTCACCGCCATTGGGATAAATTCCAATATGCTTTGTAACATCTTTATAACCAAGAATCCCGCCTTTATCAGAATAGTTCAGCACCTGGATGGCAATCGTGTTCTTGCCCGCATGTAATAATCCTCTCGGTAGCGTGTATTTCCTTGGTTCCGCATCTTTTTGTGTACCAACCAGTTTGCCATTGATATAGGTAAGATCTTCATCCCGGATACGATTCAGATCGAGCACCAGGTCCTTCTCTAAAAAAGAAACCGGAACTTCAAAACTTTTACGCAACCACACTGCGCCATCCAGGTCTTCAAAGCCTACTGCTTCCCACCCATCATAAGATGGCACCTGCATGGTTTTCCACTGACTATCATCAAAATTTTCAAGTGAAGGATTTCCATGTATACCCTTTAGGTTTTTCATTTCCCCTTCCCATTTATCCTTCTCTCCTTCTTTACTTTTTACTCCCATGAACTCCCTTTCTGCCAATGCTTCCGCTTCCTTCTGTTTGCCGGCAAATAACAATTGCCTGATCGAGTCTAAATATCGATATGCACCCGGACGATTATAATTGCGTGGTTCGCCGGTCCAAAGCGTTTCTTCATTAAACTGGATCCTTTCATGGTCTACCACTCCAAATATCATCCCGCCAATTCTTCCATTTCCTATTGGCAAAGCAGCAGTCCATTTATCCGCGGGTTTGTTGTACCATAGTTTCAAACCCTGTGCATTGGCAGTATTCATGTTCAAAAAGAGCATGACTAATAAACCCCATTTAATTTTTTGTAAGATCATAAGCTATTTTAAATCACCATTTATTAAATCGCTATTGTTAACTGGTTCACGAAAAGATTAACTTGTCCGGATAATTGTCAATGGTTTCTCAGTCGGGTCCCGGCACGCATCGTGCGTTGCTTGCAGTACCCGCTGTGTTTATTGAACTCAAGCATCCAACCTATTGTCTCACTTCTTCTTTATTAATTTCATTGCCTAAGTTTATCTTAGCATCGCCTAACTCATTATTCTTAATCACCACCATTTTAGTTGCTGCACCTTTTATTTCTGCAAATATTTGAGTGCCTTTCACAGGCCAGCAATTGCGCACCAACACTTCGGCCACACTGGTTAGTTTTATCAGTGGTACTGTTTCCAATGGTTTGGCAGATGACAAAGCGTCTATCTCTAACCGTTGTACCATTTCTGCCTGCAATGCGCTTCCTGTTTTTGCGTTTACCCTTACGTTGTGCAATTCGATGTCTCTTGCATTTTTAATGACAATACCTGTTTCCGCTTCGAAAACCAGGTCGTTAAAACTGATTTCCTGCACCGGCATTTCGGCAAGGCCATTAATAAATATTGCCTGCTTTGTATAGGCTGTGATATTGCTGAACCGGATATTCCGGAATTGGGGCGTGCGGTCACCAAGAGGTTCGGGCTTCACATTCGCATATTCCATATCCAGCACGATGGCTTGCTCCCTAATATTTTTCATTACAATATTGTCCACCCGGATATCTTCCACCACACCGCCACGGCCACGGGCTGTTTTAATGCGAATACCTCTATCCGTTCCATCAAAAATACAATTGGAGATCGTTATCTTTTTTACCCCACCACTCATCTCGCTACCAATCACCACACCACCATGACCACTGAGCATGGTACAATTGGTGATGGTATAATTTTCTGCAGCCATATTTTTTGTCCGCCCGGGCACATCCTTACCGGATTTGATCGTGATGCAATCATCTCCCACACTGATATGGCAATTTGAAATATGAACATACTTACAGGATTCCGGGTTGATGCCGTCTGTATTAGGCGAGTGTGGGTTGTTGATGGTAACCGCATTCACTGTTACGTTTTCGCAAAACTCAGGGTTCACTGTCCAGAAGGGCGAGTTGGTAATGGTGATGCCTTCGATCAGCACATTTTTACAGAACATCGGCTGTATGAACGGCGGCCGCAAAAAGCCCTGTTTCATCTGGGCTGCATCATCGGGTAAAATGATATTTGCATTCAAGCTATCAAAAGTCCTTTGCCATTTATTACGTGGCAAACCGTTTTTAAACCCTTCTACATAATCCCACCATTTTTTACCATGACCATTTATTTTGCCTCTTCCAATAATTGAAATGTTCTCAGCCTTGTAAGCATAAAAAAGCGGCGAAAAACTCATTACATCCACTCCTTCATACCTGCTTTCCACCATGGGCAGGTAATCATCAAAATTATCACTGAAATGTAACTCAGCGCCAGCATCAATAAAAATAGTGATATTGCTTTCCAGGTGAATTGCGCCGGTGAGATATTTACCCGCAGGGAAATAAACCGTACCACCACCGGCTTTAGAGGCAACTTCAATGGCTTTTTTAATTGCAAATGTAGCAATTGCGCTGCTGTCTCTCTTTGCACCATATTTTGTTACATCATAAAATGATTGACCGATACAACAATTCACCGCAGCTAGCATCAGCACTGATAAAAAAATATTCCTGCCTTTATTTTTCAATTTCATGAACCTGGATTTTCAATATTATGTTCTGTTCGAAGGCGACTCCTGCGGAGTCGGATTTGAAATATTATATTTCTACAAAGTGGTTGCTCCCGATGGAGCAAAATACATATAATGCCCCAATTGATGAGAAAAGCCGCAGCTTTCAACCAATTGCATTTTATTAAAATTATTTGTTTTCTAACATTTGTTTTTCAATTAAACATCGTTGTGTCACTCCCTTGTACGATTACAGCTATGGGCAACAACCTTACTGCACAAAAATCATACATCCACAAATGATCATAATAAGCCAACCCTTAAAGACAAATCAGACATCAAAAAATAAGACATCAGAAATTTCCTCTATTCAAACAACCAATCAATTTCCTTCTTCATGCCAGCTTCGGTTAAACCTGCATCATACAATGGCACTTCCTGTTCATCCCCAATAAAACCAACGATAAGGCATACACCTCTTTCAAGTTTTAATATATTATTGCCTGCGGCAAAACTATAAGTATGAATATTAACCGGTGGCATATTCTTTATCACCAAGGCATTCGCAATTTTCGTTTCTGCCTGTCCATAATCATTGGCACTTGCATTGGTTTCTAGTTCAGGCGACTTCAAAAAGATAGTATCCTTTGTAAATGCTGCCGGTTTAAATTTAAAATAGCCTACCAGTACCTTCACCGGTTTGCTGTTACTAAAGTGAAGAACTGTTCCTTCCTTTAGTTGTTGCTTAAATGAACTTTGCAAGCCTTTCAGGTACTTTAATTCTTTGGCATATGATTGTATAGAAAAACCGGTATCCTTGTAAACTTTCGACAAGCTATCACCCACCTGGAACCAACCAGGGTTACCTTCAACGGTAACCGCAGCATTTTTTAAAATCATCGTTTTGGCAACAATTTTAACCGGACTGTTTTTTAGTGAATCGATGCTATGACTGAAATGTGCTAATTCCTTTTCAAAAGGAACCAACACTTCAGCCCATGTTTTAAAGGTACCGTCCACACCTCGGATCGGGATTTTACGCTGTTGTGTTTGCATGCTGTTGGCATACAGGTAAGTGCCTTTTGTCAGGTCAACTAACTGCTTGTAACTGGCCACACTTTTTTCTAATAAGGGCAACGCTTTTTCAAGATCTTTTATGTTATTGGAATATTTGTACCGTAGCACAAGCAGGGCTGCTTCTGCTTTGTATGCAAAATGATCGGCCAACGCCCGGTAGCAATACATATCATTTTTCAGTCGTTCAAATTCATCCTTGTTATTACTTATTTTTTTTGCCGTAGCTTCAATAGCGGCTACTGCCCTTTCGCCATGCTCCCTTACTTCCCTAATTATTTGTACAGGTGTTTCGCCGGTATGCGACTCCTTTTTCCATTCTTTTTCGGCATATTGAATCAGCATTTCACCTTCCGGACTTTCCCCATCATATAATAAAGTAAACAATCCATAGCGATAGGGATTGATCAGTTGTGTCATCAGCATACCCAATGTAAGCGTTTGCCGGTTGCCGTCAGTTATGCCAAAGCGTCTTAACAACTTAGGCGCAATTTCCCCGGACTGCTCATAGGCTTCCAAAATATTTTTACCGTCCTGCGGGTTGCACCCGTATTTCGATGCCAGCAAGCCACTCCAGTAACGGACCTCTTCTTTCCTGTCACGGTCGGCTTTCCATGCATACCTGCTCCATGCCTTGTACCATATCCAGTCCCTTTCAATTTGTAGCAGCCTTTTTCCTTTTACACTGTCTGCGCTATATGGCCAATCCCAATAAGAAGCCTGGGGATACAAATGCAGGCCTTTGCCACCCATCACCTCCAGCATCCCTTTTACCGACTGCTGAATAAAATCTGCGGAGCCATAACGGAAGGGTTCCAGGTTGGCAAGAATGTGTACATTCTCAATTTGCACACTGCCGAGGTGACTTAGTGCCTGATGCAATTGCGCCCACGCACCACGGGGCGTTGGTGTAGTGAGTGCCTCGCCATTAAATTTGGCTTCGGTATATAAATTTTTGTACAATGGTAATGCGGCTTGCATTACTGAGGGGGCATCTGTATCGTGTGCCCTCAGTACGATGGGCGGTTCTTCGGTTTGCCCTAATGCCTTCAATCCATCTTTCACTCCGGGGATAATAGTTTTAGTAAACCATTCGATATCATCGTTGCCGGTTCCTTCCATGGCTTCCCCAAGGCAAACCATCAATCCCACATTCGGGTATTTTTCTACAAATGCCGCAATGGATTTCCGGG
Source organism: Ferruginibacter sp. (assembly GCA_025963635.1). Classification (GTDB taxonomy): domain Bacteria; phylum Bacteroidota; class Bacteroidia; order Chitinophagales; family Chitinophagaceae; genus Ferruginibacter. The sequence continues at coordinate 6,108 of JAOQAK010000096.1, forward strand.
TATAATCGGCGATCAGCGGAACAATATGCCTTTCCCGTTCCTGTGTTTTAATATGATGATGGGCTGCGAATGGTTTTGATACGATGATATTGTAAAACATCTGGATCACCCATATGCCCCGCTTATCTGCCTCGGTGGTAAGAAAGCGATATATTTCTTCATTTTTTTTGAAGGTAGCATCATCTACTTCCACTGCGTAAGGATAATCTTTCAACCGTACCAGCGATGCAAACGGGTGGCCATTCCAGAGATAAAGCGAATTCATCCTGTTCTCAACGAGCGAATCGAGATATTGGATCCATAATTTCTTATTGTAAAACCAGGGAAAGGTCTCTGGCGTGTAAGGATATTCATACACGGTTCTGCCGGGGAGATAATAAGGTTTTTGCACCCCGATACAGGCGCCGCGTAAAACCATGCCGGGCTGATCGGTTACTGATATTGACAGTGGAAGTTTTTTGCTGCTATTTACCCGATCAGACAATTCCAGGCAGCCGTACAATGCACCTGAATGATCGGCACCAGCGATGAACACCACGTTTTTATCCACGGAATGAATTGAAAAACCTTCTTTACCAATGGTTTTATCGATGCTGATTTTATAAAAATTTGCCGCCCTGGTTAATAATTCATCTTCAAAGCTTGCCACAATGATGAGCGGCTTTGAAGCAATGTTTATTTTATTCCACCCAATTTTTTTTACCAGGTATCCTGCTTTGACCAGGCTAGCTGTTAACTTTTCAACCCCAAAGATGATACGGGCATTACTATGTTCGGGGAGGATGATTGAAACAGTCTTTATGGGACCACCAGTGGTTTGCCGGGCATCCGAACCAGGCAGGTAAACAAAAAATACTAATAATAAAACGATAAGTTTCAGCAATCGATTTTTATACATAGGATTCAGTTAAAGAAGAAAATTCAGTTGCAAGTCCTTTCGCCGGTAAAGAGGAATAAAATATGGATTTGATCAGCTGAAGCAATCGGTATCGTTGTTAATTATTAATGGCTGCTTGCAAATTCAGGCAAGTGTGAGGAATAAAAATAGACGTTATCGCCAGGTAAACCATCATGTGCCTTCCTGATTAGAAATTTTAGATAAGTTTAATCGTTTAAATATCCGGGTGGATTTTTAAGTTAAACATGAGATTTAGGTCATTCATCCGCAACTATGGCCCTTCACCAGGAGGAGGATCTTCATACGGCGGTGTTTCAAATGGGTCCTCGTCTGGGATAAGGTCCGGATCTTCCTCAGGGATAATCATTTCTTCCGGATCAACCGGAGGAATTACGTCAGGCTGTTTCGGGTGCACTGGTGGCGTTGGTATAACTGGTTGCTTTTTTACAGGCATGCGCTAAGTTTTAAATGGTTAATGAACAATAATGTACTTACATTGGATTGCAATACATTTATACATCCATGATACCGGATCAAACTCCGAAAGGGTATGTGTCTGGTAATGCCTCGCCACCCGGTTGTATATGGAGAGGGTACAATGCCCTTGTTTCATCCAGGTATATAAAAGCATCATAGCGCAACGGCAAAACAGTAGGCACATAATTGCCATATTGTTCATACTGTGGATTATATACTACGCCAATTGCCCGATGACCAATATGATTTTCCATAAATAGATCATCACTTGCCAAATCCTCCATCATCAGTAATTTATTCTCTTTACCGGCTTTGTGCAGCAGGTATTCCCAACTGCCTTTTGTTGCTGCCGGTACACCAATCGAGTGCATTGGAGCCCCCCAGGAACGGCCTGCAATCACAGTTCCCTTGTATGATCCGAACCCCACCAGCACCACGCCTTTATCCTTGTGTTGCATCCTCGCCAGTTCACCGATGTTGAACATACCCTCATTGATCATATCTGTGGCTCTTGCATCACCTACATGCGTATTGTGCGCCCATACAATCACTTTTGTATTTTCGCCGTGAAAGCTGATCAGCCGGTTCAGAGTATCGGCCATATGCCTGTCGCGGATATTCCAGCTATGCGGACCGCCTTTTATCATTGCACGATAATATTTCTCGGCATTTACTGCAATCAAAGCATTTTGTTCGGTGCTAAACACATTTTCGTGATCTGAATTATAAATTGGCAGCTTTTGTTGTATTTCTTTCAATAAATCCACCACGGCATTCTCGCATAACTCTGGAACAAACTGCGACGCCCTTGCATAAGATGTTCCCTCCTCTTTGCGATATGGTTCAAAACATCGAAATGCTTTTTCTGCAACTTTCAAAGCGCCGGTATCCACCTTTTTTAAATACTGCATAATGCTCTCCATGCTCTCCCACAAACTATACACATCCAATCCATAGAATCCAACTTTTTTTTCGGATGACAGCCCACGGTTATTGGTTTGTAACCAATCTGAGAATGCCACCATTTCCCAGTTTGCCCACATCCAGGTGGGCCACCGGTCAAATGCATGTAATACCTGGAATGAACCTTTATCTTCAATATTGTAATTCTTTATAAACCGGTTCACACGGTAGCAATCAGGCCAATCTCCTTCAACAGCGATGAACCTGAAACCCTTCTCTTCAATCAGCCTTTTGGAAATGTGTGCCCGCCAGGTATAATACTCATGGGTGCCATGGCTTGCTTCGCCTAACATTACGATCTGAGCGTTTCCGATCCCATCGAACAGCGGCTGTAAATCTGCTTTACTTTCCAAAGGAACTGCGTTTCGGTTGATGATGCTAACCGCTTCTAAATCGCTGAGACCCGCTTTTTTTGTAAAATATTGTCGCATACGATTGATTTTAAGTTAGGGAAATTGTTTCAGATCATGATAAAGCCGATGATTATTATTACAGCACAGAACAGGCCAATTATAAGTACTATTAAATACAATAAAATCCGCTGAACTGTAGAAAATGTTGCATGAGTTAAGCAGTTTAATCGCATGAATAGCTCGCTGTCGGAACTCATGAGTTTTCTGTACAAACATTTGTATTTTAATTCCATCAAATAAGCAAATCAACCAGGAGTTTTGAATGTTGATTTGTCCGGTAAAATCAATATTTCGCAGAGTAAAGTGATTCCGGTGATCAGAAAAAAAAGCATCCATGCAAAAGAGATAAATATTTTGGTGCGTGCACAGTCTCTCTCATTTTCGTCCCAGATTTTTGAGACATCGTAATTAAAATCGTCAAAGAGTTGGGCGCTGGTGAGCGTTCTGCCCATCTTCTTAAAATGCGCTACTTCGTTATTTGCTTCCGGTGTATAATTGCAGCCGCCAACAATGATAGAATCGACCGGTTCATCCATGGAAAAATTTTTAGGATACCGCACCTTCCCGTACTGGTTATTGATGGTGTTGAAATTAAGAAAGGAAAATACAAAGCCAATCCATAACAATACCGCCACGATGATTGAAATAATGATGAAGTTTTTTTTGCTCACATTTGGAATAAATAAAAATTTGATAACAAGCGAGATGATCAGGCTGGGTAAAATAGAAACCGCTATGGCAATGGTTATCGCATTTGCTTTTATTTCTTCCGCTTTTATCAGGCCTGCCAGGCTCACATAGTCTCCCGCAAGAATGAGCACGAACAACAGGATTCGATCTTTCAGGAAATTTATCATTCGTTATCTGTTATTTTTAAGGGCAGATTGGGCAACCTCGATACGGAATGGCAGTTTTACTATTTTTCGTACATCGTACACCTTATTATTTGCCAGGTTTACGTTGGGCCTGAAATACAACTTTTTTGTTTTGGTATCCTGTAAAACAAAGCAGTAGCTGCCCTTTGCCAGTATGATTGGTAAAGTGGAAGCAAGGTCCACCGGGTGATTCGCAAAAAAACTCAGTGTATCGCAGTTAGGAGTCAACGAATATCGAAGGCCGTTACTTCCATAAAAAATATTGAAAGTTGCCTCGGCAGGTAAAGTCGATGAACGCAAAGATCCATTGCTGTAAAGAGTATCGATGTAGACATAGATGTCAGCGTTGGCAGGCAAATCCAAATTGCTTTCTGATGGTGCATTGTCATCATTACGCAAAGTATAGTTTGCAAAAAATATGTCTTTTTGATAAGCACTGCTATTTGTGGTGGCGGATTTCCTTTGAACATTTTCTTTAACGATGTCATCGATCACATACAGGTTAGCGCAAATGTCTATTATTGCATCCGTGTTTTCTTCCCGCAAGGCATTATTTTTCAGGATGGTTCTTAAGAGGCCAATTAATTCCTGGACTGTGTTTTCAAAATAATCCATCTGTATTTTAGAGATACGGAATGATCGAAAACTGATCAATGGCAATATTCTTTTTTTTACCGTATCTAATTCCGGCGGATACCTGAGCGTATTTTGCGGCATGCTTTTAAGTGAATCATACACCCGTGTAAAGACTCTTGTTGACTTGAAAAATAAAATGTTTGATTTTCTATCGGGCTTGCTTTCTGTTTCAAACATTTTTTGTCGTTTGATATAACGTTCTCCCGGCGCTTCAGGCAGTTGGAATTTAGTAATGGAGTCCGTTTCGGAACGCCCCTGCCAATTTAACAACGCCGGCTTATTGAGCTGGAACATTAGTTCAACCGCATCGTCCGTAGGATAAACATTTTCTTCTCTAAAAAATTGCAGGCATTGGATCGTAATCCGATCCCTCGAGGGAGATAATGTGCCCGGGTGAGTGAGTTCCAAATAAAATCTATCTAAATATTTTTGTTTCGTCCATTCTGATGTGCTCTGACAATGACTTCTTTGTGGCAACAAAGCGATGCTAATAAAAAGGAGCAGGTAATGCAAAATATGTTTCATAGCGAGTTCTAATTGAATATGAAAATTAGAAAGACTGATGAACTGATAAAATTTATAACAAATTAGAAATTTTATTGCTGCTTTCAAATAGAAGCAGTTATTTAAATGGGAGGAACCAATGCCGCACAATGGGGAGAATACAGGTTTGGGCCGATAGTATAGTCCGCCCCTGGATAGGTTTAACCTATAAATTATAAGACATGTTGGGATGTTCAGCCATGCATTAGCTGCCGCCAATAGCTTGAAAATGCCATCAAATACAGACTGTAGTAGTAAAGCGCCAACTGATATTATTCCACAATCAATTTAATAGCTTGGGTCTGCTTGCCGCCTACTGTTACCTTCAATTGATATATTCCTGGTGTTAACCTAACAGCCGGCCGGAGGGTTTGCTTCCATGAACCGGCAACCTGCCTGGTAGTGATACTTGTGAAAACAACCTGTCCGAAATTGTTAAGCAATTTTAGATTGTAAACACCAGCAGGCATATCGTTAAAGTCAGCCCTGATGATGTTATCCGTTACCGGGTTTGGAGATATGCTGATGCTCTCTTTAGCGGGATTGAATGTAACCAGTACCGTTTTACTATACACGAAATTGCCACTGGCATCAACACATCTGATGCGGTAATAATTATTTCCCTTAAAAGGATTTTCATCTAACCATTTGTAAGATGCAAGCGATCGGCCTTGCGCACCCGCAACGGTAGAATTTACTTTTACAAAGCTCGTTAGGTTTGCACTTTTTTCCACTTCATACCGGCTTGCATTGATATCGTTGTCAACCTCCCATGCTACCTCAATATTGCCGCCCTTGCTGAATGCGATAATATGATTGCTAATAATTAGCGGCTTCGCAGTAAGCGGTTTGAATAGGATCCTGAAGCGGCCAGGCATAGCGCTATTTTTGTCGAGGGTAATATCGAAGTCATAAACGGAAGCCCCTGCTGCACTAAGTTGTATCTTTTTGCCGGTATAGCGATCTTCCAGGTAAGTTACGAGATTTGTATCCAGGTTGCCCGGTTCAAAACCTAAACGGTAGCGGCGTGGAGTGGTTTTTGTCAGCAGTAAAAATAAGGTATCATCCATTGCCGGTATGGGCCTTCTTTCAATCCCCAGTGCAATGGAATCCCGCTGCAGTGATAGCATTTCTTTTATGTTTTCCATCTTCAGCGCATCCTGCTTGTCTGTTCCCTTGCTGAAATTATTATCAAAAAGTGCCAGGGTTCCATCCAATAATACCAACGCATTCATTTCGTTTACATAATAAAGATTGGCTCTGAAGCTGGTTGGCCGGCTCGCTGTCCGATACGCCTGCAGGTTATTTGAAGCTGTTTTTGTGTTCTCCTGGAATACAACAGAGGCCGGACCGTTATTGATGGTAATAGCGTAAAATGCTTGTCCCGATTGCAAAATGGGTGTCAGGTTACTGGAGGTGTACGAGTAAGTACCTGTATTATTTACATCATCAAAAATTACGTAGCCACCCTGTTCAGCATTCAGGTAAGGATCCCAGGCATAGAAACGATTAGACACATTGTTTCTTCCAATTTTGGCAAAGTCTACCGGTGAAGCATAGGGATTCCCAATCAATGTAAAAGCACCAGCGGCTGAAGACGCAGCAAAAGTTTGCCTGCCGGTTTGCAACTGTCCCACACTCGTTAAAGTGGTAATGTTGCTATTGGCAGGGTTTGTGTTCACAGGATCCCTGTCGCCCCTGGCGAAAATAAAATAGGGAATATTGTCAGAGGTGTCGGCCGAGTTCTTTGATAAACGGGCTATCCTCGTATCTAAAACAGGCACTGAACCTGCCTTTAATGAAGCATTGTTTAAGGGACTCCAGTCTAACCCGTTTGGGCCACTTGGGCTGGTTGCACCCGGACCAGAAACGTATGTTCCTTTGCCCGCCTGGAACACGCCGCCGTTCTGCCAATTATCAAAAACGGTGCCGCCCCGGGCCACAGGAGCAGTAAACAAACGCCACGACCGGCGCGCCGGCAAGTAGCGCTGTACAGCAGCTTTTCCAATAACCTTATTTCCATTGTTGATGCCATTGTTTGTTATATCGGCCACACGAGCAGTACTTACAGCAGTCGAAACTAAAATAAGATTATCGCCCGTAGTAAGTGTTTTGTTGTCTACATCTCCAAAAGAGAGGTCGCCGGTAAGGTTCAAAAAGTTGTCCGATGCATTGTTGATTACAAGATTATTGCTTACCACCAGGTTCTTCAATGTATTGGCAAAAAGCATATTTCCAGAAAGTGACTGACTAAAATTTCCGTTAAAAGCAAGCGTGCCAAGGGTTACGTTGAATGTACCTGCATTGGTAATGGTGCCGGCAATTTGTAATCTCGCATTACTAACGGTTAAAGCCGCTCCGGGTTGAATTACCAGGTTATAGATGGTTGCCGTACCCGAACCCAACACCGGGTTAAAGGGTGTACCTGCGGCGATAATAACATCCTGGCAGGAAATAGAAGGCAGTTCACCGCCAGACCAATTGGCCGCTACATTCCAATCGGCACTTTGCGTTCCCTCCCATAAATTGTGAATCGAAATAAATGCCGGGGCGGAATAAGCAATTCCACAAGCATTGGTGATCATTGCCCTGTAAAACCTGGGACTGGATATATTGGTAAGCGTTAGAGACAAAGATGTACTGGCAATATCTTCGTTGCCAGTAAAATCGCTCACCGTAGAAGATTGCCACTTAACCACATTCCCTATATTGTTACTTAATGTTAAACTGGTATTGTTCACCCCCGAACAGACTGCTGTGGCTCCGTCGATGGTTCCGCCTGCAATGGACTGTGTTACGGTTATCGGAACTGCGGAGCTAATCGCAGCTGCACATAAGCCACTGGTCACTACTGATCTGTAATAAGTAGTGGCAGTAAGATTTGATACAGTTAATGTTGGTGCGGTGGCGCCGATTAAATTACCAAATGAATTATTATCAGGTGACGACTGCCATTGTATGGTACCAGTATTTCCGGAAAGAGTTAATAAAGTGCTGTTTGTTCCTGCACACACTGTTACGGCGCCATTTACACTTCCGGCTACTGACACGGGGTTTACGAGGACGGCAGAAACAGCCGATGAAGTGGACGGGCATACGCCACTCGTGAGCAAGGCCCTGTAATACTTTGTGGCAGTTAAATTAGTTGCTGAATAAGACGTGCCCGTATATCCTGCTAAATTTGCAAATGTACTGTTATCAGAAGATTGTTGCCATTGAATTGTTCCGGTATAGCCGGTCAAAGTAAGCAGGGTATTATTGGCGCCGGTGCAGACATTGGTACCGCCTGTGATACTGCCGCCGACCGGTGGCTGGCTTACTGCCACCGATAATGGTACTCTCGTGGAACTTGCACAGCCTGAAGCAACGATGGTAGCACCTGCATAATAGGTGGTATTTACAACGGGGCTCACGGGAAAATTTACTGCGCTCGCGGTACTGCCTATGCTGGTGCCGCCGCTGGCAACTGTGTACCATTGAATAATACCTTCGGATGTGGTTGCATTTATATTTAGATTGCTGCCGGCGCACACAGTGGCAGGTGATGAAGTAATCAATGTTGGGGGTGCAGGCACATGATTGACGGATACATTTACTGATGCGCTTGCAAAGGCCACTCCCGCTCCCGCCCTTGCAATGCTATAGGTAAGCGTGTAAGATTGGGGCGTAGTGGGATAGGTAAATTTATAGGTCTGGGGCACGTTGAAGTTTGATAGTGTTGAGCCAACTGCTGGAGTCATAGAAGTCCCCGAGGAAGGACTAACCGACCAGGAACAGTCATAATTTATTTTATCACACAATGGGGTTAATGTGGCTGTAAATGCAGCTCCATAACAAATCGTAGTGGGTGATGTAGTTAATGTAAACTCAGGCAACCCGCCGATATAATTAAAAATTTCAAAAGAAAACGCGGCATTCTGGCTATTATCACTTGAAACGATTATAACCGTTGGCCCGATATATAACCGGGTGGAAGCATTGCCGTTACCTGCTACCGGTTGAAGACCCAGTGACGTATTACTAATTACGAAAGAAATGCCGGCAGCAAATTTGAGGTCGCCATTGCCGATCCAGAATATTTGTGCATTTGCCCCGTCGATCACCACCCTGGTGAAATTCAATAATGACACAGTGCTAATGTCGACATTCAGTGTACCATTGATGGTTAATACCCCTCCCTGTGATGTAAGCGTACTGGCATTCACCGTAGTTCCTGCCGCCACCGTGTAATCCGCTAAAACCTTTTTCGAAAAGCAAAACGCAATCATGAAAACAAATACCAGTTTATGCCGGCAGGATAAAGAAATTCCTTTGCCGGGCAGCCGATATAAAGTGGATTGTTGACCCAATTGTTTTATACCTATCCATCCTTTTTTTATGTAATCATTAAAAGCCGCAATCGCTGTATTCAAAGAGTAAAATTTTGTTTTCATATGATCGGGATTAAGATCCGGGATAAATCTAAAGAGACAAAATATGGATTTGGATTATTAAAACATTTTCCCTTAAACCAGACCGGGGTGAGGGTGTGATCTCACTCACAAATTACTATCCGGCGCAACCAAACGATCAAAGCACTTCTTATAAAAAAGTTATGACCATTTCATAATAACCGGTGCAGGGAATACTGGTATTATTTTTATATAAAATGCCGTAAATGGGATCGGGTGCCGGGTAAAGTTAAGTTTGGCATTGAAAGTGGTTTTAGGGTTTAGAGGATTGATTTCAGCGGAAAGGAACTAAGTATTCGTTTCCGCTTTAATAATGGGTAAAGCAGGTATGACCATATTAATTATGAATCATAATCACCAATAAAAATATAGTAATCGATGCTACCGACAAAAAAATACTTTGAACCCAAACCGATAATAATCCGGCAAATTTCGTAATGCTTCCCTTGATTTTTCCCTGGAGACTACAACAATTAAGTTTACCTCACTTAATGCATCCTCATTATCAGTTCATTAGATTTTTTTTGTAATATGATATGCAATAATTGAGAGACTTTTTACTGCATCCCTGAGACAACCATCTCAGAACTGGTAGATGTTTTACTACAGGAGCATCGAAGAAAATTGGGTGTGTCAGCTGTTGAATTATCAATTTTTAGTTCAGCATAAACGCTTTCCGAAATCCCTGCGCCAAATCTTTATAAAATCTTTATACCGTTCCGTGTAATTTTACATTTTATTTTTCAATCATATTAAAACAGTCCCTTCCAATCAAGAAAATTACCCATTATCAATATGTAACCAGCCTGCTAATTGTTTTGATGGTTTCAGGTATCAGTTATTTACTTTCAGACATTATTGGTTACAAAGTAGTAGCCTTTTTATTGTTGCTGAGTCTCTCGTGCCTATCCTTGTTTTTTAAAATATTTCCCGTATTGATAGCTGCATTGCTAAGTGCATTTATCTGGAACTATTTTTTTATTCCTCCAAGATTCACCTTTCATGTAGATAGTGCAGAAGATTTTTTTCTGCTGATCATGTACCTCATAATTGCCATGGTGCATGCCGTACTCACCTATCGCATCCGGCAAATAGAAAAGAAAATAATTGATAAGGAACAGAAGGCAAACATCCTGAAATTATATAACACCCTGCTCAATTCATTATCGCACGAACTACGTACACCCATTGCTACCATCATCGGTGCAACGGATAATCTTTTAATGAATAACAATAGGCTTACAGAAGAAAATAAACTGAACCTGCTCACGGAAGTTTCGGTAGCATCGCTGCGGTTGAACCAGCAGGTGGAGAACCTGTTGAACATGTCAAGACTTGAATCCGGCTTTATCCAGGTTAAAAAAGATTGGTGCGATGCAAATGAACTGGTATATGCAACCCTCAAGCGCCTGGAAGAAAATCTCAAAAAGCATATCATTAAAGTACAGGTAGCAGATAACCTGCCCTTGTTCAGGCTGGACACGGGTCTAATGGAACAGGTATTGTACAACCTGCTCTACAATGCAATGATCTATACTCCTGAAAATGCAACGCTGGTGATTGATGTTAATTGCATTGATAACAATTGTGTAATTATTATAGAAGACAATGGCAAGGGTTTTCCGCCGGAAGAGATTAACCAGGTGTTTGATAAATTTTACCGGCTGAAATATTCAAGAACCGGTGGAACCGGGCTCGGACTATCGATCGTTAAGGGTTTTGTAGAAGCACATAATGGAAGAATCACTTTGCAAAATAAAGATACTGGCGGAGCAAAGTTTACCATCGTGATACCTGCTGAAACATCGTATTTAAATGATTTAAGAAATGAGTGAACAAAAGATTTTGGTGATAGATGATGAAAGCCCCATTCGCAAACTGCTTCAAATTACCCTGCAGTCGAATGGATATGAAGTAGCCGAGGCTATTACCGCAAAAGATGGATTAGCAAAGGCGATCAATCAACTGCCAGACCTCATTCTGCTCGATCTCGGGCTGCCCGATGAAGATGGACACTCGGTTTTAAAAAAGCTGCGTACATGGTATACTAACCCGGTAATTATTATTTCGGTGCAAAGCAGTGAAGAAGACATCGTTATATCGTTGGATAATGGGGCCAACGATTATTTGGTAAAACCATTCCGTACAGGCGAACTACTCGCAAGAATCCGCTCAGCCTTACGGGTTGGCAATATTAGCGATGAGAACCTGGTAATACAATTCAACAACCTTTCTATCGACCTTGCAGCAAGAGTGGTCAAAAAAAATAATTCAATCATAAAACTAACGCTTACTGAATACTCCTTACTGGCCTTGTTTGTACGGAATGAGGGCAAGGTATTAACACATCGATATTTACTAAAAGAAGTATGGGGGCCAGGCTACCTGAATCAAACACAATATCTGCGGGTTTACATCGCTCAATTAAGAAAAAAGATAGAAGATGATCCGAACAGACCGGTTCATATTATTACTGAGTCTGGCGTCGGCTACCGTTTTATCATCACTGAATAACGCTATCAGACCGGAAACCTTTATTCAAAATGTTTCCAACATCATTCAAATAATTATATAAGCATTGAACATACATTCTCCTTCTAATAAAGTTAGTGCAGCAGGTTTGCTGATCGCCCTGGGTATTATTTATGGAGACATCGGCACATCACCTCTGTATGTATTAAACGCGATTTTGAAAGACAGGCAGGTGAATGAACAATTGATATTGGGCGCTTTGTCTTGTGTGATATGGACCCTCACCCTGCAAACAACCGTGAAATATGTTATGCTCACTCTTAGGGCCGATAACCGCGGGGAAGGCGGGATATTTTCTCTTTTCGCATTGGTAAGAAGAAGGCGTAAATGGCTGGTATTTCCTGCCATGATTGGCGGCGCAGCTTTATTGGCTGATGGAATGATCACCCCGCCAATTTCAGTGACTTCCGCAATAGAAGGATTAAGAAATATTGACGCATTGCACAATATTACGGATGGTTCAATTGTGAAGATAGTGCTGGCCATCATTATCGTGCTATTTTTTGTACAGCAATTTGGCACAGCATCTATTGGTAAATTTTTTGGTCCGATTATGACCACATGGTTTTGCATGCTGGGCATACTCGGATGTTTGCACATTTTTGATGACCTGTACATATTTAAGGCCTTCAATCCCTTTTATGCCATCAACCTGTTGACGAATTATCCGCAAGGCTTTTGGATACTGGGAGCAGTGTTTCTTTGTACCACCGGGGCTGAAGCATTGTATTCCGATTTAGGCCATTGCGGAAAAAATAATATCCGCGTCTCGTGGATCTTTGTCAAATCGTGTTTGATATTAAATTACCTCGGCCAGGGCGCCTGGTTGTTGTCGAATCATCATGGGAAAATTATTTCAGAAGACATGATTGTAAAAGGGTTTAATCCCTTTTATGGGATAATGCCGGAATGGTTTGTATTGATTGGAATTGTTATCGCCACCATTGCAGCGATCATAGCAAGCCAGGCACTGATCAGTGGTTCCTTTACTTTGATCAGCGAAGCGATCCGTCTTAACCTATGGCCCAAAATGAAGATCAAATATCCTTCAGAAGCGAAGGGACAGCTATTTGTTCCGGGCATTAATACAGTATTGTTAATTGGCTGCTGTGGAATTGTTTTATATTTCCGGAAAGCTACCAATATGGAAGCTGCTTATGGCCTGGCCATCACGATGTGTATGATTGCTACCACGATGCTTTTCGCAAATTACCTGGTGTTGCACAGAACTTCTCCCCTATGGATATATTTATTCCTGGCGATTTACCTCACGATTGAAGTAGCTTTTTTAATCGCGAACTTAGACAAGTTTCCTCATGGCGGATTTGTAACGCTGTTAGTAGGCGGATTGCTGTTCATCATCATGTATGTTTGGTTCAAAGCGAAGAAAATTAAGAACCGTTATGTTGAACTAATAAGGCTTGAAGATTATATCAGCAATCTTGGAGAGTTGAGCAATGACCATACCGTACCAAAATATGCCACCCATTTGGTTTACCTGACCGGCGCAGACAGCCCAAAAGAAATCGAGCATAAAATTATTTACTCTATCCTGAATCAACAACCTAAAAGAGCGGACATTTATTGGTTTATACATGTCGACACTTTGAATGATCCCTATACGAGTGAATATTCAGTAACCCATATCATTCCAAACGAAATTATCCGGGTAGAATTCAAGCTGGGATTCAGGGTGCCACCACGTCTCAACCTGATGTTTAGAAAAGTCGTTGAGGAACTCGTAGCCAACAAAGAAGTAAATATTACCAGCCGGTACGAAAGCCAGCAGAGAAATAACATTATTGGAGATTTCCAGTTTGTGGTAATGGAGAAATTCCTGAGTGCCGAAAATGTATTGCCGATGTGGGAAAAAATAATTATGAGAATATACTTTTGGGTAAAGGATATCAGTTTATCAGAAGAACGAGGCTTTGGACTAGAGAGCAGTAATGTTACCGTTGAAAAGTTTCCGCTGATCGTGTCTGCGGCAACAAACTTAAAAGTAAATCGAATTTATGTTGATCGCTGATTTCGGGTTGATCAGAAACGAGGCCATCGGATTACCATTAATTCCTTACAGGAACTAAAAGAACGGCATCGGCAATAATTAATCCATCAGATTTTTTATTAGTGATTTCCACAAATGCTTTTGATCCCGTTTTAAAGTTCGCTTAACATCAAAGGCATGCTGCTGCTGTTCATTGTATTTATTAAAATAACAATTTTTTGCGCCTGGGAAAGTCGAAAAAATTATAAAAGTGACAAAAATGGCACAGATTTTTTACCATTTTCCTGTTAACATTTCTTGACCATTTAAATTTAAAATCTATGGCAAACAATGAAAGAAGTTGGAATAGAAACCAGGAAGGTTCTTTCCAGGACGGAAACGACAATGACAACCGTTATCGCAATCGCAGAAGTGAATACGATAACGACTTTGATGACAGGCGGAATGAAAGCCGCTATGGCAGCCAGGGAAGCAGCTACGGAAACTACGACAGGGGAGCCAGTGGTTTTGGCGACAGCCGACGAAGCTTTGGATACAATGATGAAAGAAATATGGGAGACAGCGATTATGGTGGGTATAGAGGCCGGTTCCAAGGTAGCCAGGGCAGCAGCCAGTATTACGGCGGAAATTACAACGACTGGACAAGAGGATACAGCGGGCCGGGTAATCGAAACTATGATGACAGATCTAATCAAGGTAGAAACCAATCGAATGATCGTGATTGGTGGGACAGAACAACAGATGAAGTCTCATCCTGGTTTGGCGATGAAGATGCCGCCCGCAGGAGGCGAATGGATGAGATGCAGGGATCACACAAAGGCAAGGGGCCGAAAGGATATACCCGTTCGGACGATAGAATTAAAGAGGATGTAAATGATCGCTTAAGTGATGACCCCTATGTAGATGCCTCCGATATTAATGCTACCGTAAGCAATTGTGAAGTTACACTCACAGGTACAGTAAATAGCCGCCGGGAAAAACGGCGTGCTGAGGATGTTGCCGAGGCAGTATCCGGGGTAAAAAATGTTGAGAACCGCTTGAAGGTAAGTAGTAGTTCTTCCAGCGGTACTTCAAGCACTTCTGGCAACGGTAACGGAAATATTGCTAGTTCCGGAACTGGCACTACCGGGCGTTCAGAATATAATACAAACAGCGGGTCAAATTTTGGAACTTCGGATTCGCGGAAAAAATAGTGGTTATAGCCAGTTGCCTGTCGTTCATAATAAAGCATTCCCCGCGGAATGCTTTATTATTGGTTGCGTGTCAACTTTTCAGTGGTTTGTTTTCAAACAGTTGTAAAAAGACCTCGTTAAAAATCCCCGGCGTTAAGATCTTATAAACCAGTGACATCCAACTTTCCGTTCTCTTCCAGTACTGAGTAAGTATCTTTTCTTTGGCAGGACCTGCCTTTACTTCCCCGGTGTAACCATAAATTGTAAGCCAGACCAGGGGCATTGCACAGTTCCACAAATCATTGTACCAGCGGCCACCCCTATGCGAACAACGATCCTCAAAAGCTGCATATCCATCTTCCTTTTTTGCAAACACTATTTGTTTTCCGTTGACGATGATCAATTGCATTTGGTTTAGCTGCAGATCGTTGATGTTGTTACTTCTATCTTTCCGCGGTTGGCCAATAGATGGGTTTCAATCCATTTGCCTGCTTCTGCATACCGTATATCTATACCAATATACCGCCCATCCATCCTGCAAAAATGAATAAAATTCCACCCCTATTTCCAGCCCGATGAAAACCAAAGGAGATGCAGCTGTTGAGGATAACCTGTAATACAAGGCAGTGCCGAAAAAAATCAAAACGGCAACATTGGTGAGTCCGTGTTTCTTAATCCAATCTCCTGATCCTGAACAAATCATGCCAGCTGAGTTTTTACCCGGCAGAGTATGACAGCAATATTCTGCAGGTCAATTTAAGCGGAAAAATCCTTATATCAACTAGGTAACTCGCGGGTATGCGACCTCCTGCCTTAGTGGTTTAATGTGCAACCGGGCCAATATTTGTTGCGCTCCGGTGTAGGAGTATTTGGCTAGCAGATGTGGCAAAAAATGCACATTTCCACCATCGGGTGATATTAGCAAAATAAATACCTGAATGAACGAATTACCATCTCTGCTAAGTGAGTTGTTTATGCCCTCACAAAAGTGGCAGCCTGGCAAAAATTTTCAACAAAGATGCTTATAAAATTTGTTCGTAGATATTACAGGTTTATAGCCCAACAAGCCTGAAGAAAGATGATACCGATATTGATTTGCTGCATTTATGGGTGCCTGGCGGCGTTGGTGGCCACCGCGCTATTCCAATGGCCTTTTGTCCCGCTGGAAGGGAGTATTAACGCACTATGGGCGATTTTGTTTCTGGCTCTTTTGCACCGCGGTGACAGGTGAAGCAGGTAACTTCCAGTTTAGCGTCTAATCGTTTGCTGTCCTTCACATCGAAATATTTCTTGTTGAGCTTAGCGGTCATCTTCCACATCTCCCTGGCAATCTCTTTTTCTTTTTTCGCATCAGAGGCAAAATCCATTTTCTTTTGCTCCTCATTGAATGCGTGACAGTATCCACACCTCTGGCCCAGGGACCTCGCAAAATGATGCATAAGGCTGTCCATTTCTTCTTTGGTAGTATTCTTCGACAAAACTTTTAAATTCTTATACCTTGGTGGTTCTTCCTTGGTAATGATAAATGACATCGTTACAAATGCAATAAAACCGATAGCGAGAATAAATATCTTTTTCATAATTACAAAATTTAAGAACGCGATTTATTGATCAATAATATTATGCCGGTAATAAATGCCGGCAAATGAAATTAAGATTTTGTTGTCTATTTATAAACAAAAGTTACCGGGTATCTCAAATTAAATTGATTAATCGTTTGTGTAAGCATTTCCAAACCGTCGGTAGCATTATTAGTAGTTTGGTTGAAGCCAAATGTCTTTACAATCTTGTACCCTGGCGCCATCTGCCCATGGCCGGCAATACCAATGCATACTTTCGGGTTCATCGAACTCACGGGCATAAACTTAAGAGAAATATCAATGAAATACTACTCTAAAGTGTCTTTTAGCGAAAATGCTATCGCCCAAATAAAGTGAGGATTGTAAGGTGAAATTTAAACGCTTATGCGTAGAGTCGATATTAAGGCACGATAAAGAATACTAAAATAAATTTGTTAGACACATCTAACTTGCTATCTTTGTTAACTCGGTAAAAAATCATGAAGTATATTATACAATTTTTTCTGTTGGTGCTGTTGACACAAGACATGTGGGCGCAAACAGGCAGTATTAAAGGAAGTGTAAAAGCAGATGGCAAAGGAATAGAAGCAGCCAGCATTGTGATAACAGGTACTGCTGCAGTTATCGCTGATTTGGCTGGTAATTTTAAAATAGCGAATGTAAATACAGGAAAATACCTTGCAAAAATTTCTGCTGTTGGCTATCTTCCTGTTACCAAATCAATTACGGTAACAAGCAGTTCGGTTACCCAAATAAACATTCAACTTTCATCCGTTTCCGGCGATTTGAATGCTGTGGTGGTTACCGGAACTATGAAGACAGTAAGTAAATCAGCCAGCGCCATTCCTGTAGAAGTGTATACTCCTAAATTCTTTCAAAAAAATCCAACGCCAAATTTGTTCGAAGCCGTGGGTATGATTAACGGAGTAAAGCCGCAATTGAATTGCAATGTTTGTAACACCGGCGATATTCATATCAATGGCATGGAAGGCCCTTATACTTTAGTATTAATTGACGGGATGCCGATTGTGAGTGCGCTATCTACGGTATATGGTTTAAGTGGCATCCCCAATAGTATGGTAGAACGTATCGAAGTAGTAAAAGGTCCGGCAGCATCTCTATATGGTTCTGAAGCCATGGGTGGTATCATCAACGTAATTACAAAAAGTCCCGTAAAAGCACCATTAGTGAGCGTAGATGTATTCGGCATTACCTGGCAGGAATATAGTACCGATGTAACCGTAAAGTTTAAAATGAAAAATGCG
This sequence comes from Ferruginibacter sp., assembly GCA_025963635.1. Lineage (GTDB taxonomy): Bacteria > Bacteroidota > Bacteroidia > Chitinophagales > Chitinophagaceae > Ferruginibacter. The sequence continues at coordinate 23,921 of JAOQAK010000096.1, forward strand.
CAAAGTTTGCTGGGGCTAAACTATTACAATTACCAAAACCGCTTAGACAAAAACAAGGATGGCTTTACAGATGTAACCTTGCAAAACCGCCTGTCGGTATTTAATAAGTGGAGTTTTAGCCGCAAAGAAAACCGGGTAGCGAGTGTTGGCTTGCGCTTTGTAAATGAAGACCGCTTTGGCGGAGAGATGAACTGGAATAAACAATGGCGCGGCAGCGATAGCATTTATGGCGAAAGTATTTACACGAAAAGGTTTGAAATTATTGGAGCTTACCAGCTTCCGGTAAAAGAAAAAATCATGTTTCAATTCTCTTATAACCTGCACGACCAAAATTCTTATTATGGTAAAATCCCTTACATGGCCAATCAAAAAGTTGCATTCGGTCAATTGTATTGGGATAAAACATTGAATGCAAAACATGATCTATTGTTTGGAGCGTCGTACCGCTACACCTATTATGATGATAATACCCCAGCCACCGCAAGTGCCGATTTATTAAAGCCCAAAAATCAGCCGGCTAAAACTCCATTACCCGGCGTTTTTATACAGGATGAATGGAAATTAAGCAAGGTCAGTACGCTGTTAGCGGGCTACCGTTATGATTATGACAAATACCACGGAAATATCCACTCCCCAAGAATTGCTTATAAATGGAGCCTGGATAACAACAATACATTGAGAGCAAGTTTTGGTACCGGCTTTAGAGTAGTAAATTTATTTACAGAAGACCATGCAGCTTTAACCGGAGCAAGACAGGTAGTTATCAAAGAGGCCTTAAAGCCCGAAAAATCCTTCAACAGCAACTTGAATTATGTAGTAAAAATTCCGGCCGAATCGTTTTTTGTTGGTTTAGACATGACGGCGTTCTATTCGTATTTTACCAATAAAATAACCGGCGATTTTGATACCAACCCAGACAAAATTTTTTATAACAACTTAAGAGGTCATGCTGTATCGCAGGGCCTTTCATTAAATACAGATGCTACTTTCAGCTTTCCGTTAAAATTACTTGCAGGCGTTACTTATTTAGATGTATACCAAAAAAATGATGATGGCGCAGGCAAGCAAAATAAGACTCAACAATTATTGGCCGCTAGATGGAGCGGGACTTTCCAGGTTAGTTATACGCTGCCGCAAAAAATAACGGTTGATTTCACGGGCACCTTTACCGGCCCGATGCGGTTACCTATTCAAAAAAATGATTACCGACCGGAATATTCACCCTGGTTTTCATTGGCGAATATCCAGCTCACAAAAAAATTCGGCTCCGGTATAGAACTTTACGGTGGTGTAAAAAACATTTTCAATTTTGTGCCTAAATATTCTTTAATACGGTCCTTTGACCCGTTTGATAAAACTGTCAATGACCGCGTTACAAATCCTAATGGCTACACTTTTGATACAGAGTATAACTTTGCACCTATGCAGGGGATAAGAGGATTCTTTGGCCTCAGGTACAATTTAATGTGACAACGCATTCGCTCTCGTTTTTCGCTGATGAACAGGTTTTTGATTACATTGGTGAGCGCCTTATATTGCTTGCCCGGTTACTTCCAGGTGGAAACATCAAACCAATTTTCAACCATACTATCTTCAGTTCCCTTCATCCCTTTAAAGGAATATTCATTGCGTTCCGCATCATAGGTATAATCTTTTTTCCATTCACGAAAATGGGATACCGTCCATTCAATTGCGTCCATAACAAAATCAATTTCCGCATTGCTCATAGTCGGGTGCACGGATAACCTCACCCACCCCGGCTTGCTCAATAAGTCGCCTGAATGAATCGAATGCAATATTTCATCAGACCGGGCCTTATCAACATGCAGCAGCATGTGACCATAGGTTCCTGCGCAGGAACAGCCGCCCCTTGTTTGAATACCAAACCCGTCATTTAACATTTTCACAATTAAGTTATAATGTGCTCCCTTTACAATAAATGAAATGACACCAAGCCTTTTTTTAATGTGTCCTTCAAGCACTTCGACTTTTTCCATTTTTGAAAATCTTGCAAAAATTATCTGCAGTATTTCTTCTTCTCTTTTTAGTATATTCTCAACTCCCATCTGCTCCTTGAGTTGTACACACATTCCCGCTTTTATCGCCTGCAAAAATGGCGGAGTACCCCCGTCTTCCCGCTGTTCTATATTGACTACATATTCATGATCCTTCCATGGGTTACTATACAGCACGGTGCCACCACCAGGCTGATCGGGTATTGCATTTTTATACATCTTTCTATTAAAGATCAAAACCCCCGGTGTACCCGGCCCGCCTAAAAATTTATGGGGTGAAAAATAAATAGCATCTAAATGTGTATTACCTTCTCTCGGATGCATATTGATGTTGATATAAGGCGCAGAACAGGCAAAGTCAACAAAACATTTTCCGTCATATTCGTGGATCAGTTTAGCTATTTCATGGTACGGGGTTTGAATGCCGGTAACATTCGAACAACCTGTAACTGCGGCTATTTTATTTTTTCGGTGTTTATATTGTTCTAATAACTTTCGGAAATATTCTAAATCTACATTTCCATTTTTATCACACTTGATTATCTCAACAGTTGCAATGGTTTCGAGCCAGCTGACCTGGTTGCTGTGGTGTTCCATATGAGTTACAAAAACAACGGGACGTAATAGCTCATCAAGCTGCAGATCAATGTTATTTTTCAAATAGTCTGTTGTCCGCCCCGCTACTTTCATCCCTAATATTCTTTGCAGCTTATTTACAGCGCTGGTCATCCCGCTTCCACAAAAAACCAATACATCATCGTCGTCTGCGTTGACATGCATTTTGACAATGAGCTTTGCCTTTTCATAAGCTTTTGACATCAATGTTCCGGTAACGGTAGTTTCTGTGTGCGTATTCGCCAAAAACGGCATTACCTGTTTTTGAATACACTCTTCAATCGGCCGGTAAGCCCTGCCGCTGGCAGTCCAATCGGCATAAACTATCTTTTTTGTGCCAAAAGGAGATTCAAAGGTTTGCAGATGGCCGATAATGTTGTTTCGGAATACAGAGAAATAATTTTCTAATGTGCCTTTTCGATGTGTATACCCTGTTGTGTCATCATTATCACTAAGACTGCAATATTTAGGAAGTAAGTCGGGGTTTAACGTCTGGGCCATACTATTCTTGAGTTAAATTACTGTGAACAAGTGCCGGTGTTGCAACGGTTGGTCGTGCCACCCTGGTAGCCAGGGAGTACCTTTATTTTGACTTTGCAGAAGCGAAAATTCCGAACAGGTCGTGTGGTCGTTTACTATAATAATCATTGAAAAAATAGGCTGTCAGGAAAACGAAGCCAATAAAAGCCAAAACAACAGATAACTGAAGGTTGGATATCTTTTGAATGTCCTGTTTTAACTTTCTGTCACAAATTTCACCAGGGCAGTATTTTGCTTTTTCTTTGTAAAAAATTGAATAGAATTTGCATCCCAGGCAAATACCAAATGCCGATTCAAAGAATAAGAACACCAGGCAAATAAGACAGATAATACCTGTTATCGGGCTGTATGAGTTAGCTACTACCATGAAAATAAACATCGTAAGTGACAGCACAATACCAATTATCCATGCAAACTTTTTTTGTTGCGCACCAACATATTCAGGTACCTGGTTACCAACAATTAAACGCCCGATGATTAATGTAGGAGAAAATTTCGGATTGATCAATACGCGTATCATAAAGTCAACAAGGAATATAGTTATCACATATTTTACCGGCAAAAAATTGTTTTTAAAAATAATCAGCATCAAAGAAATGAACGTCGCCAGAAATAATATTCCTGCTGATGCTCTTATTTCCCTTTCATTTAAAACAGGGATGTCATAGCCTTCTATCTTTTCTCCAAATTGTATCAGCTTACTCATTTTGATATTTTTTAAATAGTTTGGTAAATCGGCAAGTTTGTTTCCGTAAAACCGAAAAAGCCGCCTGTTTATAATGTTAGTTTTGAATTAGTATTGGATATCTTATACAAGATTAGCTGATAAAAGAAAACACTGCAAGCCGAAATCAATAAACAGCAGGTTATGGTAAACAAACAGCCTGCAACTGTCAATTACACACGTAGCCCACCTGAATGACTTCAGTCAGGATGGTTCTTAAATGGAGATGTCAGACAGTTATTTAACTGTAAATGATGTTGTCGGATGTTCTTAGGCAGCCTCCCGTTATGCCTTTTAAAAGCCCTCCCCGGTTTCTTACAAACAAAGCGAGTGCTGCATTGTCAGGTTCTTTCAATACGTCAATACGTATTGGGCTAGATCTCCGGTTGCACGGTGGATGACAACTTTTTTTATCTTCTAAACTATTTATTCCCTGTAAAGCACTTACCTGGTTTGTGGTGTAGCATACCTTTCACCGATAATTTTAATGTTGGAAATAGCTTCGGTAATATTGTTCAATTCGGCAGGTGAGAATTCAACGTCGGATGACCCAAGGTTTTCCTGTAGGTGAGCTAATTTCGTTGTACCCGGTATAGGCACAACCCAGGGTTTCTGAGCAAGCAACCAGGCCAATGAAATTTGTGCTGGTGTCAATCCTCTTTGGTTTCCGAAATCAGTCAGAAATTCAATAATGCTCCAGTTAGCTTTGATTGCCTCGGGCTTATAACGCGGTAGTGATGGTCGATTGTCGTTGGCAGCAACAAATTTTGTTCGTTCGTTAAGAAAACCGGTAAGATATGCTCTGCAAAGTGGACTGTAAGGAACGAAGCCAATACCCAATTTCTTCGCAAACCGGGAATATATCTATAAGCGGTTCTCTCGACATCAATGAGAGTTCAGTTTGAATGGCAGTAAGCGGCTGAATTGCATGTGCTTTTCGGATGGACTGAACACCTGCTTCACTTAATCCAAAATTCCGAACTTAACCTTCCTGTATCAAATCTTTTACTGTTCCGGCAACATCTTCCATCGGCACATTCGGGTCAACTCTATGCTGATAAAGCAGGTCGATCACATCTGTCTTAAGTCGTTTTAATGACTGCTCTACAACCTCTCTTATGTGTTTAGGATTACTGTTAAGCCCACCAGTCATTTTGTTGTTTTGAATATCAAATCCAAACTTGCTGCAAAGGGTTATTTTTTTTCTGAAAGGCGCTATCGCCTCGCCTACCAAATCCTCATTTGCGAATGGGCCGTATGCTTCGGCTGTATCAAAAAAGTTTACACCCATTTCATAGGCTTTCCTGATTACTGCGATACTATTTTTTCTATCAGGCACAAAGCTTCGGTTCCAACTCATTCCCATACAACCGAGTCCCAGCCCATAAGATACTTTTTATGCTATGCTTGCCAGAACCTAAAGTACGTGATTGACCCTTTGAATAACCTGTGCTGCCCTTTGTTTCGGACGATGCTTTTGCAGCTGGTGGTATGATAGTCATAATTGAGGAAGCGATTACTGATGCGCTTAAAACACTGCCGGTTTTTAAGAACCCCCTGCGATCTTGTTTTTCCATATTTAAGAATTTTGTTTTAAAATTATTGGAGTTGTATGTCATTCTGTTTTTGCGACAGCGTTTGCATTTTCGATACGAAGATCAGCGGGCAATATGTGCTTTCCGGCACTTACCTGGCGGGCGATTGCCTGGCAATGGGTCCGGCTCAGATAACTACAATTACATTTACTTTTTTACTTTTTTACTCTTTCCAGGTTTTATTTTCCTACCCTTTGCTGTAAGTGGGAAGGATAACGGTCACCTTGTACCGGTATTGCTGAAAAGGCGGTGTCGATTTCATGGATTTCTTTTGCAGAAAGTTCTATGTCTGCTCCACCAAGGTTTTCTTTCAAACGGTGCAATTTGGTAGTGCCGGGAATGGGAACAATCCATGGCTTCTGCGCCAGCAACCATGCAAGCGCAATTTGCGCCGGCGTTGCCTCTTTTTGTTTGGCAATGTCGCCAAGCAGGTCTACTAACTTTTGATTGGCTTTACGGTTTTCCTCGCTAAAACGGGGCACTACGTTACGGAAATCAGTTTTATCAAATGTTGTGTGCTCATCTATTTTTCCGGTAAGAAACCCCTTTCCCAAAGGGCTGAATGGGACAAAGCCAATACCTAGTTCTTCCAGCGTTGGAATCAGTTCTTGTTCCGGCTGCCGCCACCACAAGGAGTATTCGCTTTGCAGGGCAGCTACTGGTTGTACGGCGTGCGCTTTACGGATGCTTTGTACACCGGCTTCCGACAAGCCAAAATGCTTTACCTTCCCTTCCGCGATTAAGTCTTTTACCGTTCCGGCCACGTCTTCCATCGGAACATTGGGATCTACACGGTGCTGGTAAAACAAATCAATCACATCGGTATTCAATCTTTTTAAAGATGCTTCAGCAACAGCTCTTATTCTTTGCGGGCTACTGTCCAATCCTTTGTGCGAATCACCGTCCCGAAATCCAAATTTAGTAGCGATAACCAATGTTGAGCGGAACGGTGCAAGTGCTTCGCCTAACAATTCTTCATTGATAAACGGGCCATAACATTCTGCCGTGTCGAAGAAAGTAACGCCTGCCTCAACAGCAGCACGTAATAAGTTGATACCTTCCTGCTTACCGGTTGCGGGACCATAGCCGAAACTTAATCCCATGCAACCCAGGCCTAGTGTTGAAACCTCTAATCCACTGTTTCCTAAAATCCTTGTTTTCATTTTTATGATTTTTATCGTGATCTAATTCTGGTAACATCTACAGCGTACAACTTCTAATCAGTTGTGTTTTATAATGTTTTTAATGGATGTATGCTTTTATGGATGGCTACACTTTCATCCTTAATTTTTCAACAACAAAGTTCAGCCCATAAAATGAAGGTGCAGGTATATGGATTACTGTTTCTCTTACCAATATTACTGATGTGGATCCCCGGATAGTCGCGAGGATGTCGGAATGTTTAAATTTGTATCATAAAACGATCGGTATGGAAGAAATAGTAAAACTGGAAAGTGTAACAGCATACAATAAAATGCGTGGCGTTGCAACGCTGCATCCCTTGATCACGGTAATAGACTTATCAAAAGCCAAACCAATGCCGGCACAAACTTTCAATTTTGGATTGTATGCCGTGTATTTAAAAGAGTTGAAATGTGGCGAGTTGAAATATGGGCGTAATTTATACGATTACCAGGAGGGTACGTTGGTTTTTATAGCGCCCGGCCAGGTACTGGGTGTACAGCCGAATGTGAAAACATTTGAACCTAAAGGATGGGCTTTGCTATTTCATCCCGAATTGATAAAAGGAACTTCCCTGGGAAAGCATATCCAGGATTATTCATTCTTTTCGTATGATGTAAATGAAGCACTGCATTTGTCCGATCAAGAAAGGCAAATTGTGTTAGATTGTTTCGGTAAAATTGAATATGAATTGCAACACGCCATTGACAAGCACAGCAAGAAGTTAATTACATCCAATATTGAATTATTCCTGAATTACTGCACCCGCTTTTACGATCGTCAATTTATTACAAGAGATAATGCAATCAAAGGAACTTTGGAAAGGTTTGAAAATTTATTGAATAATTATTTTTCATCCGAAAAGCCGGTTAACATTGGGTTACCATCCGTTGCTTATTGTGCTGCTGAACTGAATTTATCTCCTAATTATTTCGGCGATTTAATCAAAAAAGAAACCGGCAAATCTGCACTGGAATATATCCAATCTAAAATAATTGATGTTGCTAAAGAAAGGATATTTGATATCAATAAATCTCTAAGCCAGGTAGCCTATGATCTTGGCTTCAAATATCCGCAGCATTTCACAAGGCTGTTCAAACAAAAAGTCGGCCTATCACCGAGTGAGTACAGAATGTTGAATTAATAAATCCTACTTAAAAAAACGATTCTGTGGAAAAAACCGTGCCTATTCACCCATTCAGGTTCTACTGCCCTACCACGCCGCCCTCACTTCTTCAATCACCTTGCCAACACAACCATTCGGCATTTGAATCTGCAACATGGCGGCAACCGTGGCTGAAATGTCTGTCATATAGGTTTCCCTGTTGGTTTTGCCATGCTTCACATTCCATCCAAAAAATAATAAAGGAATATGTGCATCGTATGGGTTCCACAATCCATGGGTGGTACCTTTACCGGCCCCATCAAAATACCCGGGTTTAAACGTGAAAACGATATTGCCACTGCGTTTGGGATTGTACCCGTTCAGGAACATTTTCTTTTGAGGATCAGGCAGGGATGCCCCCGAAAGCGCTTCCGTTTCCACTGCATTCACAATAAAGGGCTTTTGCTTCAGGCGGCTAATAACTGTTTTAGTGACCTCCGCCAGATCTTTTTGCTGCCTGCTGATTTCATCGGTATTCAGGTATACCTGGTAGTTCTGAAGCGACAGCACCCCATTTTTCACACCAAATTTTTCGTCGATTACCTGGTTCAGTTCCTGCCTGATTGCATCATCGCTAACGGTTCCTGCAGGTATTTTGTGTTCGGCTAAGAAAGCCGGCACATGTGCCGCACCATGGTCTGCGGTTAAAAAGGTAAGGTAATTTCCCTTGCCAAGGGTAGCATCCAGGTACTGCAAAAAGTCAGCGATGTCTTTATCCAGCCGCAGGTAAGCATCTTCCGCTTCGATGGAATTGGGTCCAAAACTATGACCAATATAATCCGTGGAGGAAATGCTTACCGCAAGAAAGTCGGTGACGGTTCCGGCTCCCAGTTTTTCATTTTCTATGGCCTTTTTGGCAAATTCAAAAGTGTAGGTAGCCGCATAAGGCGTAAATTTAAATGCCTCATATTTTTCTGCATTGATCAGCGAAGTTTTGTGTGGGAAAGTCACTGTTTTCTCTCCCCTGATACCACCTTCATAGGGTTTGTCGTCGGCCGTGCTCAGGTCATACTTATCGATCGGCAATAATGTATTCCAATCTTTGCTCATATACACCGACGGCAGGTCTTTCGCATTTACCTGGTTTACCCATCCTGGCAATTGGTTCATATAATAACTACTGGTGATCCATTTGCCGTTGTCATACCAATAGGCTGCATTAGCGCTATGCCCCGCAGGAAGAATGGCGCCCCTGTCTTTTAACGCAATCCCAATTACCTTGCTTTTAAAATTATTGCTCAACCGGAGTTCATCGGTGATAGTAGTGGTCCACATATTTTGAGGGCTCATTTTACCCGCATCGGAACTACTTCCGACGGTGGTAACAGTTGAATCATCTGTACAATATACATTGGCGTTAATGGTCCTGTCGAACCAATTATTCCCCACTATTCCGTGAATAGCAGGCACACTGCCGGTATAAACGCAGGTATGTCCCGGTGCGGTATAAGTAGGCATATAAGGTATCTGGGTATTTTCGCAGCTAAATCCCTGGTTAAGCATTCTTTTGAACCCTTCCGCACCATATAATCCACTAAAACGATACAGGTAATCCCAGCGCATTTGGTCAATTACAATACCCACCACCAGTTTGGGCATCGGGTGATGAGGGGAATTTACTTCATTTGATTTTTTGGGAGATGTGGTTACTTTTGTGCTGCGATTTTGTGCTAAAGAGCAGGAAACAACCAACAAAAAGCAATTAACAATTACAATACACTTTCTGAGCATAAGAATTTATTTCCGCAAAGGTAGCCGTATGCCATATGATTTTAATCATCTCATGTCGATAAGGGAATGTATCATTTTCCCGTTGAATGTCTTAATTTTGGCACATTTATTTAAGGATGCGAATAATAAAAATGATATGATCTAAACAAGTATAAAAGGTCCGGCTTCCTACAGGAACGATTTAACAGGTGAGCAACTTTATTATAATTTATATTGCAAATAAACCAATAGCAAACAACCAACTCAATTATGGCAGATGTTTTTGAAAAACTAGTAAAAGATGGCGGACCACTTGGTCAACACATGGACAGGGCGCATGGATATTTTGCGTTCCCCAAACTGGAAGGAGAACTGGGACCAAGAATGAAATTCAGGGGTAAAGAGATGATCGTCTGGAGTCTTAATAACTATTTGGGATTAGTAAATCATCCTGAAGTTAGAAAGGTGGATGCAGAAGCTGCATTAAGTTATGGAATGGGTAACCCGATGGGTGCGAGGATGATGAGTGGCAACACCACCATGCACGAAGAGCTCGAAAAAGTGATCAGCAATTTCGTTCACCGGGAAGATACCATGTTATTAAATTTCGGCTACCAGGGAATCATGAGTTGTATCGATGCGCTGGTAAACCGCCGCGACGTAATCGTATATGATGCGGAAGCACATGCCTGCATCATCGACGGACTCCGGTTGCACATGGGGCATACATATGCTTTCAAACACAATAATTTAGAAGATTTTGAAAAACAGATGCAACGTGCGGAGAAGATGGTGGAGAAATCCGGGGGCGGCGGTATCCTTGTAATTACCGAAGGGGTATTTGGCATGGATGGCCAGCAGGGAATTTTAAAAGAAATCGTAGCTACCAAAGAAAAATATGAGTTCAGGTTACTGATTGATGATGCGCATGGTTTCGGTTACATGGGGCCTACAGGAGCAGGTTCCGACGAAGCCCAGGATTGCCAGGCTGGCGTAGATCTTTACTTCAGCACATTTGTAAAAAGCATGGGAAGCATCGGGGCATTTATCAGCGGGCCAAAAGATGTATTGAAATATTTACGCTACAATACCCGTTCGCAGATATTTGCTAAAAGCCTGCCGCTGATGATCGTTGCCGGTATGCTGAAACGCATGGAAATGATCACAAAGATGCCCGAACTGCGGGAAAAATTATGGCACAATGTAAACCGCCTGCAAAATGGTTTAAAGGAAAGAGGGTTTGATGTAGGAAAAACGAATTCGCCGGTAACCCCAATTTATATGAAGGGAGATGTACCGGAAGCCACACAAATGGTGATGGACCTCCGGGAAAACTATCATATTTTCTGTTCGATCGTGGTTTACCCGATCATACCAAAGGGAGATATCATTTACCGGATCATCCCTACTGCGGCGCACAGCGATGAAGATATAGATATCACACTAAAGGCCTTTGAAGCAACCAAAAAGAAATTAGACGCCGGCGAATATAAGGCTGTGGAGATTCCGGATATGGCGGATGCTACTTTTTAATGTTTTGCATTATTATATTAATTTAAATCCCATCAATGATCCGATGGGATTTTTGATGTAATTATCATGCAATGACGCAAAGAAGCAAAGCCGCTAAGGAAGCATTTCCATTTTTTGAAGGGATGTTAAATTTTAGGTGCTTTGCCACGGGCTTTAGACGGTGGATAATGAAAAACGCAATAATTACGGCTTAGCCGAATCAGTGGAAGAAGTCTCCCAGTGATTTGGCTAAGCCGAAATTGAAATTGTTCATTAATTTCGCCAGCTAAAGCAGGAGGCAATTGATGATACCCGGTCCAGCTATGGGATCTATATCGTTTTGTCGCGTTCTGATGAGCAGGAAGAATTAAATACACCTAAAAATATCCCCCCTAACTAACAAAAGTTAGTTATCATTGTCTACCCAAAAAACACATCCATACTAATCATCTTACCATGAAAAAACTTCAGCTCTTATTAGCCGCAATATTGATTTGTCAAGCGGGCTTTTCGCAAACAAACTATAATCTCCCCATACAAGCCCGCATAGAAAATGGCACCATCGAGGGCAACTACGATACCAAAACCGGCCTGCAACAATTCTTCGGCATTCCGTTCGCAAAGCCACCCGTAGGAGCTTTAAGATGGAAAGCCCCCCAGCCTTTGGAAAAATGGAATGGTGTTTTACCAACAAAAAAGTTTGGTCCACGCCCGGTGCAGGCAATTGTGTTTGGTGATATGAATTCCAGGTCTGATGGCTTAAGCGAAGATTGTCTTTACCTGAATGTATGGTCACCGGCAAAGCGCAATACAAAGGGACTGCCGGTACTGGTATATTTTTATGGCGGCGGTTTTGTTGCAGGAGATGCATCGGAACCAAGATACGATGGTGCAAGCATGGCCAAAAAAGGAATGGTCGCCGTAACAGTCAATTACCGGCTAAATATTTTAGGATTTTTTGCACACCCGGAACTGAGTGCGGAAACGAACTATAAAGGTTCGGGCAATTATGGTTTGCTCGACCAGGTGGCGGCATTGAAATGGGTTCGGGAGAATATTGCAGCATTTGGCGGTGATGCCGATAAAGTCACCATTGCAGGTGAATCTGCTGGTTCTATTTCAGTAAGCGCCCAAATGGCTTCACCCCTGGCGAAAGGACTTTTTGCAGGTGCAATTGGTGAAAGCGGGGCAGCAATTAATCCAACCCTGTCGCCGGTTCCGTTGGCAGAAGCAGAAAAAACCGGGCTTGATTTTGCAAATAAAGCCGGTGCAACAACCCTTGCCAAACTAAGGTCAATGAGTACCCTGGAAATATTTGAGTTATATAAAGAATCGGGAAGATTTGGTTTCCCAACCGTAATTGATGGATATTTTTATCCAAAACCATTACCAACTATTTTTAAAACTGGCGAGCAGTCGATGGTTCCCTTATTACTTGGCTGGAACTCAGCGGAAATACCTGGAGCCGCTTTTATGCAGGGACAGCCCTATACGGAAGAGAACTATGTAAAAAAAGTAAAGGAAACTTACCCGAAAGACTTTGAAGAAGTATTAAAACTATATCCCCACGGGTCGGTGAAGGAAATTGAAAGCTCCGCTACAGCGTTGGCGGCGGACAGGTTTATTGCCTACAGCACATGGAAATGGTTTGATCTTCAGCGAAAGAATAGTAACCAGCCGGTTTACAGGTACTTATATTCCAAATTGCGCCCGCCGTTGGCAGACCATAATCTTGCCCCCGGATTGGCTGGCGGCACAGTAAAAAAAGACCAGAACACTATAAAAATGCCTGAGCCCATTGGCGCACCACACGCCTGCGAAATTGAATATTGCATGGGCAATTTACCCCTTGTGAAGGAGTATGCGTGGACGGAGGAAGACTATAAGGTTTCCGCAATCATGCAGAATTATTTTGCCAACTTCATTAAAAGTGGTAATCCCAATGGTGCCGGCCTCCCCAACTGGCCTGCTGCCGCAAAGGACGATCTTCATCCGGATGTAATGATCATCGATACAGAATCAAAAGCCGTGAAGGCAAAAGACGACGCCCGTTACTTGTTTCTTGACAGAGCTTATGGAAATAACTAGCTGATTGATGGTTGAAGGTTGATGGTTGAAGGTGCAGTCCGCGCTAACCAGCCGGCGGCTTTGGCCCCATCGGTGGTTAAATCATGCGCCCTGGATTGGTTAGTAAATGGCAATGATGGCGAATTGCTATTTCAATCTGCTGATTAAATACTGCCACCGCGTTTTGTTTCTCACCACCCTAAACCTTTACCTTATACCTTACCTTATACCCTTTACCTTAAATCTTCCACCTTCTGCCTTATACGCCTTCCACCTTCTCTCACAAAATACCCAGCGATCCAAGGATCACCAAACTCTTTCCCGCAGCTACGGTGAGAGAAGACCCCGCCTGTAAATGCTGGGTGATATCCAATATGCAGTTTCCATTGATAACAATATTGTACCCTGGCGGAAGGCTCGCCGGCGGTACCAAACCACCGCTCCAGTTAGCGGGATTGCTCCAGTTACCGTTGCCTGTAAATGAAAAAGACGTGACTGCGGCTGTGCCGGCGGTGAGTTTGCACGGCTCATATCCTGAAGTGATGAGGTAGCAACTACCCGAAAAATACAGGGATGCATTGTATTCGGTAAACCGGGTATCAGCGCCGTAAGCAGACACCGGGTTATTGGTATTTTGAACTTTTAAGGCGCCGGTTCCGGGCGCAGTACCATCACTCTCCCATAAAACGTTGTCAAAACTATTACTGAAATACAATGTATTGTTCCAGTTGGCCGCAATTTTTGAATAGGGTAAAATGGCTTTCACCAATACGGTACCCGCGGCGGAGCCGTCAGATTTCCACAATTCATTGGTGGCCGAGCAAACCATATAGAGTAAGCCTTTGTACACCATCATGTCGAACGGCTGACTGCCGGTAGTGCCGGGCAGGATATCCTTTACCAAATGGGTTCCCGGGTCGGTGCCGTCTGTTACCCATAACTCTACGCCGTTTATATCATCTTTCCCTGGAAAATAGATCTTGCTATTATACACTACCAGGCTGCTTGGAGCGCCACTGCCCAATACTCCCCCACCATCCGGACCAATGTTTTTTACAATATGCGTACCACCGGCACTGCCATCGCTCACCCACAATTCGCTGCCATTGGTATAATCAAAAGCGCTGAAATAAACTTTATTATTCAGCACCACATAATTACAACCGGTAGTGCCGGGTATAACATCAGGTTGTAGCAATACCGTTGATACACCATTCGTTTTCCATAAACCATAGCCCGAACCCGTACCATTATCTCCCCTGAAATAAATATCGTTGTTCAGTATCGCAAATGATGTTAAACCGTTAAACAGATCGATGTAACCATTTTTGAGTACCACCGTTCCTGCAGCGGTTCCGTCAGACACAAACAGCCTTCGTTGCCCGTTTACATCGTCTGCGATAAAAAACAGTTTATTATTAGCCACCGTAAAGCCATAAGGAAAGGATCCGGTAGTGCCTGCATAAAGATCTTTGAACAAAACAGTTCCTGCAATCGTTCCATCACTCACCCACAACTCCTGCCCGTTGATATTATCGTTAAAAGAAAAAAACACCTTATTATTGAATGCAACCAGGTTAGCAATGCTGCTCAGTACACCGCCTGCCGGTCCGAGCATTTGTGTATTAACGGTACTTCCATCTGTAACCCACAACTTATTAAAATTTGTGGGATCAAAAGCGATGAAAAACAATTTATTATTGGCTACAGTAAAGTTGTAAGGAGAAGAATTGCCATTTGGCGAGGGATTGATTTCTTTAACCCTTTCGATGTCCTGCGACCGGGATTTCATTATAAAACCATTTATTGCAAAACAGGTAATTATCAAATACTTGTTCATATCGGTATTTTTATTTAAGTTTTAGAACCGGGCAGTTTCAATTACAGGCGCTGAGCGTATCGCCGCCCAGGTTAGTCGTTAAAATCAAAATAACCAAAACACCCGTATAAAAAAGCAATTGTGTAATTTTGAAACACTTTTCTTCCGTTTGTGGAGTGAAGTTCCGATGATAAGTTTCTCAAAAGAATCACGACCGCTGACTACATTCTAACTACCTTTGGTATACTCCCCTGCTTTAAGGTTTATATATTTAAAATCCACTCACCATGAACGGCTAATATGTTACAACCAAAAAATGATTCCCCCGTAAAGCTTTCTGACAATCTCTTTCCCGTGGTGGGGGTGGGTGCTTCCGCGGGCGGAATGGAAGCCTTCAAGCTTTTACTGAAAGCCATACCTGAAGAAAGTGGCGTAGCCTACATACTGGTGCAGCATCTTGATCCCTTTCATGAAAGTATATTGCCCGGCATCTTACAAAAAATTACTAAAATTCCTGTTTCCGAAATCACTGATAATGTTACCGTGTTGCCCAACCATATCTACATTATCCCCTCCAATAAAATATTAAAAGCAACTGACGGCGTGTTAAAACTTCATTTGCGGCCACCAAGACCTGAAAAAAACATGCCGATCGATGTATTTTTCAGGTCACTTGCAGAGGTTCACCAGGACCACGCGATCGGTGTGGTATTATCCGGAAATGGCACCGATGGTACGATGGGTTTAAAAGCAATAAAAGATCGTGACGGCATCACATTTGCCCAGCCACCTGGCTCAGCAAATTTCGACGCGATGCCCCTCAGCGCAATTCAGTCGGGTATGGTTGATTTCATCCTGAGTCCCGAACTCATCCCTGCAAAACTGCAGGAATTAGGCTGCAACACAAGATCCCCGCTAAACGTGGCAGACACAGCCAATAAGATAGTGACGAACTCACCTGTTCCTGCTAAGAAAATCCCAAAAGACGTGATGATGAAAAAGGAGGATTTTCAAAAAATTGCTGACGATATATTATTATCAGATTATACCCCGGTAGGTGTAGTGGTAAACGATCATTTCGATATTGTACAGTTTCGTGGATCAACCGGGCTATTTCTGGAACAGCCAACGGGCAGGCCAACCATTAAGGTGTTAGAAATGGTTCGTGAGGGGCTTGCTTTTGAATTGCGCAATCTACTGCACCAGGCCAGTAAATCAAGGGAGCCGGTTAGCAAAGGAGGGATAGCGGTAGAAAATGGCAGTCTGAATGTAACTATTGAAGTGATCCCCTTGTTAGATACTATTGATATTCACTTTCTCATACTGTTCATTAACGTCCGTGACGGTAAAAAGAAACACCCGCTAATCAGTAAGATAACCGTGGGGGAAAGCAGAAGCCTGGAGTCAATCCGAATACAACAACTGCAAAACGAACTTGTGCAATTGCGGAAGGATATGTGCCGCGTTACGGAAGAACAGGCAGCAGCCTATGAAGAATTGCAAAGTGCAAATGAAGAACTGCTTTCGGGCAGCGAAGAATTACAAAGCGTCAATGAAGAACTCGAAACCTCCAAAGAAGAGATAGAGAGCACCGTGGCCGAACTGGTAATTCTCAACGGTGAACTTAGTGAACGCAACCATCAGTACAATAGTGAAACCCAATATTCAGAGGCAATCGTGGAAACGATGCGGCATCCGTTGCTGGTACTTACAAAGGAGTTAAGAATAAAGAGCGCCAATCATTCATTTTATAAATTTTTTAACGTTAATACCATTGAAACTGAGGGACAATTATTATATGAATTAGGCAATCAGCAATGGAATATCCCTACCCTTCGCAGCAAGTTAAAGGATATACTAAACGAGAAAAGTTTTGAAGACTTCGAGGTCTCCCTAAACTTTCCGGGCATTGGTAAAAAAACAATGCTGTTGAATGCCCGCCAGATGTTTAGAGCCAACTCAAGCGAACAACTGATCCTGCTGGCCATTGAAGACATCACGGTGCAAAAAGCATTGGACGTAAAAGAGCAGGAGTTCTCCGAAATCTTGTCGAATGAGCGTCGTGTGCTGCACGATTTTTTCATGCAAACCCCTGCCTTCCTCTGTATTTTAAGAG
Source organism: Ferruginibacter sp. (assembly GCA_025963635.1). Taxonomy (GTDB): domain Bacteria; phylum Bacteroidota; class Bacteroidia; order Chitinophagales; family Chitinophagaceae; genus Ferruginibacter. The sequence goes on from JAOQAK010000096.1 coordinate 40,981, forward strand.
GTCCGGAACATATTTTTGAACTCGCCAACCCGTTATATATGGAGTTGATGGGTAACCGTCCCCTGCTTGGTAAACCCATTATGGAAGCCCTTCCCGAATTAAAGGGCCAGCAATTTGCGCTGCTGCTGGATAAAGTATATCAAACCGGGGAATCTTTTATCGGAAAAGAAATGCCTATCAGTATCGACCGGGGCAAAGGAAAAATTGAATCCGTTTACCTGAATTTCAATTACAAAGCGCTTTCCGGAAAAAAAGGCGAAACAGAAGGCATCTTAATCTTTGCATATGATGTATCAGAACAAATAATGGCCCGCCGCAAAGTGGAAGCAAGCGCCGCCTTTTTACAAACCATGTATATGAACGCACCGGCATTCATTTGCACTGTGCGTGGTCCGCAATATATTTACGACCTCGTGAACCCATCTTACCAGGCATTGTTCAGCAACCGTAATTTGTTGGGTAAGCCCATGCTTGAAGCGCTGCCGGAATTACCTGCGCAGGACTATAAAAAGATATTGGATAAAGTGTATTTAACCGGAGAAACCTTTCTTGGTAAAGAATTCCCGATCCTGCTGTCGCGCCATGAGGGCGCAGTTCCGGAGCTGAGGCATTTCAATTTCACAAACCAGCCGATATATGATGAAGATGAGCGCATCAATGGCATATTTACGTTTGGCTACGAAGTAACTGATGAGATTGTAGGAAGAAAAATACTTGCAGAAATTACCGCGGAACGCATGGCCATGCTGGAAGCTATTCCGCAGTGTGCGTGGACTGCAGCAGTGAATGGAGACATCACTTACGTAAATAAATTCTTTTATGATTATACCGGATTGGTAGAGTCCGAGACGCTGATCTGGGGCTGGACAAAAGTAGTAGCGACCAACCAGGTTGAGCAGATGTACAAAAGATACAAAACGCTCATTTATGCCGGGAAAGATTTTGAGCTTGAATTTTTATTGAAACGAAACCGTGATGATGCTTATCGCTGGCACTTATTAAGGGCGTTGGCGATTCGTGACCAGTTCGGAACAATTATTTCCTGGGTAGGTACCAGCACGG
>JAOQAK010000102.1 GCA_025963635.1 Ferruginibacter sp.
GGGGAAGGCAATGCAATTGGCCTGCGATGTAATTCCTCATTACACCGCTTATTTTCACGTCGTCTTTTTCATCATAAAAAAGATTGTCCTTTCCATCTTTATCCCATAAGCTTTGATGCACATGCCCACCGCAACCTGACAGACTTTCATTGACCTTTGCCATGAACGTTGCCATTATTCCATGCTTGTAAGCAATTTCCTTTACGGCTGTTTTAAACAGTACTGCCCGGTCAGCAGCTTCTATAATCTGAGAATAATGGATCGCTGCTTCAAAAGTTCCGGGGCCTGTCTCTGTATGAAGGCCTTCTAAGGGAATGTCAAACCTTTTCAACAACTCAAAAAGGTCGGTGAAATAAGGGTTCTGTAAGGTGCCACGCAGAATCGAATACCCGAACATACCCGGGGTCAACGGCGTCAGATTTCTAAATTGTTTATCACTTGCAGTTTGTGGCGTTTCTGCAAAGTTGTACCATTCAAATTCCTGCGAAAAAAAGGGCAGGTATCCCTCTTGCTGTGCATCCTGTAAAACCTTCTTTAATAATTGCCTTGGACAAACATAACTCGGGATACCATCTTTATTTATCATTTCACCGAGGAAGAATGGAACATCATTTTCCCAGGGAATTTTTCTGAACGTAGACAGATCTAATTTTGCGGGAGTGTCGGGATAACCTGTGTGCCATCCTGTAAATGTTGCATTATCATAAGCAACATCCCCCGCATCCCATCCAAAAATTACATCACAGAAACTTGTATCCGTATCCATTACAGAAAGAAATTTTTCTGTCGAAATATATTTTCCACGCAAAACCCCATCAATATCTGTTAAGGCAATCTTTACTTTCCCTGCAGGATGATCTTTAACGTACTGAACAACTTCTTGTGTGGTCATATTATTGAATGTCATTTTAGTGAAACGTGAAACGTCAAAGGTCAAAACTGGAACTTAACTGCATCTTTGACGTTTCACAAACTTTTATTACTAAATATCCTAAAGCCCACGTAACAAACACCCATCAATAAAAAATATATTACGGCAAGCTTGAAATTAAAGATCATCATGGCAACAAATGAAATGATAGCAATAACTAATGCTGTAATGGGAAAAACAGGATACCATGGTACTTTAAAAGGTCGTGGCAGTAATGGTTCTTTTTTTCTCAGTTGCAGCAATGATATCATGGATACAATGTACAATGTTAATGCACCAAACACTGAAATGGTGATGATCTCTGACGTTTTACCGGTAAGCAATGCAATAATTCCAATAGCCATATTAATCAACAGCGCATTGGCAGGGGTTTGAAACTTTGGATGGATCCGTCCAAGAAAAGCGGGAGCAAATTGCACCCTTCCAAATTCAAAACTCGATCTGCCTGCTGCCAGGATGATGCCGTGGAAAGATGCTACCAGGCCAAATAGCCCCACTGTGATCAGCAAATGATACATAAGGTTATTATTGCCAACAATATGTGCCAAAGCCAGGGGAAGCGGAGAATCGGAAGTAGTACCACCTGGCTGGTATACGATGGCTTCCCATCCTGCAACACCGATTGAACCGGTAAAGGTGAGTACACAAAGAATGACTAATGTAAGAATGGCGGAACCAAAACCAAAAAGGATGGTACGTTGCGGATGTAGCGCTTCTTCAGCCACATTAGCGACACCTTCGATTGCCAGGAAAAACCAGATAGCAAAAGGAATGGCTGCAAATATTCCCTGCCAGCCATGAGGAAGTGCATTCTGCTGTAAATTTTTCATCTCAAAATGGGGAAGAGTGATCCCGGCAAACAACAACAATTCACCAACGGCTAAAATGGTTATTACCAATTCAAAGGTAGCAGCAGCCTTTACACCATATATATTTAACGCAGTAAAAACAACATAGCCAAAAATGGCGATGACCAATATTGGAATTTGAGGAAAAAATAAATTGAAGTAAGCGCCGATAGCAAAGGCAATGGCGGGCGGTGCAAAGATGAATTCTATATTTTGTGCCATACCGGCGATAAAACCGATATCTTTTCCCATTGCACGGTTTGCATAATCAAATGCTCCACCTGCTTTGGGGATGGCACAAGCAAGCTCTGTATAACTGAAGGTGAAGGTTGCATACATGATGATAATAAAAAAAGTAGCAATGGCCAAACCCAATGTTCCACCCTGTTCCAATCCTAAGTTCCAGCCGAAATACATGCCCGAGATAACATAACCGACTCCCAAACCCCACAGCATAGCAGGGGTAAGTGTTCGTTTCAATTCATTAACCGGTGATGAAGACAAGAAAAAATGATTTGAGTTAAATATCGCAATGAATAAGTTATTCTCCTCTAAGATATATGATCCAATCTAAATCCGGTTTTTTTATGAATATTCCCCTTCTTAAATTATTAGCACAACGCACATTTTCTTCATCACGTTCGGTTTCTACAACTTTTGTCAATACCTTGTAACCTCTTTATAATAGCAGCAGCATTTTTAGTTTTTTAAACGATTTATGAAAACATTGGTTTGTACTACGCCGGGAGCATTTCAGTATACGCAAGGTGAAAAACCGTCACTGACTTCTGGTAATGCCATTATAAAAATTAAACGGATAGGTATCTGTGGTACAGACCTTCATGCTTTTGAAGGAACCCAGCCTTTTTTTAGTTATCCAAGAATTTTAGGTCATGAGCTGGCCGGGGAACTGGTTGACTTTGATAATGCACCCGGCTTTCAAAAGGGAGAAGCTGTTACATTCATTCCTTATTTTAATTGTGGCACTTGTATCGCATGTCGCAATGGCAAACCAAATTGCTGTACACACATAAAAGTATGCGGTGTGCATGTAAATGGAGGAATGTCAGAGTATCTCTCTGTTCCTTCTCACACTCTGGTACATGGAGAAGGATTGAGCTTCAATGAACTTGCATTGGTTGAGCCGCTGGCAATAGGAGCACACGGTATTCGTCGTGCTAATGTAAAGGCGGGTGAGTTTGTATTGGTAATAGGTGCCGGCCCTATTGGACTAGGTACAATGGAGTTTGCACGCATTGCAGGAGGTAAAGTAATCGCACTGGATATCAATGACACCCGGTTGCAGTTTTGTAAAGAAAAGCTCCGGGTTGAACATACTATCAATGCACTTTCCAATGACGTAACAGCACAATTACAGGAAATTACAAACGGCGATATGCCCGTTGTTGTAATTGATGCAACAGGAAGTTTACAAGCGATCAACAATGCTTTTCAATACATGGCACATGGAGCAAGGTTTGTTTTAATAGGTTTGCAAAAGGGAGACATCTCTTTGAGTCATCCCGAATTTCATAAACGGGAAGCGACATTATTGAGCAGCCGCAATGCCACAAGACAAGATTTTGAGCATGCGATTGAAAGCATGAAGAAGGGATTGGTCAATCCCACAACTTATATCACTCATACAGTCTTATTCGACCAGGTAAAGGATGAATTTGCCAGTTGGTTAAATCCGGAAACCGGGGTAATTAAAGCGATGGTTGAGATGGATTAGGTATTTGGAATAAAAGTCATTAGGTCAATAAGTCATTTAGTCAATGAGTAGAATTAAAAAAGTTCTAAAAAGAATTGCTGGAAGATTCATGTAACTTCCCATTTAGCTT